>NZ_MTHB01000283.1 GCF_002220365.1 Caballeronia sordidicola | reverse complement strand
CCGGGCGCGTCTTTACTCGCCCTCCGGGCTCCCTTCGACGCGCCGATATCATCTCGCTCATCCGCAGAAACCGACATCCTGACAAAAGTTAGAAATGCGTCTCAGTCAGTGTTAAAGCGGGCCGCCGCCGTTTAAAGGCACTTTCTCACCGCCGTTCACACCAGGTACTGAGCAATTTTTCTCGGGCGCGCTTTAACAACTCACCACGCCCGCGGAAGGGACCAGTCTTGCGAAGGTCGAGCAAGTTCTCGCCTTCGGTCGCCCATTTGTCGACGTTCACAGTCCTGCGCACCGAGAAGGACAGCTTGGACAGAGAGCCGCCTGCCTGCTCGATCCTAGTTTTGATCGGAGCATACAGCTGAGCCAGTTCAACTTCTTCTTCAACGATTGCCTCGAAGACTCCTGTATATGCCGAGCGTCGGGCCTCAATAAGCTCCCGGATCTTCGCTTCCGCACCCTGAGCGCGCTCGATCTGCTGCAGCACTTTCGTAAAAGCCGATTCGGCCTTGGTGATCTTCTCGGAAAGCGCGGAGTACCGTTTTGCGTTTTGAGCGTCGATTCCGACCAATTTCTGCAAACGGGCCATCTCTCGTTCGAGCAACGCAAGCGTCTGGTCGCCAAGTGTGGCATCGTCTGGAATGAGAGGGGTAGCCGGGTCAGCGGTCGGATCGGCAGGGGGGCGCAGCCCTTCCAGGCTGGTGACGGAACGTCGGGCTTCTGCGATGCGAGAGGTCAGGACATTGTCGACGTCACCCACAAAATCAAGCTTGAATGCGTCCCAGTCTGACTGCGTAAGCCCGCTTTCTTCCCTTCGGAGCTGAAGGTCTTCCAACATAGCCGGGGCTTCGCGTGATCGAAAATCCGCGACATCCGTCTGGAGGAGCTGGAGTGCTCGAAGTTTGCGCTTGGCCCGGTCGACGGTCTGGCGCTTCAGATCAACGGAATTGGAGACCGCTTCGAGCCGGCGTGCCCGTACTTCGTTGCCTTTCGCAATCAAGGACCCCCTATCTTTTTTATCTTTATCTATCCCACGGCGGCGTTCATCCCGATCCTTGTCGAGTGCTTTCAGGCCATCCTTTCTGACGCGTTCTTCCGTCAGGTCGGTTGACGCCTTGACCAATGCCTGCTGATGCCGGCTTCGCTTTTCGTGCGATGCCTCAAGCCTAGTATTCAGTAATTCTTGAAACGTGTCTGCTCCCAGCCTTTCCGGATAGGGATGGGCGTTGAAAATGACGCGCTCGATTTCGTCGACGAGCTCGTCGTTCGGCCCGTCGGCCGAGCACAATTGGTCGACAAACTGCTGAGACATGTATTGCACATGCGGATGATCAAGCAACTCTTCCATATCGGTAGCTGTCAGGCCGTTCCAGGTGTCGTCCCCCGATGTCCAGTGGAGACGTGCCTCACTCGGCTCAAGGTACGCTTTTGCCCGCGAAATAAAGGACTTTTCGTTGAGGCGTGGCGACAAGGCAAGTCCTCCGGCCGCAATGAGGTCCGCCAACGCAGTCTTACCGGATCCGCGCGCGCCGATGATCGCCACGAGGCCGGCGTTCAGGTCAACGCTGCTTTTCGAAAGCCACGGCGCATTAGAGACCGCAATTGAATCGATCGTGTTGCCCCGGAGCGCGCCTTTAGGCGGCTCCTCGCCGATGAACACGCGTTCGCCCGGTTCGATACAGACCTGACGCAGGGATTCGAAGGTCAGGTCGCCCTTTATCCAACAAAGGCGCTTGATGTCCGGGGCACCCACCTTCCCTGTGGAGTGAGCATCCGAGCCGTGCAGACACGGTTTCGGGCCGCCGTACTGCCTGTGGAGCTCGTCCACGGAGAGCGCTTCGTTCCCGAGCCAAAAGCTGGTCTGCTTAGGATTGCCACTGAAGATGATGTGCACGAAGCGCTCGAGTTCCTTGCGCATAGCAGCGAACGACGCCGTTTCATCGCGCAGCCCGGAAGTTCCGTCCTTTTCACCACCAGCCACGGCGAAAAGGACATTTTTTTGTGCCCATACGGAGTTCTGGAAGGCCTTTTTTAGGTCCTCGAGTGTCACCTTGAATTGGTTTGCGCCTTCGGTTCGAGCGGCCCCGTCATCCACGATCTTGGGGTTGTAAGCACGACCCAGCCGGATCAAATCAACACGCTCGCACCGGAATACTTCCTTCTCGTACGAGAACTGCAGTTCACGCAGAAATCGATGTACGCGCTCTACGTGATCGGCGTCGTCTGGGCAAAACAGCAAATGAATGTTGACCGCCGACGCGCGCGAGGTCTCGATACTTAGCCGCAACTCGACATTCGGAAAAATGAAACCCACATTGGCAAGACGGCCCCGTTTCTTGTATTCGATAGTACGCTCGTAACCCTCTATGCCGAAGTAGTCCGTTATCCCTAAGGCGCGAAGCGGCGGATTCGTCGCTTCGGCGGCTGCCAGAAACGATTCCCACGGGTCTTTGCCGCTGTACTGGTCATTCAACGCGGTACCCGGCACATGAAGGTGCGGATCCCAGCGATGCCATAGCGACCCACGACCGCTCTCTACTTCAAAGGCGTGCTGCATTCTTTTGTCTTCCCCGTTCTATAAATTAGCAACACGGCGCAATCGGCGGTGTCTGTCAGCACCCGCTACAAACTGGTTTCCGAATAGTCTAATGGATTATCTGCAACGGGCAGCTTGTTCCAATTTTGAGAAGCAAGCGTTGGTGAGTGATCGGATAAAACGTACAGCGAAACCGACACCGGGATGTCTCACCTATGCTTGCAACAGGTCCATTAAGGGGTGCCGTCAGAAAATGGACGAAAACGTACGTTAGCCGCACTGCACAATCAATTGAATCAACGGTTTAGCGGTGGCGTCGATCGGCACCCAGATTGCCAGAACCGGCGCTCGTCCGAGCCTTACGCAGCAAGGCTTGGCTACCCGCTAGCGTGCTCAAAAATCCGAATCCTGAGGCTACCCGGCTTTGCATTTGAGGAGATCGTCGTGACAGACACGCATCTGGAATGCTGGTAAGCGGCTCGGCTGGGCCGTGTCCTCACGCGCGCGCGAGTGAGGCATGATGGCGATGGCGTGTTGGAGTCCGTATAGATCAAGGGAGATCGTGTCCACGATCGGCGATCATGGGGACGATCCATCCAAATCTATCCAGATCTACCGGATTGAGATTGTGGCGGGGTGAGGGGTTTTAGTTTGTCAGCCACATTCCAAGGCAGCAATTCGTCGATGCGAGAGATCTTGTGATCAGCGATGTGGGTCAGGATGTATTCTAGGTAGGCACGCGGGTTGATTCCGTTGAGCTTGCACGTCCCGATCAAGCTATACATCGCGGCGGCCCGCTCGCCCCCGCTGTCGGAGCCGACGAACA
>NZ_MTHB01000044.1 GCF_002220365.1 Caballeronia sordidicola | reverse complement strand
TCATCGCTGAGGTTGAACACGCGGCGGAACTGGCTGCTCAAGTGCGCGGCAGCAAGCTCGTCGTGTCCTCCGTGGACCCCCAACTTGCACTAGCGGGTGATCGCGATCTCTTGTATGCAGCCGTGGGCAATTTGTTGCAAAACGCCCTTAAATTTACTCACCCGCACACTGAAGTGACTTTGAACGCATATGCGGTGGCCGACCGTGTTTTGATCGATGTAAAAGATCATTGCGGCGGTCTGCCTGTTGGCAGCGTGGAAACCATGTTCCAACCGTTCAAGCAACACTCGGCCGACAAGAGCGGACTGGGCTTGGGCTTGTTGATCGCGCGAAAGAGCGTCGAGTCATTCGGGGGAACGCTCAGCGTGTCAGACATGCCCGGCATCGGCTGCGTTTTCACGATGAGCATACCGCGGTACTCGATGCCGCCTTTATAAACAGTACTGGTTATGAATCGAGTAACTCGTGGCGCGGCAAACTTATCGTAAAGATACAGCCGATTCCCGGTGCGTCACGAACGCTCAGACTACCGTCGTTCGCCTCAACAGCCCTTCGCGCGATTGACAAACCTAAACCTAACCCCGATTTGTTTTTTCCGTTCTGTTTGAATGGGAGGAACATTTTTTCGGCAGCATCTGGTGACAGGCCGCCGCAATGATCTGCGACATCAATAAGGATGCGGTCTGCGACGGCATAGGCGTTCAAAGTCACTTCAGTATGGCTATGCGTGAACTTGAACGCGTTTTGGAGCAAGTTTCCCACAGCCGAATACAGGAGATCCCGGTCGCCGTTGATGGCAATGTCCGGGTCGACCGGTGACACTGTTAGCAAACAACGATGCATCTTCGCCATCATCATCGCTGATTCGCGAACGTCCCCAATAAACTCTGCTACGTGAAATTGCTGGGGCGCAACCGAGCCGCTCGCCGCTATCCGGACGTCGATTACCGCGTGCTTGATCAGTTTATCCATGGAATCAAGACTTCGTTCGAGGACGCTACCCGTAGCGCCAGACCAATTCATATTTCCTGCTTTAACCGCGTCGAATGCGAATGTTGCGCCAAGTAAAGCATTGCGCAATTCATGCACAAACGCACCGAATCGCTCATTTGTTGCACCTAGGGTCTGCGCCGCGATCGCAGAATCATGTTGATAGCTGAATTCGGTCACCGCGTCTGCAATCGCATTGTCGAGACAACGGTTCAGTGTCCGGAACTCGTCGATTTCAAATGGGGCATCCCGCTCGTAGGCGAGATCTGTAATCGCCTGACAAAGATCACCATAATCATGAACAACTTGGTCGATCGAAAAACCGAGATCCATTAGATCTTTGCCATGCTGAGCAGCTGTGACGCCGACTTCGGAAAGTGTGATGCCGCCCCCAGACGGCCCGGAGATCATGCGACTGTCCAGCGGGCGCGATGTTCGTTCGATTCGAAGCGTATTGATTAATTGGTCAAGAAAAAGTGGCACGCCGTTTTCAAGTTGTTGCTCGGTAGCGTGGCGCGCCGGTCTTTTGCCCACTTTAACCTTACAACGCTCGATCAACGCGGACCGGTTGTCCGCCAAAAAATTGTGCATCATGATGCTCGCTCCCAAGTGAAGTCTTGCGCCGCGTGTATTTCTGGTTTTGGGTGCGGTATTGCGGACTCGTCTCGAGGTCAGCCATGAGTGAAATGCAAAGGCAGTCTTACCTCAGCCATCTGCAACGAGAAAGAGGAGCGGCGAACTGCGCCTCGGTCTTTGCAGTATGACTTGTCCCGAGCGCGGAAGATACCGGTCATATCTATATATGATAATGTCCTTTATCACATATATCAGGAGCCGCCATGCCAACCCCGGACACCCTGCGTCTGACCCTGGTGCGCACACCCGACGATGAGGCGTCCTTCAGTCCGGGATACCAGCGCGAGCTGCGGCAGTTCTATAGCCTCGCCCGTGCCGAGGGTGGCAAGATTGACGCGGTCACTTTCACGGCGGCCCACGCGGATGGGGGTGACGGCTTTGTTGGGGAATTCATGGTCCCGTGCACGGCCGTCGCCGGGTCCACGCTGACCGCGGCGACCGGCGCCTGGCTGCAAGGTCGAGCCGGGCGCAGGTTGCGCCTGACACTGGGTGACGTTGAAGTTGAGGCGACCAGTGCGGGCGAACTGTACGGGCTTTTAAATCTGACGATGGCGTTTACGGAACGGCACGAAAAGCCCGCGACCGATCATGTCTGAGGCCGCGCTTGCGGTTCGATCGTCCTCTCCACTGCCGGTAGTAGTGGTCAATGCCGGCGAGCGGGCGAGCGTTCGCTTTCTCGAGTTTTTCGCATCGACCATCCGCAACGCAAACACGCGACGAGCGTATGCGCACGCAGTGGGCGAATTCCTGACCTGGTGCGCGCAGGTCGGCGTGATCTCGATCACCGCCGTGCAACCGCCGCATGTGGCCACCTGGATCGAGCTGCAAACGCAGACGTTGTCGGCGCCGACGGTCAAGCTTCGCTTAGCTGCGATTCGTCACCTGTTTGACTGGCTCGTCATCGGCCAAGTCGTGCCGCACAATCCCACTGCGTCCGTGCGCGGACCCAGTCACACGACCCGCAAGGGCAAGACGCCCGTGCTCGATGCAACCGAAGCCCGGCAGTTGCTCGATAGCATCGATGTCAGCACACCCATTGGCCTTAGGGACCGGGCTTTGATTGCGTTAATGGTGTTTTCGTTCGCACGCGTAGGCGCAGCTATCACAATGCGCGTGGAGGATGTGTACGTGCAAAATCGGCGGCTCTGGCTGCGCTTGCATGAGAAAGGCGGCAAGCGTCATGAGATGCCCTGTCACCGCACGCTTGAAGAATATCTTCACGCCTACATAGACGGCGCGAACATTAGTGGCGAAACGAAAACGCCCTTGTTCCGGACGATTCAACGCGGCACCGGAATGCTCAGCGCCACCTCCATTCCCCAAGCCAATGTCTACGCGATGGTACGGCGCCGCGCGATCGCAGCCGGCATCGACACCAAGATTGGCAACCACACGTTTCGAGCGACCGGCATCACCGCCTACCTGAAAAACGGCGGCACGCTTGAGAACGCCGCAGCGATGGCCAATCATGCGTCAACGCGCACCACGCAGCTTTACGATCGGCGCCGCGACGATATCAGTCCCGACGAGGTCGAGCGGATCCACGTTTAATGGCGAAACTATCGCCAGTTTGGGTTTGAGGTGCGGTAAAAACGGAAACAGGGCTTATGCATCGGTGTTCGCCGCGTGAGAAGGGAAATCAGATTTTCGAATGTCGCTTTACGACCCCAAGCGGGCGCTCGCCCCAGCGTCGTCTGTTCGGCAACTACCAAGGTACAACAGCCATTCGCGCCTTCGAGTAAATGTGTGGTCGCTTCCGATTGGGAGAGGTGCAGAGCGGCGCACCAGCAGCACCGAGCGCTCGCTTTGGGCCATGGCCGAACCGGACATTCGGCGTTAGGGCAAGGTCGGCGGTATCGGCGCGGCAGGAACAGGGTGGGCCGGGGCACGTGCTGCGGGCGCGGCGGCTCCGTTGACCGTTGCGGCTGGCGCTGCAGGAACGGGGAGTGGTAGGGCTGCGGATCCTGCGGCAGGTGTCGGCGGTGCACCCAGCACGGTAGCCGGAGCCGGCGGCACAGGCGGGACCAGCGTTGCTTTGTACTTCGCGATCAGGCCGTCGAGTATCTCGAGGCACAGACATTCATCGTGGCCAGTGCCCATGTATGCGCCACGTTGCGCCATTCCAGCAACGCGGAAACGATCGTCCGTGAACGGTCCTCCGCTGTTGCCGGGACGGATGCTCCCGGCGCCGGAGATCGTGAAACTGTTCATCCCGACATGCGGGAAGGTTCGGTTCAGCACCTTCTGATCGTTGAAGTCCGGCCACGTCCACTGCTTCCACGCCGGATACCCAATCAGCACGCCCTGCGCGCCCGACTCGATCGGGTTGTCCATCGCGGAAAAATACCGATGCTGAGGCGGATCCCCTTCGAACGCGAGCAGGGCGAAATCCATCTGTTTGTCGCGGTAGAGGATCTTCGCTGGCCACGACTTCTTCGTCCCGGGTTGAATCAGTTGCAGGATTTTGCTCGTCAAGTAGGGACTTTCGTAGTCGATCACCGTGTCCGCTTTGCCGACTTTCCCCTCCCATTCAAAGACGTGGTTGCAGGTGACGAGGAGGCCCAGTTCTCGGTAGACGAATGCCGTCCCCTGCGCCATCGGCATCTCTTCGCCGAGAGTAGGGTCTTTGTAGTCGCCATACCAATCAACAACGAAGCAGGCGTCCTGCGCGGTCACCTTGTCCCGGACGACCGGCTCGACCGGCAGCTTGGGCGCTTTAAACGGTCCCGCCGCCTGCTCTTTGAGCACCGCCTTGTTGTAACGCTCGGCTAGGCGGGTGTAGATCAGATCGTCCTTTCCGCGAACCATCCGGAGGTAGAGCAACTTTCCCCACAGTACGTTTTGCAGTTTCGGTGGGGCACCGGTGCGGGTTTGCCGTTTCCACGGCTTTTTCTCGTACGGTCCGCTTTCTGCGTTGGCGACCCGCGCTTGCCAGCCGCTCTCGGCTTTGGCGTACCCGTTGCGCTCCCACGCGTTCAGGGCACCCCGAATCCGGTCGATGAACTTTCGGCGGACGTTCGGAAACTTGTTGATCGTGAGCCCGGTAACTTCCATCCGGCGGGCGCGATCGCTCAACCGCGTCTTCGGCGGGTTGATCGTGAAATGGTGCTTGCCAGTGATCAGGTCTTGCAGTTCGGCGCCTAGTGTCAGGTGCCCGTCCTCGTCCACCACGCAAATGCGGCTGGCAGGCGGGAGGCGGTGCGCACGGCAAACGAGAAAGTGATGTCGTCCGCGTAGCGGGTGTACGTCGCGCGGTTCCGGCGTGCTAGATCGGTCAGGTCCCGATCCATCGTCCGACACACGAGGTTCGACAGGAACGGCGACGTCGGCGCTCCCTGCGGCAGTGACCCGTTCAGCGTGCACATGTGCGCGATGACCGTGGCCACCTCGTGCGAGAAGTTGAACGGTCGGTTCCGCAACACACCGCGGACGCGGAAAAATGTGATGGTCGGGAAAAAGTCCTGCAGATCGAGATTCAGGACGAACTGCGTCTTGCGCGAACAGTGCGCGCGGGCGTTGGTGACAATGCTGCGCTTCGGCACGAACCCGTGAACCGCCGGTTTGAGCGGGCTCATCCGCTCTTCGAGGAACGTCAGCACCTTTTCTTGCATTACCTTCAAACGCTGACGCGGCTCCGCGATGAATCGGGGCGACCCGTTTCGTTTTTTGATCTGAAAGTGCTTGTACGGCGGCGACGGGTAGATGATGTCCTTCAACTGAGCATAGGGAATGCCCAGCGCCGCCTGCGAAAACGAGGGGACGAACGTGCGCGTGAGCTGCTCGAAAATAACGTTAAGGCTCGGGATAACCATCTCCGCTCGGTCAGGGTGTCGCCCCCATCCGTCTTTCTCCTGTACTTCAGCGGCAATGCGGAGACCCGGTCAAGCGCGCACCGGTCGGGGTTACCTCGTCGAAAGCCTGTGTTAGACACGGGCCTGGTTAAGCTCCTTCGGGGGGCGACGGACGATTGTAATCGTTTGCCCAACTCAGGTGCAACGTCACCTGCGCGTCGATCAGCGTGCTGTTCCGCAGCAGCGACTCCAGGTGCCAGGCGTTTTTCAGCACTATGTCGCGGTCGGCGGGCCTGAATACGGTCGTTTTGGCCGGGATACCTCAGTGGCGGTTGCGGCCGTTTGCAGAGTAGAGGAGCCCTTCGAGTGACGAGTTTGTGGGACGGGCGAGCGGCAACAATTGGCCGCGCAGAGACATTCGAAGCGCTGGGTTCGCCGGGGCGGCTATTGCAATGAACCGCTGCCGATCAATTCGCGCAGTGCCTTGTCCGGAAACACTGGCCCCCTATACAGCGGGCCGCAAGGGATACGTGCCAACCTGATTGACAACGCGACAAGATCGTTCATTTCATCGCTGCCGCGATAGCCTTCCGCAAATTGGCAAAACTGCGTCATGATGCCGACGACGCTACGGTTTGTCGTTTTGGTATATCTCACGTCCTGCATGTGCAATAGCTCCTGCTCGATGAACGACGGCTGGATGCCGTGGGCCGCGAGTACGTGAGCCAGGAAGCGAGGGAATCTG
>NZ_MTHB01000126.1 GCF_002220365.1 Caballeronia sordidicola | reverse complement strand
GCCAAGTAACAAACACAATCCAGTAACAACGAGGCGCTCGGGCTTAAACACCCCGGTGAACTCGACTACTTCTTCCCCAGATTGGTTGTAGCGCCCCCAAGCGATACAACACCCCCTTTATGCCTGATGACCATAGCGAGTTGGTCCCACCCCTTCCCATCCCGAACAGGACCGTGAAACGACTCCACGCCAATGATAGTGCGGATACCCGTGTGAAAGTAGGTAATCGTCAGGCTCCTCATGCGCTGCATTGCATCGCAGCTAAACAAAAACCCCACCCCATAAAGGTGGGGTTTTTGCGTTCCTGAACCCTTCCTCCTACTCCCACTTCCCATCTCAACGCTTCCACATCCTTCAACACGCGATGCAGCTCCACCATGAACAACCCATTGAACACCCACTGCAGCGGACTAGCGGCGCGGCGACTTCAGCGGAGATACACTGCCGATTTGCGACGCTTCAACAGAGACACACTCTGCGTGAACCAAATCAAAACACTCTCGATCGCGCGGCGAAGCGGAGCTCCTAAAATAAAACGCTGATTCGACAGCTAGAACAACCCCGTCGCTACAAACAAAATGCGCCCACTTCAGCAAAGTGGACGCATCGGCGTTCAACGCGATTTAACTTATTCAGCGCGTCGCTTGATCTCCCCCAATCGCCAGAAATTTTTCCGCGAGCCGAACCCAATACGTCGATCCGACGGACAACAACGCGTCGTTGAAATCGTAGCTTGCGTTGTGAAGTGTGCAGGGCCCTAAGCCGTGTCCAGTTTCACGATGCGACCCTTCGCCATTTCCCAAAAACGCATAGCAGCCTGGTTTCGCGAGCAGCATGAAAGCGAAGTCCTCGGCGCCCATCGTAGGTTCGACGGAAGCATTAACGTGCTCCTTTCCCACTACCTCCGCCATCACCGACGCCGCGAAGCGCGTCTGCTCAGCGTCGTTGATCGTGGGCGGATAGTTGCGATGAAAGTCGATGGAAACGTCGCACTCGTATGCCGCAGCAGTTGCCTCCGCAATCGTCCGCATCCGGTGCTCGATCAAATCAAGTGTCTCGACCGTAAACGTTCGAACCGTACCACCGAGCCAGGCGTCATCGGGGACAACGTTCGACGCATCTCCAGCATGGATCTGCGTGATTGAAAGAACGGCGGTGTCAATGGGCTTCTTGCTACGCGTGATGATCCCTTGCAGCCCGTTGGCGATCTGAACTGCCGTGAAAACCGGGTCGCGACCGCTGTGCGGTAACGCTGCGTGTGAGCCAATGCCCTTGATATTGATGCGAAATTCATTGCTCGATGCCATGATCGGACCTGGCGTGACCCCGAAGTAGCCCGCGGGCATGCCCGGCCAGTTGTGGATGCCGAACACGGCATCCACGGGAAATTGTTCGAATAGCCCGTCCTCTATCATCGCCTTTGCGCCCGCGCCACCTTCCTCGGCCGGCTGGAAGATGAACACGATGGTGCCGTCGAACTTGCCGTGCTCAGCCAGATGTTTTGCCGCCCCCAGCAACATGGCGGTATGACCGTCGTGTCCACATGCGTGCATGCGTCCTTCATTTTGCGATCGATGTCCGAACGTATTGATTTCGGCGATCGGCAATGCGTCCATGTCGGCGCGCAGACCCACGCATCGCTTACCGGAACCACGTTTCAGCACCCCGACCACCCCGGTCTTTCCCATCCCGCGATGGACTTCCAAGCCCCATCGTTCGAGGTTTTCGGCGACCAGCTTTGCTGTGCCAACTTCTTCATAACGCAACTCGGGATGCGCGTGGATCGTTCGTCGCAGCGCTTTGATTTCCTCGTGCGACGCTTCGATTTCTGGAATCAGATTCATGAAACTGGCCTCTGTCTGAAAAGATTAACGTTGCGCGTGCTTTCGTCCGTGTCGATAGCACCATTCTACGCCCGCGATTATTTATCGAAGCGCGAGACGGTGAGGGCCGGTCAACCGTAATAAAATCGTGCTATCTGTCCGCTTTTTGCACATTCCCACCGGATATCCGCGTGAACGCTCCCGCCGAATTCGCTCGTGCTGTTTGTCCGCACGATTGTCCAGACACCTGCGCGATGCGCGTCACCGTGAAGGACGGCCGCGCCATCAAGGTGACTGGCGACCCCGATCATCCGCCCACACAAGGCGTGCTTTGCACGAAGGTGTCGCGCTATGCCGAACGAACTCACCATCAGGATCGATTGCTTACGCCGATGCGTCGGGTTGGTCCGAAAGGAGAGGGCCGGTTCGAAGCGGTGAGCTGGGATGAAGCGCTGACATTTGCTGCTGAGCGCCTGAATGAAATCGCGGCCCGCGCGCCCGAAGCCATCTTGCCTTACAGCTACGCTGGCACGATGGGCTTGGTGCAAGGCGAGAGCATCGCTGCGCGTTTCTTCAATGTACTCGGCGCTTCGCGCCTGGACCGCACTATCTGCGCTGCTGCCGGCGCCGCGGGCTTGCGCTACACGTACGGCGGCAGTCTCGGCATGCATACCGAGTATTTCGAGGAAAGCGAATTGATCCTGATCTGGGGATCGAATTCGATCGCATCGAATCTGCACTTCTGGACGCGCGCGCAGGAAGCCAAGCGCCGCGGCGCGCGGTTGATTGCCATCGATCCTTATCGCTCGCTGACGGCTGAAAAATGCCATCAGCACATTGCGTTGAAACCGGGCACGGACGGCGCGCTGGCGCTCGGCATGATCAACGTGATGATTGGCGAAGGGCTGATCGATCAGGCGTACATCGACGCCTACACGCTCGGCTTCAATGAACTCACAGCACGCGCCGAAAGTTATCCGCCGGCCCGTGTTGCGCAAATATGCGGGATCGAAGAGCAGGTTGTGATCGATCTCGCGCGGGCTTTCGGATCGACGAAAAAAGCGTCTATACGCCTCAACTACGGTATGCAGCGCGTGCGAGGCGGTGGCAATGCGGTTCGCGCGATTGCGTGTCTGCCTTCGCTCACGGGCGCCTGGCGCGAGCGATCGGGGGGCTTGCTGCTATCGTCGTCGAGTTGGGCGCCGGTCGATACCAACGCGCTCGAACGGCCGGACTTGTTGCCCGGATGGCCGTCTAAACTGCCGCGCATGGTGAACATGAATGCTATCGGAGACGCGTTGCTGCACGCCGGCGACGCCAGCTTCGGCCCGAAAGTCGAAGCGCTGATCGTCTACAACTCGAACCCGGTCGCAGTCGCCCCGGATTCCGTGAAGGTAGCGGCAGGGTTCGCGCGTGAGGATCTGTTCACTATCGTGCTCGAACATTTCCAGACCGACACCGCCGACTACGCCGACCTCATCCTCCCGGCGACCACGCAGTTAGAGCATCTCGATGCCCACAAGTCATACGGCCACACGCACGTGATGGCGAACTTGCCGGCCATCGCTCCTGTGGGCGAGTCGCGCGCCAACACGGAGATTTTCCGCGGGCTGGCCAGGGCGATGGGGCTGACGCATCCGGCGCTATTTGAAAGCGATGAAGAGCTGGCATCGAAGGCATTCTGCTGGGACGATCCCGCGCTGGCCGGCGTGACCTGGGACACGCTGAAGACAAAGGGCTGGGCGCAGCTCAAGCTGGCGGAGGCGCCGTTCGCCGAAGGCGGTTTCCAAACGCCATCGGGGAAATGCGAATTTTTTAGTGAGCGTTTGCAACGTGCAGGGTTGGAGCCGGTGCCCGATTACCTGCCGCCGTACGAATCGGCCGAGTACGCGCCGGCACTCGCCGCGCGTTATCCGCTCGCAATGATCTCACCGCCCGCGCGCAATTTCCTCAACAGCAGCTTCGTCAATGTTGAAAGCCTGCGATCGACGGAGGGTGAACCGCATCTCGACATGCATCCCGCCGATGCCCACGCTCGTCAAATCACCGAAGGCGAACTGGTGCGCGTATTCAACGATCGCGGTTCGATGCAGGCGCGCGTGCGGGTGACCGATCGCGCGCGTGAGGGCGTAGTGGTGGGGCTATCGGTATGGTGGAAGAAACTCGCGCCAGATGGCCGCAACGCCAACCAGGTAACGAGCCAGGCGTTGACCGATCTGGGTGGGTCAGCCACATTTTATGACTGTCTCGTGGAGGTCGAGGCAGCTTATTGAGTCGGGAAACGAGTTGAGCAAGAGTGCATGGAAGCCAGCAGGCGTAAGGGGAAGCACGAGCCGGTGAGATTGGAAGCTGGCGTCTAACCCGGTTGTCGGAATGCGATCGAGCGGCTACGATGCGCTACGGACAATTTTCGCACGACCATTCTAAAATCATACAAAGGAGACGCCGTATGGAAAAAATTTGGCTGAAGTCCTATCCGGCAGGCGTGCCCCAGGAAATCGATGAAACTCGGTACAACTCGCTTTCCGACCTGCTGGATGAGAGTTTTCGCGAACATCGCAGCAAACCCGCGTTTGTCTGCATGGGCAAGGCGATCACTTATGGCGAACTCGACACGCTGTCTAGTCGGCTAGCCGCGTGGTTGCAGTCGCGAGGGCTCAAGACCGGCGCACGCGTCGCGATCATGATGCCGAACGTGCTGCAGTACCCGGTCGCGATTGCCGCCATTCTGCGCGCGGGTTATATCGTGGTGAACGTGAATCCGCTCTACACGCCGCGTGAACTCGAGCATCAGTTGAGGGATTCCGGAGCCGAGGCTATCGTCGTGCTCGAGAACTTCGCGCATACCGTGCAGGCCGTCGCGAAAAACACCGCGATCAAGCACGTGGTGGTTGCGTCGATGGGCGACCTGATGGGCGCGAAAGGCGTGATCGTCAACTTCGTCGTGCGGCGTGTGAAGAAGTTGGTGCCGGCGTGGACGCTCCCCGGCCATGTGAGTTTCAACGCAGCCCTTCGACACGGTGCACGCGAAACGCTCAAACCCATCAAGCAAGGTCCCGACGACATCGCTTTTCTCCAGTACACCGGTGGTACGACAGGGGTAGCGAAGGGCGCGATGCTGTTGCATCGGAACCTGATTGCGAACGTCTTGCAGTCCGAAGTCTGGCTCGAGCCCGGACGCAAGAACCGGCCGGACATCGACCAGTTCGTGACCGTCGTGGCGCTGCCGCTTTATCACATCTTCGCGCTGACCGTCTGCGGCTTCCTGACCCTTCGTACGGGTGGCATGGGCATCCTGATTCCGAATCCGCGCGATATCCCGGGCACGATCAAGGAGCTCAAAGGCTTCCAGATAAACACTTTTCCGGCCGTGAACACCCTGTACAACGCGCTGCTGAACAATCCCGAATTCGCCAAGCTCGATTTTTCCAAGCTGATCGCGGCGAACGGTGGTGGCATGGCCGTGCAGGAAGCTGTGGCGAAGCGATGGTTCGAGACGACGGGTTCACCGATCATCGAAGGTTACGGGTTGTCCGAAACATCTCCGTGCGTGACGTGCAATCCTGTGACTGCAACCGAATACACCGGCACGATTGGCTTGCCGTTCCCCTCGACCGAACTCGCCATCCGCGACGACGACAACAATGACATGCCGCTCGGCCAGCCCGGTGAGATCTGCATTCGCGGTCCACAGGTGATGGCGGGCTACTGGAACCGTCCGGATGAGACGGCGAAAGTGATGACCACCGACGGTTTCTTCAAGTCGGGTGACGTCGGCATCATGGACGAGCGGGGATACGTGAAGATCGTGGACCGCAAGAAGGACATGATCCTGGTGTCGGGCTTCAACGTGTACCCGAATGAGATCGAGGATGTGGTGGCGAAGCTTCCGGGCGTCTTCGAAGTGGCGGCCGTCGGCGTGAAGGATGCGACCTCGGGCGAAGCGGTCAAACTGTTTGTCGTTCGCCGCGATCCGCATTTGACCGAAGCCGATGTGATGGCATTCTGTAAGGAACGGTTGACGGGCTACAAGCGGCCGCGCGTGATTGAGTTCCGGACGGAGTTGCCGAAGAGTAATGTCGGCAAGATACTGCGTAGGGAGTTGCGCGACGGCAACGCCTGAGCACTGATCAGCGCCAAAGAGCGAAATAAACAGCAGGCCTTCGCATCGCAAGATGCGGAGGCTTTTTTTCGCCGTATGCGCGCTGAAGCTGGCTGGTTCAGCCGGAGTCAGCACGAAAAAAAGGCGCCCGAAGGCGCCTTTCAAGACAACTGTTTTTATTACAACTTATTAGAACTTGTGACGGATGCCGACAATAGCAGCGACCTGGTTCGCGGTCGACGATGCCGACAAACCGTTGATCTGCGCCGTAGCCGTGGCATTGAGCGAGTTCGTGCCCGATGCGTGCTGATAGATTCCGTCAACATACAGGTCGGTACGCTTCGACAGGAAGTAGTCCGCGCCCAAGACACCTTGATGGATCTTTTCGTTGGCGATGCTATATGCCTTCGTGTAGTCGTACGCTGCGCCGAGCAGCAACGCCGGGGTCAACTGATACTTGAAGTTCAGTTCGGCGTTGTGGAACTTGGCGTTGCCCGAGACAGCACGCGCTCCTGCGACAGCGGTCTGCCCAAGATCCTTGAACTGCGTGTTGCTGTACGTTGCGCCGACAGTTGCCGGGCCGAACGTGTAAGCACCGCCCGCGGAGAGCACTTGCTGCGTCTTAGCCGATGCAAAGCCCGAGTAAACTTGCGAACCCGTCATGTTCGAAGCCGTTGCGCTCGACGACGAATTGTTGCCGAAGAACGAGTAGTTCGGGTTCTTGACGTTGAAGTAACCTGCGCCCAACACCAACGGACCTTGCGCATAGCCGAGACCGGCCGAGAAAATCTGGTTGCGGTTGAACTGACCAGCAACGCCGCCTAGGCTGTACAAGCCACCGAACGTGATGCCGCTGTAGTTCGCGCTTGCGTACTTGATCGAGTTATTCACTCGATTCGTGTTGTTCATGTTGTCCAGGTCGCCCGGGTGCGCAGCGTAGAACGTCGCCCACTGGCTACCGACTTCCAACGCGCCGGTGTAGTCCACCACGGAGTCGTATTGACGACCGAGGGTAACCGTACCGAACTGGCTCGACAGGCCAACGTAAGCTTGGCGGCCGAATTCGTCACCGCCTTGACCCAGCTTGCCGCTAAACGCGTTAAAGCCGTTTTCCAACACGAACAGTGCCTTCAGGCCACCGCCCAGATCTTCCGTACCACGCAGGCCCCAGCGATCGCCTTGCAGGTTACCGGCGCTCGTTTCGTAGAGCTTGTGACCACCGATATTGTTCGCATAAGCGAGACCTGCATCGACAATACCGTACAGCGTCACGCTGCTCTGAGCGTGTGCAGCACCCGCGAACGTACCTAGCGCAGCCAGAGCGAGAAGCGACTTTTTCATTGATGATCTCCAGAGTGTTGAAACTGTTTGGCAAGGTCACTGTTCTTAGCGCCAGTGTGTTGACGTCCCCGCCGGTACTTCAAAATTGAAGTTGAACGTAATGTAACAAAGAGACTTTTAGTGACAAAGGAAAAGCGGCCCCTTCGTTTGCCTCGTGTGACGTTTACGCAACATGCGGTAAAATCAGGCTTTCCGGCTTATTTGCGACCCGTATTTGCCCTAATTACACGTTTTGCAGAGTAGGTAATTTGTTAGTTGGACGATCGGTCTCCGTCCGTGCAAGATCGCTCAGGAGATCGAAACAGGAGTTATGAAATGACACTCGATGAACTGATTTCTGAGTTCGATCGTGGACTACGGTCAATGACCGGCGTATCCCGCATGTCACGCCCCACACCGGAAGCGCCTCCGGTTCAGGTAGGCAGTGCCGAGTCGCCCGCCGACGAAGTGGATACAACACTGAGCGCGGAAGAGAGGGCACATTCTGCGGCGTTGATGCGCGTGAATCACGTTGGCGAGGTGTGCGCACAGGCGCTGTATCAGGCGCAAAAACTTGCGACCAAGTCGACCTCATTAAAGCGCGGTTTCGAGGAAGCGGCGCGTGAGGAAGAAGATCACCTGGCGTGGACCATGAAACGTTTGCGCGACCTCGACTCGCGGCCCAGTCTGCTCAACCCCTTGTGGTACACCGGGTCGCTGGCGTTGGGGTTTATTGCCGGAAGGTTTGGCGATCGCGTCAGTCTCGGGTTCATGGCGGAAACTGAACGGCAGGTAGAGAAGCACCTGAACAGCCACCTGACGAGTCTGCCTGCGAACGACCACGCATCACGCGCGATCGTCGAGCAAATGCGCACCGATGAAGCCGCGCATGCCGTCGCGGCCATTGACGCGGGCGGCGTCGAACTGCCGTTCCCAGTGCGTGCGCTGATGCGCGCGACATCGAAGGTCATGACCCGCACGGCGTACTATATTTAAGCAATCGCGCCTCTCGCCGACTCCGGCGAGAGGCGTTCTCACTTCTCTGCAGTTTTCTGCGTCCCATCTGACCCGCAATTCCTCGTTCAAGCCTTCGAGGAACAAAATTCTCCCTGGTCTTTTGCCCGTCATCTCACGTACTACCTTCACATTCGCCACTACATCATTCATTCATAACGCTTTTCAAAATTTCACCCTACTTTAGCGGTCTGCGCTAAGTCATTGTTCTAACAAACAAATTTAGTCAAAAAATGCCAGATCGTATTGACCGGTGAAATGCCTTCCTCTACAGTGGGAAATGGTGTGAGAAAGTGTATTTTTGTGTGATTCAACGAGCACTTTCAGGCATATTTCAACAAAGTTGTGACGCGCCGCTGTGGCGCGAAGAGGAGAGGGCGAGTGTTCCAAGGGGCTTCGGCGCTGTCGCTCGATGCGAAAGGACGGATGTCTGTCCCGTCTCGCTATCGCGAAGCGCTGCAAGGACAGGCAGAAGGCCGGGTTACGCTCACTAAGAGCCCGGATGGATGCCTGTTGCTCTTTCCACGCCCTGAGTGGGAAATCTTTCGCTCGAAAATCGCTGCACTCCCTATGGACGCAATCTGGGTTCGCCGGATCTATCTCGGCAACGCCATGGATGTCGAGCTCGATAGCGCTGGACGGGTATTGGTATCGCCGGAATTACGCGCGGCGGCATCGCTGGCAAAAGAAGTGACGCTGCTCGGCATGGGTAACTACCTGGAAGTGTGGGACGCGGTGACTTACACCGAGAAGGAAAAAGCGGCAATGGCGCAAGGCATGCCCGACGCGCTCAAGAGTTTTACGTTTTGACGCGGCGCTAAAGAACATGGCTCCTGCGATGAAAAATGAATTGCAGCATCGCACGGTGCTGCTGGATGAAGCGGTAGATGCGCTGATTACACGTGTGGACGGTACTTATATAGATGGAACGTTCGGGCGCGGCGGCCATAGCCGTCTGATCCTGACGAAGCTGGGTGAAGCTGGCCGCCTGATCGGGTTCGACAAAGACCCGTTGGCTATTGCTACAGCGACACAGATTCAGGATTCAAGATTTTCCATAGTGCATGAGAGTTTCGCCTCGTTAGCGGATGCCGCTGCCGAGCGAGGAGTCGAGAAAGTGTCGGGCGTGTTGCTGGATCTCGGGGTGTCGTCGCCGCAAGTGGACGATCCGGATCGAGGCTTCAGCTTCAGGGCCGATGGCCCGCTCGACATGCGGATGGACCCGAGCCGTGGCGAATCTGCCGCGCAATGGCTGGCGCGGGCAACGGTGCAGGAATTGACGGAGGTGATTAAAGATTATGGGGAAGAACGGTTTGCTTTTCAGATTGCAAAGGCGCTTGTTGCTCGCCGGGCAGAGTCCGATCGTCTTGGGCCTCTCGTCACCACGGGCGAGCTTGCCCAAATCGTGGGTCATGTCGTCAAAACCCGTGAGAAGGGTAAGGATCCGGCAACCCGCACCTTTCAGGCTATACGGATTCACATCAATCAAGAGCTTGCGGAGCTGCAAGTAGTTCTGGACGCAGCATTGGCGTTGTTGGAGCAAGGGGGGCGCCTCGTCGTGATCAGCTTTCATTCGCTCGAGGACCGGATCGTCAAACGCTTCATGCAGGCCCACGCGAGCGGGCCTGCGATCGACCGCCGCCTGCCGATTCGCGCCGCTGATCTACCCAGTCCGCCGCTCAAGCTGATTGGCCGTGTCTTTGCGTCTGACGCGGAAGTCGCGGCGAACCCGCGCGCGCGTTCCGCCGTGATGCGGATTGCCGAGCGTGTTACTGCGCAGACTACCGGGCAGACGGCACCATGAACCGTCTCAACATCTTCCTGTTGATCGTTGTGCTCGGCTGCGCGTTGTCGGCGGTGAGCGCCTCGAACAAGCAACGGCAGATTTTTATCAATGTGCAGCGGGCGCAGTCGGAAGAGCGTCAGTTGCAGCAGGATTTTTCGCAGCTTCAATATCAGCAGAGCGCGTTGTCGAAAACTTCGCGTATCGAGCAGTTGGCCACTACGTCCCTGAAAATGCAGCCCGTCACCACGGGCCGCACGCAATATCTGAACTATGACCCGGCGACGTCGAAGGCCACGGACGCGCCGTTGCCTGCGCCTGTTCCGGCGTCGGCTCCTCCCGCACGCGGGGTGAAACGATGAAACCGTCGCCAAAGAAAAACAAGGGCGTCGCCTTCACGCCCAATCCCATTCTCTCCGTGCGCCTCCCCATGTGGCGCTCGAAGCTCGTCGTGTTCATGCTGTTCATGGCATTCGTCGCGCTCGCGGGGCGTGCGTTTTGGATCCAGGGCCCGGGTAACGCCTTCTTCAAGAAGCAGGGTGAAAGCCGTTATCAGCGCACGCTCGAAATGCCGGCCACGCGCGGCCAGATCAAGGACCGCAACGGCCTCGTGCTCGCGACCAGTTTGCCGGTGAAGGCAATCTGGGCAATCCCCGAAGCCGTTCCCGACGATCTCGGCGCCGACAAGCTCGGCCAGCTCGCCACGCTGCTCGATATGTCGCCGAAGGAATTGCGCGCCAAGCTCTCCATGGACAAGACCTTTGTCTACGTGAAGCGCCAGGTGTCGATCGAGGTCGCGCAGAAAGTCGCGGCCCTCGACATCCCCGGCATTTATTCGCGTGGTGAATACAAGCGCTTCTATCCGGAAGGCGAGATCACGGCGCATCTGATCGGCTTTACTAATATTGAAGACAAGGGTCAGGAAGGCGTCGAACTTGGCGATCAGGGCGTTCTCGCCGGTACGCCGGGCATGCGTCGCGTGATCAAGGACCGGATGGGTCACATCGTCGAGGACGTGGACGAGCAAGTCGTGCCGCATAACGGTGACGACGTGGAGTTGTCGATCGACAGCAAGATCCAGTACATCGCGTACACGAACCTGAAAGCAGCCGTGGAGAAGTTCAAGGCGAAGGCGGGTGCGGCGATCGTGATTGACGTAAAGACCGGCGAAGTGCTGGCGCTCGTCAACTATCCGACCTACAACCCGAACGACCGCTCGCGTATGACCGGCGAGCAGTTGCGCAACCGGATCATGACGGACACGTTCGAGCCGGGCTCGATCATGAAGCCGTTCACCATTTCGCTGGCGCTCGATTTGCATCGCGTCACGCCGAACACGCTCGTGGATACCGGCAACGGTTCGTTCGTGCTCGACGGCGCGCGTATCACCGACGACTCGGGGTTCGGCGTGTTGACCGTGGGCGGCGTGATCCAGAAGTCGAGCAACATTGGCGCCACCAAGATCGCGATGCAGTTGAGGCCCGAAGAGATGTGGAACATGTATACGAGCATCGGGCTCGGGCAGGCGCCGAAGGTGGGTTTCCCGGGCGCGGTGTCGGGTCGGCTGCGGCCGTGGAAAAGCTGGCGCCGGATCGAGCAGGCGACCATGTCGTATGGATACGGCCTATCGGCGTCGCTGTTCCAGTTGGCGCGTGCCTACACGGCCATCGCGCATGACGGGCAGGTGTTGCCGGTCTCTATTTTCCGGACGCCGGGCGACGCGCCTGTGACCGGGCCGCAAGTGTTTGCGCCGACCACCGCGCGTGAAGTGCGCGCCATGCTGGAAATGGTGACGGCGAAGGGCGGCACGTCGCCGGATGCAGCGGTGCCGGGGTATCGCGTGGGTGGGAAGTCGGGCACGGCGTACAAACACGCAGGACGTGGCTACGATAAATCGCGGTATCGCGCATCGTTTGTCGGCATGGGACCCATGCCGGATCCGCGCATCGTGGTGGCCGTTTCAGTCGATGAACCGACGGCCGGCAGCCACTTTGGCGGCCAGGTGTCGGGTCCGGTGTTCTCGGCAATCGCCGGCGATACCTTGCGTTCACTGAACATTCCGCCGGACATGGCGGTGAAGCAGATGGTGGTGTCCGACGACCCCGCCTCCAGCACGCCTGCTACCGACATCAAGAAGCCGAACGCGACGAACACGAACACGAATGCACCGAAGAAGCTGAAGGTATCGACGAATCCGAAGAATCACCCGGGAGTCGTTCGATGAGCGGTTTGGACTTGGTCAAGCAGCAGACGCAGATCGCGAAAGCGGTCGAGTGGTTGCGTGCGCACGCGAGTGCCGATGCGCAATTGCATGCCGACTCGCGCTCACTGAAGCCCGGTGATGTGTTTTTTGCCTACGCCGTGGATGGAGCGGACAGCCGTCCTTTCATCGATGCCGCGCTCGAAAACGGCGCTGCTGCCGTGCTGTATCAGCCAGAGAATTTCAGCGGCAAGCCGGACGCGTCGCGTGCATTCGCGGTCAAGGCGCTGAATGAACTGGCCGGCCCGATTGCGTCGGCGTGGTACGGCGAGCCCACCGAATCCATGCTGGTCGCGGGCGTGACCGGAACCAACGGCAAGACGTCGTGCAGCCATTGGCTCGCGACGGCGCTGTCGGCGTTGGGAGCGCCGTGCGCGGTGGTCGGTACGCTCGGAAGCGGTATGCCGGGCAAGCTCGTGCATTCGGGTTTTACGACGCCCGACGCCCCGCAACTGCAACGCACGTTTGCTCAGTTCAAGATCGACGGCGCGAAGGCCGTGGCAATGGAAGTGTCGTCGCATGCGCTGCATCAAGGGCGCGTGAATGGCACGAAGTTCGACATCGCCATTTTCACGAATTTGACCCAGGATCATCTCGATTACCACGGCACGTTCGCCGCGTACGAAGGGGCTAAGGCGAAGCTGTTCGCGTGGCCGGCTTTGAAAGCTGCGGTCATCAATCGCGACGACCCGGCTGGTCAGCGTTTGATTGCATCGTGTCACGGCAGGACGCGAACGATTGCGTATGGAATTGTTGAAAACGCCGCTGGCGCTGAAGTGAAAGCCGACGCCGTATTGCTTGCCAGCCGCGTGCGCGCAACCGCTTCGGGCACGGCGTTCCACCTGAGTTCCGATTGGGGCGACGCCGACGTGGAAGTCGCGACGCTTGGCGAGTTCAACGTGAGCAATCTGCTCGGCGTGCTGGGCGCGTTGCTGGCGGCGCAGATTCCGCTCGACGCTGCGCTCGCGCAGATCGCGAAGCTCGAACCGGTGAGTGGACGGATGCAACGCCTCGGCGGCCGTTTGCAGAGCGATGAGCCGCTGGTGGTGATCGATTACGCGCATACGCCGGACGCACTCGAGAAAACGCTGGCGGCGCTGCGGCCGATCGCCGAAGCGCGTGGCGGTCAGTTGATCTGTATGTTCGGCTGCGGCGGTGATCGCGATGCAACCAAGCGTCCGCTGATGGGCGCTATCGCGGAGAAGAATGCGGATCACGTCGTGATTACCAGCGACAACCCGCGTGGGGAAGACCCGCTTGCGATCATCGATCAGGTTGCAGCCGGCTTTCAGGACGCGTCGAAAGCGCGCCGCATAGAAGACCGCGCGAGCGCGATCCTCCAGGCGATCCGCACCGCGGCGCGTGAGGATGTGGTCGTGCTGGCCGGCAAGGGCCACGAAGCCACACAGGAAATCATGGGAAAAAAGCGCGCTTTCTCCGATCAGGATCACGCACGCCTGGCGCTTGCCGCTCGCGCCACGCAAGCGCGCGGAGGTGGCGAATGACGCTGTTTACGCTAAGCGACGCCGCTTTGCAGATTCCGGGTGCAATCGTTTTCGGCGATGAAAACGTCACGTTCGACCGGGTATCGACAGATAGCCGCACGGCGGGTCCGGGTGATCTGTTCATCGCGATCAAGGGCGATCGTTTCGATGCCCACACTTTCCTGCCGCAAGTGGCGCAGCGAGGCATTGCCGCGGCGTTGGTCACGCGCACGCCGGACGATTTTCACGTGCCCGCGATCAAGGTCAGGGACACGCGTGTGGCGCTCGGCGCGTTGGCCCACGGCTGGCGCAAGCGTTTTACGATTCCGCTGATTGCGGTCACCGGCAGCAATGGCAAGACTACCGTCAAGGAAATGATCGCGTCGATCCTCGCGGCTGCTGTGGGCGAAAGCGCGCGACTTGCGACGGCGGGCAATTTCAACAACGACATCGGCTTGCCGTTGACATTGTTTCGTCTGAATGAAACGCACAAGCTGGCGGTCATCGAGATCGGCATGAATCACCCGGGCGAAACCGAAACGCTCGGCAAGATCGCCGCGCCGACGGTCGCTGTCGTCAACAACGCGCAGCGCGAGCATCAGGAATTCATGGCGACGGTGGAAGCGGTGGCGCTGGAGCATGCATCGGTGATTCACGCGCTGGCCGCCAACGGCACGGCCGTTTTCCCCGCCGACGACAAATACGCGAGCATCTGGCGCGTCGCCGCCACGGGCAATCCGAGTCTGGATTTCGCGTTGCATACGGACGCGTCGCAAACTGAAGCGGCGGTGACTGGAAGGCTGGTTGGCGCGACGCTCAAGATCAACACGCCGCGGGGCTCGCTCGACGTCGTGTTGCAGGTACTGGGCGAACACAACGCGCGCAACGCGTTGGCGGCTACGGCTGCCGCTCTTGCTGCGAACGTTTCACTCGACGCGCTCAAGCGCGGGCTCGAAGCTTTTGAGCCGGTAAAGGGCCGCCTGCAAGTAAAGCGCGCGGTGCTTAAACCGATCGAAGGCGCGACTGTTATCGACGATACGTACAACTCGAATCCCGACTCCATGCGCGCGGCTATCGACGTGCTCGCATCGCAACCGTCGCCGCGCGTGCTGGTCATGGGCGACATGGGCGAGGTCGGCGACCAGGGCCCCGCGTTTCATCGTGAAGTGGGTGCTTACGCGGCGCAACGGGGTATCGACGCGCTTTATGCACTCGGCGACGCGAGCATCGATTCAAGCAAAGTCTTCGGCCCGGCAGGACAACATTTCACCGATATCACCTCACTCATTGCAGCACTCACCGGCGCCGGCTTCGGACCCGACGCCACGTTTCTCGTGAAAGGCTCGCGCTTCATGCAGATGGAACGCGTGGTGGACGCCGTGACGAGTCCACACCAACCCGCAGCGGGCGCTACGCCTGCTGCGCAATGAAGAAGAAGGACCAGCATGCTACTCGCACTCGCGCAATGGCTTCAGAATGACGCCAGTTTTCTGCGCGTGTTTACCTACCTCACGTTCCGCGCAGTCGGCGCGACGATCACGGCGTTGTTCGTCGGCCTCGTTTGCGGTCCGTGGGTGATTCGCAAATTGACCTCTTTGAAAGTCGGTCAGGCCGTGCGTACGAACGGCCCGCAAACGCATTTGGTGAAGTCCGGCACACCGACCATGGGTGGCGTGTTGATCCTGTTAGGCATTGCATTTTCCACGTTGCTTTGGGCCGACCTGACCAATCGCTTCGTGTGGATCGTGATGCTCGTCACGTTCGGTTACGGCGTGATCGGCTGGGTCGATGACTACAGGAAGGTCGTGCATAAAGACCCGCGCGGAATGTCGTCGCGGGAAAAATATTTCTGGCAATCGGTGATTGGTTTGTTCGCCGCCGTGTATCTCGCGTTCAGTGTGTCGGAGGCGAACAACGCACGCGTGTTCGACCTGTTCATGGCGTGGGTGCGAAGCGGCTTGTCGATGGGCTTGCCCGCCCGCGCCGACCTGATGTTGCCGTTCCTCAAATCGATCAGCTATCCGCTCGGCACGTGGGGCTTCATCGCGATGACATACTTGGTGATCGTCGGTTCGAGCAACGCGGTGAATCTCACCGATGGCCTCGACGGTCTCGTCATCATGCCGGTCGTGCTGGTGGGCGCATCGCTTGGCGCGTTTGCTTATGTGATGGGTAGCTCGGTGTACTCGAAATACTTGTTGTTCCCACATATTCCTGGCGCGGGCGAATTGCTGATTTTTTGTTCTGCAATGGGGGGCGCGGGGCTCGCGTTTCTCTGGTACAACACGCACCCCGCGCAAGTCTTCATGGGCGATGTCGGCGCGCTCGCGCTCGGCGGGGCGCTCGGGACCATCGCCGTGATCGTACGGCAGGAAGTCGTGCTGTTCATCATGGGCGGCGTGTTCGTCGCGGAAACGGTGTCCGTGATGATGCAGGTGAGCTATTTCAAGTACACGAAAAAACGCTTCGGCGAAGGGCGGCGCATCTTCAAGATGGCGCCGCTGCATCACCATTTCGAGTTGTCGGGATGGAAGGAAACGCAAGTCGTCGTGCGCTTCTGGATCATCACGCTGATGTTGTGTCTGTTCGGTTTGTCGACGCTGAAGTTGCGTTAATAAGTTACGCAAATTCGTGCGTTGATTTTTAGTTGGTCGGGAAAAAGGTAAAGCGATGTTTGGCGAGAAGTTCTTCGATCGGCAAAGTCCGATGGTGCTTGTGCTGGGGCTCGGTGAATCCGGCCTCGCGATGACGCGCTGGTGCGCGCGTCACGGGTGCCGTCTGCGCGTGGCCGATACCCGCGCCACGCCGCCGAACCTGTCGGAACTCGCTGTGCATGGCATCGATGCGGAGTTTGTCGGCGGTCAGTTCACGCCGGCGCTGCTCGATGGCGGTATCGAGATTGTTGCAATCAGCCCGGGACTGTCGCCTCTGGCTGATGATTTGAGGCCGCTCCTCGACGCCGCGCGGGAACGCGGCGTCCCTGTGTGGGGCGAGCTGGAATTGTTCGCGCAAGCGTTGAAGTCGCTTGGCGCGAATGGCTATGCGCCGAAGGTGATCGCCATTACGGGCACCAACGGCAAGACCACGACGACCGCGCTGACCGGGCTGTTGTGTGAACGTGCCGGCAAGACCGCGGCGGTGGCGGGAAACATCAGCCCGGCGATGCTGGACAAGTTAAGTGAAGCAATCGACACCACCGCGCTGCCCGATGTCTGGGTGCTGGAGTTGTCGAGTTTTCAGCTTGAGACCGCACACTCGTTCGCGCCGGACGCTGCTGCTGTGCTCAACATTACGCAGGATCATCTGGACTGGCATGGCGGTCTCGACGCTTACGCCGCAGCGAAGGGCCGCATCTTTGGTGAAAAGACGGTGCGCGTGCTCAATCGTGACGACGCGCGGACCATGGCGCTGGGATCGGGAAATCCCGCGCTGGTGGTCACGTTCGGTCTGAACGAGCCGAAGCGTCTTGGCGACTACGGTCTGCTGCGCGAGAACGGTATCGCATGGCTCGCGCAAGGCAATGACCGCGATCTCAGCGATGAACCCGCGCCCGCGCGCCGGCGTAAAAGCGATGTCGCCGCTGAGCCGAATGTGTATTCGAAACGCCTGATGCCCGTCGATGCGCTGCGCGTTCGCGGTCTGCATAACGCGGCGAATGCGCTGGCTGCTTTGGCGCTCGCAAGGGCGATCAATTTGCCGCTCGCTTCGCTGCTGCATGGCTTGCGTGAGTACAAGGGCGAGCCGCATCGCGTGGAAGTGATCGCGCAAATAGAAGGCATTGATTTCGTCGATGACAGCAAAGGCACGAACGTCGGCGCGACGGTCGCGGCGCTCGATGGCTTGGCGCAGAAGACGCTGCTGATCGCGGGTGGCGACGGCAAGGGTCAGGATTTTTCGCCGCTCGCGGCGCCGGTCGCGCGTTGGTGCCGGGCGGTGATGCTGATTGGCCGCGATGCACCGCGCATTCGTGAGGCGCTGGCCGAAACGGATGTGCCGCTGCACGACCACACGACGCTTGAAGCCGCGACGCAAGCGGCGGCGCATCTGGCCCAGCCTGGCGATGCGGTATTGCTGTCGCCTGCGTGCGCCAGCTTCGACATGTTTAAAAACTACGCACATCGCGCGGACGTATTCCGGCAAGCGGTGGCGGACATTGCGGCAGAACGGGGAGTGATGTTATGAGCTGGTCCGAACGTTTTGGCTCGAAACTGACCGGTCAGCGCAACGCTGTTGCAAACGACAGCGCCACGCTCGGCGGCCGCACCTCGCGTACCGACCGCACGGGCGGCGTGGGTGGGCTTGGCGGTGTCGGTGCGCGCGTGGCAGAACGGGCGAACGGCATTTCGAGCGCGGTCAACGGCGTGACGTCCATCCGCTCGCGCATGCTCGACTACGACTACTCGCTGCTGTGGGTAACGATCACGTTGCTTGGCATTGGCATCGTCATGGTGTATTCAGCTTCGATCGCCATGCCTGACTCGCCAAAATACGCGCAGTACAAAGACTACTTCTTCCTGGTGCGTCACCTTGTATCCATCGCGACAGCTGTCGTGGCGTCGATCATCGCGTTCAAGATTCCAGTGTCGACGTGGGACAAGTACGCGGCGAAGTTCTTCTTGGCGTCGCTGTTCCTGCTCGTGATCGTGCTGATTCCGCACATCGGCAAGGGCGTGAACGGCGCGCGTCGATGGATTCCGCTTGGCATCACGAACATGCAGCCGTCGGAAATCATGAAGCTCGCCGTAACTATTTACGCGGCCAACTACACGGTGCGTAAGCAGGAGTTCATGAACAGCATCGGCCGCGGCTTTTTACCGATGGCCGTCGCGGTAGGTTTCGTCGGCGCGTTGCTGCTGCTCGAACCGGACATGGGTGCGTTTATGGTGATCGCGGTCGTCGCCATGGGTGTGCTGTTCCTCGGCGGCGTGAACGCCAAGCTGTTCGGCGGCCTGGTGGCAACGGCCGTTGGCACGTTTGCATTGCTCGTGTGGGCATCGCCGTGGCGTCGTGAACGGATCTTTGCTTACCTCGATCCGTGGGACGACCGCTATGCACAAGGTAAGGCGTATCAGCTCACGCACTCGCTGATCGCGTTCGGCCGCGGCGAATGGTTCGGCGTGGGACTGGGCGGCAGTGTCGAGAAGCTCAACTATCTGCCGGAAGCGCACACCGACTTTATCCTCGCGGTGATCGGCGAAGAACTCGGCTTTGTCGGCGTGCTGGTCGTGATCCTGCTGTTCTATTGGATCGTGCGGCGCGCGTTTGAAATCGGCCGTCAGGCGCTCGCGCTCGACCGTACGTTTGCTGGTTTGATGGCGAAAGGAATCGGCCTGTGGTTCGGTGCGCAGACCTTCATCAACATGGGCGTAAACCTCGGTCTGTTGCCGACCAAAGGCCTGACCTTGCCGCTGGTGAGCTACGGCGGTTCGGGCATCTTGCTGAACTGCGTCGCGATCGCTGTGCTCATGCGCGTGGACTACGAAAACCGGGTGCTCATGCGCGGAGGGAAGGTATGACGGTTTCGACGTCATCTCGCGCAGGCACGCTGATGGTGATGGCCGGGGGCACCGGGGGACACGTGTTCCCGGGGCTCGCGGTCGCTCACTGGATGCAGGCGCGCGGCTGGCGTGTGGTGTGGCTCGGCAACGCGTCGGGCATGGAAGCGACGCTCGTGCCGAAGCACGGCATTGCGATGGAGTACGTGCGCTTCGGTGGTGTGCGAGGCAAGGGCCTCAAGACGAAGCTGATGCTGCCGGTGAACCTGCTGCGCGCCTGCTCGCAAAGCCTGCACGCGCTGCGCAAGGTGAAGCCGGACGTGGTACTCGGCATGGGCGGATATATCACGTTTCCGGCGGGTTTGATGTCGAAGCTGAGCGGCACGCCGCTCGTGCTCCACGAACAGAATTCGATCGCAGGACTGGCGAACAAGGTCCTCGCGCATGTGGCAAAACGCGTGCTGGTCGCGTTTCCGAATGCGCTGCCAAATGCTGAATGGACCGGAAATCCAATTCGTGCGGAACTTGCCGAGGCTTTGCCACCCAAAGAACGCTACGCCGCGCGGAATGTGGATGCTGACGCGCGTCTTAACGTTCTGGTCGTCGGGGGCAGTCTGGGTGCAGCCGCTTTGAATGAAACCGTACCTAAAGCGCTCGCGTTGCTCGACCCCGCAACGCGTCCACGCGTCGTGCATCAAGCAGGCGCGAAGCATATCGATGCGTTGAAAGCGAACTATGCGACAGCGGGTTTATCGGCGGATGACCATGTTCAACTGGTGCCGTTTATCGACGACATGGCGAGCGCCTACGCCGCAGCGGATCTCGTGATCTGCCGCTCGGGCGCGATGACCGTATCGGAGATCGCAGCCGTTGGCGTGGCGGCGTTGTTCGTGCCGTTCCCCTTTGCCGTCGATGACCACCAGACCACCAACGCTGCGTTCCTCGCTAATGCGGGCGCGGCCCACTTAATACAACAACGCGATTTGTCGGCGGAAAAGCTCGCTGGCTGGTTGCGCGAACAGACCCGCGAGACGCTTGGCCACATGGCAGTGAAAGCTCGCGCCCTGGCGAAACCCGACGCGGCTGAACGCGTCGGCCGGGTCTGCGCCGATGTAGCCGGCTTGAGCGCGCTGATACAAGCGCCGAAGGAAATCCAGCCATGAAACATATCGTCAAACACATTCACTTTGTCGGCATCGGCGGCGCGGGGATGAGCGGCATTGCGGAGGTGTTGCTCAACCTCGGCTATCAGGTCAGCGGCTCGGATCTGACGAGCAACGGCGTGACCGATCGCCTCACCACGCTGGGTGCACGCGTGGCGATCGGGCATCGGGAAGAGAACATCGACGGCGCGAATGCCGTGGTCGTGTCCACCGCCGTGCGCTCCGATAACCCCGAAGTGCTGGCCGCGCGCCATCGCCGGATTCCGATCGTTCCGCGCGCCGTGATGCTCGCGGAACTGATGCGCCTGAAGCAGGGCATCGCGATTGCCGGAACGCACGGCAAGACCACGACCACGTCGCTGGTGGCCAGCGTGCTGGCCGCCGGCGGCCTGGATCCGACCTTCGTGATCGGTGGCCGATTGATCAGTGCGGGCGCGAATGCGCGGCTCGGTACGGGCGATTTCATTGTGGCCGAAGCCGATGAATCCGATGCGTCGTTCCTGAATCTGTTTCCGGTGATCGAAGTCATCACGAACATCGATGCCGATCACATGGACACATACGGCCACGACTTCGCGCGGCTGAAGCAGGCGTTTATCGAATTTACGCACCGGCTGCCGTTCTACGGCATTGCGGTGCTCTGCGTGGACGATCCGAACGTAAGAGAAATTCTGCCGTTCGTGTCGAAGCCGATCATCCGATACGGCCTGGGCGCCGAAGCGCAAGTGCGCGCGGTCAATGTGCAAGCGCGCGACGGCAAGATGCATTTCACGACGCTGCGTGAAGACGCGACGCCTTTGGATATCGTTTTGAACCTGCCGGGCACGCACAACGTGCAGAACGCGTTGGCTGCAATTGCGATTGCAACTGAACTTGAAGTCTCAGATGCCGATATCCAGAGGGCACTCCAGGAATTCACCGGTGTAGGCCGGCGTTTTCAGCGGTACGGCGAAGTGAACGCGAAAGCGTCCGAAGGCGGTGCGTACACGCTGATTGACGACTACGGCCATCACCCGGTCGAAATGGCCGCGACGGTCGCGGCGGCACGCGGTGCATTTCCTGGCCGGCGTCTCGTGCTCGCGTTCCAGCCGCATCGGTACACGCGCACGCGCGATTGCTTCGAAGACTTCGTGCGGGTGCTGTCCACGGTCGACGCGCTCGTGCTCACCGACGTCTACGCGGCAGGCGAAGCGCCGATCGTCGCCGCCGATGGCCGCGCGTTGGCTCGTGCGATTCGGGTGGCGGGGAAAGTGGAGCCGGTGTTTGTCGAAACGGTGGATGAGATGCCGGACGCGATTGCCACGCTGGCACGCAATGGCGACGTAGTGATCACGATGGGGGCCGGTTCTATCGGCGGCGTATGCGCTCGGCTGACGACGCAAGTTCAGGATTCGAAGGTTTTGAAATGACGAGTAACGTAATCGACCCCAAGGTGTTCGGCAAGGTGGCTGTGCTGCTGGGCGGGGAAACCGCTGAGCGCGAGGTATCGCTGAATTCGGGACGTCTCGTGCTGCAAGGATTACGCGATGCCGGCATCGACGCGCATCCGTTCGATCCGGCGGAACGGCCGCTGGCCGAGTTGAAGTCCGAAGGGTTTGCGCGCGTGTTTATCGCGTTGCATGGCGGCTATGGCGAGAACGGCCAGTTGCAGGGCGCGCTCGACTTCTACGGCATCAAGTACACGGGCAGCGGCGTGCTCGGTTCGGCACTTGGTCTCGATAAATTCCGCACGAAGCTGGTTTGGCAGCAAACCGGCGTGCCCACGCCGCCGTTCGAAGTCGTGATGCGCGGTGACGATTACGAAGACGCGGCGCAGCGGAGTATTGCGAGGCTCGGTTTGCCGCTGTTCGTGAAGCCGGCGAGCGAGGGATCGAGCGTCGCGGTGATCAAGGTGAAGAGCGCGGAAACGCTGGTGCCGGCGCTGATCGAAGCGGCGAAGTTCGACAAGATCGTGCTGGTCGAGAAGAGCATTGAAGGCGGCGGTGAATACACATGTTGTATCGCGGGCGACCTCGATTTGCCGATCATCAAGATCGTGCCGGCCGGTGAGTTCTACGACTACAACGCGAAGTACATTGCCGACGACACGCAGTACCCGATTCCCTGCGGCCTCACGCCCGCCGACGAAACGCGCATGAAGCAGCTCTCACGCCGTGCGTTCGACGTGCTCGGCTGCACCGACTGGGGCCGTGCCGATTTCATGATGGACGGCGACGGCAATCCGTACTTCCTGGAAGTGAACACCGCGCCGGGGATGACGGACCACTCGCTGCCTCCTAAAGCGGCGCGGGCCGTCGGGATCAGCTACAAGGATCTGGTGGTGAAGGTGTTGTCGCTGACATTGCAGGATTGAGACGTAGAAAATGTGGAATAACGTTCGCCAACTGAACCTCACGGCCAACGCACTGCACGTATTGCTCGTGTTCGTGCTGCTTGGGGCCGCCGGTTACTGGGCGATCCAGCGGCCTGAGTTCCGCCTGCGCGAGATCCAGATTGACGGCGACACGTCGCACATCAATTCGCCGACAGTGCGCGCGAGCGTGGTGGGACATTTGAAGGGCAACTACTTCACTGTCGATCTCGACGCCGCACGTGCCGCGTTCGAACAGATGCCGTGGGTGCGCCACGCGAGCGTGCGGCGCGTGTGGCCGAATGCACTGTCGGTAACGCTGGAAGAATTCAAGCCGCTCGGCACATGGGGCACGGATCAACTGGTCAGCGTTGACGGCGACCTGTTCACGGCGAACCAGGGCGAGCTCGATGACGACTTGCCTGCGTTCGAAGGACCGGACGGATCGGCGAAAGAAGTGGTGGCGCGCTATCACGATTTCACGAAGTGGTTTGCACCGCTCGACGCGCATCCGGAAGAAGTCATCTTGTCGCCGCGATATGCGTGGACAGTGAAGCTTTCGAACGGGACGCAGATCGAATTGGGGCGTGAGCGCAATCAGGACACGTTGTTTGATCGCAGCCGACGGTTCGTGGCGGCGTGGTCGGCGGTGACGGGGCGGTGGGGAAATGACATCGAGTACGCGGATTTGCGCTATCCGAACGGCTTTGCGATCAAGGCCGCCGGCATGCGCTTCATCAGCGACACCGACAAAGCGAAGAAGTAAGCAGACATCACAGGCAATGAGCACCCTATGAGCAAAGACTACAAAGACTTGCTGGTCGCCCTCGACATCGGGACGTCGAAGGTGGTGGCTATCGTCGCCGAGTTGAAAGGCGAAGGCCACTACGAGGTGATCGGGCTCGGGCAAAGCGACTCGAAGGGATTGAAAAAGGGCGTTGTCGTCAACATCGAGGCGACCGTCCAGTCGATCCAGCGAGCGCTCGAAGAAGCCGAACTGATGGCCGATTGCAAGATCACGAACGTGTTCACCGGCATTGCCGGCAGCCACATTCGAAGCTTCAATTCGAGCGGCATGGTCGCCATCAAGGACAAGGAAGTCACGCAGACGGATGTGGCGCGCGTGATCGAAACAGCCAAGGCGATCAACATCCCGACCGATCAGCAGGTGCTGCATATCCTGACGCAGGAATTCATCATCGACGGCCAGGAAGATGTGCGCGAGCCGATCGGCATGAGCGGCATCCGCCTGGAAGTGAAGGTGCATATCGTGACGGGCGCGGTGAGCGCGGCGCAGAACATCGTGAAGTGCGTGCGCCGTTGCGGCCTCGAAGTGAACGACCTGATTCTCCAGCCGCTGGCGTCGTCGCTGGCGGTGCTGACGGAAGACGAGAAGGAACTGGGCGTGGTGCTGGTGGATATCGGTGGAGGCACGACCGACATCGCAATCTTCAGCGAAGGCGCGATTCGTCATACAGCGGTGATTCCTATCGCCGGCGATCAGATCACGAGCGACGTCGCGATGGCGCTGCGTACGCCGACGCCCGATGCGGAAGATATCAAGGTGAGCTACGGGATCGCGAAGCAGGCGCTCGCCGATCCGGATGAAATGATCGAAGTGCCCGGACTCGGCGAGCGCGGTCCGCGCACGCTGTCGCGGCAGGCGCTGGCGGCTGTGGTCGAACCGCGCGTTGAAGAACTGTTCTCGCTCGTGCAGCAGGTCGTGCGCGAGTCGGGCTACGAAGAATTGCTGAGCAGCGGCGTGGTGCTGACCGGTGGCGCATCGATGATGCCCGGCATGGTCGAACTCGGCGAAGACATCTTCCTGAAGCCGGTGCGTATCGGCGTGCCCGAATACGCGGGCGGTCTGGCCGACGTGGTTCGCAATCCGCGCTATTCCACCGCGATGGGTTTGCTCGTCGAAGGTCGTTCGCAACGCATGCGTGGCCGCAAGGTTGCCGTGCAGTCCGGATCGATGGGACAGGTTTTGGGACGCATGAAAGATTGGTTCCTGGGAAATTTCTGAACACAAAGAATTCGCGCTGGTGCCGGCGGCTGGCGCGCGACAAGAGGTTGCCCGATCTCTTGCCGAATAACGCCGATTTTCATTCTTGACGGAGGCAATATGGATTTCGAAATGCTGGAAACGGAAACCAACGGAACGATCATCAAGGTCGTTGGTGTTGGTGGTGCAGGTGGAAACGCAGTGCAGCACATGATCAATCGCGGGGTCCAGGGCGTGGACTTCATCGTAATGAACACGGATGCGCAGGCGCTCGCGCGTTCGCGTGCCACCCAGGTGATCCAGTTGGGCAACACGGGTCTCGGGGCTGGTGCGAAGCCGGACATGGGCAAGGCCGCAGCGGAAGATGCGCGTGAGCGTATTGCCGATGCATTGCGCGGCGCGCACATGGTGTTCATCACCGCAGGCATGGGTGGTGGCACGGGTACGGGTGCAGCACCGGTCGTGGCTCAGATCGCCAAGGAAATGGGTATTTTGACCGTAGGTGTGGTCAGCAAGCCGTTCGAGTTTGAAGGCGGCCGCCGCATGCGCGTGGCTGAAGCGGGATCGCAGCAACTGGAGGATCACGTCGACTCGCTGATCGTCGTTCTGAACGACAAGCTGTTCGAGGTGATGGGCGATGACGCTGAGATGGACAAGTGCTTCCAGTGCGCTGATGACGTGTTGAACAACGCTGTTGCCGGCATCGCGGAAATCATCAACGTCGACGGGCTGGTCAACGTCGACTTCGAAGACGTGAAGACGGTGATGGGCGAGCAAGGCAAGGCAATGATGGGCACGGCGACGGTCGCTGGTGTCGATCGTGCGCGCCTGGCTGCAGAACAAGCCGTGGCAAGTCCGCTGCTGGAAGGCGTGGATCTGTCGGGCGCACGCGGCGTGCTGGTGAACATTACGTCGAGCCGTTCGCTGCGTTTGTCGGAAACGCGTGAAGTGATGAACACGATCAAGTCGTATGCAGCAGAAGACGCGACCGTGATCTTCGGCGCCGTGTATGACGACGCCATGGGCGACGCTCTGCGCGTGACGGTTGTTGCAACGGGCCTTGGCCGTGCAGCGAAGAAGCAACAAGCTGCACCGATGACCCTGCTGCGCACCGGCACGGACAATGCGCCGATCGCGCACGCGCAGCATAGCTACGCACCGCAGCAATCGAACGGCACGGATTACGGCGCGCTGGATACGCCGGCTGTGTGGCGTTCGTCGCGTGAAACGGCGGCTTCGCACGTGCAGGCGCTGCAGGAAAAGGGCGTGGATACGTACGACATTCCGGCGTTCTTGCGTAAGCAGGCAGACTGATGATTTTTGCCGGGGGCGGATGGTTTTTGTATTAAACGCCCATAGGCAAAAGCGTCAGGCGAAGGTCGTGCTGCCTCAGGCTTCAGGCCGCGTCTGCTGGACGCCAGGCCGTGGTCGAGTGACCGCTTCGATTATGTTCATCATCGTCTATATTGGGATGAGATCGAACTGTCGAGCTGTGAGAGCGGGCGTGGCGCGACGACGTTGGCGTGGTGATGTGTGATGAATCAAGTAGCAAATCGCTGGCGTGACCAGCACTGACTCAGTGAAAGGCCGATCCATGATCAAGACAGGTGAAACGCTGCCCGACGAACGCCTCTTCGAATTCATCGACGTGGCGACGGAGGGTTGCGCCGTGGGACCGAACGGTTTCTCGGTGCGCGAGCGGACGGCGGGCAAGCGCGTGGTGATCTTCGGATTGCCGGGCGCGTTCACGCCCACCTGTTCCGCCAGGCACGTACCAGGTTTTATCGACAATGCAGAGAAGCTGGCTGCGGCGGGTATCGATGAAATCTGGTGTGTCTCCGTCAACGACGCGTTCGTGATGAGCGCGTGGGGACGCGATCTTCAAACCTCGGGCAAGGTGAAGATGATCGCCGACGGCAGCGCACGTTTTACCCGAGCACTCGGCCTGGAGCAGGATTTGTCGGAGCGTGGCATGGGAATTCGCTCCCAGCGTTACGCAATGGTGGTCGAGGACAGCGTGGTCAAGACGCTGAATCTCGAAGCACCCGGCAAGTTTGAAGTCAGCAGCGCTGAGAGCGTACTGGCGACGTTGGGCTGATGTTTCAAGCGATGTTGAGTTGATGTTGGGCCCGTTTCAGGCCGATAGGGCGAGCGTAGTGTTGCATCCGTGCCACATAAATTGATGCTCGCACGCTCTCTTGAAATGCGCCGCAACAAAGTCGAAACAAAGCCGTAACGCGGTGCCGATGTCCGGGAATGCCTCCATTCCGGTCATCGGCCCGACCCTGCTCGTTTTCGCGTGGCAAAGCAGCTGGCGTGCCGAAATTACCCGGTAACTTGGAGAAACAAGTTGCGAGGTTCCGTCCGGGACGACGCGAAGCGATTAGAGTATACTTCGCGCTATTGAATACAAATTCACGATTGATTCTCTCAATCGAGAGTCACAATCGAAGCGAAAAAAATCATGTTGAAGCAGCGAACCATTAAAACCATCGTCAAAACCGTCGGAATCGGCCTGCATTCGGGTCGTAAGGTGGATTTGACGCTTCGGCCCGCGCCGGCTAATACCGGTATTGTCTTTGCGCGTATCGACCTGCCCGTGCCGGTGGACATTCCCGTGTCGGCCCTGGCTATCGGTGACACGCGCCTCGCTTCGGTGTTGCAGAAAGACGGCGCGCGCGTGTCGACCATCGAACATTTGATGTCGGCATGTGCGGGACTGGGTATCGACAATCTGTATGTCGATGTCACGGCTGAAGAAATTCCGATTATGGATGGCAGCGCTGCTTCGTTCGTGTTTCTGATTCAATCGGCTGGCATTGAAGAGCAGAACGCGGCAAAGAAATTTATCAAGGTGACGAAGCCGGTAGAAATCCGCGACGGCGATAAATTCGCGCGTCTCGATCCGTATTTCGGCTTCAAACTGAAATTCACCATCGATTTCCGCCATCCGGCTGTTGATAAAACCGGACAGGCGCTTGAAGTGGATTTTGCGAATACGTCCTATGTCCGAGATATTGCCCGGGCACGAACGTTCGGTTTTGCACACGAAGTCGAAATGATGCGCGAACTCGGTTTGGCGCGGGGCGGCAGTATGGATAACGCCATCGTGCTCGACGAATACCGGATTCTGAATAACGACGGTTTGCGTTATGAAGACGAGTTTGTGAAGCACAAGATGCTGGACGCAATTGGCGACCTGTATGTGGTCGGTCATCCGTTGTTGGCGTCTTACGCTGCTTATAAGGGCGGCCACGCAATGAATAACATGTTGCTGCGGGAATTATTGGCGCATGAAGACGCGTATGAAATCGTTACGTTCGAGGATAAACAAGCGGCACCGCGTGGTTTCGCTTTCGATACTCAAACAGCGTTCGCGTAAAGTATTTGGCAAGTCAGAATGAAATGAGCGGCTGCTTTCGAGCGCCGCTCATTTTTTTTGTGCTTTCGCGTGATGGCGCGCGGCCATTTTAGCGAGCGCTTCCTGAAGCGGCGACGGCTCGAGGGTTTCAGCGAGCGTTTGCAGGGCATCGGCCCCGGCGGCTGACATGCGCGCTTGCTTGGGTGGCACCACATCTTTCATCGCCTGCGGCCGTACACGAATCTTCAGAGCATTCACCGCCCAGCCGCGTTGTTGCAAATCCACTAAAAGACGCGGTTCAATGTGCCTAAGGCGCGCGGCGAGCGCATTATGTCCAGCGAAAAGCGCCAGCACGCCATCTTTAATGAAACCTGGTTCCACGTTGGATCCAAGATAATCGGGCAGGAGCGCCACCAGATCGCGTTGCAGCGCCGTCACTTGCTCCACGCCGGCACGCAGTGCAAGAAACTCGCTGGTGCGCCCGAGCACTTCCGTCAGCGCCTGTGGCTTGCGTGGATCGAAGCGTGGCGGAGGCCTTGAATTCGGGGGATATCGGCTCATTTTTGAATCTGTGGGGCTGGCGGGGACGCGCTGATTGTAACGCTGCGCACCTTGTGACACGGTGGCGTGCTCGCCGGTTTGAACCGCTCTGGAGCGCCGCCGGGCCAATGTACTACAAACGATGTGCACGCAAGCTCTATCGGGGGCGCGTGCTAAAATCCCCGATTCGATTTCACCCATGGACTTAAGCCGCCGAGGTTCCCCGAACCGGGACGCACCCAGCGCGCTCTAAGCCGATACCGCGACGCAGACACTGATCCGATGACCACCGGTTTCCTCCAAAAGTTTTTTGGCAGTCGCAACCAGCGCCTAGTCAAGCAGTACCAAAAGACCGTTGCGGCGATCAATGCTTTCGAGCCGACGATCGAGCAGTACACGGACAAGCAACTGCGCGCGAAGACCGACGAGTTCCGTCAGCGCGTGGCGAGCGGCGAGTCGCTCGACCGGTTGCTGCCCGAAGCGTTCGCGGTGTGCCGTGAGGCCAGCAAACGCGTGCTGAAGATGCGTCACTTCGACGTCCAACTGATCGGCGGCATGGTGCTGCATTACGGCAAGATCGCGGAAATGCGCACGGGCGAGGGCAAGACGCTCGTCGCCACGCTGGCCGCGTATCTGAACGCGTTGTCCGGACGCGGCGTGCACGTGGTCACGGTGAACGACTATCTTGCGCAACGCGATGCCGAGTGGATGGGCAAGCTCTACAACTTCCTTGGGTTGTCGTGGGGCATCAACCTGTCGCAGATGGAACACGCGCAGAAGCAGGAAGCGTATGCCGCGGACATCACGTACGGCACGAACAACGAGTTCGGCTTCGACTACCTGCGCGACAACATGGTCTACGAGACTCACGCGCGCGTGCAGCGTCCGCTGAATTTCGCGGTAGTCGACGAAGTGGACTCGATTCTTATCGACGAAGCGCGTACGCCGCTCATTATTTCCGGCCAGGCCGAAGATCACACCGAACTCTACGTGCGCATGAACGCGCTGCCGCCGCTGCTCGAGCAGCAGATCGGCGAGGAGAAGGCGGACGGCACGGGCGTCGAGAAAGTGGGCGACTACACGCTCGACGAAAAGGCGCGTCAGGTTTTCCTCACTGAGCAAGGTCACGAAAAGGCCGAGCGCCTGCTGGCCGAGTGGGGTCTGATCGGTGAAGGCGAGAGCCTTTACGCGGCGCAAAACATCACGCTGATGCACCACGTGTATGCCGCGTTGCGTGCGCACACGCTGTTTTTCCGCGACCAGCATTACGTGGTTCAGGACAATGAAGTCGTGATCGTCGACGAATTCACCGGTCGCATGATGACCGGCCGGCGCTGGTCTGACGGCCTGCATCAGGCCGTCGAAGCGAAGGAACACGTCAAGATCCAGAACGAGAACCAGACGCTTGCGTCCATCACGTTCCAGAATTTTTTCCGCATGTACTCGAAGCTGTCCGGCATGACCGGTACGGCGGACACTGAAGCGTACGAATTCAACGAGATCTACGGCCTGGAAACAGTCGTGATCCCGCCGAACCGTCCGCCGAAGCGGACCGACAAGCAGGATCAGATCTACAAGACGGCGAAGGAACGCTACGACGCCGTGACGCGCGATATCCGCGAATGCGTCGAGCGTGGCCAGCCGGTGCTGGTGGGCACTACGTCCATCGAGGCGTCGGAGTTGCTATCCGGCCTGCTCACGCAAGCCGGTCTCAAGCACGAAGTGTTGAACGCGAAGCAGCACGCGCGCGAAGCGGCGATTGTCGCGGAAGCCGGTCGGCCGGCCGCTGTCACCATTGCGACCAACATGGCCGGTCGCGGTACGGACATCGTGCTGGGCGGCAATGTCGAGAAGCAGTCGTCGTTTATCGACGCGGACGAATCGCTCTCCGAAGAAGAAAAACAACGCCGCATCAAGCATCTGGAAGACGAATGGCAAGCGCTGCACGACCGCGTGAAGGCGTCGGGCGGACTGCATATCATTGGTACGGAACGGCATGAATCGCGTCGTATCGATAACCAGTTGCGCGGTCGTGCCGGACGTCAGGGCGATCCGGGTTCGTCGCGGTTTTATCTGTCGCTCGACGACCCGCTTTTGCGTATCTTCGCCGGCGATCGCGTGCGTTCGATCATGGACCGCCTGAAGATGCCGGAAGGCGAGGCGATCGAGGCGGGGATTGTCACGCGTTCGATCGAATCGGCGCAGCGCAAGGTGGAAGCGCGCAACTTCGACATTCGCAAGCAATTGCTCGAATACGACGACGTATCGAACGATCAGCGCAAGGTGATCTACCAGCAGCGCAATGAACTGCTCGAAGCGACCGACGTGGCCGAGACGATCACCGCCATGCGCCAGAGCGTCATCGCTGAAGTCACGCACACGTACGTGCCGGCCGGAAGCATTGAAGAGCAATGGAGTGCGCCGGAACTGGAAGAAGTGCTGCGCAACGAATGGTCACTCGATCTCGCCGTTCAGGAGATGATCAACGAGTCGAATTCCATCGACGCTGACGAGATTCTGGAAGCCGTAGTTGCCGCCGCCGATGAAAGCTACGAGGCGAAGGTCGCGCTGGTCGGACGTGAATCGTTTAGCGCATTCGAGCGTTCGATCATGCTGCAGACGCTCGACAGCCGCTGGCGCGAGCATCTTGCAGCACTGGATCACCTGCGTCAGGGCATCCATCTGCGCGGTTACGCGCAGAAAAATCCGAAGCAGGAGTACAAGCGCGAGGCATTCGAACTGTTCGCCGCCATGCTCGATTCGGTGAAGCAGGAAGTCACGCGGGTCGTAATGAACGTGCAGATCCAGTCGCCGGAACAGCTTGAAGAAGCCGCCGAACAGTACGAAGAGAAGGGCAGCCATCTGGAAAACGTATCGTTCCAGCACGCTGACTTCGAAGAGGGCGGCGCGGCTGCGGCGGCCGTCGCAGCAAGCGCTACCACGCAGATGATCAATCAGGCGATGGCGTACGGCGACGACACTACGGTCGCCACGCGCGTGGCGACGGACGACGTGCCGAAGGTCGGACGCAACGACCCGTGCCCGTGCGGCAGCGGCAAGAAGTACAAAAACTGTCACGGCAAGCTCGCATAATCGACGGTTGAGAGCGGTAGCGAGTAACAGATAGCATTGGAGACAGGCGACGCAGCAATGCGTCGTTTGTCTTTGGCAGGCTGGTTTTGGTATCCCCGGACGTCCGCCTTTCAAACAAGTCAGGCTCCGTTTCTTTCATCTCCGTGTCGTTGCGCTTTCTGTGCACCGGCACTCGCCACTTTTAGCGAGTCGCGAACATGGCCGTCAATTTTCCCTCGATCGATCCCGCCCACCTGTTTCCCGTCGCCGGCGTCACGCTAGGCTGGGCCGAGGCGAACATTCGAAAACCGAATCGCAAGGATGTGCTCGTCATACAGATCGCAGAAGGCGCGACGGTCGGCGGTGTGTTCACGCAAAACCGTTTCTGCGCCGCGCCCGTGACGGTGTGTCGCGAGCATCTGGACGCAGTGCGTGCGGGCGCCAAGGGCATTCGTGCGCTGGTGGTGAACACGGGCAACGCGAATGCGGGAACCGGCGAGACGGGCATGGCGCACACGCGCGAAACATGTGAGGCGCTGGCCGTGCTGCTGGACCTGAAAGCCACGCAGATCCTGCCGTTTTCCACGGGCGTGATTCTCGAGCCGCTGCCTGTTGATCGTTTGAAAGCCGGATTGCCCGCCGCGCTGGCGAATCAAAAGCCTGCTCACTGGTACGACGCCGCGCAAACCATCATGACCACCGATACGTTGCCGAAGGCCGCGTCACGTCAGGTTCAGATCGATGGCCATACGGTCACGCTGTCGGGTATCAGCAAGGGTGCCGGCATGATCCGGCCGAACATGGCGACCATGCTGGGCTTTCTCGCCTGCGATGCCGCTGTCACGCAACCGGTGCTCGATACGCTGATCAAGCACGTTGCCGATCGCTCGTTCAACTGCATCACCATTGACGGCGATACCTCGACGAACGATTCGTTTATCGTGATCGCTTCGGGCAAGTCGTCGCTGCCGTTGATTGCTTCGACGGACTCTCCGGCCTATCTCGCGTTGCGCGACGTCGTGACATCGGTGGCACAGGAGCTGGCACAACTGATCGTGCGCGACGGCGAGGGCGCGACCAAGTTCATGACGGTGACGGTGGAAGGCGGCACGAGTGAAGCCGAATGCCGCCTGATCGCGTATGCGATCGGTCATTCGCCGCTCGTCAAGACTGCCTTCTACGCATCCGATCCGAACCTGGGCCGGATTCTCGCGGCTATCGGTTATGCGGGCGTGGCGGATCTCGACGTGAACAAGATCGATCTGTACCTCGACGATGTCCTGGTCGCGAAGAACGGTGGCCGCAATCCTGAGTATCGCGAGGAAGACGGGCAGCGCGTGATGAAGAAAAGCGAGATCGCGATCCGCGTGCTGCTGGGCCGTGGTCAGGCCAACGCCACCATCTGGACGTGCGATCTCTCGCACGATTACGTCAGCATCAACGCCGATTACCGGTCTTGAACCACCACCATTTCCCATGGACAAACTCGAACAATTTCTGACCCGCGCCGAAGCTGTCCTGGCGCGCGTAGAAGGGATGTTGCCGCCGGCGCCGCCGGAAATCGACTGGAACAGCGCCGTGGCATTTCGCTGGCGCAAGCGTCAGGGGCGCGGTTTCCTGCAACCTGTACCGAACCTGTCGCCGTTGTCGCTCGACGATCTTTGCAATATCGAGCGCCAGAAGGGGCTGATCGAGCAGAACACGCGGCAGTTCGTGCGCAAGTCGCCGGCGAACAACGTGTTGCTGACGGGGGCGCGCGGTACCGGCAAGTCGTCGCTGATCAAGGCATGCCTGAACGCGTACCACACGGAAGGGCTGCGTCTGATCGAAGTCGATAAAGACGATCTGCACGATCTCGGCGATATCGTCGACCTGATTTCCGCGCGGCCGGAACGGTTCATCGTTTTCTGCGACGACCTCTCGTTCGAAGAGGGTGAGTCGGGCTACAAGGCGCTGAAAGTGGCGCTCGATGGCTCGATCTCCGCTCAATCAGACAACGTGCTGATCTACGCGACGTCGAACCGACGCCATCTGTTGCCCGAATACATGAGCGACAACGAGACCTACAAACACACGTCCGACGGCGAAATTCATCCCGGCGAAGTGGTTGAAGAAAAGATTTCGCTGTCCGAGCGATTCGGCCTGTGGGTGAGCTTTTACCCGTTCAAGCAAGACGATTACCTGACGATCGTCGGGCACTGGTTGAAGCATTTCGGCTGCGAGGCAGAAGAGATTGCCGGTGCTCGCGGCGACGCCCTCGTGTGGGCGTTGGAGCGCGGCTCGCGCTCGGGACGGGTAGCGTGGCAATTCGCCCGCGACTGGTCGGGCCGCAAGGCATGACGGCTACTACTTCTACTACGAGCGTTTCAAACACGGCGCCCGATGGGCGTCAAGTGACGGACGTCGCAGTCGGCGTGCTCGTGCAACCGGACGGCCGTTATCTGCTGGCTCAGCGCCCGGAAGGCAAACCGTATGAAGGTTACTGGGAGTTTCCCGGTGGCAAGCTGGAAGCGGGGGAAAGCGTTGAAGTGGCGCTCACACGGGAATTGCATGAGGAATTGGGTATAGAGGTGACCGCCTGCGAGCGCTGGCGGACACTCGAACACGATTATCCCCATGCTTACGTGCGGCTTTACTTCTGCAAGGTGACCGCGTGGAGCGGCGAGCCGGTCGGCCGAGAAGGCCAGGCGCTGGCCTGGCAGCATCTTCCCGCCGACGTCACGCCGTTGTTGCCCGCGGCCATTCCTGTACTGGAGTGGCTCGCGGCTGAAGCGGTTTAGACGCTTCGTTTCATAACGGGACCGCGGCCTAGTTCAGGCCGCTATGCGAGTCTTCATCGGGCGGCGTGTCTTGCTGACTGCCGCCGATCTTATACTTCTCGGTCGCCCAAGCACCGAGATCGATCTGCTTGCAACGGTCTGAACAAAAGGGACGAAAGCGGCTTTCGGGAACCCACCGGACGTCCTTCTCGCAAGTCGGGCATTTAACGATAGTGGTCATTCTGCAGAGCGGATTCAAAGAGGTTGAGTTCAGTAAATGGGGTTTTCAAGCCCAACTTAAAGACTGCATAGCGTCAGGTGGAACGGGATGTCGGCGTCTACTGCACGTGGCCTCAGATCGCCATCCTGTACCGTAAAGCGCACCCACAGCATGTATTTGTTCGCACTTGCCTCGGGAATCAGGCGCGTGTCGGACGGCACCCGCACCTGCATCAATTGATAAGTTCGACCCGAAAGCATCTGCTGATAGCTGCCTTGCATTGCCATGACTTTGGACGCCTGCCCCGATTCGCGTGCTAGACGCAGCACGATAGTGGCGGCGTCTCGCAACGGCAGCATGGGCGTGACCCATTTCGCGATGTCCCCGCGACGTTCCTCGGCCGGATTTTGTTGCCATGCGAAGTACGACGGAAGATCGAAGCGGCACGTTCCGCCTGGGATAATCGTACGGCTGCGAATGCTCGCGAGCCATTCATTATCGGCCAGATGCTGGCCTGTCTTGCCCTGCATCTGCCCGAGGCCGGCCAATGTCTGCTCGATTTCACCAAGCACCGACTCCAGCGCATCCTGCTCAATACCGGGATTGCCGCGGAACGGCGCGAGCGTCTGGCGTTGACGCTCCAACTCCTTCATCAGGTCCGCTTTCAGGTCCGTGCGGCCCGCGACCTCAGCGATTTCGAACAACGTGGTCAGTGCGGCGTGATGTTCGCGCGGGTCTTCTTGAGTCAGAAAGAAGGTGAAGCGCTCGAAAAGGTCTTCGAGACGCAGCAGCGTTCTGATTCGCTCGTTGAAGGGGTACTCGTAAAGGATCAAGCGCGCTCGCCTCGGCGTTGGTCGAAAGGTTCGATGGCAGAAAGTGAGGACATTCTAATGCCGCATCAAACCCACGGCAAATCCGCACGTTTAATCACAATTGGCGCGCATTTTCAGCGGTGTTCGTGAGGAGTTCGAACGCGTTGCATGCACTTGCTAGGTACGCGGTTTGCTCTTCGGTTTGCTCCGGGGGTCGCTCGCTTCCGAGGCCATCACCAGATAGCGCGCGTGCAGGGCGTCCACCTCGCGCCGCAGCGTTTCCAGCGTGGCGGTGGAGTCATTGACGACGACATCGTCAGCGGCCGCCAGACGCGCTTCACGGGTGGCCTGTCGCGCAATGATGGCGAGCACCTGATCGCGCGTGAAGCCATTGCGCCGGATCACACGCTCGATTTGCGTATCCACCGGGCAGTCGACCACGAGAATCCGCTCTACCTTGCTCGCTCGTTCCCCCGCTTCAATCAGCAACGGCACCACGACGATGTGATAAGCCCCTTGCGCCGCATTGCGCTGACGCTCGCTTTCGGCGCGGATCAGCGGATGCGTGATCGACTCGAGTTGAGCTTTGGCGGCGTTATCGGAGAAAACGCGGGTGCGCATTTTTACGCGATCCAGCGAACCGTCGGCGCAGACGTATTCCGGGCCGAACGTGCTTTCGATCAGCGGCATCGCGATGCCGCCCGGCGCGGTGATCTGGTGCGCGATCAGGTCCGTATCGATAACCGGAAGACCGCGCGCGGCGAACATGTCCGCCACCGTGGTCTTGCCGCTGCCGATCCCGCCGGTCAAGCCGATGCTGAACATCGTTCAACTCCCTTTTCGTTTCGTTTTATCCGCCGAACATTGCGTAAAGCGGCGTACCGAAAAATAACGTAATCACGCCGCCTGCCGCGAGAAACGGCCCGAACGGCAGCGGTTCTTCAAATCGCATCTTGCCAATACCCGTTGCCGCCAGTCCGAAGATCGCGCCGGCCACCGCCGACACCAGCACCACCTGCGGCAGCGCTTGCCAGCCTAGCCACGCGCCAAGGGCGCCGAGCAGCTTGAAGTCGCCGTAACCCATGCCTTCCACGCCGCGCACCAGCCTGAACAGCCAATACACGCACCAGAGAAACAGATAACCCGCGATCGCACCAATAACCGCTTCGCGCAGCGGGACGAATGCCGTGTCGCCAAGATTGATAATCAAGCCGGCCCACAGCAGCGGTAAGGTCAGCGTGTCGGGCAGATAGCGGGTGTCGAAGTCGATCAGGCTCGTGGTCAGCAGCGTCGCGCATAAACCGAACGCGGCGAGCGCGATCAGCGTAGGTCCGAACGCAAACAGCGATAGCGCGGCTAACAGCGCGGTGGCCAGCTCGGTCAGCGGGTAACGTGCGCTCACGCGTGCGTTGCATTTCGCGCAACGGCCGCGCAGCAGCATGTAACTCACGACCGGAATATTTTCCCATGCCCGCAACACGTGGCCGCAATGCGGGCACGCGCTTCGGGGTACGGCAAGGTTATAGCGGGCGGGCGGCGCGTCCTTATGCCCGTCGTCCTCATTGTCGATAGTGTTCTCCGCTTTCCACGCGCGCTCCAGCATGATCGGCAAGCGGTGCACGACGACGGTCAGGAAGCTGCCGATTACCAGCCCGAAGACGATCGCGAAACCATACTGCGCCGCGAGCGGCAAAGCGCCGAATGCGGAACCGTAAGCGTCGAGATAGCGGCCTGAAAACTCCGCCTGATACAAAGGCTGCATGGCTGTCCTGGGTTGAATTCGGCTGCGATCCTACACCACCTACACCACATTCCCGAGTTGAACGATCGGAAGATACATGGCGACGACGAGACCGCCCACCAATGCACCGAGTACGACGATCACCACCGGCTCGCACAGCCTCGCGAATGCGCTGGTCTGTTCGTCCACCTGACGGTCGCCCAGTGTAGCGAGATCGAGCAGCATCGCGTCGAGCGAACCGGATTCCTCGGCTACGGCGATAGGCTGCACCACATCCGGCGGAAAGCAGCCGACCGCACGCATGGCGGCGGCGAGCCTCTCGCCATGCCGAAGGCGCCCGGCTATCTCGACGGTGGCGGTATCAAAGATACGATTGCCTGTGGCGCTCGCCAAGGAATCGAATGCATCAGATAACGGTGTGCCCGCCGCCAGTAACGTGCCGAGCGCGCGGCTCCAGCGTGCAACCGCCAACGCGCGCAGGAGGGATCCGGCAAGCGGCAGCTTCAGCATGGCGCGGTCAAACGCTCTTCTGACGGCGGGGACTCGTCGTAGAAGCCGCTTGAACGCGATGCCGGACACCACGCAAAAGAGCGCGAACGGTCCGCACCAGCGCGCGACGCCATCCGATAAAGCGAGCACGAACAAAGTCGGTGCCGGCAATTTCGCGCCGAAACCATCGAAGATGGTCTTGAAGGTCGGCACCACGCCAATCAGCAATCCTGCGGTAATGGCAAGCGACAACAACAGTACCGCGACCGGATAGGTCAGCGCGGCACGCAGCTTCGCCCGTTGGGCGCCTGCGCGTTCGCGGTCTTCGGCCAGTCGCGCGAGCACGACCGGCAACGCGCCGGCTACTTCGCCAACGGCGACCAGCTGACAATACAGCGCGTTGAAAAAGGCGGGATGACGCGCGAGCGCTTCTGAGAATGCGATGCCCTGCGTGATATCCCGTGCAACCGATCCCACGATGCGTGGCAGGTCACCGCGCGAAGGAGTATCGGCGATGAGATCCAGCGACGGCGCAAGCGGCAGGCCGGCGCGCAGCAAGCCGGCGAGTTGCCGCGTGAACAGCGTGACGTCGGCAGCCCGCGCTTTGGGGGGCGGCGCCGAACCGAGCGCGGTGAGTTCGAGCACCGTGCCACCGGCGCGTTTCAGCGGTGCGCGCGCACCGCTTGAATCCGCGGCGATCGTCTTGCCGCGTTTGTCCGCGCCGTTTGCGTCAATACCTCGCCAGCCAAAGCGCGTATCAAAGGAGATTGGGCTCATGTTCACGTAAGCTCCGTGGCGTCGGCGGCTTCCGCCACGCTTGTCATGCCTTCGCGTACGCGTGCGAAGGCAGCGTCGCGCAGGCTGGGCATGCCCTCGCTTTGCGCTTGCCGCGTGACGGCGTGCGTGGCGATGCGCGCGACGATCAGTTCGCGCAACGTGTCGGAGACGGGCATCAGTTGATGCACGCCCACTCGGCCGCGATAACCAATGCCATGGCACGCGGCACAGCCACGGGGCTCGAACGGTTTGAAGCCCGGCTCGAACTCCAGGTCTGCAGGCAAGCGACAAGCGTCGCAGAGCCGCCGCACCAGCCGTTGCGCTGTAACAAGTCTTAGCGCCGACGCCAGGTTGTACGGCGCAATGCCAATGTCGATCAATCGTGCGATGGCCGCGGGTGCGTCGTTGGTGTGCAGCGTGGAGAGCACGAGATGGCCTGTTTGTGCCGCCTTTACGGCAACGTCGGCAGTTTCGGCGACACGGATTTCGCCGACCATGATCACGTCCGGGTCTTGTCGCATGAACGCGCGCAGCGCGACCGCGAAAGTGAGTCCCGCTTTGTCGCGGACACTGACCTGATTGATCCCGGCAAGCTGGATTTCGGCGGGATCTTCGACGGAACAGACGTTGCGTGACTCCGCGTTGAGCATCTGCAAAAAGCAATACAGCGACAGGGTTTTGCCGCTACCGGTGGGGCCGGTGACCAGCACGAGTCCGTGCGGCGCGTGGATCGCGGCTTCCACGGTCTTCTGCTGGTCGGGGGCAAGTCCCAGCGCCGCCAGCGACAGATCCGCCGGCAGTGACTCCAGGCGGCGCAACACCAGTTTTTCACCGAACAGGACCGGCAGCGAATTCACGCGATAGTCCTCCGGATTTCCGTTCGCCAGCGGCAAGCGCAAACGTCCGTCCTGCGGCACGCGCCGCTCGGCAATGTCCATGCGCTCCAGCACTTTGATCCGCGTGATGAAAGCGTCACGCAAATGCGGTGGCGGCTTGAGAAAGACGTGCAACGCACCGTCAATACGCAAGCGGATGCGCCACTCGTGCTCGCCCGGTTCGACGTGGATATCGGATGCGCCGCGTGCAGCTGCTTCGCGCAGGGTATCGGTGAGCAACGCAACAGCAGGTGCGTTGTCGGCGTCAGGGATTGTATCGGCCGGGCGAGCGGATAGCTGCGGCGGCGGCCGAGAAAACGTAACCGGGAGAGAAGACGGCATGGGCATGGCTCGGTGAACGGGATGCCCCGATCTTGTCCTTCCACGCGCCTCGTTCCAACTCAGCCGAACGGCTAACGCTTGGGAACGCTGGAAAGCTGGCCGAACGGCTAACGCGGCCCCACAGGTGATTCGCGGAGGCGGAAATGGCGCAAGCTGGTGCAACCAGAAGCCCAATGCGAAACCCGAGCTGCCCCATGAACCGAACTTCGTTGCTACCCTTGCTTTCTCAGCACCACGCCTTGCGGCCGGAATATTTTCACGGTGCGTATCGCCTGGTCGTCGCTGCGCATGACTTCGAAGTGCACGCCGGCAATACGCACGCTCACGTCACCGTCCGGAATCTCTTCCAGGGTTTCGAGGATCAGGCCGTTGAGTGTCTTTGGGCCGTCGGTGGGAAGCGTCAGCTTCAGCCACCGGTTCAGCTCGCGCAACGGCATGCTGCCGGCCACAATGCATTCGCCTTCCTCGTTCCAGCCGCTACGCGAACCGGCCCCGCGTGGAATGGTCGTGGTGAACTCGCCAATCAATTCTTCAATGATGTCTTCCGGCGTCACCAGTCCCTGCAGCTCGCCATATTCGTTCACCACAATCGCAATTCGATGCCTGCTTTCCTGAAAGAATTGCAGTTGCTGAAACACGGGCGTGCCTGCCGGGACGAAGTACGGTTCGGCCAACAGTTCGCGCAAGGTCTCGCGCTCAAATTCCTGGTTATGCAGTGCAGAGAGCGTCTTTCTCACATGCAGAACACCCAGCACGCGATCGATGTCGCCCTGATATACCACCAGCTTGTTGTGATAGCAGGTCTCGAGCTGATGCAGGATGGTGTCAAAGGGGGCATCGAAATCCAGGGCTTCAATCCGGCGGCGCGGAATCATCACGTCGTCGACGGTGATGTTCTCCAGGTCGAACAGGTTCAGCAGGATGCTGCGGTGCTTGGTCGGCATGAAATTGCCCGATTCCAGCACGATAGTGCGCAGTTCTTCGGTGGAAAGCCGCTGGTCCCGACCGCCTTTTGTATTGATGTGCAGCACCCTAAGCACGCCGTTCGCGAACAGGTTGACGAACCAGACGAGCGGCCTCGCCACACGCATCAAAGGCGACAAAACCAGGCTGGCCGGGAGCGCAACCTTCTCCGGATAAGTCGCGCCTACAATCTTCGGCGCAATTTCCGCAAACACAATGATGAGGAACGCAACAACCCCGGTCGTCACCGACAACACCAGATTGTTATGGCCAAAAGTGCGCAGCGCGATGGACGTTGTCAGTACCGGAATGATCGTGTTGATCAGATTGTTGCCAATCAGGATCACGCTCAGCAGTTGATCGGTCTTGGCAAGGAGGCCCTGCGTGACGCGAGCGCGCAGCGAACCCTGGTTGGCAAGGTGTTTCAGGCGATGGCGATTGAGCGCCATCATCGACGTTTCGGAAATCGAGAAGAATGCGGAGAGAAAGAGCAGCAGGAAAATGGCGCAGATTTGCGCCCATAAGGGAATGTGGTCCACGCGCGATCTGGAAAGGGAGGATGGGAAAGACTATAGCAGAGCAGAAAGCGATTGCTTCTCTTGCTCGACAAGCCTTCCGGACGATGGTTCGACCGGCCCCGTCCTCCCTTGGCGGCTACTGGCTACAGGTGAAACTTGTAGCTGAATTGACGTCACCGCCGGCGTATTTCGGCCAGGTCGGGTAACGGCACAGGGGCCGCGTGCGCCCGGCAGTCGCAGCGGTCGAGTCCGTTACCGTGAGCGTTTCCGGCGTGGTGCCGTTTTCCACCCATTGTTCCAACGCCCCAAGGGAATCGACTTGCGGCAGGAACGGTCCGGTACCGTGGCCCACGCCTGGCATCAGGTAGAAGCGCACGAAACTGTCGACGGAAGTCTGGCCGAACTTCTGCACCAGCGCGTTGTAGTAGTCCACGGACGAATCCGTGCTGACGATTTCATCGGCGAGACCGTGGGTGATGATCGCTTTGCCACCCTTCGCGATGAACGCCGAGAGGTCGGGGTTGGTGGCATCGCTTTCGGCGGAGACTTGCTGGACTTGCGCCTGGTACGTACCTGGATTCAGCGGATCGAAGGTGAGGGAATTGAACGTAGGAATACGCGTGATGAAGTATTTCACCCACTGGTCGCCCGTGACCCACTGGTTCGCATCGTTCTTGCCGGCGGGGTTGGCCGGTATTGGTGACGTGCCAAAGTTACGCGTGGTGTACTGACCCGCGAACACGGAACCGGCAAGGATGTTGTACCCGGCGTACTGCGTGACGCCGTTCGCGAGCGGATAGGGCAGCTGCAATGGCGCAGCGATGGTGTTCACGGTCGCAATCTGGGCGTCGGAGAGACAGGTGTCTCCCGCGTCCTTGCCCGCCGGGCAGCGCAGCGCGGCGAGCACGGCAGGCGCTTGCAGCTTGCAGGCCGCGACGTTCGAGATGATGCCGTCCGCTACACCGTCGAGCGTGTCGCACGCTTTCGTCACGGCGTTCTCGAGCAGCACGGTCTTGTTCACGTCGAGCCAGCCCGCGCCGCCATTCAGATAAAGCGCGCGGCCAAGCACGACGTTTGAGAGCCGCAGTCCCGTGTAGTTAAGCGCGGGCCGGTTGACAACAATGCCGTCATAGTCGGCTGGCCATCGCTGGATCACCGTGAGGCCGTCGCGGCCGCCGGTCGAACTGCCGAAGAAATAGGTTTTCGTGGGTGCAGCGCCGTAACGCGCCTTTAGCAACAGCATGGCGACGTCGTGGGTTTTTTTCAGCGTGAGGCCGCCGTAGTTGGCGAGCGCTTCGTCGTTCGCGGCGAACGAGCCGTCGGTGATGCTTTTGCTCTGGTGACCGGAGTCGTCGCCGAAGGTCACGTAGCCGCGAGCGAGCGGTGTTGACGAACCGGCCGGCGCCATGTCGAGTGCGGCAAGACCGGTGATGAGCGTGCCGTCGAAACCGCCGCCGCCGTATTGCAGCGCCTTTTTGTTCCATGCAGTTGGTAAGTTCACTTCGAAATTGATGTTCGGCGCGGTCGTATCGACGGGTGCAATGGTGCCGTTCACCTGGCAATACTCGCCGGACGTACTCGACGCCGCGACCAGGGTCGCGCTCGCCACCGTTGCGCCGTTGCTGGGCGTGCCTATCGACGCCGCCGCAATCTTGATGCCGCCGAGCACAGAGCATGCCGCGGCGGACGAGACAGGCGGCGTGGGCGGTGGGCTGTCGTTATTCGACGATGAACCGCCGCAACCGGCCAGCGCAGCGACGACAAGGGATGTGCCGCAAGCGGCGAGGGTGTTTCTCATCATGCTGTCTCCGTATGTTTATTAACTGCTGCTTGCATCGGACAAACGAGCCAAACTAGCCAAACGAGCTAACCAACCGCTTGCCGATAAACCGATAAAGAAACGAACGGCGCACCGTCCAGGCGACAGTCATCCCGTCGCCGAGGCAACGTTCTTGAATGTCGCGGTGTATTGCGCGGTATCTAGTCCGTCGCGCCGGCCGTCGATGAATCGACCACGTTCGCGATCCGTTGTGTGTCGAACAACGCCCGCACGCCTTCGTGCGAACCGAGCATCGCTGCGCCGTTGTGGCCTACGCCGGCCACTTCCCAGCAGCGATGTCCAAGCCCTGGGTGGCGGGCTTTGAGGTACGAAAAATAAGAACGCCCACGCGCGAGCCGATGGGGGCCTTGCGCTGCTGCCGCACACGAACGGTCGAGCGCGTCATGGTGTGGATCGCAATCCTGCTGACCTAGCAGATAGATAACGTCGCTCGCGGCGTACCGTGTTTCGAACGCATCGAATGATGCGGCCTTCGCGTAGCGCGGCGCGCGCAGCACGCCGTACTTCCAGTCATCCACGCCGGGACACGCAGTGGTATTGGCGGGACGCAGAACGCCGTCCGCGTAAGGCCGCATCGAGTCGAAGTACACATACGACGATGGATTCGCAATCACGTACCGGCACCGCACGCCAGGCACGTGACAGCCAGCACCCGCAATCGCGTACCGGTGCGCGACCTGTGCGCCGCCCGAATGTCCGGCGATCACCACGTCGCGCAGAGCCGGATAACGCGCAAGATCCGCGAATTGCGCGATGAATGCATCGAGGACATCGAAGGAACTGAGCGGCGCTGGACCGAGCGCGTCATCGCCGCCCATCCATGACGTCCATTCCCAGTGCAGCGTGTCGGCGGACAAACCGTGCGCGGCCATGTCCGCGGTGGCCAGGAACTGCGGTACGAGCAGCAATGTATGGGCGGGATCGGTCGATGCCGCCGCCAGCGCATGTTGCGCCGAGAGCAGATAGGCATCGGCATCGCGCAACCTGCCGTGCAGCAGGATCACGATTCGCGAAACGTTCGCCGCATCGCGTTCTTCAATCGACCGATAAAACGGCACGGTACCCGCGCCGCGCGACGTCACCACGCGCAGCCGTTCGTTGCCGACTGCGCTAACCGGGCGCTCGTTGCGAGGTTTAGGGGGGCAAGGGTGCACGTCAGTCATTTCAATCCAGCGCAAGGGCATCGGGATCGCGGCGCAGACGTTGCCCGGAACGTGTCAGCCCGACCAGCGCGAGCGACACGAAGCCCGCGAAGATCAGGTAATACGCCGGCACGATATTCGATCCGGTCACAGTGATCAGCGTGGAGACGGTCAGCGGCGCGAGGCCCCCGAACATAGTCACCGCGATGTTGTACGAGAGCGCAACGCCGGTAGAGCGCGTGGCAGTGGGGAACAACTGCGTGAGCATGCCGGGATGCGGTCCCGACATCAGGCTCAGCACCACGGTCGCGACCATTTGCGCGGCGAAGACGCGGCCCGGCGTGGGGGACGCGAGCACCCACGCAAACAGCGGATACGCGATCACCACCCACACGATAGTCACCGGAAAGAACAGCCGGTAAGCGCCGATCCGGTCCGCGAGTTTTCCCGCGAGCGGATAGCCCACTATGGAGACCAGCCCCGACACCGCCGTGCCGAACAACGCGTTCTTGAGCGGCAAATGCAACTGACGCTCGACATACAGCGGCATGAACGTATGCCACAGATAATTCGTTGCCGTGCCGACGATGATCACGCCCATCGCGCACAACGACGCGTCGCCGCGTTGCCGGAAAAAACCGCGGATGCTCTGCCGCGGCGCGTGGCCGAGACGTTCGCGCAACTCCACGAACTCGGGCGATTCCGCGACTTTGTGGCGGATGTAGAACCCCACCGGTCCGACCAGCGCGCCGACCAGGAACGGCACGCGCCAGCCCCAGGATTCGAGCGATGCCCGGTCCAGATTCGACGTCAGGAAATAGCCAAACGCCGACGACAGCACCAGCGCCACCGCCTGCGATGTCATCTGGAAGCTGCCGAAGTACATTTTTTTGCCACGCGGCGCATATTCCGTGAGCATCGCGGCAGCCGTGGCGAACTCGCCGCCGACAGATAAACCCTGCATGACGCGTGCAAGCAGTACCAGCAAGGGCGCAGCGATCCCGATGCTCGAATAGCCGGGAGTCAGACCCATCAACAAGGTGCTGGCGGCCATCATCAAAATGAGCATGGAGAGCGTCTTGCGGCGCCCGACGCGGTCGGCATACGCGCCTATCACGATCCCGCCGAGCGGCCGCACGATAAATCCGACGGCAAACGTGCCGAGTGTCAGCGTTGTGGAAAGCGCGGCGTTGCCGACCGGAAAAAACACGTGCGCGATGATTTTCGCGAAGTAGCCGTAGATCAGGAAATCGAACCATTCCAGCCCGTTGCCGATCACCGACGCCAGCACGGCGCGGCGAATCTGCGACTTGCTGAGCGACGCCAATGAAGCTGGCGGATGGTCGGCCGCATTCGGTGGGAAAGTGGTTTCCATATGTCTCCGGATCCGTGCATTTATGTGTATTTGAATCGAAGAGTACGAAACGCAGTGGCAAATGTAAAATACATATCGGATGGCATTGCCATATCTGTCACGTATGTGAGGCATCTCAATGGAACTGCGTCACCTGCGGTACTTCCTTACCGTTGCCGAAGAGCGCCAGTTCACGCGGGCGGCGGCGCGGCTGCATATTCAGCAGCCGCCGTTGTCGCAGCAAATTCAGGAGCTCGAGCGCGAATTGGGATTTGCGCTTTTTACGCGTTTGCCGCGCGGGGTGGAACTGACATCGGCAGGGGCTGCTTTTGTCGTCGATGCCCGCGCCGTGCTCGACGCGCTCGATCAAGGCGTGGTCAATGCGCGGCGAGTGGCGAACGGCCAACTCGGCTCCGTGCGGATCGCGCTGACGAGTTCGGCAGCATTCCACCCGCTTGCCACCGCCGCGATCCGCCGTTTTCGCGCGACGCATCCAGATATTGCCATTGACCTGAACGAGATCAATGCGGCTGACATCATTGAACGGATGATGAATGGACGCGTCGATGCAGGCATCTTGCGCAAGCCGATCGAGATGCCCGCGGAGTTGCGCTTCGACCTGCTGCACGAGGAGCGCATGGTGCTCGTGTTGCCGGTCGGGCATGCGCTGCTGCCGGCAAACGGCGTGCGGCCCGGCAAACAGCCGCGTGTGCCGCTGAAGGCGCTTGCCGGCGAGTCGTTTATCTTCGTGCGGCGGCCGGGCGCACCGGGCATGTACGCTGACTTTATCCGCGCGTGTGAGGCGGCCGGATTCAAGCCGGAAGTGGTGAGCGAAGTGCCGCGCATGCTGAGCGCCATCAACCTGGTGGCGGCGGGCGGCGGCATCACGCTCGTGCCGGCATCCATGCAGCGATACCAGCAGGAAACCGTGGTGTATTGCGCTGTTGGCGGCGACGAAGCGTTCTCCGCGCCGCTCCACCTCGTCACGCGCCGCGACGCCGCGAACCCTGCCGCGTTGCGATTCGCTCAAGCGGTGCTGGCATTTGCGTCGCCGAAGAGCGCTGAAGCCATCGAACCCTTTCAACATCTCACCTGACAATTCATCTACAAACGTAAGTTCGCGTTTTCCCGCAGAATCGATGGAATAAACCGGTGCCACGGTGCGTTTGGATCGTGTCGACTGCAAAGATTCGCGCTTGGATAGACCAACCCGGCGCGACAGGTTGCAGAAAGAACTATCCAGCCGATCCCCCATTTACGCACGGAGTTTCAATGTCCACGCAAGCTGCCAACGTGGTGTCAGAACCGCCCCAGACCGTGATGCCGCTGCGCTACACGCGCACCGCGATGGTCCTGCACTGGCTCATCGCGTTGTTGATTATCTGCAACGTCGTGCTGGGACTGACGGCGGAATCGTTCCCCGATTCATGGGTACGGCGGATCGTCGATACCCATAAGTCCATCGGCATCACGGTTCTCGGGCTGGTGCTGCTGCGTATCTTGTGGCGCGTTTCGCATCGGCCGCCGCCATTGCCGAAGGCGTTTCCGAAGTGGGAACACATGGCCGCCCACATCGCGCACTTTTTGTTGTATCTGCTGATGATCGGCCTACCCCTGTCCGGCTGGCTGCACGACTCGGCGTGGAAAGACGCCGCGACGCATCCAATGCATCTGTTCGGCCTGATTCCGTGGCCACGTGTGGGTTTCGTGATGCATCTCGATCCGGTCCTGAAGGAGTCGTTGCACGATCGCTTCGGCGCATTGCATACGTGGCTGGGTTACGCGCTGTACGCCCTCTTGGCGATGCACGTGGGCGGCGCGCTCAAGCATCAGTGGATCGACAAGAAGTCGGTAATCACGCGGATGGTGCCGTAATGGATGTGAAACTTCACGCCGTTCCCATGCGAACGAAAAAGACCCCGGCCCAACCGGATCCGCTTGTGAAGCGATCGCTGGAAGAGGCGCTCGCGCAGGCTTCGCCGCGCTTGGCGCCTCGCCCGGTGACCCTCGCGAGCGTGCTGATTCACGGCGGCGTGGTCCTGCTGTGGCTCGTGCTGTTCGCCCGCGCGTTCTTCCTGCACGGCGTGGTGGCATGGTCGACGGGCATTGCCTACGTGGTCTACGACACCTTGCTGCTGATGTTCGTCGCGGCGAAATCGTGGACGCTCGTCAGGCCGCGCAAGCCGCTTGATCGCAAGCAGCGCGAACGTGGTTTGCCGAAGCTCGGCGTGATCGTGGCGTCGCATAACGAGGCAGCCGTGCTGCCCAACACGCTCGCGAAATTGCTCGGGCAAACGCACGGCGCGGCGCAAATCGTGATTGCCGACGATGGTTCTTCCGACGCCACCGCCGAGCTTCTTACGCAACGTTTTGGTCTCGTCGCGCCGGCGGAGGGCGAGCTGAGCGCGGCGTCGACGCTGCACCCGGCGCTGTTCTGGCTACGCGTGGCGCATGGCGGCAAGGCACGCGCACTGAACGCGGCAATCGAAAAGATCAGTACGCCGATCGTCATGACCGTCGATGCCGATACGCGTCTCGCTGACGACGCCGTTCTGGCCATGCGCAGTGCGTTTGCATCGCGACCGAATCTGGTTGCAGCGGCGGGTATCCTGGTTCCGGTGTGCAGTAAAACGATGAGCGGGCGCTTTTTCCAGTGGTTCCAGACGTATGAATACATCCGCAATTTCATCGCGCGTTTTGCGTGGATGCGCGCCGATAGCCTGCTGCTGATCTCGGGCGCGTTCGCCTCGTTTCGCCGCGATGCGCTGCTGGCCGTCGGCGGGTTTGATCCGCAATGCCTGGTGGAAGATTACGAGCTGATTCACCGGCTGCGTCGTCATGCCGTCGATCACGGTCTGGACTGGGACGTGCGGGTGGTGGGCAACGCGCACGCCATCACGGACGCGCCGAGTTCGTTCAGCGGTTTCATGCGCCAGCGGCGGCGCTGGTTCGCGGGCTTTTTGCAGACGCAGTACTGGAATCGCGACATGACCGGCAACCGGCGTTACGGCACGCTCGGTTTGCTGATGCTGCCCGTGAAGGCCTTTGATACCGTGCAGCCCATCTACGGCTTGACGGCGTTTGCGCTGCTGCTGGGGTTTATCGTGGATCGGCGCGGCGCGATTGTGCTGCCTATTTTCAGCGTGATCGGCGGGAAGATTCTTATCGATTTCGCCTTCCACCTATGGACCGTGCATCTGTACCGGCGCTGGACGGGAGACACCGCCGGGTCGAGCCTGTGGATGGCGGTCGTGACGGCGATTGTCGAGCCGTTCACGTTCCAGTTGCTGCGCCATACGGGCGCGGCGCTCGGTTGGGTCGACTTCCTTGGCGGTTCACGTGCGTGGCGCGTGCAGACGAGGGCGGGACTCGCGGCGACGGATGAAGTCTGAAGGCCTGCGCCGCGATGCATTGCTGTACCGCGTGTACTGCTTGATCACGCATCGCGGTTATCAACGCGCGTACCGCACCACCATACTCGACGACGCCAGCACGTGACCCTTCATCGCCGCGATCAAAGCGTTGCGATCGAGCGCGGCGGGCAGGGCGTTGGCGGCGAGATCCAGCGCGTAGGCTTGCACGACATAGTGATGCGGTGCGTCGCCATGCGGCGGGCAGGGCCCGTAATAACCGTCCTTCCCCGTCCGGTTGATTCCGCCCACACTGCCTGCCGGCGGCGGCCCGCCTTCCCCGAGCGCGGTCGTCGCAGCAGGAATTCCGTAGAGAATCCAATGCACGATGCCCAGGCCGCGAGCGCCGTCGGGATCGAAGATGGTGACCGCAAAGCTTTGGGTCTCTGACGGCGCATTGCTCCACGCCAGCGGCAACGAGACGTTCTTGCCACCACAATCCTGCGCGCTGGCGGCATGCCGGGAATCGAGGGTGGCGTTATCGGCGAGGCCGGGCGAGGTTAGCGTGAAGCGCCCATCGGCGATGGCGGCGACGCTCAGCAAACACCCCGCGCCTATCGCGGCAACGCGCAAAAGCCGCTTCGCGCGGCACATGCTGCTTCGATCATTCTTCATTGTTCTTCTGGCCTCGGGTCTCAATAACTTCGCTCTAGTTACCGCGTGCGCCCGATATATTCCCGTCCCTTCAAGCGCCGCGATCCGGAAAACCGCTTACTGCCATTTCTTCGGATCGCCGCCTAAGGCCGCGCAGGTATCGAAGCTGATGGCACGGAGCTTCGCCTCACCGATCTGTCCGGAGAGCGCGTAACCCGCGTGATCGGTCGTCCAGTAGAAAGTTCGTCGCGAGCCGTCGCGCAACATCCGTATGGCGTACTCGTCCTTATGCTTGCCCGAGCCGCTTGTCATGTACAGCGTGAGCCGTTCGCCGCTGGCGTTCTGATACATGAACTGCGCCGCAGGTCCGTCCTCGCCGGGCAACAAGCGGCCACCGACCAGCTCGAACCCATACTCGTGCAGCGAGGGAATGATCAAGGTGCGGTTGAGCCGCTTGGATAACCACGTCACGAGATGATCCTCCTGCGACGCCGCGACTTCCACCGCGTGCCGCTGCTCAGGCGCATATACCGCGTAAGCGATATCCGCGCGTTGCGCGAACGTGGGCGCCGGGCGATCCTGATCGAGGACCGGCAACAGCATATGCATCAGGAAGCCGCATGCGATCCCCACCACCAGCCAGCTCGCCGCCATCAGATAACGCCTGCGCGGACGCACCACCACGACTTGAGGTTCCTTGTCAGCCGTGGCGGCAAACAGCGCCCGCAGCGCATTGTCTTGCGCCCGATACGCGGCGACCGTCGCCGCGCTCGCCGGATCGCGGGCGATGCGCGCAGCGGTTTCAGCGCGCTCGGCCTCCGGCGCTTCATCGTCGATGAACGCGGACAGCGCGCGCAACTCATCGGCTGCCGCGCTCGCTTCCGCCTGTTCCGGACGTTCGGGATTCGTCATGTGCCACTCACGATTTTCAACGATGCCGATTTGCGGCCCGGTTCCTCACCGAGCAGCACACGCATGTGTTCACGCGCCCGCGATAGTCGCGACATCACCGTTCCGGCCGGCACGTTCAGCACCACGGATGCCTCCTGATAACTCATGTCCTCGACACAGACGAGCAGCATGACTTCGCGTTGCTCAACCGGCAGGCAATATAGCGCGCGTTGCACGTCACGAAGCACGAGCCCGTCGACTTCGCCCACGGGCGCGGCCATCTGCCGCCAGGGCGCGGTTTCATCGTCGACGGCAATATCGCGCCGGCCGCGCAACTGATCGATATAGAGATTGCGCATGATCGTGAACAGCCATGCGCGCAGATTGCTGCCGACGCGAAATCCTTTCGACCGGCCCAGCGCGCGTTCGGTCACGTCCTGCACGAGGTCATCGGCCCACGCACGGTCTCCCGTTAGCGCGCGCGCATAACGCCGCAACTGCGGCAGAACTCCAACGAGGTCGGTATCGAAGCTCAACGGCCTATGCTCATGACTGGTTCACTTTCAACGCTCCGGGCCGCTGTTCCCGTGACGACGATATTGCCGCACGTGCACAGTGGCCATCGATCGCTTCATGCTGGTCTGCATCGCTCTGATGGCGTTTTGCTGCTTCACGCTTGTTGCTTCAAGCTTGTTGCATCCCGCTTACTGCTTCACGGTATGCCACATGTCCTTGAAATTTTCGCCGTTGGCATCGCCGGGTTTCTTGTCTTTCGCGAACGTGTACACGCGCTTGCCCTTGTATGCCCACTGGTTGCCGCCATCGGCTGCGGGCATCATGGTCCAGTCACCCTGGGGTTTGTCCGAGCCATCGGCCATTACCGCCGGCCACGCTTGGGCGCAACCGCCGCTGCACGCGCTCGGACCCGACGCCGGATCCTTGTCAAACGTGTAGAGCGTCATGCCTTTCGCGTCGGTGTACATACCGCCTCCGGCCATTGGCGAGGCAGCATGGGCACCCAGACTGGCGGCCGCGGAGAGGGTCAGCGCTGCAGCGAGCATCGGGATTCGCATTCTCATGTTGTTTGTCTCGTTCCATTGTGCAGGTACGGGATAAACGGATGATGCTCACGGAATATTCCGGTACCTGACAAATATTTCGACCGTATTCCGTGATTTTGATCCTGTCGATTGGCTGGTGCGCGTCGGAATATACGAGTTAGACAAACTGGCGAACGCCGGACCGGGACGCCCTATCTGGCGACTTGGCTACAATCGACGGCATCAGACGATGCGGTTCTCCGCCAGCCGCCCGAGCAGGCGTGCCAATTCGCATTTTCCCCGTCATGAACGGGCCGATCAGCCAGAACCCGGCTTGAAACGAACGAGGTGAAATGGTGCAGGACAGCAAGAATCAACCGACGCCGGAAAACCCGGGCGCGACCATGCATACGACAAGAAAACGGCCGCTGGATGGCATTCGCGTGCTGGATCTGTCGAGGGTGCTGGCGGGGCCGTGGTGCACGCAAAATCTCGCGGATCTCGGGGCGCAAGTGATCAAGATCGAGCGTCCGGGCACGGGCGACGACACCCGCACATGGGGCCCGCCATTCCTTCGCGACGCCGAGGGCCGTGATACATCGGAGAGCGCCTATTTCCTGTGCGCGAACCGAAACAAGCAGTCGGTTGCCATCGACATGAGTTCACCCGAAGGCGCCGCGCTGATCCGCGAGTTCGCGAAGTCGTGCGACGTGGTCGTCGAAAACTTCAAGGTCGGGGGACTCAGGAAATATCAGTTGGACTATGAAAGTCTTTCGGCGCTCAATCCGCGGCTCGTGTACTGCTCGGTGACGGGTTTTGGACAGAGCGGCCCGCTATCGCCGCGCGCGGGTTACGACTTCCTGATCCAGGGAATGGGCGGGCTGATGAGCATTACCGGCGAGCCCGACAGCGTAGCGGGCGGCGGCCCGGAAAAAGTCGGCGTGGCCGTAACGGATCTGATGGCCGGCATGTACGCAACCACCGGCGTGCTCGCCGCACTTTTGGAGCGCGAAAAAAGCGGGCTCGGGCAACATCTCGACATCGCGTTGCTCGATTGCCAGCTCGCCATGCTCGCGAACCAGTCGATGAACTATCTCACCACGGGCATCGCGCCACAGCGCATGGGCAATGCGCATCCGAACATCGTGCCGTACCAGACATTTGCCGCGAGCGATGGCCACGTGATCGTCGCATGCGGCAACGACAGCCAGTTTCGTTCGATGTGCACCGCAATGAACGTGCCGGAACTTGCGCTCGATGCACGCTTCGCTACCAATAGCGGGCGTAGCGTGAACCGGGCGGAATTGCTGCCGCAGCTGGCGGCAGTCTTCATGACGCGTCCTCGCGACGCATGGGTCGACGCGTTCGAAGCGTGCGGCGTGCCGTGCGGGCCGATCAACGATATCGCGCAGGCTTTCGATTCCGATCAGGCGCAATTTCGCGGCGCGGCGCGGGACATACCGCATCCCGTTGCGGGCGTTGCGCCGACGGTCGCAAGTCCGCTGCGTTTATCGGCTACGCCGGTTGCGTACGATCAGGCGCCGCCGATGCTTGGACAACACACGAGCGCCATGCTGCGCGACGTGCTTGGCATGGGTGACGCGCAGATCGAGGCGTTGATGCGAACCGGGGTGATCGGCGGGTAGCTTGATTGCAACGTGAGGCGCATTGGTGAGGCGAGCAGACACTTTATGACGATTTTCGCCTTGACTCGTATGAAGCGCATCACGGTATGGTTGGTCATGTGAAATCCACGCGAGCACGCAGGATGCAAACCATGACTTCTTATGATCGACGATCTTCCACGGGACGAGGCGGAACGCTTGTTGAGCCTCATCAAATTCGGCGACCCATCAACGGGATGGAGACGGCGGCAGCAAACGGTAAGTTGGGCGAAATGCGAGTTCTGTGTCACGGATGCCGAGGGCAGACGCATTCAGGGCATCACGGCTGATCTATCTGTTCGATACGGGCGGCGACCGCACCTTAAGCAATTCCTGTTCAGCATGTACTACTCGCAGCATCGGGGTAATCGCCGAGCGTACCAGCTCGACGTCTTTCAAAGTGGTCGACGACCAGCGGACGCTCATCGGCATCCCCACGAACACGTGGGTCGCGACCGTTTGGCGGGCCACGCTGAATGGTCTGCGATCAGTTTCGCGGGCGCGCTGCTGCTCTTTTGCAGGAAGACCAACTTGACGCTGACCTGCGTCTTACCTGACCCATCGGTTCCGGAGTCGAAATGAATATCCAGTCGTCCTGCCAGGACATGTGCGCAAAGCTTGGTTTCGGCTGCGTGCAACTAGAAGATGAATACCCGCCCATGATGGCCCTCCAGACACCGTTTGGTTTTTACGGAGGTGACCCATTCGAGATCTATGCGGAATATCTGGGTGATCGCGAGCAGATACGGTTCTTTGATTCAGGGGGGACGTTGTTCCACTGCTTCGCCCGCCAGATCAATTCGTTTCATCTGCGGGACTATCAGGTCGTGAAAGCAGCGATCAAGCAGCCCGGCATCAACGTAACGCATGAGGGCGAAATTGAAGGCACGTTTGAAGTTTCCAACATGGCGTCCGGCTTCGCGAGTTATGTCGACGCGTTGCTGAGTCTGGCCAGATGGGAATTCGATAACGCGGGCACTGACTTCGCCGTCCGCGAGCCCAGCCTGATTGGCGACACAAGGCTTTATCTCAACGCAATAAAACCAGATGTCCCGGCACTCAAGAGCACGCTGAAGGCCGCGGGCGTGTCGGGTCGTCAATATGGTTTCGACCTGTCACAGGGTGACACGCAGATCGACGTGATCTCATGTCATCGCAACGCTTCGTCGTCGGAGCTTTACAAGCTTGTAGACCTGCGAGGCAATGCGCTGACTGCCAACATGCCCATCATCGTAGTGGTGGACGACCGTTTGTTACCCGAACAGGCGGATCGTGAAGTGGCTGTGATCGGTCAGTACGCCGAGGCGTGGCCTATGAGAAAGCTGATCGAGGCGGCGGCGGGCGGCGCTTTGACGCGACATTGAGGTCGTGGCGGTAGTAGTCGAACCCGGGGAAAAAAATCGTTCAGGCGTTCAAAGCTGCCAATCGAGCAACGGCACTACTTTCTCGATCAGCTTCTCTAACCTCGGTCGATTCAGCCACTCTTCGTACGTGACAAGGTGCGACTTTTCTATATCGGCGTCGAAGATCGCGCTTTGCTGACGGGCGAATTCGCGATCGTAGATATTGAGGTTCGCTTCGTCGTTGAGCTTGAACGAGCGGCTGTCAAAATTCGTCGATCCCGCTGAAACCAGGTAATCGTCCACCACGAGTAATTTGCAATGGAACATGGTCGGCTGATATTCGTGGATTTCAATACCCGCGGCGAGCAGATCTCCCCAGCAAGCGCGGGAGGCTTCACGCACTGTGTGCGTGTCAATACGTTTTCCCGGCGTCACAATGCGCACTCTCACGCCGCGTCGTGCGGCTTCCACCAGAGCGTTGATCGCGAGGCCATCGGGGACGAAATACGCGCTCGCGAGATGAATGCTGTGCGTGGCCGCCGTGATCGCCATGAGATACATCAGTTCCATGTCGTCGGCGCCGTGGGTGGGGGAGCTGCTGAACATGTGCGCGACACCATGGCTGGCATCGCCTTCGGCCAATGGGGGTATCTCAGGAAAATACTTGGGACCATGCAGTACATTGCCGGTCGCCTTGATCCAGTTGTCCATGAAAACGGCCTGCATGTGACCGACTACCGGACCCTCCACCCGGAAATGCGTGTCGCGCCAATGCTTTTCGTCTTGCGCGTGACCGGTCCATTCCTCCGCAATTCCAACACCACCGGTGAAACCCACGCGGCCATCGATGATCAGCAGCTTCCGGTGCGTCCGGTTATTCATTCGCCCGAGTCCGGTCCAGTGTGGCTTGTGATATTGCACGACGTCGGCGCCGGCTTGCCGCAGTTCGTCGAGATAACGATGATCCATTTTCTTGCAACCCATCCAATCGAGCAGGATATGCACTGCAACGCCCGAGCGCGCTTTCTCCGACAACGCCGCCGCAAATTGCGCGCCAATTTCCCCGGACCAGTAGATGAATGTTTCGAAGGTGATGGTTTCTTTGGCGGATTGAATGCCATCGAGCATGGAAGGGAAGATTTCGTCGCCGTTCAGCAGCACGGCATACCGATTGCCCGATGTCACCGGCGGCCCTAGCAAGAGGCTCATCGAACGAATGAATTGCGGGTCGTCGCTTGAATACAGCCGGTCGATGTTGTGCTCGACCTTCTTTTCGCCGCTCACGAAGTTCGCGAGGATCAGCACAACGACAAGCGTGACGACTACCGTAAGCGGTATGGCGAGCAAGAGCATGTCGGATTCCGGAAAAGAGGGGCAGCAATGGAGAGAGGTGTACGCGTTGTAGGAGCCTGAAGCCCGGGTACACGCAGCGGACATTCCGACACGCTTTGTAGCAAGGGGCGGACCTCCTGTTTATTGCACGGCGTATTGCGCTGCGTATTGCACGGCGTATTGCGCTGCGTTTATGGCAATAAATTCGGCTGCACCGCGCCAATTGCATGGCCGAGCCCTTGCACATCGAGTCGGCCGCGTTCTGGCGGCGGTTTTTTGCAGTTTCGCCGGAGGCATAAGCGCGCGATCGGCGCGCGGCTCCCCGACCCTCTGCCAATCGCTCACTCGTCCACAATCGTGCTCAGATTCACGCGCACGCGCCGCAGCAGCGAGATCAACTGCGTGCGCTCGTCGGCATCGAGCCCTGCCAACGCTTCAGCGGCCACTGAGTCGCCCACCCGGCGCGCCCTGCCGAGTGCGCCTTCCGCTTTTGCCGTCATCCTCACCGTCCGTTCGCGACGGTCATCCGGATTTGGAAAACGTTCGATCCAGCCGCCTTCCTCCATCCGATCGAGCAGGCGACCGGCCGATATCGGCGCGACTTCCAGCAGATCGGCCAGCCGTGCCTGGTTCACATCGCCGAAATGGGACAGATAGGCGAGCGCGCGGCATTGCGCCCGCGTGAGATCGAGGGACGATTTCGCGAGTTCGTCGAAGCGCTTGCTGCACAAGCGCCCAACGTCCGAGATCAGAAAACCAAAGCGCTTGTCGAGGTGCGTTTCCATGCCCGGATTATACGAAAGAAGCGCGCACCCACATGCATTCGGGCAAACGCGGGTTTCCTCGGATTTTTGACTCCTTGTTCCAATCAATAGCCTGTTTATAATAAGCATGCTTACTATTAGAGTAAGCAGTCTGCTAACCGAATTGGCGCACGAATGTCCTCTGAATCGATGCCGGCAAGCGCGGCGGCCACGCCGCTCAACCGGCCCATGCTCACGATCTCGATCATGCTCGCAACGCTGATCCAGACACTCGACAGCACGATCGCCAATGTCGCGCTGCCGCACATGCAGGGCACGCTGTCGGCGTCGCAGGACGAGATCACGTGGGTGCTGACGTCGTACATTGTTGCGGCGGCGATCGCCACGCCGCTTACGGGCTGGTTATCCGACCGGCTGAGCACGAAGCGTCTGCTGATCATTTCTATTGGCGGCTTCACGATTGCGTCGGCGCTATGCGGGTTATCGGAGAGTCTGGCGCAGATTGTCGCGTCACGATTGCTCCAGGGGATTTTCGGAGCCTCGCTCGTGCCGCTCTCGCAATCGATCCTGCTCGACATCAATCCGCGTGAAAAGCAGGGCCAGGCGATGGCCGTCTGGGGCATGGGCGTGATGGTCGGGCCGATCCTCGGGCCGACGCTCGGGGGGTGGCTCACCGATAGCTACAACTGGCGCTGGGTATTTTTCATCAACGTGCCGATCGGCGCGTTCGCGCTCTTTGGCGTGATGACGTTCCTGCCGGCGCGAGCGGCGAAGCTCGGGGTGAAATTCGACGCGTTCGGGTTTGCCACGCTGGGTCTGGCGATCGGCGCGCTGCAGGCTATGCTCGATCGCGGCGAGCAGCTCGACTGGTTTGGCTCGATCGAGATCCGTATCGAAGCCATTCTTGCGGTGCTGAGTTTTATCTTTTTTCTCGCGCACACCGCGACCGCCGGCAAGCGGTCATTCTTCAAGTACGAACTGTTGAAGGACCGCAATTTCGCGACCGGCGTGTTTTTTATCTTCATGATTGGCGCGGTGATGTACGCGACCCGTGCGTTGTTGCCCCCGATGCTGCAGAACCTGATGAACTATCCCGTCGCCACGACCGGTCTGGTCACGGCGCCCAGCGGCGCGGGAACGATGGTCGCCATGCTGGTTGCCGGGCGGCTGTTACGACGCATCGACGCGCGGTTTTTGTTGCTCGCCGGTTTTCTCATTTCAGCGTTCGCGCTTTGGCAGATGATGCATTACACGCTCGTGCTGTCGGTGTCGGACATCGTGTGGCCCGGCGTGATCCAGGGTTTTGGCCTGGGCTTCGTATTTGTGCCGCTCAGCGCGCTGACGTTTTCCACCCTGACGCCTGAACTACGGGCCGACGGCACCGCGACCTACAGCCTGATGCGCAACATTGGGAGCAGTATCGGCATCTCGATCGTGCAGACCATGATGACGCGCGGCACTCAGGTGGCGCACGCCGATCTCGCGGCGAATGTGAACGTATTCAATCCGTCCATGCAACCCATGCTCGAAAGTGGATCTCAGCTGAGTCTCGCGTTGATGGATCAGTCGATCAATCAGCAGGCGCAGATGATCGCGTACCTGAACGACTTCAAGCTGATGTTCGTGGCAACCTTGCTGGTCGTGCCGCTGCTATTGCTGATCCGGCCGATGCGCAGTGTTGCCAGCGAAACACTCGCTCACGCGGCCGCGGATTGACGACATTACTTGATGGACGAATCGCGTGAAAGCTCGCGCTGCGTCAGGTATACGCGCAGATCGAATTCGATCTGGTGATACCCCGGCTGCATGAATTCGCATAGCCGATAAAACGCTTTGTTGTGGTCGCTTTCCTTCAAATGCGCGAGCTCGTGCACGACGATCATGCGCAGGAATTCAGGCGGCGCTTCCTTGAATAGCGATGCCACTCGAATCTCCTTCTTCGCCTTGAGCTTGCCGCCCTGCACGCGTGATATGGCGGTGTGCAGGCCGAGTGCATGACGCAGCACATCGAGCTTGGCGTCGTACATCACCTTGTCTATGGCGGGCGCCACGCGCAGGAATTCCTGCTTCAGATCTGTGGTGTATTGATACAACGCGCGGTCTGACTGCACGGCGTGACGGTGCGGATACCGGTCAGCGAGATACACGCCCAACTGGTCGTCGGAGATAAGTTTGCGGACCTTGTCCTGAAGCGTTTGTGGATAGGCGCCGAGGTATTTCAGAGGAAGCATGATGAGACGTGACCGCCGAGTGGTGCCTTCGGCATTATAGGGACGAGGGCTTCGGCGTCACGTCGCGCGCCGTTTAGCTGAGTGAGTTAAGCGCGAGTCACGCACGCTGCCGGGTGCTCCACAAAATGCACGCAATCAGCGCAAGCTGCAAAGGCAGCCGCACGAGCAATAACCACGACGGAACTTGTGAGAACTGATCTGCGTGTTGATACATGAATACGTTGGCGGGCGTAACGGCAATGGTCAGTAACGTCAGCCCAATACCCGCTGCACTTCGTGTGCGTTTGATCATCACGCCGACCGCGCCAAGCAACTCGAAAGCGCCGCTCACAATGACGGCCAGGAGCGGAAAGGGAATGTAAGCCGGCACGATTTGCACGAAGAGCGGCATGTACAAAAAGTGGCATGCGCCGCCGATCAGGAAATACAAGAATACGAACCACAGCCCGATGCGCTGGCCCGCGGACATTCTTCTAACCGACGAAAATCTGAGTGAAGACATTGATGAGCGAGCGCAGTGTTGTTGAATCTGACGATGGCAGCGCAACCGTGCGCCGAACTTGTAGATCACGAAGTATCACGAATAGTCGATCACCCAAACAATGATCCAAAAAATCGATGACCCAAAACAAAAAACCGCCCAGCGAGCTGGGCGGTTTTTATCAATTCTGGTCGGGGTGAGAGGATTCGAACCTCCGGCCTCTACGTCCCGAACGTAGCGCTCTACCAGGCTAAGCTACACCCCGAATGTTCACTCTGAGACGGTTCGTTTCCTTTTCAGGACTGTCTTGCCGTCGAGTAAGAACATAATTCTAGCAGGCTCTCTTTAAAAATGGAATCTGGAAACGAAGAAATTGCATTCGCTGCCGCCTGTGCTTCTTGCCGTGCACATTTGAGCGTGTGATCCAGCGCGCCCGACGTCGTGATGGCTTCGAAGATGGTGTCGAATTTATCCGTGCCGCCTTGCTCGATCGCCTCGCGCGCGAGCGCTGCCTGTTCGGCCGAACCGTGCTCCATCAGATAGATGAGGGGGAGTGTGGGTTTGCCTTCGCGCAGATCGTCGCCGGCATTTTTTCCCATCGATTCCGCCGTGCCGGTGTAATCGAGCCAGTCGTCCATGATCTGGAACGCCGTGCCAATGCGCCTGCCGAATTCGGCGGCGGCCGCTTCGGTCCGGGCATCCGACCCAGACAGCACCGCGCCGAGTTGAGCCGCCGCTTCGAAAAGCTTGGCTGTCTTGTAGCGGATCACCTGCATGTAGCGCGCTTCGTCCACGTCCGGGTCGTGCATGTTGAGCAACTGCAGCACTTCGCCTTCCGAGATCACGTTCGTCGCAACTGACAGGATTTCCATCACGCGCATCTTGCCCACGCCGACCATCATTTCGAAGGAGCGCGAATACAAAAAGTCGCCGACTAGCACGCTCGCCGCATTGCCGAACAGCGCGTTCGCGGTCTTGCGGCCGCGCCGGAGATCGGATTCGTCGACCACGTCATCGTGCAGCAGCGTGGCCGTATGAATGAACTCGACGACCGCGGCCAGCTCATGCCGGTGCCCGGTGGTGTCGCCGAGCGCGCCGGCGACCAGCAGCAGCAGCGCGGGCCGGAGCCGTTTGCCGCCGGCCCCGATGATGTACTCGGAAATCTGGTTGATCAGCATCACTTCGGATGCCAGGCGCTGCCGGATGACGCGATTGACCTGCTGCATGTCCTCGGCGATAGGCTCGAGTACGTTGGCGGCGTTTGGGGAGGAAATGGCAGTGGACGACATGATCGGCAATTAGGGTAGTGCCGCGAATTATAAGGCGAATCGGCCGATAGCCGCCTCTAAAGACGCCTCGGACGAACCGCGCGGGGTGCTGCGACAAGCCTGACGCGCGGTGTCGGGCGGCGAAATCGTCATAATGGCGCGTGCGCCGTGCTCGATCCGGACTGCAGCCGCTCTCGTTTTTCGCGATGAACAAGGGTTTTGACGGAGAGCCTAACTCTCTGTATAATCACGCGTTTTCGCGCACGGTGTGCGGAAAAATGAATTCAGAGTGAGGTTCTCAATGTACGCGGTCATAAAAACCGGTGGCAAGCAGTATAAGGTTGCTGTCGGCGAAAAATTGAAAGTAGAACAGATACCGGCAGACATTGACGCTGAAATCACGCTCGACCAGGTTCTCGCAGTAGGCGAAGGTGAATCGATTCAGTTCGGTGCACCGCTGGTCAGTGGGGCTTCCGTCATTTGTACCGTCGTGTCCCAGGGTCGTCACAAGAAGGTTACGATCTTCAAGATGCGTCGCCGGAAGCACTACCAAAAGCACGCTGGCCATCGCCAGAACTACACCGAACTGCGTATCGACGCTATCAACGCCGCGTAAGCGTCGTCGAGTCGATTAAGCTAAACGGTCAAGGAGCTATTAAATGGCACACAAAAAAGCAGGCGGGTCATCCCGCAATGGTCGCGACTCTGAATCAAAGCGCCTCGGCGTGAAGGTTTACGGCGGCCAGGCTATCAACGCAGGCGGCATCATTGTTCGCCAACGCGGTACGCGCATGCACCCGGGCGACAACGTCGGCATGGGCAAGGATCACACCTTGTTCGCGCTGACCGACGGCCACGTCAATTTTTCGACGAAGGGCGCAGCAAAGAAGCATCTGGTCAACGTCGTCCCGGCTGCCTAAGAATTATCCAGGCACGGGCTTCAGGACCGGAACAGGCCCCGCGAAGTTCGCGGGGCTTTTTTTATTGGCCGGCTTTATTTGAGCTTTATTGGCTTGGCCAGAGTGGCATATATCGAATGGCCTAGTGGCTGGCATCGGCCGGTCGCGGCAGAATGGCGGAACACCGCTGAAACACGGGACGGAGCAACTCATGAAGTTCATTGACGAAGCGAGAATTGAAGTCATCGCCGGCGACGGAGGGGATGGCAGCGCGTCGATGCGGCGCGAGAAGTTCGTCCCGTTCGGCGGACCGGACGGCGGCGACGGTGGCCGGGGCGGCAGCGTGTATGCGGTTGCGGACCGCAATATCAACACGCTGATCGACTATCGGTACGCGAAGAAACATCAGGCGCGCAACGGCGAAAACGGCCGCGGCGCCGACTGTTACGGCAAGGGCGGCGACGACATCATCTTGCGCATGCCGGTCGGGACAATCATCGCGGACACGGAAACGGGCGAGTTGATCGCGGACCTGACCGAGCACAACCAGAGCGTGCTGATCGCGCACGGCGGTGCGGGCGGTCTCGGCAACCTGCACTTCAAGTCGAGTACGAACCGCGCGCCGCGTCAGAAGACGGAAGGCAAGCCCGGCGACCGGCGCATGCTGCGTCTCGAGCTGAAAGTGCTCGCCGACGTCGGTTTGCTCGGCATGCCGAACGCTGGCAAGTCCACGTTCATCACGGCGGTGTCGAATGCGCGGCCGAAAATTGCCGACTATCCGTTTACCACGCTCGCGCCGAATCTTGGCGTGGTGCGTGTGGGACCGGAAAAGAGCTTCGTGATCGCCGACATTCCGGGCTTGATCGAAGGTGCAGCGGAAGGCGCGGGTCTGGGTCACCGGTTCCTGCGCCACTTGCAGCGCACCGGCGTGCTGCTGCATCTCGTCGATCTGGCCCCGTTCGACGACGCAGTGGATCCCGTCGTGGAAGCGCGTGCGATCGTCAATGAATTGCGCAAATATGACGAAGCGCTGTACGAAAAACCACGCTGGCTTGTGCTGAACAAGCTCGACATGGTGCCGGACGAAGACCGTAAATCGCGAGTGGCAGACTTCATCAAGCGTTACGAATGGGACGGCCCGGTGTTCGAAATCTCGGCGCTGACGGGTCAGGGTTGCGAAAGTCTGACCTATGCCATCTTCGATTACATCTCGAAGAATTCGGATGCGTCGCGGGCGGCAGAAGCTGAAGATCTCGCAGCGGACGTGCGTTTTCGCGACGAACCTGCCGTCGTGACACCCCAGCCCGCGCCGGAGATCGACGAAGACCAGGACGAAGACGAAGCGTAAAAGTTTGGCCCGTGCTTATCGAGGCATATCCGAGGAGAAATGCGTCAGATGCGTTCCGTCATAGCCGCTTCGAAGCGACTCGTAGTGAAAGTAGGATCGAGCCTGGTGACCAACGACGGGCGCGGGCTCGACCACGCGGCCATTGCGCGCTGGGCTGCGCAGATTGCAGCGTTGCGCGCGCAGGGAAAGGAAGTCGTGCTGGTCAGTTCCGGCGCGATCGCCGAGGGTATTCATCGGCTGGGCTGGACGAAGCGGCCGCGCGAAATTGACGAGTTGCAGGCTGCCGCTGCCGTTGGACAGATGGGTCTGGCGCAAGTCTACGAAAGCAGTTTCGGCAAGCACGGCATGCGCACCGCGCAGATTCTTCTCACGCACGCCGATCTCGCCGACCGCGAACGCTACCTGAACGCACGCTCGACGCTGCTTACCTTGCTGCGCCTGGGTTGCGTGCCGATCATCAATGAAAACGACACCGTTATCACCGACGAAATCAAATTCGGCGACAACGACACGCTCGGCGCGCTGGTGGCGAACCTAATAGAAGGCGACGCGCTGATTATCCTCACCGATCAGCGCGGTTTGTTTACCGCTGATCCGCGGCACGACCCCACGGCCACGCTGGTTGAACAGGCCGACGCGGGCACGCCGGAACTCGAGGCCATGGCAGGCGGCGCGGGTTCAAGCCTGGGACGCGGCGGCATGCTGACGAAGATTCTCGCGGCGAAACGCGCGGCCCACAGCGGCGCGAATACGGTGATCGCGAGCGGGCGGGAGTCGGATGTCCTGACCCGGCTGGCATCGGGCGAGATGATCGGTACACAATTAATGGCGCGTACGGCCCGTATGGCGGCGCGCAAGCAATGGATGGCCGATCATCTGCAGGTGCGTGGCCACGTGGTTATTGACCACGGTGCGGTCGAGAAGCTCACTGCGGACGGTAAAAGCTTGCTGCCAATTGGCGTGATCGAGGTTCACGGTGCGTTCGAGCGCGGGGAAGTGATCGCGTGCATGAACCCGGGCGGTCAGGAAGTGGCGCGCGGCATTACGAATTACAGCAGTTCGGAGGCACGGTTGATCCAGCGTCGGCCGAGTGGTGAAATCGAAACGGTGCTGGGTTATATGCTTGAACCCGAGCTGATTCATCGGGACAATCTGGTGCTGGGGTAAGCGGTACTGCACGCGTTGAAACCAAAAAGCCGCCAATAGGCGGCTTTTTGGCTTAATTTCGGTCGAAAAACATAGATTTTTCGGATTCATGCGATCGTCAAGCGCCACTATCTGCCGAAATTTTCCTATTGAGCTATCTACTGGTCCTAAGATTCTTCGCAGTCTCGCTGCGTGAGATCGCCCAGCGTTAGATGCCGGTCATCGCGCCGCGCGCCGCCGCCGCGCCCACAAAAAAGCCCGCTGACCGTCAGACGCAGCGGGCTTCTTCACCAGCCTTTCGGCCTAGTGATAGTTCGAAACTGCGGTTCGCTTCATCTGGATGTTCTGCACAATCTGCTTAGCCGAGCCTGTCGGCAGCTTGTTTGCGCAGAAGTAATCCTGATACAGCGCTGCGTGATAGGAGTTCAACTCGCCGTTTTCGATGCGTCGGAAATCGTTCTCGACCGCGCGGTCCCAGCCGGTCTGGTCCTCATTAATGCTCGCATACAGGCGCCAGTTATAGTTGTCGCAGCGAATGCCTTCGTAATTGACGTTGCGCGCGCCTGCCGGGCTTTTCACGACAATCGTGTAGCGGATGACACCGTCGGATCCTACGGTGAGCGAGTTTTTATCGACGAAAAAACTCAGTGGCGTATTTTCCGACACCGTGATCTCCAGGAGATTCGCGTCCTGCGGCAAAGGCGGCAGGGTGTCGACCGTGTTTTCGACCCAGTTCGGCTGGCGGTCCATGAGATAGACGAACGCGCTGTCGTCCTTGTTTGTCGGCTTGGGGCTGCCGCAACCGGCGAGCACGGCAAGGGCTGCCGCGGATGCCGCGAATAATGCAATGGCTTTCAATTCTTGATTTCCTGAGGTTGATGCAGAAGCGACTGCAAATCGATCGTGCCGCGTGAAAAGCGCCGCAATTGTCCCGCTAAGGACCCTGCCGGCATGGCAAACACGCAAGCCCAGCCTTCGACGCTGCACGAAAAAAAGCGGCGTGCGTTGCCGCACCGCCGCTTCGAATGACACACGTCCTAATCCCGCAAAGGACGTTGTGCGTAGATGTGCAGCTCTTCGGTCACCGAACATTCTGCCTGAACGATGCCGCCGTTAGCAGAAACGGCCGCGTCCTCCATGGTCATGCCCTGAATCAATCGCGGATAACGATTGGCGTGATGCGCCATCCGCTCCGCGCGCTCAGCGCGCACAACTGCTCGCCTCAAGAAGCGAGAAAGTTCCGTGAGCGCAAGCTGATATACATCCCGCTTGAACTCGATCACCGCGTCGAGCGGGACCCAATACTCATTCCACCGCCAGGCATCGAATTCCGGATGATCAGTCGCACGCAAACAAATGTCACAGTCGCGGCCTACCATGCGTAACAAAAACCAGATCTGTTTCTGTCCGCGATAATGCCCGCGCACCTCGCGCTTGATGAACTTGTCCGGCACCTCATAACGCAGCCAGTCGCGGGTTCGGCCCACGACCTTGACGTGCTCCGGAAGCAAACCGGTTTCTTCGTGTAACTCCCGATACATCGCTTGCACGGGGGTCTCGCCGTACTTGATGCCCCCCTGCGGAAACTGCCAGGAATGTTCACGCAGCCGCTTGCCCCAAAACACTTCGTTGTGCGCGTTCAAGAGGATGATGCCGACGTTCGGGCGAAAGCCTTCACGATCCAGCATACAACCACCTTCGAATCCTTTAAAATTGCTTTGATTATAAACAGATAACGGGCCTGGCGCACCGGCACGAACCCGAATCGGGGTTCGCTTCGCCTGGGCGCCGGGGCGGTCGGCCGAGGCCTTGCCGCATTGCTGTCCCGTCGTTCACTCGTTCCGCACGTTCTGCATGTTCCGCAGGTTTGGGCGATAAGCCCATTCAACCGACGCGCTCCCGCATTGGAAAATTTTTGAATGAAAGCATCCCGTTTCTTTATCGGCACCCTGAAGGAAGCTCCCACCGACGCGGAAATCGTCAGCCACCAACTCATGATGCGTGCGGGCATGATTCGCCGCGTGGCCGGTGGGATCTACAGTTACCTGCCTATCGGCCTGCGCTCCATCCGCAAGGTGGAGACAATCGTGCGTGAAGAAATGAACCGGGCCGGCGCGCTCGAATTGTTGATGCCCGCGGTGCAGCCGGCCGAACTCTGGCAGGAATCGGCGCGCTGGGAACAGTACGGCCCCGAACTGCTGCGTATCAAGGACCGTCATGACCGCGATTTCGTGATCGGACCGACGCACGAAGAAGTGGTGACGGACATTGCGCGGCGCGAGATCAAGAGTTATCGCCAACTGCCGGTCAATTTCTACCAGATCCAGACCAAGTTCCGCGATGAAATCCGGCCGCGTTTCGGCGTGATGCGCGGGCGCGAATTCATCATGAAGGACGCGTATTCCTTCGACCGCGATCAGGCAGGCCTCGCCGAGTCGTACAAGAAAATGTTCGATGCCTACGTGCGCGTGTTCACGCGCATCGGCCTGGAATTCCGCGCGGTCGCGGCCGATAACGGCTCGATCGGCGGCAGTGGTTCGCATGAGTTCCACGTGATCGCCGACACCGGCGAAGACGCAATCGCGTATTGCCCGACCTCGGATTACGCGGCAAACGTGGAAGCCGCCGATGCGCTGCCGTTGAACGCCACGCGTGCGGCGCCCAAGGAAGAGATGAAGAAGACGGCTACGCCGGGCAAGGCGAAGTGCGAGGCGGTCGCGCAATGGCTGAACATTCCGCTGGAACGCACGATCAAGTCGATCATCCTCGCGACGGAAAACGAAAGTGCCGAGCCGACCATCTGGCTATTGATGCTGCGCGGCGATCATTCGCTGAACGATATCAAGGCGAACAAGCAGCCGGGTCTGGCGGGTTATCGCTTTGCGACGGAAGCTGAAATTATCGATACGTTCGGCACGCCGCCCGGATATCTCGGCCCACTCAACACGAAGAAGCCGATCAAGGTGATTGCGGACCGCACGGTCGCGAACATGAGCGACTTCGTGGTCGGCTCAAATGAGGTCGACTATCACACCACCGGCGTGAACTGGGGCCGCGATCTGCCGGAACCGGTCGTGGCGGATATCCGTAATGTGCTGGCAGGCGATCCGTCGCCGGACGGCAAGGGCGTGCTGGAAATCTGCCGCGGCATTGAAGTGGGCCACGTGTTCCAACTCGGCACCAAGTATTCGGATGCCATGGGCGCGTCGTTCCTCGATGAAAACGGCAAGCCCGCACCCATGCAAATGGGCTGCTACGGGATCGGCATCACGCGGATCCTGGGCGCCGCGATCGAACAGAACTTCGACGGCAAGGGCATCATCTGGCCGGAGTCGATTGCACCGTTCGAAGTCGTGTTGTGCCCGATGGGCTACGACCGCAGCGAAGCAGTTCGCGAGCAGGCCGACAAGCTCTACGCAGCGCTCCAGGCTGCGGGTATCGACGTGGTGCTGGACGATCGCGGCGAGCGTCCGGGCGTGATGTTCGCGGATTGGGAGCTGATCGGTGTGCCGCATCGGCTGGTGATCGGTGACCGCGGGCTCAAGGAAGGCAAGCTCGAGTATCAAGCACGACGCGATGCAGAAGCCACCCTGTTGCCGGTGGACGACGCGGCGAACGTCGTGATCGAGAAGGTGCGCGCTGCGCTTGCCCGTGGAGTGACCCAGTAAGTGCAGTACAACTTCCTCTCGGCGACGGTGCTGCTCATCCTGATCACCGACCCGCTCGGCAATATCCCGATCTTCATCAACGCGTTGCGTGGGGTGGCGAAGGAACGCCGGCGGGTCGTTATCTTGCGAGAAGTCGCCATCGCTTTCGGGATCTTGTTGGTGTTCATGCTGGTCGGTGACCGCTTTCTACGCGCGATGAGCCTCACGGATTTGTCGTTGCGGCTGGGCGGCGGAATCGTGTTGTTCCTGATCGCTTTGCGCATGATTTTTCCGCATCCCGACGGTCCAATGGGCGGTGATTCACGTGGTGGCGAACCGCTGATCGTCCCGCTGGCTATTCCCGCGCTGGCCGGTCCGTCGGCACTGGCGACGGTGATGCTGCTGACATCGCAGGCGCCCGGGCAGATGTGGGAATGGATCGGAGCACTGACGGTTACCATGATGGTCTGCGCCGTCGTGCTGGTGCTGGCCGAGAAGATCCAGCATTGGCTGGGCGAACGCGCCGTCACGGCGTTCGAACGGCTGATGGGATTGGTGCTCGTCGCAATATCGGTGGAAATGATCCTCACTGGAATACGAACCTTCGTGCATCAACTGGCTGCGAATGGCTGACTGAAGACCAACGAGGAGCACGTTTGCCGCGGTTTTCAGGGTGGTGAATGTACAAAGTGTAAAAAGGCCGTTTCAACTCACGTTGAAACGGCCTTTTGATTTCGAGCACTGAACATCACCAAGCGGATCATGCGGCTATTCGCCGCACCTCAAACGCTAGCGACGACGAATCATGCGTCTTCCGTCAGTGCCCGGATACTCGGCAGGTTGCGCCAGTATCCCTTCGCGTCCATACCGCAGCCGAACACGTACCGGTCCGGCACTTCGAAGCCGCAAAAGTCCGGCCGCAGGGGTTTCGGTTTATTGATGAGCTTCTCGCACAGCACCGCCGAGAGGAATTTCTTCGCGCCCATGGCCATGATGCGGTCGCGGATGGCGGCCATGGTTTCGCCCTCATCCAGGATGTCGTCGAGCACCAGGACGACACGATCCTTCACCGCTTCCGCCGGCGCCACGCGCCACTCCATCTTGTCGCCACCTTTGGTCGTGTTCCGATACCGCGTCAAATGGATGTAGTCGAACTCGAGCGGAAAATCGAGATGCGGCAGCAACATGCCGGTGAACACAGCCGCGCCGCCCATGACGGACAGCACGAGTGGGAACTCTTCGCCCGTGCTCGCGCCGATGGCTTTCGCCATGCTTTCGATCGACGCGGTCACGTCTTGAGCCGAAACGATCTCTTCGGAGTGGCTGAATATATGGAGTGCTTCTTCGCGATTCATAAGGGCAGGCGGCGAGGGTGTAGAGCTAAAAATAGGGGAAACGAGGCGCTAAGCGCCACATGATAAACCCGCGTTCCTCAGCGAAATGCGGGCCATTCGAAACAAGCTGAATCAAACCAGATCGAAAACTTCAGCGCATGCCCGGCATCATGCCTTTCATGCCGCGCATCATTTTCTGCAGATTGCCGCCCTTCAGCTTTTTCATCATGCCGCGCATCTGCTCATATTGAGCGAGCATGCGGTTGACTTCCTGGACCTGCACGCCCGCGCCCGCTGCAATACGGCGCTTGCGCTGCGCCTTGATCAGATCGGGTTTCGCGCGTTCCACCAACGTCATGGAATTGATGATGCCTTCCATCCGGCGCATCTGTTTCTCAGCGACGCCCATGTTCGCGCCCGCCGCGGCCTGCTGGAACTGGGCCGGCAGCTTGTCCATCAGCGACGACAAACCACCCATGTTCTTCATCTGCGCAAGTTGCGCGCGGAAGTCGTTCAGGTCGAAATCGCCGCCTTTCTTGACTTTATCGGCGAGTTTTTGCGCAGCCGCGCCATCCACGCCTTTCTGCGCTTCCTCGACCAAAGCGAGAATGTCGCCCATGCCAAGAATCCGGTTCGCCATCCGGTCCGGGTGGAACACTTCCAGCCCGTCCAGTTTTTCGGCGACACCCACGAACTTGATCGGCTTGCCAGTCACGTGGCGCACTGACAGTGCCGCGCCACCGCGTGAATCGCCGTCCAGCTTGGTCAGCACCACGCCGGTCAGCGGCAGCGCGTCGCTGAACGCCTTCGCGGTGTTCACGGCGTCCTGGCCGAGCATGGCGTCGACCACGAAGAGCGTTTCCGCCGGCTTCAGGATCGCGTGAAGCTCGCTGATTTCCTTCATCATCGCTTCGTCGATACCGAGCCGGCCGGCTGTATCGACGATCAGCACGTCATGGAAATGGCGTTTCGCCCAATCCACCGCCGCACGCGCAATATCCGCCGGCTTCTGATCCGGCTCCGACGGAAAAAAGTCCGCGCCGACCTGTTCGGTCACCGTTTTCAACTGCTGAATAGCGGCCGGACGATACACGTCGACGGACACCGTCAGCACTTTTTTCTTGTGCTTTTCGCGCAGCAACTTGGCCAGCTTGCCCGACGTGGTGGTTTTACCCGCGCCTTGCAGGCCGGCCATCAGGATGATTGCCGGCGGCGTGACCGCGAGATTCAGCTCGACGGCCTTACCCTCGTAATCCCCGCCGATGATCGCCGTCAGCTCGCGCTGCACGACGCCGACGAGCGCCTGACCCGGCGACAGGCTGGACAGCACTTCTTCGCCAAGCGCTTTTTCCTTCACCTTCGCGATAAATTCGCGCACTACCGGCAACGCGACGTCGGCCTCGAGCAGCGCCAGGCGTACTTCGCGCAGCATTTCCTGCGTGTTAGCCTCGGTGAGCCGGGCTTCGCCGCGCAGCGTCTTGACGACGCGCGCCATCCGTGTAGTGAGTGTGTCGAGCATGGGAGCGTGTGGAGAGTGCGGCCGGTTGCCGGATAACAATAAGTAACGGGGTAACGGCGTCCTGACGGCTCTTGCTTCAAGACGACCTGGCAAGAGGGGGAAGACGTCGTGGCTTCAGGGCCTGGTGTAAACTTCGAACATGGATATTGTACTGTATGCCCTCACTGCGCTTCTCTACGGCGGACTTGCCGTAGCCGGCTGGCGCGCGCATCGCAACACGGCTGTCGAGCCGGCGTTGGCGGGCATGCCGGCGGGCGGCCGCCTGGCCGGCGGCATGCCTGGCGGAATGAACTCCGGCATGGCCGACTCCATGCGGAGCGGCCGGGCATCGAAGGCGTCGGGCATGAGTACGATGGGGCGCGCGTTGCTCGGCGTCGCATTGCTCGTGCATGGCGTCTTGTTGCACACCACCATCTTTCCGCAGAACGCGATGGTGTTCGGCTTCGCCTTCGCGCTTTCAGCCATGTTCTGGCTGGGTGCGGGCATCTACTGGATAGAAAGCTTTTTCTTCCCGCTCGACGGTTTGCGGCTGCTCGTGCTGCCGCTTGCGTGCATGGCCTCGGTGATGCCGCTGATTTTCGGCGGCGTGCGTGTTCTGCCGTATGCCGCCGCGCCCATGTTCAAGCTGCATTTCCTGATTGCGAATATTGCTTACGGGCTGTTCGCGATTGCCGCACTTCACGCGATCCTGATGCTGATGGTGGAAAAGCGCCTGCAGAACATGCGCGGGACCGCCACGCGGCATACATCGAATAGCTGGGTGTCGAGCTGGCTCGACACCTTGCCGCCGTTGCTCACGCTGGAAAAATTGTTGTTCCGCCTGATTTCGGCGGGCTTCGTTTTGCTGACGCTCACGCTCATATCGGGTGTCGCGTTCAACGAGCAACTCGTCGACAAGGCGTTCAAACTCGATCACAAGACCGTATTCGCCATTTTGTCGTGGCTGATGTTCGGCGCGCTGCTGACCGCTCGCCGTGTGTCGGGCTGGCGCGGCCGCGCCGCGTTGCGCTGGGTGCTCGCTTCGTTCGTCGCGTTGCTGCTCGCTTATGTGGGCAGCCGCTTCGTGTTCGAAGTGCTGCTGCATCGCGCGGTCGTTTGATGCGATCAGCCGAATCCTCGGGCTTTTATTGCCTCTACTATTAGTAAGATCATGCGCCAACTTCTCCTGCTGATATTTGTGTTCTTTGCAAGCCAATGGCTGTTCAAGAAGCTCAAGCGCGCCCAAGCCGGCGCGGGCCCGCAAACGGGCGGCGGTGCAGGGGCGACGCGCGCCTCTCATGGCCCATCGGCTTCCGGCGGCGTGCCTCAACTCCCCGATCCTCTGGTGCGCTGCGCGGAATGCGGCGTGCATACGCCTAGCGGCGAGGCAATTGTCGTGGCCGGGCATCGCTTCTGTTGCTCCGATCACGCCCAGCGCTATGCCGCTCATCCCACAGGCCGCGACGCTCGATGAGCGTGACAGCGTTGATCGATGCCGACGGCTGGTACACGGCCGCGCATCGGCTGCCGTCTCCGAACTTCGAAGCGCGTCCGGGTGGCATTGAGCCCACGCTCATTGTTGTTCATAACATCAGCTTGCCACCCGATGAGTTCGGTGGCAGCGCCATCGCCGAGTTCTTCCAGAACCGTCTCGATCACGACGCTCATCCGTACTATGACCACTTGCGCGGCATGCGGGTCTCCTCGCATTTCGTGATTCATCGCGATGGCCGCATCGAGCAGTACGTTTCGTGCAACGAACGCGCGTGGCACGCAGGCGTCTCGAGCTTTCTCGGACGTGAGCGCTGCAACGACTTCTCGGTGGGTATCGAACTGGAAGGCAGCGATCGATGCGCGTTCGAGGACGCGCAATACGCGTCGCTCAACGATGTCGTCCGGGCGCTCACCCGGCGCTATCCGATCGAAGCGCTCGCGGGGCATTCGGACATCGCGCCGGGCCGTAAAACCGATCCTGGTCCGTACTTCGAGTGGCCGCGATTGCAGCGCGATACACAACTCCCGCTTCAGTACTTTCCCTATCTCGGCGACGTTTGATCCGCTGCTCGTTCACGCGTGATCGAGTGCGATGCCGCGTGAATCACTGAGCCGCGGCGACACACCAGTCTTCCGATCGCCGCCGGACCACCGCCCCAGCCTTGCCTCGCCGCTCAAAACGGACCGGAAGCGCTTTTATCTTGCATTGCAGCGCGTTTGCGTGCATTCGCCGCATGCGAGCGCGCATTCCCTTATCCGACTTTGGCATTTCAAAAGTCAAGCCTCTGAAGGCTATTCTTCAGCAAATAAAAGTTTTTGAGACTGTGCGGAATGTCACTATACTTGGTGCTCAGAGACGCAATTCGCACTATATGTTGTGTTGTCGAGGCGGCGCCCCGCTCGTAGAGCCGGCGCCGCATGCTTGTCCGGCCATAGAAGAAAACACCGGATAAGCAACTGATTTGTCGCGTAAAAAACGTCGGCATTCAGTGTGAAAGACCGAGGCAAACAGGCGTAGCGAGAGAGGTTGTCTTCGTCGGTATGAAGCGCATCGGCCCCAAGGAAAAACCAGGGGACTGAGCGCAAGAACGGCACCGGCAATTTTCCCGAATAAGTCTTTTTCAATTTCATCGTCGTGCGCGATTGGCAAAAGCAGTGAGCAGCAACAAAGCATCAACAAGCAGCCACCGCGCGCGGCACGCATCTCAATCCGCGGACGTTCCGCACCATCGAACACCTGGAGATTTGCACATGCAAACCACCGACAACGCCACGACCTCCTACGAGGGCGCCTCCGTGCGGCCCATCGGCGCACAGAGTCAGCCGAGCGCCAGCGCGCTCGCGCCGGACGCAACACTGGCCGACTACAAAGTCATCCGCCGCAACGGGACCGTGGTGTCGTTCGAGCCGTCGAAGATCTCCATCGCAGTGACGAAGGCGTTTCTGGCCGTGAACGGCGGCCAGGGCGCAGGCTCGGCGCGCGTGCGCGAGCTGGTTGAACAACTGACGCAAAGCGTTATCCGGGCGCTGGTTCGCAGCCGTCCGAACGGCGGTACGTTCCATATCGAAGATATCCAGGATCAGGTCGAACTCGCGCTGATGCGCGGCGGCGAGCACAACGTTGCTCGCGCGTACGTGCTGTATCGCGAGAAGCGCTCGCAGGAACGCGCCCACGCGCCGGAAACGCGCGCGAATGCGCTTGGCATCAACGTGATCGACAACGGCGTGTCGCATCCGCTGGATCTGGACGCGTTGAAGGCGCGCATCAACGAAGCGTGCGCGAATCTCGGTAGCGAAGTGAACGCCGACCCGATCGTCGCGGAAACGGTGAAGAACCTGTACGACGGCGTGCCGATGGCGCAAGTCTATGACTCCGCCATTCTCGCCGCGCGCACCATGATTGAAAAAGACCCGGCGTACAGCCAGGTCACCGCGCGCATCTTGCTGCACACCATCCGTCGCGAAATCCTGGAAGAAGACGTCTCGCAAGGCGAAATGGCCACGCGCTACGCTGAATACTTCCCGCTGTTCATCAAGCAGGGCGTGGAAGCGGAACTGCTCGACGAAAGGCTCCAGCAGTACGACTTGAAGCGCCTGGGCGCCGCGCTCGACGCCGATCGCGATCTGCAATTCGGCTATCTCGGCCTGCAGACGCTGTATGACCGTTACTTCCTGCACAACGAAACCAAGCGTATCGAACTGCCGCAGGCGTTCTTCATGCGCGTTGCAATGGGCTTGGCGCTGAACGAAATCGACCGCGAAGCGCGGGCGATCGAGTTCTACAACGTGTTGTCGAGCTTCGACTTCATGTCGTCGACCCCCACGCTGTTCAACTCCGGTACGCGCCGTTCGCAATTGTCGTCGTGCTACCTGACGACGGTTGCCGACGACCTCGACGGCATCTACGAAGCGCTGAAGGAAAACGCGCTGCTGTCAAAGTTTGCCGGTGGCCTGGGCAACGACTGGACGCGCGTGCGCGCGCTCGGTTCGCACATCAAGGGCACGAACGGCAAGTCGCAAGGCGTGGTGCCGTTCCTGAAAGTCGTGAACGACACGGCTGTTGCGGTGAACCAGGGCGGCAAGCGCAAGGGCGCGGTATGCGCGTATCTGGAAACGTGGCATCTGGATATCGAAGAATTCCTGGAGCTGCGTAAAAACACCGGTGACGACCGTCGCCGCACGCACGACATGAACACGGCGAACTGGATTCCCGATCTGTTCATGAAGCGCGTCCACGAAAACGGCGACTGGACGCTGTTCTCGCCGGCAACCTGCCCGGACCTGCACGACCTGTTCGGCGCACCGTTCGAAAAAGCGTACGTTGCGTATGAAGAGAAGGCAGCACGCGGCGAGATCAAGCTGTTCAAGAAGGTTCCTGCCGCGCAACTGTGGCGCAAGATGCTGGGCATGCTGTTCGAAACGGGTCACCCGTGGATCACGTTCAAGGATCCGTGCAACATCCGTTCGCCGCAGCAGCACGTGGGCGTTGTCCACTCGTCGAACCTGTGCACGGAAATCACGCTGAACACCAGCGACACCGAAATCGCCGTTTGTAATCTTGGCTCGGTGAACCTGGTCGCGCACATGAAGACGCAAGCCGACGGCACGCTCGCGCTCGATCACGACAAGCTCAAGCGCACGATCAGCGTCGCCATGCGCATGCTCGACAACGTGATCGACATCAATTACTACGCGGTGGCCAAGGCGCGCAATTCGAACCTGAAGCATCGTCCGGTCGGTATGGGCATCATGGGCTTCCAGGACTGCCTGCACCTGCTGCGCACGCCGTATGCGTCGAAGGAAGCGGTCGCTTTCGCCGATACCTCGATGGAAGCGGTCTGCTATTACGCTTACTACGCATCGACGGAACTGGCGCAAGAGCGCGGCCGTTACTCGAGCTATCGCGGCTCGCTGTGGGATCGCGGCATTCTTCCGCAGGATTCGCTGAAGCTGCTGGCCGAAGCGCGCGGTGGTTACGTGGAAGTGGACGACAGCGCGTCGATGGACTGGACCGAGCTGCGTTCGCGGATCGCCAACTACGGCATGCGCAACTCGAACTGCGTGGCGATCGCTCCGACCGCTACCATTTCGAACATCATCGGCGTGTCGGCGTGTATCGAGCCGACGTTCCAGAATTTGTACGTGAAGTCGAATCTGTCGGGTGAATTCACGGTCGTGAACGATTACCTGGTGCGTGACCTGAAGGAACGCGGCCTGTGGGACGAAGTGATGGTCTCGGACCTGAAGTACTTCGACGGCACGTTGTCGCGTATCGACCGGGTTCCGGCCGACCTGCGGGCAATCTACGCAACGGCGTTCGAACTGGACGCGACCTGGGTGGTGGAAGCCGCATCGCGCCGTCAGAAGTGGATCGATCAGGCGCAATCGCTGAACATCTATATGGGCGGCGCGTCGGGCAAGAAGCTCGACGAGGTGTACAAGCTGGCGTGGCTGCGCGGTCTGAAGACCACGTATTACCTCCGCACGATGGCCGCAACGCACGTCGAGAAGTCGACGGTCGCTCACGGTCAGCTGAATTCGGTGCCAACGGGTAACTCGGGGAACGGCGAGGGCGGTGCTTCAGGCGCGAACGGCAACGGTTTTGGTTCGCAGGGTTCGCATGGGTCGTCGACGGGTGGTTTCAACGCCGCTGCGGTTGCGGCACCGGCAATTGCTGCTGTGGCCGAAGCAGAGGCCGATGGCCCGGTTTGCATGATGCGTCCGGGCGATGCCGGGTTCGACGAGTGCGAGGCTTGCCAGTAAGAGGCAGAAGGCGCCAGGCCGATGCAATCGGCCTGGCGCCCGAGTAGGGTTTGAGAGTCGGGGCCGGTACGAGGCAGCTGTTCTTTCCACAACGGAAGGGGCGGCGGGTTCGGAACCGGCCTTTTCTATTTGTGCTCGCTAGGTTCCGGTAGCAGCAGCGTTTCAAACTTGAGTCGCGGTCCAGAAGCGGCTGCCCTTTCCGCAATCGGCTTGGGCAGGCGGATTCGGAGACGGCGTTCCACTATGCTTTGTCATTGCCGTTCCGAGGTGCCGCGCATCCGCGTCAACCCCGCGTTCCTCTCGATATCTCATGCCCCGCGTTCCGTGCCAACTTCGCGGTAATCGGAATCGAAAGAAACGAAAACAATCCGACGACCACGAACGCCGGCCAGAAATCCGACCAGACGATCTGCGGATGCCCTTGCAGGTCATGCGAAATCTGCAGCGCGATTCCGCCGACTGTCACGCCTAACCCGAGCGACACCTGCTGGATAAAACTCCCGAGACTCGTCGCGCGGCCCACATCGCGGCTTTCGATCTCGGCATACGTCAGCGAGTTAAGGCTCGTGAATTGCAACGCCGGGAAAAAGCCGCCGAGCAGCACGACGGCCCAGATGACCCACGTCGGCGTACCCGGATAGAACATGCCGCAGGCGGCGATCGCGATGCCCGACAGCGCCGCGTTGACCATCAGCGTCTGCCGGAAGCCGAACCGGTGCAGCACGCGCGACGCGAGCGAGCGCATGAACATGCCGCCGAACGCCGACGCGCAGGTGATCGAGCCTGACTTGAAGGCGCTCATGCCGAGGCCTTCCTGCATCGCGAGCGGGAGCAGGAAGGGCACCGCGCCCAAGCCGATGCGAAACAGCGACCCGCCCACGACGCTCGCCTGGAAAGTCGGCACGCGCAGGAAGCGCAGATCGAGGAGCGGCAGTTTTACGCGTCGCGAGTGCAGCAAATAGACGATGAAGAAGGCCACGCCGGCGAGCGCCATGCTTGCGGCTGTGCGATTGGAGACCAACTCGCCGCCGATCAGCGAGAGCCCGAGCAGAAACAGCGTGCCGCCGCTCGCCGATAAAAAGAAACCGAACCAGTCGAGCGGTCCGGGATGCGGCTCGCGCGCGTTCCCAATGTAACGATTGGTCAGGTAGATACCAAGGATGCCGATCGGGATGTTGATGAAGAAGATCAGGCGCCAGTGCAGGTAGGTGGTGATGAACCCGCCGAGCAGCGGCCCGACGGCGGGGCCGAACATGGCCGGCAGCGAGAGGTAGTTCATCGCGCGGATGAATTCGGAGCGGCGTACCGAGCGGAAGATGATGATCCGGCCGACCGGCACCATCATCGCGCCGCCTACGCCCTGGACGAAGCGCGCGAGCGTGAACGGGATGAGCGAGGTGGACGCCGCGCAGAGGAGGGAGCCGGCGACAAAGATGCCGATAGCGAGACGGAAGATCGTGCGCGCGCCGAAGCGGTCGGCGACCCAGCCGCAGATCGGGATGAAGACCCCGAGGCCGAGCACGTAACTGGTGACGGCGATCTTCAACGTGACGGGATCGCGGCCAAAAGCTCTGGCCATTTCGGGGATCGCGGTGACGATGACGTTGGCATCGACGCTTTCCATGAACATCGCGCAGGCGACGATGAGAGGGGCAACGAAAGCTTTGATGGCTAGCGACATGGAGAACGGAAGGGGATCTCTTCGCGGCGGGAAGCTGGGATTATGGCATCGATATCACGACAGCGACATCGCGAAGTGCCGTGATGAGCGACACTTGAGCGACGCTGGACAGACATTCGGCGACGATAAAACCCGAGGAGAACGACGATGGACCCGGAAGATTTGCAGCGTCTTGTCACCCAGAAGATGCCTTATGGAAAGTACAAGGACCGCGTGATCGCGGACCTGCCCGGCCACTATCTCGCGTGGTTCGCACGTGAGGGTTTTCCTGCAGGACAACTCGGCCGGCTGCTCGCGCTGATGCACGAAATCGATCACAACAACTTGCGCGAACTACTCACGCCGCTGCGCGACAAGCGAGGTTGAAAAGCCGTGTGCAAGCGGCTGGTGCCGCGTGATCCATGCGCTCGTCGAGTGAGCTCGCAGCCGCATTTTGACGCGAGAAATCCGTTCTTGCATGACGTATTCGTTTGTACTATAGGTAGTCGTCACGAGAGCAAAAGACCCAATATTTTGTGGTTTTGCCTTTGCGATGACGGCGTCGAGTGCTACACTTTCGACATGGAAACGAGACGCGCCTGCGTATCGTTTTGCGCAGCAACACCGCAGCAACACCGCAGCAACACATGTGTAATCGCGAGCCCGGTGCAACGGTTTTTTTAGAGTCGGAAGCACTCGAAAAACGCGTTGAGGCGGATCGTAGAAGCTCATGACTCGAAGTCTGACTCAATCGATTTGAACGAGTCGCGAGCAGCACTTAACCGGACGATCGCGCACTGCGCGCACTGCTCGAATACGCGGACGCACCAGGTTTTCATCGAAGCAATCACGCAGTGAAAGCGGTTCGATCTCACGCTTTAATCACGACGCAAATTACGCACGCAACACGATTCACAGCAGAGCAGGACGATGCAGGTACCCCAAGCAAAAGCAACGCTGAAGGAGCTTGAAAAAGCACTGAGCAAGCACTGCATCGCACACGTTCAAAGAGACTTCGCATGAAGCTTCAGGCAGTGAGCTCGACGCAAAGTGTTGTATGCAAGTAGCAGCGTCAACACTAAAACAGGATTTTTATGAGCAAGCTCTTTTATCGCTCATGGAAAGATGGTACAAACCGATCTAAATTGATGGTGAGAATTTATGCTCAACTGGGATGACGAGACCACTGCCGTAACTCCCTCGAACGGTTCGCAACACAACATGTTGCGTAACCCGGCGGGTCAGGTTGCCGGCGTCAGCCAAGCATCGCGTGCTGCAGCTCCAGTCGCTTCGCATGCAGCCGCGCAAGTCGCCGGTCATGGCGTTCTTCAAGCAGCTCATCAAACGTCAGCGGCACCGAATATTTTTGCGAGCGACTTCGTTGCTCCCGCAGCACCCAGCGCCAGCGACATCGCGGCGGCTAGTGCAAAGCGGGTGAATGTGGCGGACAAGCGCATCATCAACGGCAAGACCGACGTCAATCAGTTGGTGCCGTTCAAGTACAAGTGGGCGTGGGAAAAGTATCTGGCGGGTTGTGCGAACCACTGGATGCCGCAAGAAGTGAACATGTCGCGCGACATCGCGCTGTGGAAGGATCCGAACGGCCTGTCCGACGACGAACGCCGGATTGTGAAGCGCAACCTCGGTTTCTTCGTCACGGCCGACTCGCTCGCCGCCAACAACATCGTGCTCGGGACGTATCGCCACATCACGGCGCCCGAGTGCCGGCAGTTCCTGCTGCGCCAGGCGTTCGAGGAAGCGATCCACACGCACGCGTATCAGTACATCGTCGAATCACTGGGTCTGGACGAGAGCGAAATCTTCAACGCGTATCACGAGGTCGACTCGATCCGCGCGAAGGACGAGTTCCTGATTCCGTTCATCAACACGCTGACCGACCCGGCCTTCACGACCGGGACGCTTGAAGCGGACCAGAAATTGCTGAAGTCGTTGATCGTGTTTGCTTGCGTGATGGAAGGGCTCTTCTTCTACGTCGGCTTTACGCAGATCCTGGCGCTGGGTCGCCAGAACAAGATGACTGGCGCGGCGGAGCAGTATCAGTACATCCTGCGCGACGAGTCGATGCACTGCAACTTCGGCATCGACCTGATCAACCAGATCAAGCTGGAAGAGCCGCAACTGTGGACGCCGGAATTTCGCGCAGAGATCCGCGAGATCTTCCAGGAAGCCGTCGAGCTGGAATACCGGTACGCAGAAGACACGATGCCGCGCGGCGTGCTCGGTCTGAATGCATCCATGTTCAAGAGCTATTTGCGTTTCATCTGTAACCGTCGTTGCCAGCAGATCGGCCTCGACCCGCTGTTCCCGAACGAAGAGAATCCGTTTCCGTGGATGAGCGAGATGATCGACTTGAAGAAGGAACGCAACTTCTTCGAGACGCGAGTGATCGAGTATCAGACAGGCGGCGCGCTGACTTGGGAATAAGCGAGTCAGCGAATGAGCGTCAGCCCGCGGCAATGGACGCATTGCCGCAACGAATTAGATGCAGACCGGGCGCCCGCAGAGGGCGCGAGTAGACGGGATCAATGCGCGGGATGAATGGTAAACCGGCGCCGTTGCGTGCAATCACCATTGCGCGCGCGCCGGCCAACAGGTTTAGGAGAACGGTCGCCTGATGCAAAGTGCGCCTTGTGGCTTAACAGCCCAAAAAGATGACAGGCGTTTTGCGGACCCTTCAGTGGGACGGGCAAACTTCCCCCCGAAATATGCCGTCGGCAGCGCCGACGGCCCGATCAAGCGATTGCCGGCACCTTCTTCTGGTGCTGACTTAATTTGGCGCGCTGTGCCTTGTGGCACCGCGCGCCTTGCCGTATTCATTAGCGTAAGCAAGCTCCATCAGCGTACGCCGATGAATAATCCGCTTCGCAGCGTGCGTCCTGAGAAGCCCACGCGGGAAGCGGGTTTTGACGAAGGGTGTTGTTTGAACTGACTCTCATCTTGAAACCTGAAGGAGAAAATGATGGCATTAGCCAAGAAGTCCGTCGCAAAGAAAGCTGCAGCGAAACCGGCTGTCAAGAAAACGGCTGCCAAGAAGGCAACGGTAGCGAAGAAGGCACCGGCAGCTAAGAAAGTTGCAGTGAAGAAGGTTGCCGCCAAGAAAGTCGCAGTGAAGAAGGTCGCGGCTAAGAAGGTTGCAGCCAAGAAGGCGCCGGCGAAGAAAGTTGCCGCCAAGAAGGTTGCAGTGAAGAAGGTTGCAGCCAAGAAGGCACCGGCGAAGAAGGCAGCGGCTAAGAAGGTTGCCGCTAAGAAGGCGCCTGCGAAGAAGGCTGCTGCTAAAAAGGCGCCTGCCAAGAAGGCTGCGGCCAAGAAGGCCCCTGCCAAAAAGGCCGCTGCTAAAAAGGCCGCTGCTAAAAAGGCGCCTGCTAAGAAGGCACCTGCCAAAAAGGCGGCCGCCAAGAAGGCTGCGCCCGCCAAGAAGGCTGCCCCTGCTGCGAAGAAGGCTGCCGTAGTTGCTGCTCCGGCTGCGGCTCCTGCCGCAGCGCCCGCTCCGGTTGCTAAAAAGGCTCCGGCCAAGAAGGCTGCCGCTGCGAAGAAGACGGCTGCTGTAGCACCGGCAACGACGGCAACGACACCTGCGGCCCCGGCTGCAACGGTCAAGACGGCGTTGAATCCGGCCGCTGCATGGCCGTTCCCGACGGGCAGCCGTCCGTAAGCGCACGCTGTAACGCAGTACTTCGACACACGCGATGTGTCTCGTGACCGTGTCGTGCTACGCGGTCCAAAACCCGCTCCCGGTGGTTTGCCGGCAGCGGGTTTTTTTATCGCTGTCAGATGGTGGCATGTCGCGGAGCAGGGGCGCTACGCTCCGCATCCCCTCACCAGACGCACGCCGAATTTGCAGACGAAAAAAAGCGCATGTGCCTGAAGCGCATGCGCTTTTTTTTCACCCCGGGATGACCGATTCGATCATGCAGGCATGTTCTTCATCCGCTAGTGCGTCACTCGCGTCACACCACCGCTCGACAACAACCGCACGCGCTCGCCGGCCTGAAACACTTCGCCGGTTGCGGTTTGCGTAATGGCGCGCATGTCGCCGTTATCCAGGCGCACGGTGATCTCCAGTCCGTTCTGCGTTGCAACGCCGTTCTCGACAGCATTGCCCGCCACCGCACCCGCGATCCCGCCGATGATCCCGGTCACGATCGAGCCACGCCCGCCGCCGAGCGCGCTGCCTGCCACTGCCCCCAGCGCACCACCGCCGATGGCGCCAAGCCCGCTAGGCTGGCCGTTGTTCGTGCTGATCTTCACGCCACGCACGCTGTCGACGGTACCCATGCGGACCGTTTCTTCTCGTTGGGCCTGTGACGCGGTGTACACATCGGGCGAACTGCTGTTATAGGCGCATCCCGTCATGACGACGGAGCTAAAGAGCGCTGCTGCCAGCGCCATACGACTTGTCATTCTCATTCTTCACTCCACTAAATTACGGCAGGCTGCTGCTTGGAAAAGCCAGCAGCCTGCTGCTCCATGTCATTGCCGAAGCGTCGGCCCAGTCCGCTTCAATGACGCATTTCAACCTTCTTCACTGCACCGCTTAAAACCCTTGGAGCGCCGAACCAAAGGCCTGCTCGAAGCGCTTGCCGATCTCGGCACGGGAAGGCGCATAGGTCTGCGGTCCCTGATGTTCGATTTTCAGCGCACCCATCAGGCTGGCGAGGCGGCCCGTTTTTGCCCAGCCCAGCTTGTTCTCGATGCCATACAGCAAGCCACCGCGGAATGCGTCGCCGCAACCCGTCGGATCGACGACCTTCTGAGCCTTCACGGCCGGAATTTCTTCGATTCCATCAGCGTGCAAAATCTGCGCGCCGTGTTCGCCGCGCGTGATCACGAGCGCCTGCACGCGGCTCAGCATTTCGTCGATCGACCAGCCGGTCTTGTTGCTCAATAATTTCGCCTCGTAATCGTTGACTGCCACGTAAGTGGCAAGTTCAATCATGCGACGAAGTTCCACACCTTCGAGAATCGGCAGGCCCTGGCCCGGATCGAATACGAAGGGCACGCCTGCTGCCGCCAGTTCCTCGACGTGCTGGCGCATGCCGTCAGCACCGTCCGGTGCGACGATGCCAAGCGTGATGCCCTTGGTTTCGCCGGCGTGGTTCAGGTGCGAGTCCATCATCGCGCCTGGGTGGAACGCGGTGATCTGGTTGTTCCCGAGATCGGTGGTGATGAAGCATTGCGCCGAATGCTGGTCGGGCAGCACGCGCACATAGTCCCGCGACAAACCCAGCGCATCGAAACGATCGAGATAAAGCTGGGCATCGGCTTCGCCGAGGGTCGCCATGATCTTCGCGTCGCCGCCGAGCAGGTTCAGCGCGTAGGCAATGTTGCCCGCGCAGCCGCCGAAGTTGCGCCGCATCGTGGGGACGAGGAAGCTGATATTCAGCTGATGCACCTGGTCCGGCAGGATGTGGTCGCCGAAGCGGCCCTGGAACGTCATGATGTTGTCGTAGGCGAGCGAGCCGCAGATGAGCGTAGACACTGGCGAATTCCCTGAAAGTAAATCGATCGAATGGCGTCGATGAAAGCGTCGATGAAAGTGCGCGCAGGCTTGAGTTCCTGTGCACCGTGCATGCCTGAATAAAACGCTGCGCATTCGTCACGCGGCAGGTGTTCCACCACGTCACGGATGCGCATTGCCGCATGCGGCCGTGGCGGGTTGAACCCGCCACGGCTGACTGAATAACTGACTTGCTTCGGGTGTTTATCCGGCGCGGCGAGGAGTGGATCAAGATGCGGATCGAGATGCGGATCTAAATGCAACTCGCCCCCGCTCGGAGGGAGGCCGGCCGCAATCGGCCCCCGCGTTCCTCGATGCTTACTTCAACGCGGCCAGCGCTGCGTCGTAGTTCGGTTCGTTCTTGATTTCCGGCACGAGTTCCGAGTACAGCACCTTGTCGTTTTCATCGATCACCACCACTGCGCGCGCCGTCAGGCCCGTCAGCGGTCCGCTCGTGACATCGACGCCGTAGGCCTTCGCGAAGTCATGGCCGCGGAACGTCGATGCCGTCACCACGTTCTCGATGCCTTCCGTCGTGCAGAAGCGCGTTGCCGCGAAGGGCAGGTCGCCCGACACGACTACGACCACGGTGTTGTCGAGTCCGGCTGCAGCAACGTTGAACTTGCGCGTGGAGGTGGCGCACGTCGGCGTGTCGAGGCTCGGCACGATGTTCAGCACCTTGCGCTTGCCGGCGAAGCTCGCCAGCGTCAGGTTGCCCAGATCCTTGCCGACCAGGGTGAAATCGACTGCTTTTGCACCGGCTGCCGGGAACGTGCCTGCCACGTCGATCGGGTTGCCGCCGAGGGTAACTTGGCTCATGTCTACTCCAGATAGTGTCTGATGTTCAGGGAATATGCGCGTCGCTCGACCGGGGACGGACGAGTGGCGCGCGCGGAAAAAACGACTGACTGATCAAGGGGCACGCGCAGAAAACGCGTAGAAAACGGTTAAGCATAAAAACGTGAAAGCAGACCGGCTAAAGCGAACCGGCTTAAGCAGGCGCGTGTCAGGGATAAAAAATCTGCACGCGATAATTCGCCGCGACCGCATCGCCGGTATCGAGGCGCACGATCACGGGCTGCGTACTGCGCGCGGCGAGGCCTGCGCCGATCACCGTGCCCGGACGCGCGTAGTCTTGCGGCCACAGGACACGCCGGATCGCGACGTTGTTCTTGTCGTCGAGGAGGGTGAGCTCCAGCGCTGGATAGGCGATTGCCACGTCGAAGCGATTGCGAAGCGAGAGTTTCAGTTCAAGCTTGTGCGATCCATCCACCTGGCGCAGGCCGGAGTTCTCGATCTGCAGACCGTCGATATCCCGCGGCGGCGCGACCACGCAGCCAATCTGCTCGCACGCCTGCGCGAAGAGCGGTTGCGAGGCGGGCCAGTAGACCATCACGGTCTCCCGTTGCCACCATGCGACCTGCGCGATCAACGCGACAAACAGCACGAGCGCGATCAGCGAGCCGATGATCTTCCACACGATTCCCGAACGGGCCGGCGCGCGCGTTTCACGGATAACGGGGAATGGTTCAGAAACGGGCTCAAAAGCGGAGTCAAAGCCGGGTTCAGACGATGCAGCCGCGCTGCCGAAGCTCGGCTCGGCAGGGTCTGTTGCCCACGGCGCAGCGGGTGCGGTGCCGAGCGGGGCGGGTTCGGAGCGGGTGGTGGTATCGACTGGGCGACGGGGCGCGGGCGTTTGCGGCTCCGCACGCGGTGCGCTCCAGCCAACAAACGGTTCTGTGCGTGATTCGGCGCGTGACTCGTTGAGCGCTTCGCTTTCAGTGCGGCCGATGAAGGGATCAGTGCGTGATTCCTTAAGCGAATCGGCTTCGTTACGGTCCACGAAAGAATCGGCGCGCGGTTCGGTGCGAGCGGGGGCGTCGGCGGGTGCTTCAACTCGCGGGTCCGCCTCAGCGCGATTAACCGCCTGCCACGGAAATTCGGACCGTCCTTCTCCCGGAAAATCGCTGTCCGCGCGCGTACGCGACACCGCTTCAGCGGCAGCGAGCCCAGCGAGCGGTTCAGCACGCGCAACCGGAGTGCGTTCCGCTTCGGCCTGAGGGGCGAGGGCGGTCGTGGGGACGAACGGGTGCAACGGGATACCCAGCGCATCACGCTTGTCGCCGGAGACCTCGGCACTCGACTTCTCTGCCCACGGGCTTGCCGGATCTGCGCCGTAATTAGGCGCGGTTGCAGCCAGCGCGGCCATGACGGTTTCGTCGCGGTCGAACTGGTAATGAGCTGCGTCGAATATTTCCTGGCAATGACCGCACCGCACGCGACCGTCGTGCGGCGCGAGCAGATGCGGGTCCAGACGGAAAACCGTTTCGCAGTGGGGACAGCGGGTTGCCAGCGCCATATGTAGCCGAAGGCCAGAGGCCGGTAGATGGACGATGGCGCTATTCTAAAGGCTTTCGCGGCGGGGACCGGCAAGACACACCCAGCCTTCGTGTTCCCGCCATACGCTGATGTCGATCCAGCGTGCGTAGACGGCCGCCACTTCGTCGGCCTGGCGCGCCAGAATGCCCGATAACGCAATGCGTCCGCCCGGTTTTACACGTGTGGAAAGCATCGACGCCATCAGCTTCAGCGGGTTCGACAAAATGTTCGCGACCACGATGTCAAATTGCCCTTCGGGGCAATCGTCGGGCAGGCCGTAGGTGACATCGGCGTGATTACGCTCGCTATTTTGACGCGCGGATTCCACCGCTTGCGGATCGATATCGATACCAATCACCGGGTTCGCGCCGCATTTCTTCGCCAGGATCGCGAGGATGCCGGAACCGCAACCGTAGTCGAGCACGGACTGGTTTTGTTCAACCGATTGCTCAAGCCATTCCATGCACAGCCGTGTAGTCGGATGGCTGCCGGTACCAAACGCAAGACCTGGATCAAGTTCGAGCACGAGCGCGTCGGGATCGGGCGCTGCGTGCCACGACGGCACGACCCAGATCCGCTTGCCGATAGGAATAGGATCGAACTGGGATTGCGTGAGGCGCACCCAGTCCTGATCTTCGACATCGCGCAGCGTGAAGACCGGCGTGTCTTTCAAGCCGATCTCATTGGCCGCTGCCGCAAGCAACACGGCGGGGTCGGCAGCGTCCGCCAGAAGGGCGACTACGCGCGAGCGATTCCACGCCTTCTGGTCCGGCGTGAGGCCGGGTTCGCCGAACAGAGGCTGCTCATCGGGGGTATCGGCGTCGGCATCTTCCACCGATACCGACAGCGCGCCCAACTCCAGCAGCGCATCCGACAACGCTTCCGCGTGTTCCCGATCCAGCTCGGCGATCAATTCCCGGTAGCTCATCTTGAAGCCCTGCTTATTGCGTTATTGCGCCGCGTCTTCTGCAGCGACGGCGGCTGCCGCCTTGCGCGCGGCGAGCTTGTTTTCGAGGTAGTGAATGCTCGTGCCGCCTTCGACGAACTTTGCGTCGATCATCATCTCGCGATGCAGCGGGATGTTGGTCGAAATGCCTTCCACGACCATTTCCGATAACGCAATGCGCATGCGGTTGATCGCCTGCTCGCGCGTGGCGCCATACGAGATCAGCTTGCCGATCATCGAGTCGTAGTTCGGCGGCACGAAATAGCCGTTGTACGCATGCGAGTCGACACGAATTCCCGGGCCACCCGGCATATGCCACGACGTCAACCGTCCCGGCGACGGCGTGAACTTGAACGGGTCTTCCGCGTTAATCCGGCATTCGATCGCGTGACCGCGGAACTGAATGTCCTTCTGGCGGAACGCGAGCTTTTCGCCTGCAGCAATACGGATCTGTTCCTGCACGATATCCACGCCGGTAATCAGCTCCGTCACCGGATGTTCGACCTGCACGCGCGTGTTCATTTCGATGAAATAGAACTCGTTGTTCTCGTACAGGAATTCGAACGTGCCCGCGCCGAGATAACCCATCTTCTTGCAAGCGTCGGCACAACGATCGCCAATCCGCTCAATCAAGCGTCGCGCAATACCCGGCGCCGGCGCTTCTTCAATCACCTTCTGGTGACGGCGCTGCGTGGAGCAATCGCGTTCACCCAGCCAGATTGCATTACGGAACGAGTCGGCAAGAATCTGGATTTCAATGTGCCGCGGGTTCTCCAGGAATTTCTCCATGTAGACCTGCGGATTACCGAATGCACGGCCGGCTTCTTCGCGAGTCATGTTCACCGCGTTCACCAGCGCCGCTTCGGTGTGCACCACGCGCATGCCGCGACCGCCGCCGCCGCCCGCTGCCTTGATGATCACCGGATAACCCACGGCGCGCGCAATCTTCACGATTTCCTTCGGATCGTCGGGCAATGCGCCTTCCGAACCCGGGACGCACGGCACGCCCGTCTTGATCATCGTTTGCTTGGCGGAGACTTTGTCGCCCATCAAACGGATAGTTTCCGGACGCGGTCCGATGAACGTGAAGCCGGATTGCTCCACACGCTCTGCAAAGTCCGCGTTCTCCGACAAGAAACCGTAGCCGGGGTGGATCGCTTCGGCGTCGGTGACTTCGGCCGCGCTGATCAGCGCCGGCATGTTGAGGTAGCTGAGGTTGGACGGAGCCGGTCCAATACACACGGCTTCATCGGCCAACTTCACGTACTTGGCTTCTTTATCGGCTTCCGAATAGACGATGACCGTCTTGACGCCTAGTTCGCGGCACGCGCGCTGGATTCGAAGCGCGATTTCACCACGGTTCGCAATGAGGATTTTTTCAAACATAGCAAGGTTTCGACTCATCGATGGAACGCCGGGACGGTTGCCCGCGGCGGTCCTGGGAGATCGGCGGCGCGTCTCGCCGGTTAGTCAGGCGAGCGCCCGGGTACTGCGGCCGCCGGCTGGGCGCATGACAACTGAATACGCCTTCGTCCGGCAGCATCGCGGGAAATCAATCGCCGATCAAGAACAGCGGCTGACCGTACTCGACGGCCTGGCCGTTCTCGACCAGGATTTCCTTCACGATGCCCGACTTGTCCGACTCGATTTCATTCAACAGCTTCATTGCTTCGATAATGCATAGCGTCTGGCCTTCCTTGACGGTGTCTCCTACCTGCACGAACGCGTCGGCGCCCGGCGATGGCGCACGGTAGAACGAGCCGACCATCGGCGAGGTCACCACATGACCTTGCGGCACGACGGCTGCCGGCGTCGCCGGCGCGCCGGTGGCGGCACCCGCGTTGCCTGCTTCGCCCGGCTGACCGTATTGCGGCGCTTGCTGCGCCGGTTGCTGCATGTACTGCGGCGCTTGCATGTAGACCGGCGCGGCATTCTTGACGATGCGAACCTTGCCTTCGCCTTCGGTGACTTCCAGCTCCGAGATGCCGGATTCCGAGACGAGGTCGATAAGCGTTTTAAGTTTACGAAGGTCCATCGAAAATTCCCCTTTCAATGCTTGGTGACCGGAAGCTTTTCCCGGTGCTTGACTTGGTAGTTGGGTGCCGCCGACGGAAGCGTTGTCCGATTTTGCGGACGCGCGCTCCGCATCACGTTGTGCGAGCAGTTCAATTGCTTTGAGCGGATCGCGACTCAAGCGCGTGGCTTCTCAGCTGATTTCTCAGCAAGCTTTACAGCAGCATTCGTAGCAAGCCGCTCGAGGGCGAAATCGAGCGCATACAGATAGCCTTTCCAGCCCAGGCCGCAAATCACGGCTTCGGCCAGATCGGAGAAATAGGAGTGATGCCGGAAAGCTTCCCGCTTGTGCACGTTCGACAAATGAATCTCGATGAACGGCAGCGCCACGCCCGCGAGGGCATCGCGGATCGCGACGCTCGTGTGCGTGTAGGCAGCGGGATTGATCAGCACGAAGTCCACCTGATCGGTCCGCGCTTGCTGAATGCGATCCACGATCGCGCCTTCATGATTGCTCTGAAACGAAGACAATTCCGCGCCGGCCGCCTGTGCCTTTTCTGCAAGTGCCTCATCGATTTCTGCGAGCGTTACCCGGCCGTAGACGTCCGGTTCGCGGGTGCCGAGCAGATTCAGATTGGGGCCGTGCAGGACCAGCAGTCGTGACATAGTGGCTTTGGTTTGTGCGGAGTTGGGCGCACTTTAGCGCCCTTTAGAGAATTTTGTCTAGTTTCACGGGTTGCCCGGAGTCCCGTTCAGTGGACGGGGAGCGTCGAATACGCGCATTTTGCACGCATTTTCGTGCAAAGTTTCCTGAAATGACGGTATCTCTCCCCGATCGATATCGAATTGCGGAGGATCAAACGGCCGTCTTATAAGGCGTCGAGCGTCGCTTTCAGCTCTTTTGGATCAACTTCGCCGAGTTTTGTCGAACGAATCACACCTTTCGCGTCTATTACGACCGTGAAGGGCAGCGCGCCCGCGTTGTTGCCGAAACTGCGTGCAAGATCGGCGCCGCCGAAGCCCGCGATGTAGATGGGGTAATCGACCGGTACCTTCTGAAGAAACGCGTTGACGTTTTTCTCGGAATCGACGCCGAGGCCGATAAACGTGATGCCTTTCTTCTCATATTCGCGATGAAGTGCCGCGAGTGTCGGCATTTCCTTCACGCAGGGACCGCACCACGACGCCCAGAAGTTCACCACCACGGGTTTGCCTTTGAACGAGGCAAGTGCTTGCTGCGTGCCTGCAGCGGTTTGCAACTGTGCTTTCCAGAGATCATCGACTGCGTTGCCGCTTGCTTTCGATGTGGCTTCTGCTGCCTGGCTCGTTTCGCCCCCCATCATCATATGGCTGGCGTAAAAACCGCCGCCGGTTGCCGCAATGGCGATAACGAGGGCGGCAACAATGCGCATTTTATTCATGGAGAGGGGGCCAGTGTGGGGGCGGGCGGCTCGTCAAGCAGTGCGCGCACGGCGGCGGCGCTTGCACGTGCAAGCTTGCCCCGGCCGTCCGCGCGTACTGCGCCGCGCAGGTCGTTGGTGTCGTAGAGCGCGATGTGAATGCCCATGGGTTCTTCGTCGCGCGAGGGGCGCATCAGGAAGCTCAGGGTTTCGACGTAACCACGGCCGGCAAAATGCCGCGTTTCCGATACGTCGTATTGAACGTTCGCGTTCAGCAGGTAAATAGCGACTTCCTTTGGGTTATCGCAGAAGCATTGCAGGTGGATGTCGGAGTGTTCGCCTGCCGTGCCGTTTAGCACGGCGCCTGTCAGGTACGGGTTGAACGGCTGCAGCCGTTGCATCCATTCGAATGCGACTTCGCGCATGCGTCGCAGGACGGCGGGCTGGCTTTCGCTTTGGAAGATTGCCTGGTACTCGCGGATTTCTTCTTCGATCTGGCCGTTATCTGGCAGCCATTCGCCGCCGACGCGTGTTTCGCCGACGACCTGTCGGGCCGCCTTGCGCTTTGCGGTCGAATAATCAAGGCCGTCTTCGGCGATCAGCCGCGCCGCCGCGATGGCGATTTCTTCGCGCACGCGCAGCGGATCGAAATGTGATTTACGAATCATGGCGGAATCATACCGGAGATGGGTTTTCGTTCGCGGTCGGGGGCTGGGCGGCCTTGCCGTCGGCAAAAATCCCCGCCCATCCGTCGGTTACAATGTACCGCTCCGGGCGCCGGAATACCTCACTGATTCCCCCCGTGCTAACGGCCCTCCCGCCACGAACACACGCTTTATGCACATTCACATCCTCGGTATCTGCGGCACATTCATGGGTGGCCTCGCGGTCCTCGCCCGGGAAGCGGGTCACCGCGTCACGGGGTGCGACGCCGGCGTCTATCCGCCGATGAGCACCCAGCTCGAGGCGCAGGGCATCGAGTTGATCGAAGGTTATGGTGTCGAGCAAATCTCGCTCGAACCCGATCTGTTCGTCATCGGCAATGTCGTGACTCGCGGCAATCCCTTGATGGAAGCGATTCTCGATCGCGGCTTGCCCTACACGTCCGGCCCGCAATGGCTCGGCGAACACGTTCTGAATGGAAAATGGGTGCTCGCGGTCGCCGGCACGCACGGCAAGACCACCACCAGCTCCATGGTGACCTGGCTCCTGGAAGATGCCGGCATGAATCCGGGCTTCCTGATCGGCGGCGTGCCCCTGAATTTCGGCATCTCGGCGCGACTCACGGATTCAAGTTTCTTCGTGATCGAAGCCGACGAATACGACACCGCTTTCTTCGATAAACGCTCCAAGTTCGTTCACTATCGCCCACGCACGGCGGTGCTGAACAATCTCGAATTCGATCACGCCGATATCTTCCCGGATCTCGCTGCTATCGAGACGCAATTTCATCATTTGGTGCGTACCGTGCCCGGCGTCGGACGAATCGTGACGAACGGCCGCGAAGCCGCGCTCGAACGCGTGCTGACGCGCGGTTGCTGGTCGGGCGTCGAGCGCTTCGGCGTGCAGGGCGGCTGGGAAGCGCTGCCCGCGATCGACGGTGTTGCCGTCGACGAGCAGTTCGCCGTGTATTGGGAAGGCGAGCGCCAGGGCGTGGTCGACTGGCAAGTGCAGGGCGAGCACAATCGAATGAATGCGCTGGCCGCGATCGCGGCGGCGCGTTCAGTAGGCGTTCCGCCCGCGCAGGCAACCCAGTCGCTGAGCACGTTCCGGAACGTGAAACGCCGGATGGAAGTGAAGGGCAGCGTGGATGGCGTAACCGTCTACGACGACTTCGCGCATCACCCTACCGCGATCGAGACGACAGTAGCGGGCTTGCGCACGCGGATCGGCGCAAATAGCCGCATCCTCGCGGTCCTCGAACCCCGTTCGAACACGATGAAACTCGGCACGATGAAGGCGCAATTGCCGGCCAGTCTCGCCGACGCCGACCTGGTTTTCGGCTACGGCGCGCACGAGGGTCGCGACAAGCTCGGCTGGGATCTGCAAGCGGCACTCGCGCCGCTCGGCAACAAAGCCCAGGCGTTCAGCGACCTTGCGGCGCTGGTCAAGTCAATCGCCGCAGCGGCGCGTCCTGGCGATCACGTGCTCGTGATGAGCAACGGCGGTTTCGGCGGCGTGCATCAGAAGCTGCTCGATGCACTCTCAGCGCGGCCAGCCGCCAAGGAGCGGGCGTGATTCTTTATCTGCACGGCTTTCGGTCGTCGCCACAATCGTTCAAGGCTCGCGTGATGCGCGCGCGCATGGAAGAACTGGGACTGATCGACCAATGGCGGTGCCCGACGTTGCCGGTCTCGCCCCGCGAAGCCATTGCGCTGGCCGAAACGCTTGCGGCGCAAGTTCATGACGACGAGATCACGGTGATCGGCAGTTCGCTCGGCGGGTTTTACGCAACGTGGCTCGCTGAAAAACACGGCTGGCGCGCGGTCCTGCTGAATCCGGCGGTCGTGCCGCAAGAGGACCTGAGCTGTTATCTCGGCGAGCAGCCGTTGTGGCATGGCGGCGGCAGTATTGTGGTCGAGCCGCGTCATATCGATGAATTGCGTGCGCTTTCCGTTGCGTCGATCACCCGGCCGGAGCGCTACTATCTGATCGCGGCCACCGGCGACGAAGTGCTCGACTATCGCACCATGCTGGCCCATTACCCGGACGTGCGGACTACGCTGATCCAGGGCAGCGATCACGCGATCAGCGACTTTCCCAATTACCTGGACCAGGTGCTCGCGTTCTGCGAGGCTCGGCCGCCCGCTGTCGCGGCCTGAAAACCCTGAGCGTTTCCTTTCATTGTGGGCCTGGCGCTTTTGCGGGACGCGAACCCGACCGGACGCCACGCCGACCAACAGTCTTTCGAGAGTATTGAGTGAACGTTTTTTTTGAGGAATCGGGTAGTTTCAAGGCCGGCGCCGTTCTGTCCAAGCAGAACGATGCGTTTCAGGTCGAGTTGCCGGGCGGGCGACGCGCGAAAGTGCGCGCCAAAGACGTATTGATCGAATTCGAGAAACCGAACGCCGCCGATCTGATGCAGCAGGCCGATGCCATTGCACAGGACATCGATCTCGACTTCCTGTGGGAGTGCGCACCGGAAGAAGAATTTCCGTTCGCGGAACTGGGCGCGGATTATTTCGGCGATAAATTCGGCGCTACCGAGCGCGCCGCGCTCGTGCTGCGCATGCACGGTTCGCCGGTGTACTTCCGCCGCAAGGGGCGTGGACAGTATCAGCGCGCGCCACAGGAACAGTTGCAGATGGCGCTGGCCGGGCTGGAAAAGAAACGTCAACTGGCACTGGTGCAAGCGGGTTACGAAGCGGAACTGGTCGCTGGAAAACTGCCTGATGCGCTCGTTGGCAAGGCGATTGGTTTGCTGACGAAGCCGGACAAGAACTCTATCGAATATAAGGCGCTCGAAGGGGCGGCTGCTGCTCGCGGGATTTCGCAAGCGCGACTGATGCTGGAAGTGGGCGGCATTCCGTCGGCGCGCGCACTTCACGAAGCGCGTTTCCTATCGGAATTTTTCCCGCACGGAACGGGCTTCGCGCCAGTCACGGTGCCGCCGTTGCCCGACGATCTGCCGGAAGCGAACGTGCAGGCGTTTTCTATCGATGACGTCACCACCACCGAAATCGACGACGCATTCTCCGTCGAGCATCTCGCCGATGGCCGCGTGCGCGTGGGTATTCACATCGCGGCGCCGGCGCTGGGGATCGCGCGCGGCGACATGATCGATGCGATTGCGCGCACCCGCTTGTCCACCGTCTACATGCCCGGCGACAAGATCACGATGCTGCCGGACAGCGTCGTGGAAGCGTTCACGCTGGCTGAAGGCGGATTGCGGCCGGCGTTGTCGCTGTACATCATCGTGAATCGGGAAACGCAGGAAATCGTTGCGACCGAAACGCGCGCCGAGCGTGTGTTCGTGAAGAGCAATCTTCGACACAACCACCTGGACGAACATGTCACCGAGGAATCGCTCGCGGCGGGCAGCGGCGAGTATGCGCACAAGGATGACATCGCGGTGCTGTGGCCGCTCGCGCAGGCGCTGTTCGAAAAGCGCCAGGAAGCGCGCGCGGGATACGGTCTGCGGCGCGAGGTGCAGCGCAATAACGACTTCAATTTCTACGTGGAAGGCGAGCACATCACGATCACGCCGCGTCGACGCGGATCGCCGCTCGATCTGATCGTCGCCGAGCTGGCGATTCTCGCGAATTCATCGTGGGGCGCGTTTCTAAACGATCACAGCGTGCCGGGGATTTACCGGTCGCAGCGCGGATTTGGCGCGCCCGGTCCGAAGCGCACGCGCATGCAAACCACGCCGGCGCCGCACGAAGGACTGGGTGTCGCGCAATACGCGTGGAGCACGTCGCCGTTGCGTCGATACGTCGATCTGGTCAATCAGTGGCAGTTGCTCGCGTGCGTGCGGCATGGTGTGACGGCTGCGCTGGTGGCGCCGTTCAAGCCGAAAGACGCCGATCTGTTTGCCGTCGTGCAGGGCTTCGATGATCAATATTCCGCGTACGCCGATCATCAGCGGCGCATGGAGTACTTCTGGTGCCTGCGATGGTTGAAGCAGGAGAACAGGAAGCATGTGGCGGCGTCGGTAGTGAAGGACGATCTCGTGCGCCTGGATGAAATCCCGCTGATGCTGCATGTGCCCGGTCTTGGTGTGCATGCACGCGGGACGAAGGTGATGCTGGAGGTCATGAGTCTCGATGAACTCACGGTCGAGGCGTCGTGCCGTTTGCTGCATGTGATCGATGCACCCGCTCCGGCATCGGCGCAAGAGGCCGAGGCGCAGCAGGACGAGACGGAAGAAGAGCTGATTGAAGCGGAAGATTTGAGCGCAGAGAGCGAAGCTGAGGCGCAGGCGGAAGCGGCGCCGGAAGCGGATGCGCAGGCGCAAGGCGAATCCGCCACGGATGAACCGGCCGGCGAAAGCACGCCCGACACGACGGAGCCGACGCGATGACATCGGGCATTGAGCCTCGGGACCATCGGGACCGCTATGCCGTGATCGGCAATCCGGTCGCTCACAGCAAATCACCGTGGATTCACGCGCGTTTTGCTGAGCAGACTGGCGAGGCGATCGAATACGGGCGCGTGCTGGGGACAATTGGTGCGTTCTCCGGCGATGTCCGCGCTTTCGTTGAAGCTGGCGGTCGCGGCATGAACGTGACCGTGCCTTTCAAGCTCGACGCACATGCTTTCGCCACTACGCTCACGCCGCGTGCCGCCGCTGCAGGCGCGTTGAACACGCTGGCGTTCAACGCGGATGGCGTGCTTGGCGACAACACCGACGGCGTCGGCCTTGTACGCGATATCGAACAGAATCTGGGCGTCGGGTTGAAAGGCGCCCGCGTGTTGTTGCTAGGCGCGGGCGGCGCGGCGCGCGGTGTCGTGCTGCCCATGCTGGATGGCGGCGTGGCGGCGTTGACTATCGTGAACCGGACGGCATCGAAGGCGCAGCAGCTCGTCGATCATTTCTCCGATGCCGCGCACGCCGCGCATGTGCGTTTCTCCGGCGGTGGTGCGGATAGCGTGGAAGCGGGCCCGTACGATGTGATCGTCAACGCGACGGCCGGCAGTCTCGACGACGCTTTGCCCGATTGCGACGACGCTTCGTTCGGCCCCGGCACGCTCGCCTACGACATGATGTACAGCGCCCAGCCGACCGTGTTCATGCGTCACGCCGACAGCCTCGGCGCGCGTTCGGCCGACGGCCTCGGGATGCTCGTCGAGCAAGCGGCGGAATCGTTTTTCCTGTGGCGCGGAGTCCGCCCTGACAGCGGCGCGGTGCTGCGTGCGTTGCGGCTGGAGTTATCGACGAAGGTTTAGTTCAGCGCGCGGATCAGTGCGCCGTGGCGTTCCAAACAGAAGAAGCACGATGACAAGAAGAAAATCGCCCGTTCGTCTCGGGCCGGCTCGGTGGATTGTCTACGGCATCTCGGTCATGGCGATTGCCGTCATCGCCACACAGGTCTATTTCTTCGCGATGGTCGGGGTCTATACGTTCGTCAATCCCTCATCGACGGCGTTCATGCGCTCGGATGCGTGGCGGCTCGCGCAAGACCGTCCCGATCTCGGCATTCAGCGTACCTGGGTTCCATACGATCAGATTTCGCGCAACCTGAAGCGCGCGATCATTGCGTCCGAGGACGCGAATTTCGTCAACAACAACGGTTACGAAACCGATGCCATCCTGCAAGCCTGGGAGAAGAACAAGGCGCGCGGCAAGATTGTCGCGGGCGGGTCGACCATCTCGCAGCAACTGGCGCGCAACCTGTTTTTATCGCGGGAAAAGAGCTACGTGAGGAAGGCACAGGAACTGGTGATCACCTCAATGCTCGAGCTCTGGATGGACAAGGAACGCATCTTCGAGATCTACCTGAATTCCGTGGAGTGGGGTAATGGCGTTTATGGCGCCGAAGCGGCGGCGCATTACTACTACAAGACATCGGCGTCGAAACTGAGCGCGTGGCAATCGGCGCGGTTGGCGGTGATGCTGCCGAGGCCGAAATACTTCGATGAACATCGCGGGTCCGCTTATTTGTCGCAGCGGGCAGGGGTGATTACGCGGCGAATGGGGGCGGCGGAATTGCCGCATTGAGAGCTTGTGTATTGACGTAAGTGGGGGCGGTTTGCTTCAGCACCGCAGCACACGGTGGTGAAGGACTACTTCAGCGCAAGGGCGTCAAATTGGCGGCGCCGTCCCGTCATCGTCAATTCGTATCAGGCTAGCCGGCAAGTTATCGCAAGTAGCCGACGCTAGCATTCCAGAATAATTATGAAAATATGGAAACTATAGGCTATAGGGCAGGTTCATCTATAATGTTTACATATAACGCAACTATCAAGTGAGCAGGATTGGGAAACGACTTAGTTTCCCTAAAGAGAAACTATTCTCCCGCATGCTGATCTGACATACATTGTTTCCATATAGCACAACTATGGCTCGAACCCTGTCGCCGCATAATCCGCATCCCAATCCGCTAGCGCGAGACATGAGCACGCTCGGTGCGCTCGTGCGCAATCGCCGGTTGGAGCAGTCGTTGCGAATCGACGACGCGGCCGACTTGCTCGGCGTGTCCTCTAATGTGCTTTCTCGGCTTGAAAATGGCCATCCTGTTGGCTCCGACCGGCTATTGCGCGTGCTTGACGGCCTCGGGCTGACCCTGCTGGTGCTCCCAAGGAGCGAGTCAACGACAGCGCTGCGGGCGCTGGGTGTGACGACGAGCCATGCAAAGGCGTCGCTCCCGAGGGGGCAGTCCTAATGGCGCATGTGCTTAAAGTTTCGACGCAGGACGGTTCGGTGGGGCTGCTCGGGTTTGAGTCGCAGCAGGACATCTACAGCTTCACGTACGATGAAACCTGGCGGGCGAGAGAAGCCGCTTTCCCGCTTTCGCCACACATCCCGCTATTGGATGCGCGGCCGAAAGTTGGCGCGGTACACCGTTTCCTCGCGAACCTACTTCCCGAAGGGCGCGCGCTCGAAGTCGCCTCGGTCATGTACCAGATGTCGAAGGACAACACTTTCGGTCTGGTGCACGTCCTGGGAAGAGAGCCCGTCGGCGCACTAAGTTTTATGGGCATGGCGCAAGAAGCGGCGTCCGGCGAGGACGGCGCCGAACCCGCGGAAACAGAATATACGGCCGTCGAAGAGAACGATGCGCTGCCCGTGCGCCGGGTCGTGCCCAATGAGGAGCTGAGCGAGCGTATCCGTCGGCGCGATGAGATTCCCTTTCCGGTCTGGGACCGCAAGCTCCGGCTCTCGGTAGCGGGCTTCCAGGACAAACTGCAGGTGCTTGTCGAAGGAGAGTCGCTCTCGCTCGTAGACGGTGGCCCCATCAGCTCGACGCACATCCTTAAGCCAGAGTCACTCAATCCCGCATCCGCTTTCATGGTTGCGAACGAGCACTACTGCATGACGCTGGCCGCGAGCATCGGGCTGCCCACGGCGACAGTGCAGATTCGCCGGATTCCGGAGCCGATACTGCTCATCGAGCGATTTGACCGAGAGGTAGAGCTTGACCCTGCCGACGGCGTGACCGCGCTTCGGGTTCGGCGCACGCACATCATTGACGGCTGCCAGGCGCTGGACCTGCCTGTGAACCTCAAGTACGAGCGCAACTTCGGTAACGCTCAGGCGGTACGCGACATCAGGGAGGGCGCGAGCTTCGAAAAGCTGTTCGCGCTCGAGCCGCATCTTGAGAACCCTGCACATGGCCGCCGGGTCATGCTGCGGTGGGCGCTGTTTCAGCTCTTCATCGGCAACAGTGACGCGCACGGCAAAAATTTGTCCTTCCATGTGCGGCCCGCTGGCCTGTCGCCCGCACCCTTTTACGACCTTGTATCCGTCAATGCCTACGGAGAAGCCGTCGAGCAGGACATGGCGCTGGCTTACGGCGACGCATTCCGTTTGGATGATGTCACCGCGTTTGAACTCGCTTACTTCGCCCAGTGCACGGGCACGCCCAGAACTCTCGTTGCGCGCGAACTGACCCGTATGGCGCGAGCGATAACGCGCGTCGCGGGAACCCTGGCGCAATCGGAAGTGTACGTGGGCGAGGAACGGGGCATGGTGAAACGCATCCATGATTTCGTGACCGTCCAGGTTGGCAAGCTAATGCAGCTGGCGCCAGAGGTGCCAAGGATCGACCAGTCGCTGTTGTAGAACGAGATAGTTACGACCACCACGCGAGTATCGAAAGGACCAACGACAAAAGAATCCGTGAAACAGGCACTCGGATTGCCATCAAGTTGTACGTTTGGAAATGCGACAGCTCGGACCGGCCCTCGCCGGACGAGGCCGACCTTCGGGGGCGCCATTCGCGCGCGTCCCAATGACCTATTCGAGCTCGTTGACGAAGCGCTCGAAGCGCTGGGTCTCATCCGTCGTCGGGTACACATCCCACAACCGTGACTCGCCCGGGCGGGCGCTCGCACTGATGATTCTGGCTTAAATCAGCTGGCCTCCCAACGGTTGCTCGGCCCGGCCGGATAACGGATCCGTATGCACGGTGGTGCGCGAGGGGCGGACCGCGAAGCCTGTCCTATGCCGATTTTCAGTCCCACCCCTCGCACCGTCTTTCTCCCAATATGTGAACACATCAATCACATATTGAATAATCGAGACGCCCGGCTCTAAAATCCGATCACAGCCAAAACGGCAGTTACACCCGGTTCGGGTTTTCCCGCAGACCGCGTGAAACGAAAAAAGCACTCGGAGACAAGTCATGCCAACGTCAGCGACATCAGCGCACACAGCGCGCTCGCATCTGCACTCGCATCCACGCGTCTCGCACTCCTTATCGATGATTCCCCGCGCCGCATCCTGCGTGACGCTTCGCCGCGTGCCACCGGCCCGGTAACTCGCGTCGTGAACGAACGCTCAATCATTCTCAAGCCGCGAACATCGAGTGCCATGACCAAGACCCTGAACCCCACCGTCGAGCATGAATTGTCGATGGACCGCACGGCCGGAAAATCGGCAGCGCCCGACGTAGACGCAGCCAACGAAGCGAACGAGCCGAGCGAAGCGCAGGCGTCCGCGGCCGCACTGCTCGACCTCACGCCGCAGCAAGCCGGCACGCAAACCCTGCTGCGCGGCCTCGCGATTCTTGAAGCCGCAGCCGGCGGCGCGCGCGATCTGCGCAGCATTGGCGCAGCGCTCGGCACGACTCGCAGCACGACGCATCGTCTGGTGAGCTCGCTGGTGCAGGCGCGCTATCTTCGCCAGGTCGGCGGCGGTTATCTGCTCGGCCCGAAGCTGATCGAACTCGGCACCATCGCGCTCGAACAAATGCCGCTCACCGCGGTAGCGCGTCCGCATTTGCAAGTGCTTGCCGAACACACGCACGACACCATTCACCTCGGCGTGCGCGACGGCGACGACGTGCTTTATATCGACAAGATTCCCGGCACGCGCGGCCTCGAAATGCGCTCGAGGGTGGGTCACCGGATGCCGCTGGCATCGACCGGAATCGGCAAGGCGATGATGCTCGACCTGCCGCCCGAGACATGGTCGAAGCTGCTGGAAGCGTCGCACCGCGTGCTGGCAAAGGTAAGTTTCAAGCCCGATCACCAGCCCGATATCGATACCTTCGTGCAGCGCATGACACGCTATTCGCAAGGCGGTTTCACTTTCGATCTCGAGGAAAACGAGGCGTCGATCCGCTGCGTCGCGGCGCCGGTGCGCGACGCGTCGGGTGCGATCGTCGCGGCGCTGTCGGTGGCGAGCACGATTCCGTACATGCCGTCGGAGCGCATGGAAGAACTGATTCCGGTCGTGCAGCGCGAAGCGCGCGCGATCTCGCAAGAACTCGGCTGGCGCGTTCCGCAGCCCGCAACACGCAGGATCAAACGATGACGCGGATCGACACATCGGCCGAGACGCAGCCCGAATTGTCCAAGGACGCGAACGCCGCGCCCGCCCTGATCGCACTCGACTGGGGCACGACGGCGCTGCGCGCCTATCTGCTCGACGCGAATGGCGCGGTGCTGGATACGCGGGCATCGCCGGCGGGCATCATGAATTTGCCGAAGCCTGCAGCCGAAGGCGGCTTCGACACCGTATTCGAAGAAACCTGCGGCGCATGGCTTGCCAGCATTGCGTCGCTTCCGGTGATTGCTGCGGGCATGGTCGGCAGCGCGCAAGGCTGGATGGAAGCGCCGTACGTCTCCACACCCGCCGATCCGGCTGCGCTTGTCGCGGGCATCGTGCGCGTGAAAACGCTCAAGGGCACGACGGTTCACATCGTTCCAGGCGTGCTTGAGGACGGCGCGTTGCCAAACGTGATGCGCGGTGAAGAAACGCAGATCTTCGGTGCGCTCGCCAGCGACCCCTCGCTGGACCAGCAGCCGCACGGTGGCCTGATCGGCTTGCCGGGGACGCATGCGAAGTGGGCAGTTGTGTCAAAGGGACGCATCGAACGGTTCTACACGTTCATGACCGGCGAGACGTTCGGCGCGCTGCGCGATCACACCATTCTCGGGCGCACGATGCGCGCGACCGATCAGCAGGATCTGGGCGCTTTCATTCGCGGTGTCGACACCGCCAAAGACGCGGGCCACGCGGGTCTGCTCGCGACGATTTTCAGCACCCGCACGCTGGGACTGACCGGGCAACTGCAGCCGGAGCAACAAGCGGATTACCTCTCGGGCTTGTTGATCGGCCACGAATTACGCGGTCTCAATGAAGTGCTGGCGCGTGAGGAAGCGGATCTTGCGGGCAAGGCGTTAAGGCTGATCGGTAACGACGCGCTTTGCGAACGTTATCGCCTCGCGCTCGCGCGCTTCGGTTGCCACGATGCGCGGACCGTCGCGCACGCGACCGAGCGCGGGTTGCATCGGATCGCGCTGCAGGCCGGCCTGATCCAGCCGAGCCCAAGCGCATCTAATTAGGAGCAGCATCATGCAAATCGATATCAACCTCCCCGCGCCTTACGCGCCGCACGCCGGCCTGGCCGCTGCGTTCGGCCTGTGCCCGCTGATCGCAATCCTGCGCGGCGTGACGCCGGCGGATGCCGCTGATCACGGCCTCGCGTTGTACGAAGCGGGTTTTCGCATCATGGAAGTACCGTTGAATTCGCCCAAGCCGTTCGACAGCATTGCGGCGATCCGTCAGGCGCTTCCCGCCGATGCCATCGTCGGAGCGGGAACGGTCCTGCACCCGGATTACGTCGCGCAAGTGAAACAGGCCGGCGGCGAACTGATCGTGATGCCGCATAGCGACGGCGATGTCGTGCGCGCCGCGAAAGCGCAAGGGCTCGCGTGTTCGCCGGGCGTCGCGACGCCGAACGAAGCATTCCTCGCGCTGAAGAACGGTGCGGACGTGCTGAAGATGTTCCCCGCCGAGCAACTTGGCGCGCATGTGGTGAAGGCGTGGCGCGCGGTGATCGCGGCGCAAGTGCCGCTCGTGCCGGTCGGTGGAATCTCGCCGGACAACATGGGCCCATTCCTGACGGCGGGCGCGAACGGCTTCGGTCTGGGCTCGGCGTTGTACAAGCCGGGTCAGAGCGCAGCGACGACGGCCTCGCATGCGAAGGCGTTCATCAATGGATTAGCCGTGGCGCGAGGCCAGAAGAAATGAACCGGCTCGCAGGCAAGGTCGCGATCATCACCGGCGCCGGGCGTGGCATCGGCGCGGCGATTGCCGGCGCGTTTGTTCGTGAAGGCGCGGCAGTGGTGCTGGCGGAACTGGATATTGCTTTAGCGCGTGAAACGGCGGCGCGGATCGGATCGCCGGACAACGTGCTCGCCGTTCAAACGGACGTGACGCAAAGCGCTTCGGTGCAGAACGCCGTGAGCGAGGCCGAAGCGAAGTTCGGCCCTATCGATGTGCTGGTGAATAACGCGGGCATCAACGTGTTTTGCGATCCGCTGACCATGACCGACGACGACTGGCGCCGCTGCTTCGCCGTCGATCTCGACGGCGTCTGGAACGGCTGCCGCGCGGTGTTGCCAGGCATGGTTGAACGCGGGCGCGGAAGCATCGTGAATATTGCTTCTACGCACTCGTTCAAGATCATCCCCGGTTGTTTCCCCTACCCTGTGGCGAAGCACGGGGTGATCGGACTGACGCGGGCGTTGGGTATCGAATACGCGGGGCGGCAGGTGCGCGTGAACGCGATCGCGCCAGGTTACATCGAGACGCAACTCACGCACGACTGGTGGAACGAACAGGCGGATCCAGCCAAAGCGAAACAGGCGACGCTCGATCTGCAACCGATGAAGCGCATTGGCCGGCCGGAGGAAGTGGCAATGACCGCCGTGTTCCTCGCGTCCGACGAAGCGCCGTTCATCAACGCGAGTTGCATCACGGTCGATGGCGGGCGCTCGGCGCTGTACCACGACTGAAGCAATATGAATACGTAGATAAGCAGCAAAGGATGACGCACTGGCCGTGGTGCGACGTCACCACAACAAGACGCGGCCAATACCTTCGTACCAACTAGACAGCTCAAGTCAGGAGACAGACCATGAAACGCAGAATGTTCCTCACACTGGTTGCAACGGCCACCGCAGCCAGCGCTACCTTGTTCACGGCGCCAGTGGCGCAAGCCGCCGATGACGTCAAGATCGGCTTCCTGGTGAAGCAGCCGGAAGAACCGTGGTTCCAGGATGAATGGAAGTTCGCCGAAATGGCGGCCAAGGCGAAGGGCTTCACGCTGGTGAAGATCGGCGCGCCGTCGGGCGAAAAGGTGATGAGCGCCATCGACAACCTCGCCGCGCAAAAGGCACAGGGTTTCGTGATCTGCACGCCTGACGTCAAGCTCGGACCGGGCATTGTTGCAAAGGCGAAAGCTGCCGGACTGAAGATGATGACGGTGGATGACCGCCTGGTCGACGGCTCGGGCAAGCCGATTGAGTCCGTCCCTTACATGGGTATTTCGGCATTCAACATCGGCAAGCAGGTGGGCGATGGCATTGCTGCGGAGATCAAGAAGCGCGGCTGGAACATGGCCGAAGTCGGTGCGATCGACGTGACGTACGAACAGCTTCCGACCGCACATGACCGTACGGCGGGTGCTGTGGAAGCGCTGGTCGCAGCGGGCTTTCCGAAGGCCAACATCGTGATGGCGCCGCAAGCCAAGACCGATACGGAAAACGCGTTCAACGCAGCCAACATCGCGTTGACGAAAAACACCAACTTCAAGCACTGGGTGGCGTTCGGCCTGAACGACGAAGCGGTGCTCGGCGCGGTGCGTGCTGCGGAAGGCCGTGGCTTCAAGGCGGACAACATGATTGGCGTGGGCATTGGCGGCTCGGATTCGGCGTTGAACGAATTCAAGAAACCGAACCCGACCGGCTTCTACGGCACGGTGATCATCAGCCCGAAGCGTCATGGCGAGGAAACGTCGGAACTCATGTACACGTGGATCAAGGACGGCAAGGAACCACCGCTCGTGACCTTGACCACGGGCATGCTGGCAACGCGTGACAACGTGGGCGAAGTGCGCGAGAAGATGGGCCTGGCATCGGCTAAGTAAGGCCGTTCATCAGGTCGTCTGTAAGCTCTTTTCGTATCAGGTATCGGTAGAGCAATACGGGCCGCGCGCTTCATATAGCTGCGTGGTCCGCACGAATTCCAAGGAGGCGATGTGTCAGCGACGCTGCGTTTTGACAATATCGGTAAGGTTTTTCCAGGCGTGCGCGCGCTCGACGGCGTGTCGTTCGACGTCAACGCCGGCGAAGTGCACGGCCTGATGGGCGAGAACGGCGCGGGCAAATCGACTTTGCTGAAAGTGCTGGGCGGTGAATATCAGCCGGATTCCGGGCGTGTCCTGATTGATGGCAACGAGGTGAAGTTCGCGAGCGCGGCCGCATCGATCGCGGCGGGTGTCGCGGTGATTCACCAGGAGTTGCAGTACGTGCCCGATCTTACGGTCGCCGAGAACCTGTTGCTCGGTTCCTTGCCGAACACGTTCGGCTGGGTGCACAAGCGCGAAGGGAAGAAGCACGTGCGCGAGCGGCTGCTGCAAATGGGTGTGGATCTCGATCCGAACGCGAAGCTCAAGAAGCTTTCCATCGCGCAACGGCAGATGGTGGAAATCTGCAAGGCGCTGCTGCGCAATGCACGCGTGATTGCGCTCGATGAACCCACGTCGTCGCTGTCGCATCGCGAGACGGAAGTGCTGTTCAAGCTCGTGCGCGAGCTGAAAGCGGACAACCGCGCGCTGATCTACATCTCGCACCGCATGGACGAGATTTACGAACTGTGCAATACATGCACGATTTTCCGCGATGGCCGCAAGATCGCGTCGCACGCAAATCTTGCCGACGTCTCGCGCGATACGCTCGTGCAGGAAATGGTCGGGCGTGAAATTTCGGATATCTACGATTACAAGCCGCGTGCGCTCGGCGATGTGCGCTTCTCCGTGAAGAATGTGGAGGGTCACGCGCTGCGTGAACCGACGAGTTTCGACGTGCGCCGCGGCGAGATTGTCGGCTTCTTCGGGCTGGTGGGCGCGGGGCGCAGCGAACTGATGCACCTCGTCTACGGCGCGGATCGTAAGAAGGCGGGCACGATCGAGCTCGACGGCCAGCCGATCAAGATCCGCAGCGCGGGTGAAGCGATCAGGCACGGCATCGTGATGTGCCCAGAGGACCGGAAAGAAGAGGGCATCGTGGCAATGGCGTCGGTGTCCGAGAACATCAACATCTCGTGCCGCCGGCATTACTTGCGCGCCGGGCTGTTCCTGGACCGGAAGAAAGAAGCTGCAACTGCCGACCGTTTCATCCAGTTGCTGAAGATCAAGACGCCGAGCCGCAAGCAAAAAATTCGCTTCCTCTCCGGCGGCAATCAGCAAAAAACCATTCTGTCGCGCTGGCTCGCGGAGCCGGAACTGAAAGTCGTGATCCTCGATGAACCCACGCGCGGCATCGACGTGGGCGCGAAGCACGAGATCTATAACGTGATCTATCAACTGGCCGAACGCGGCTGCGCGATCGTGATGATTTCGTCCGAGCTCCCGGAAGTGCTGGGGGTATCGGACAGAATCCTGGTGATGCGACAAGGGCGGATCGCGGGCGAATTGCCGCGCGGGAAAGCGACCGAACAATCAGTGCTGAATCTTGCGCTGCCTGTGCAATCCGAACCGACTGCGCAGGCAGCCTGAAGTAAAAAAGTGGAGATGGAGGACATCATGGAAGTCAGGGAAAACATTACCAACACGCTGGTGCCGGCGAAGAACGACAAGCAGAAGTGGTGGCAACAGATCACCGAATACAGCTTGGTCGTGATCTTTATCGTGATGTTCATCACGATGTCGCTCTCGGTCGATCACTTCTTCTCAATCGAGAACATGCTCGGCCTGGCGCTGTCGATTTCGCAGATCGGCATGGTCGCTTGCACGATGATGTTCTGCCTCGCCTCGCGCGATTTCGACTTGTCGGTCGGATCCACGGTGGCGTTCGCCGGCGTGCTCTGCGCGATGGTGCTGAACGCCACGGGTAATACGTTTATTGCGATCATTGCGGCGGTGGCGGCGGGGTCGGCCATCGGTTTTGTGAACGGCGCGGTGATTGCGTACTTGCGGATCAACGCGCTGATTACTACGCTGGCTACGATGGAAGTGGTGCGCGGGCTTGGCTTTATCGTGTCGCATGGGCAGGCGGTGGGCGTGTCGTCGGATACGTTTATCGCGCTCGGCGGCTTGACCATGTTCGGCGTGTCGCTGCCGATCTGGGTCACGCTGGCGTGTTTCATCGTGTTCGGCGTCCTGCTGAATCAAACCGTGTATGGGCGTAATACGCTCGCGATTGGCGGTAACCCGGAAGCGTCACGGTTGGCGGGTATCAATGTGGAACGCACACGCATCTGGATTTTCCTGATCCAGGGCGCGGTGGCGGCACTCGCCGGGGTGATCCTGGCGTCGCGGATTACGTCGGGACAACCAAACGCCGCCGACGGCTTCGAGCTCAACGTGATTTCCGCGTGCGTGCTTGGCGGCGTGTCGCTGCTCGGCGGCCGCGCGACCATCTCGGGCGTGGTGATCGGCGTGCTGATCATGGGCACGGTCGAGAACGTGATGAACCTGATGAACATCGACGCGTTCTATCAGTACCTTGTGCGCGGCGCGATCCTGCTTGCCGCCGTGCTGCTCGACCAGTTGAAGAATCGCGGCTCACGCGACTAAATCCGGCGACTAAATGCGGGGTTGAAACAGATGTCCAGTTCAGTCGATAAAACCCTCGCGCGCTATCCAAGCCTCGCGGGCAAAGTGGTGCTGATTACCGGCGGCGCGACGGGCATTGGCGCGGCGTTCGTCGAGCATTTCTTCGATCAGGGCGCGAAGGTCGCGTTCTTCGACATCGATACCAATGCCGGTGAAGCGCTCGCGGATCAGCTCGGCGCGGATCTGGCCGACGGGCAATTCCGGCCGATGTTCCTACGCGTGGATCTCACGAATATCGATGCGTTGCGCAAAGGCATTGCCGATGTGCGCAGCACGCTCGGGCACATCGGCGTGCTGGTGAACAACGCGGCGAACGACAGGCGTCACAAGATCGAGGACGTGACGCCCGAGTCCTATGACGCGGGAATCGCTGTGAACCTGCGCCATCAGTTTTTCGCGGCGCAGGCGGTGATCGACGATATGAAGCAGCTCGGCGGCGGGTCGATCGTGAACCTCGGCTCGATTAGCTGGATGCTTAAACAAGGCGGTTTTCCGGTGTATGTCACGGCGAAAGCGGCCGTGCAAGGTATGACTAATGGCCTCGCACGCGATCTGGGACCGTTCAATATCCGGGTGAATACGCTTGTGCCGGGATGGGTGATGACGGACAAACAACGTCGCTTATGGCTCGACGAAGCGGGCAAGCGCTCGATCAAGGAAGGCCAGTGTATTGATGCGGAATTGTTGCCTGTGCATCTTGCGCGTGCCGCGTTGTTCCTGGCGTCGGACGACAGCAGCATGATGACCGCGCAGGAAGTGGTCATTGACGGAGGCTGGGCATGAAAGCGCAACTGCTGATCGACAGCCAATGCGCGCTGGGCGAGGGTGCGACGTGGTGCGCCGCGACCGGGCGTTTTTACTGGACGGACATTGAAGGCAAGCGTTTGTGGCGCTACGACCCCCGCGATGCCAGCAGCGTTTCGTTCGACATGCCGGAACGGCTTGCATGCTTCGCGTTGTGCGCCGATGCTGACGTGCTGCTGCTCGGGCTTGCTTCCCGACTTGCGTTCTTTAGTCTGAAGACTGGCGCGATCGAAACGATCGTGCCGGTGGAAGCCGAACTACCGACGCGCATCAACGACGGCAAATGCGATCGTCAAGGCCGCTTCGTGTTCGGGACAAAACACGACGTGGCGAAGGCGGAGAAGATTGGCGGGTTTTATCGATTGAATCTCGATTTGTCGCTTGAGCGCTTGCCGCTTGGCGAGTGCGCGATTTCGAACAGCATCGCGTTCAGTCCGGACGGCTCGCGCATGGTTTTCTGCGACTCCCCGGAGCGCGTGATTCGCGTGTGTGACTACGATTCGTTCGCAAACCAGCGCGTGTTTGTCGAATTGTCGGATGCAAGCGGCGAGCCGGATGGTTCTGCCGTCGATAGCGATGGTGGCTTGTGGAACGCGCAGTGGGGCGGCAGCCGCGTGGTGCGTTATGACGCCGATGGCCACGAAACAGCGCGCATCGACGTGCCGACGGCGCAGCCAAGCTGTGTCGCGTTCGGTGGTCCGCAACTCGATACGGTGTACATCACGAGCGCGCGGGTCGGATTGGATGCGGGCGCGTTGCAGGACGATCCGCACGCGGGCGCGGTGTTTGTTGCAACGCCGTCGGCAAGGGGTATCGCCGAGCCGGTGTTTCGCGGGCCTGGCCACACGCATTGAGCGGATGATGAGTGCGGCGGGCTCTACGTGCCGCACAGCAAACCCGCGGTATCACGTTGCAAGCACAAAACACGAGGCGGCGCGCACGACGCGCTGCCCGCAGCTTCCCGGGCATGCTGGAGCCTCAGGCCAGGACCGCGGGATCGATCGCCTCTCGTTCGGAGTCAGCCACCATGACCGTTGCCCGCCCAGCAGGAAGCTCCACGCCACCTTTGGCGTCGTCCCGGGCTGCCGCGCCCACCCGCCGTTCGAAGCTTGCCGCCGCGACCGAGCCGCCTATTCGCCCCGGGCCCGCCACGTCGGTTGTCGCGATGGGCGGCGCGGGTATCAACGGTTGCATCACCCTTGCCAACGCACAACTACGCCTCGATATCGCGCCGGCTCTCGGCGGCGGGATCACGCGCTTCGACTGGCGTAGCGACGGCGCGCTCGTGCCGATCTTCCGGCCGTGCCTCGCGCCCAGCGCATCCACCGATCCGAACGAACTCGCATGTTATCCGCTGCTGCCGTATTCGAATCGCATCGGCGGCGGACGGTTTCAGTTTCTTGGGCGCGGTGTCGATGTGCCGTGCAACCGGCCCGGCGAACCGCTGCCCCTGCATGGCGACGGCTGGCTCGGGGCGTGGGACGTGGCTTCGGAAAGCTCGACGCACGTCCGGCTCACGCTCGATCGCCGCGATGGCGCGCCGTATTCGTATCTGGCGAGCCAGTCATTCACGCTCGAAGCATCGACCCTGGTGGTGACGCTTCATATCGAGAATACCGGGCGCGATGCGTTGCCGTTCGGGCTTGGATTGCATCCGTTTATCACGCGTGAAGCCGATACCGAGCTGTCCGCCGCGGCCGACGGCTTGTGGCTCTGCGGCGACGATTTCCTGCCGATCCGCCACGTTCCGGCGCCGCCTGCGTGGCAATTCGGCGTGGCTTACCCCATGCCCGCCGCCATGGTGAACAACGCGTTCACCGGATGGAGCGGGCGCACGAGCGTGATGTGGCCGAAGCGGCGGTTGTCACTGACCATTTGCGCCGATACCGATTACTACGTGCTCTACGCGCCGGCTGGCCAGAATTTCTTCTGCTTCGAACCCGTCGATCACCCGATCAACGCAGTGAATCTGCCCGGCGGCGGCGCAGCGCACGGCATGACGGTGCTGGCCCCGGGCGAAAGCCTGACGCGCGAGTTCAGCTTTACTGTCGAACGGTCAGGGGAAGCCAAGCGGCGTGGGCGGCCAAAGCAGCCCGCTGGGCAGAAAGCGCGCAAGACGGCGGCGGCGGTTCGATAGGGCTGTCAGAAAGCGTGGCGGCGGCGCGTTAAAATGCGGGATCGCTTATTTGCCCACTCGCCGCGGATGCCCATGTCTTTCATCGAATCGCTCAATGCCGCGTGGTCGCGGACCCAGTCGCTACTCTGTGTCGGGCTCGACCCGGAACCGTCACGGTTTCCGGGTGCATTGCACGGGCGTGCTGATTCGATCTTCGACTTTTGCCGCGACATTGTTGATGCTACGGCGCCGTTTGCCTGCTCGTTCAAACCGCAGATCGCGTATTTTTCCGCCCATCGCGCGGAGGATCAGCTTGAGAAGTTGATCGCGCATATTCATGCCGAGCATCCCGGATTGCCCGTGATCCTCGATGCCAAACGCGGCGATATTGGCAGCACCGCCGAGCAATATGCGATCGAAGCGTTTGATCGATACAAAGCCGATGCCGTCACGGTCAATCCGTATATGGGGTTTGATTCCGTTCAGCCGTATCTGGAGCATGACGGGAAGGGCGTGATTGTCTTGTGCCGCACGTCCAATGCCGGCGGCTCGGATCTGCAGTTTCTTAATGTCGATGGAACGCCGCTTTATCAGATCGTGGCGCGGCTTGCCGCCGAGAAGTGGAATGCGAGCGGGCAATTAGGCCTGGTCGTCGGGGCAACGTTTCCTCGAGAGATTGAAGTCGTACGTTCTATTGTTGGCGATATGCCGCTTCTGATTCCGGGCATTGGCGCTCAAGGCGGTGACGTCGAAGCGACCGTGCGTGCCGGACGGGATTCTTCGCGCAAAGCGGGGATGCTGATTAATTCTTCACGCGCGATCATTTATGCCGGCAAGGGCGATGATTTTGCTGATGTCGCGGCCGAAGCGGCGCGGCGGACCCGCGACGCTATTAAAGCGGTGGTTTGAGCGTTTTATCGCGCAGGCCTGGCGACAGACCAAATCCTAACTCTCAATGACCGCCTGAATTTGTGCCAGCGCCGCTTCGGTGGCGCCCTCTATGGCGCAATCCACGATCTTCCGATCCTCGATGCTCCTCAGCCACGTCAGTTGGCGTTTGCACAACTGGCGCGTCGCGAATACGCCTTTATCGCGCATGGTCGCGTAGTCGATTTCCTGGTCCAGGTATTCCCAGACTTGCCGGTATCCCACGCAGCGCATCGATGGCATGGTCGACGTTAAATCACCACTCCCGCGCAGGCTTTCGACTTCTTCTATCAGGCCGGCTTTCAGCATCTCGTCGAAGCGTTTTTCTATCCGGCCGTGCAACACGCTTCTATCCGATGGCTCCAACGCGATCGGAACGAATTCGGGTTCGCTTTCCTGGCTCTTTTTCGGGTCTTTCAATATGGCGGACAGGGTTCTTCCCGTCAGCATGAACACTTCCAGCGCGCGCTGGATTCGCTGCGAATCGTTTGGCGCGAGTCGCGCTGCGGTTTCCGGATCGACAGCCATTAATCGCGCGTGCATTGCCGGCCAGCCATCCCGTGCCGCTTCGGCGTCGAGTTCAGCACGCTTTTCTGGATTAGCCTCCGGCAAATCGTTTAATCCGCGCGTGAGGGCCATGTAATACAACATCGTTCCACCGACCACTAACGGGATTCGGCCGCGCCCTTCGATTTCCGCCACCAGCTTTAAAGCGTCATTCCGGAATTGAGCGGCCGAATACGACTCGGTCGGATCGATGATGTCGATCAGATGATGCGGCGCCAGCGCGCGTTCTTCTGCAGTCGGTTTCGCGGTGCCTATATCCATGCCGCGATAAACCAGCGCCGAATCCACGCTGATGATTTCCACCGGCCGGCGCTGCGCGAACGCGAGCGCTGCCGCGGTCTTTCCCGATGCCGTCGGCCCCAACAGACACGCAATCCGCCGCGCGCTCATTGGCCGCGCATGAAGAGTCGATCGAGATCGCCGAGCGTCAACTGGAACCAGGTCGGACGGCCGTGGTTGCACTGGTCGCCACGCTCGGTGGCTTCCATCTGCCGCAACAGGCCATTCATCTCGTCCAGCGTCAGCCGGCGATTCGCCCGCACCGCGTGATGGCACGCGAGCGTGCCGAGCAATTCATGCTGGCGTTCGGTCAATACCCGTGAGCCGCCATAGGCCTGCAAATCCGAAATCACCGCACGCGCCAAGGACTGCAAATCGGCATCTTTCAGCAGGGCAGGGACCGCGCGGATTGCTATCGAGCCCGGCGACAGAATTGCCAGATCGAATCCCAGCGCGTCGAGCACCTCGCGCTCTTCCTCGACCACGCCCATCTCGAGCGCATCGACGGTCATCGTCACCGGAATCAGCAGCGGCTGCACCGCGATCGCCCGGTCAGCCAGCGAGTTCTTGAACTGCTCGTAAAGGATGCGCTCGTGGGCTGCATGCATGTCGACGATGATCAAACCCTGCGCGTTCTGCGCCAGCACGTAGATGCCATGAATCTGGCCCAGCGCGAAGCCCAATGGCTGCGAGTCTTCAACGGCGTCGGGTGCACCGGGCATCGCGGCGTAGAGCGGCGCGCTGGCCTGGTTTGGCGAGTAAGCCTCAGCGGAGGTAACGCCAGCGGCGAGCGTCGAGCCCTGCGGCGTGCCGGCGTTCACATCGCGGCGGCCGAATAAAGCGTCGTACAGCGCCAGCGGCTGCGCGACCGGCAGGTTGCCCTGCGTCATCCTTGATTGCCGCAGCCAGTTCGTGCCGTTGTCGTTTCTCTGCCCCGAACCCGGCCCCGAACCCGGCGTGAAATCGTTCAGCGAACCCGCGCCCATGCCGGCCAGACCCGCACTCGCGTAAGGCCGGGCGCTGAACGAAGCGATACCCGTCGGCTGCAATTGTGCGGCGTGACCACCGGCCGTCGTCTCCGGCGATGCCCCCGCGTTACGCGCCAACGCACGCTGCACGGCGTGGAACACGTACTGGTGGATCGAGCGTGAATCGCGGAAACGCACTTCGATCTTCGACGGATGTACGTTCACATCCACCGATTCCGGCGGCAGGTCGAGGAACAGCACGTACGACGGATAGCGGTTGCCGTGCAGCACGTCCTCGTACGCGGCGCGTACGGCGTGCGTCAGGAGCTTGTCGCGCACGAAGCGGCCGTTGACAAAGAAGTATTGCTGGTCGGCGCGGCCGCGGCTCGCGGTTGGCAGGCCGGCGCAGCCATACACGGCCAGCGGTCCGGCGCGTTCGTCGAGCGGCAGATGCGCAGTCGCGAAGACCTCGCCGAGAATTTTCGCCACACGAGTGGACGGGTCCGACGCATTCCAGTGTTCGACGGCCTTGCCGTTATGAATCACCGATATCGCGATCTCCGGCCGCGACAGCGCCACCCGCCGGATCACTTCCAGGCAATGCCCGAGTTCGGTTTGCTCGCTTTTCAGGAATTTGCGGCGCGCGGGGGTGTTGAAGTACAACTCGCGCACTTCCATCGTCGTGCCGATCGTCCCGGCCGCCGGCGAGATCGCGCCGGTCTGGGCGTCGATCCGTGTGGCATGCGCGCACGCCGCCGTCCGGCTGGTGATGAAAAGCTCCGCCACCGATGCAATCGACGCCAGCGCTTCACCGCGAAACCCGAGCGACGCCACGGCTTCGAGCTCGGCAAGCGAGCGGATCTTGCTCGTGGCGTGACGCAACAATGCCAATGGAAGTTCGGCGGGGGGAATGCCGCAGCCATCGTCGACGATCATGATCCGCTTTACGCCGCCTTCGTCGAGCGTGATCCGCAAGCTCGACGCACCGGCGTCCAGCGCGTTTTCGAGCAACTCCTTTACCACCGACGCCGGCCGTTCGACCACTTCGCCCGCCGCGATCTGGCTGATCAACTGGTCGGGCAACTGCAGAATGGCGCGCAGCGGACGCGCGGCGGGGGCGGACGAATCGGAAATCGTGTCGGATGAGTCGATGAGATCGGGCATGCCGAATTATAAAGCCTCACGCGCGTGAACGATTTCGCCTCCCATCGGTCCCCCTCTACGCGTTTGCCAGTCACCGAACGGCGTGCTGGGCTACGCGTTCCGGCGCGGCAAAAACGGGCCGAATAGCGTTAAAACCCGCTAATGATCACGCGCTTCGCGAATTTTCCCGCGTCGAGTTCGGTATCATGGCGCGACGGTTTTATCGCAACATTTTGCAACGATGTGCCCGTGCATTCACGCTGCTGTTGCTAGTTTCCCGCTCATTTCATCCTGATCGAGGCCCCCTTTTGGATACATTGCTGTCATTCCTGAGTCTTATTCTCCACATCGACAAATCGCTCGGTTTTTTCATCCAGCATTACGGTGGCTGGGTGTATGCGGTGCTGTTCCTGATCGTTTTCTGTGAAACGGGGCTCGTGGTGTTTCCGTTCTTGCCGGGCGACTCGCTGCTATTCATTGGGGGCGCGTTCGCCGCGAGCGGGTCAATGGATCTCGGTGCGCTGATCGCCCTGCTGCTTATCGCGGCCGTCCTCGGAAACACGGTGAATTACTGGATTGGCCGCGCGATCGGCCCCAAGGTGTTCGATACCCACATTCCCGTGCTCGAACGTTTCCTCGATCGCGAAGCGCTCCGCAAGACGCAAGGCTTCTACGAGCGGCACGGCGGCAAAACCATCGTGCTCGCGCGCTTCGTGCCGATCGTGCGGACGTTTGCACCCTTTGTGGCGGGCGCATCGGCGATGAAAGCCTCGCGTTTTCAATTGTTCAACATACTCGGCGCGCTGATCTGGGTATTACTGCTTGTGCTGCTCGGTTATGTCTTTGGTAACGTCCCGTGGATTCGTCAGTATCTGAACGTGATCGCGCTGATCGGCGTGTGCGCGGCAATCGTGCCGATCGCGCTGGGCGCGTTGTGGAAAGTCATGCGGCGTAAAGCCAGTAATTGAGTCGGACTGATGGGTTTAAAAAGCGCTTTCGAAGTCGCCGGGCCGGCACGTTCAAAGCGCGTTTATCACGAACACGGTACTAGCCCCGCTGGCGTCTTCGCCGCCAAAACGTAAAAGGTTAGAATGCCGAATTGTCGGCTCGGTGGTTCGAATATCGAGACGAACGATTCAGGCGTTTCTTGAACAAATGTTAAATGTTTTATGCTGGTGAAGGTTGGCGAGGTCTTATAGCTGATGTTGGAACAAACAAGAAGTGAAGCGGGAGCGGCGTGCAACTGGCGCCGTCTCAGGCTGGCGGTGGCGGTGCTTGGTGTAACGGCGCTACTCGCCGGCTGCGGGATTTTTGGTTGCGGCGGCAGTGCAACGAACGGTGGGGCTTTCGGCGGATGTGGCGCCGGGATGCGGTTCTAAGCGCGTGGACGCAGCACGGAAATATCGTTTAACAGGAAGTCAGGGAAAACGGCAAGCATGGCGGTATCGCGTTCAGGTAATACAGGATGGGCCGTCAACGGCCGCGGGGGAGTGCTGGGTGCGCTCGTTTCTATTGGCGTGGCTGTCTCGATCGCCGGTTGCTCGACGGCGCTGACGCCTGCGCCTATCGTCGAGCAGTCGACGGGCGGCACGAGCTCGCCAGCACTGATTCCCACCACGCCGCCGGGCACCGGGAGCGCCGGGCCGGTCGCCCTTGCACCGCCGGTGCAGGCGGATGCGGGGCCGGGGTTTTATCGGGTGAAACCGGGCGATACGCTTTATGGCATCGCCCGCGCGCAAAAGCAGCGTCCGTCCGATCTCATCAAGTGGAACAACCTGCCTGACAGCAAGCAGGTCAACATCGACCAGTTGTTGCGCGTGGCGCCCCCAGGCAGTACCGGCACGGTCGCCAGCACCGACGACTGGAGCAAACAGGCTTCATCGGCAGCGGCATCGAACGCGGGGCCGCCGATCATCGGCGCACCGGCCGCTACGGCGAGCAATAACAACGCCCCGGCCGATACCAGCACGCCCGCGATCAATTCGAAGGGCGCCTGGCTCACGTGGCCGGCACAAGGCGACGTGATCACGAAGTTCGGCGAAGGCGGCAGCAAGGGTATCGACATTGGCGGCAAGCTCGGCGAACCGGTGAAAGCCGCGGCGGCCGGCAGGGTCGTGTATGCGGGCAGTGGTTTGCGCGCTTACGGGCAGATGATCATCGTCAAGCACAGCAATGACTTCCTGACCGCCTACGCTCACAACGGCAAACTGCTGGTGAAGGAAGGCGATACCGTCCGCCAGGGCGCGACCATCGCGGAAATGGGGACCGGGCCGAGCAACAAGCCGTTGCTTCACTTCGAACTGCGCAAATCGGGGCAGGCTGTCGATCCGGTGCCGTCATTGAAGAAGGCCGGCTGATGAACACGGCGCACAGCGCGCATGCGACGGGAGCCTGGCTGGTATGAAAAGGCTCCTGCTCGCTGCCACGTGCGTGTCCGCTGTGCTGCTTGCCGGCTGCAACGACCAGCAAAACGCGGACGCCATGAACAAGCTCAAAGCGTTTTTCAACGCCGTCAAACCAGACACGCTGCTGCTGAAGGACCTGACGCCGGGCGTGACGACTGAGGCGCAGATTCGCGACCAGATGGGCGAACCGGAAACGGCGCGAAACTATACCGACGGCTCGAAGCGCCTCGAATATCCGCGTGGCCCGGCGGGCACGAATACCTATTTCGTCGATATCGACGCAAACGGCAAGTTCGTCTCGGTCACGCAAGTGCTGACCGCTGCGAACATCGCCAAGGTACGACCGGGCATGACGCAGGACGAAGTGCGGCGCTTGCTGGGCAAGCCGACGACCATCGCCGAATATCCGCTCAAGAAAGAGCGTGTGTGGAGCTGGCATTGGGAGGAGGGCGGCGTGACGCGCGACGCCATGTTCAACGCGCATTTCGGCCCCGATGGCATCGTGACCACCACATCGCGATCGGAAGCATTAGGCGGCGGCAAGCATTGAGCTGCGCGGCGGGGCGTTTCAATATCGGCACCCAAACTGATGGATGATCAAAAATCAAAACACCCGCTTGAGCGCGAGGCATTGATGGCGCTGGCGGCGCGTTATCGCGCGGATCGGGCGTTAGCGTTTGAAACACTTGAAACGGCTGACGCGGGCTGGCAATGCGGCCGCGGCCACGCATGGGACGACGCCGTGAGCGCCGCGCAGAACGTGCGCTGCATGAACTGTGCAGCGCAACGCCGCGAGCAGCACACCGAGCGGCTGAAGGCCCTTGCTGAGGAGCGGGGCGGCAGACTGTTATCGGTGAGTTACGTCGATGCCGCCACGCCATTGCGATGGGAATGCGCATTCGGACATGGCTGGGACGCGCAAGCGGACGTTGCCACGCGACGCTGGTGTACGGAGTGCATGCGTCGAGGCGTGTACGACGCCTTGACGCCGCATCTCACGGAAGAGGGGATTGCACGCGATTGCCGGTGATCCACGGTCTGGCACTCAGCGAGTGCTAGCCGACGCAGGCGCCGCGAGGCACACGTGCAAATTATTTTCGACTTATCCGGAATAGACGCGGAAAAAATGGGTTCGCCCTAGTACCAACCCGTTAAACACCCTGGAGTCGAAAATGAAAAAGATTGCCCTGCTCGTGATGTCCGCTGCTGTTCTCGCATCGTCAAGCGCATTTGCCCAGGCTCAAGGCCTGACCCGCGCCGAAGTCCGCCAACAACTCGTTGAGGCGCAGCAAGACGGCTCGCAACTCGTCAGTAACGCGTCGTATCCCGATGTGGCTCGCATCTATACGAACCAGGTCACGCAGGCAAAGCAGGGTACATCGGCATATGGTGGCGTAGCAGCCGGTTCGAGCGTCAGCTCGTCGCGCTTGGCGAATGTCGGCAGCCCGAGTCACGAGACGTGTGTCGGGCCGTACAGCTTCTGCAACCTCTATGCGGGTTCCTGATAGCCGCACGGACGACTCGTTCATGGATAGCTTGGGCCGCGGGTCGTCCTTTCGTGATTGCACGGGCTTAAGCGATCAGCGTTAGCCGCTCGCACGAATTATCGTAGCAGGATCAGTTGAGGCACGGTGTCCGAGCCGCACCATACGATTGCGTTTTGCCTGTGCTGAATACCAAGTTGTTTTGCATCACTAAGTGTTATTCCAGGCACCAGGAAACTCAACTCACCGGGCCACGTTCCCGACGGATGCTCGCCAATCCCTTCGATAAAGCGCAGACCCATGCGGCCAAGCTGCTCTGCGAGTGTGGCTTGCCGGACCGAATTGGCCGTTGCACCGGTCAATGTGCTGAACGGATTCTCCGCCGTGACGAACGCACTGCAGTCGACGCCAAAGCATCGATGAAGTTTGGCAAGATCGGGATTGGCTTGGCCTATGCGTAGCGTTGTCGGGGCATCGCCCAGGACACGATAATGCGTTTCCTCGTAAGCCCGGAGCGTGTCCGGATCGATGGCGGAATCGAACTGCAAAGCAATCTCCTTGGCGCCTCCGGTGAAAGCGGGCTGCATTCTGTAGAAATCGTATCAGATCGGATCGTGCGCCGCTGCGACTCGGAATCGAGCGAAAAGCGATGCCGCTTGCGCGTGCTTAGTCTGAACGAAGACACGTGATTGATCGGAACAGGTGCGTGGCCGTTTCGTAGGTTCAGCGGCTCATACCGGAACAGGTTGATCCGTGCGACCGCTTTTCTCTCAAACGACACATCTGCACGCAAGCGGGTGGCCGAAGCATTCCATTCGGATGCCTACTTATTCGGCCAGACTGCATGCGTTTCGCCTAGAGCGATTTTCTGCATTGGCACGGCTGAGGATGCGGTGGATGCGCGAGTTGCATTTACGGTACCGGAGCTAATGCCGATTCGCTCACAAGGAGCACGATCATGACCGACGCGATTATCGAACTATCTTCGGAGCAGTCGTATGAACGCCTGCAATCGGGCGCACTGCGCGCGGTGGGCGGACGCTCGCTGCAGTGTGCGCGGTCGCTTCAATCACGCGGTTACACGCGCCTCTTCTCGATTGCCGGCGGCACCACGCGCTGGAAAGCGGCCGGCTTGCCGATGACCGAACCCACCGCCGATGCCGATTTTCTCGAGCGATATTCGCGCCACCTATGGCTCTCCGAAGTGGGGCTGGACGGTCAACGCAAGTTGGCTGCCGCGCGGGTGGCGTTGATCGGCGCGGGCGGGCTGGGTTCGCCGGCAGCGCTGTACCTGGCCACGGCCGGGATCGGCCATATCACGCTGATCGATGACGATCTCGTCGATCGCAGCAATCTCCAGCGCGAGGTGCTGCATCGTGATGCCGACATCGGTACGCCCAAGGTCGAATCCGGTTGCAGGACCTTGGCGGCGAGCCGTAACGTACGCGGCTGCTGGCGGGTAATGTCGAGCGCTTGCTGGGCGGCCACGATGTCGTGATCGACGGCTCCGACAACTTCTCCACGCGCTATCTGGCCAACGACGCCTGCGTGCGGTTGGGCCTGCCGCCGATGGTCTACGGCGCGGTGCAAGGTTTCGATGGTCAGGTCAGCGTGTTCTGGCCGGCGCGGGAGGGCGGCCGTTGTTATCGATGCCTGTTTCCGGAACCGCCGCCGCCTGAATTTGCGCCTAACTGCGCCGAAGCGGGCGTGCTCGGCGTGCTGCCGGGGGTGATCGGGCTGTTGCAGGCGACCGAGGCGATCAAGCTGATCCGGGGTATCGGTGAATCGCTGTCCGGTACGTTGCTGCAGTTCGACGCGCTGGGAATGCGATTTAAGCGCTTGCGGTTGTTGCGGGACCCGGCGTGTCCGCGTTGCGGCGATGGCGTGAAAACCCATGATTATGTGGATTTGCCGGCGGCTTGTGGGGTGGGGTGAGGGTGTTCGCCGGGCTCGGGTCGTAGTGCAACATGTTTCGGCTTCCCCAACGAGAAAAGGGCTCAGCTTGCGCTGAGCCCTTCATGTCTTTGGTAGGCCGTACGGGATTCGAACCTGTGACCAACGGATTAAAAGTCCGCTGCTCTACCAGCTGAGCTAACGACCCAAAGAGCCGAAATTATAGTCACATGGACCACAAGTTGTCAACGGAGCGTAAAAATGCTCCGTATCGTGGAACGAAGAAACAGCAGAAGAAACAGCAGAAGAAAAGCCCAAAGAAAAAGCCCGCAGCAACGACGCTACGGGCTCTTTCAACGAGAGGCGCGAAGACCAGCTTCGCTTACTTCACTTGCGACATCTTGCTTTCAGCCGACTGCGCGGCTTCCGTTCCACCGTACTGCGAGATGACTTGATCCAGCGTCTTTTTCGCGGCGGCTTTCTGACCCTGCTCAATCTGGTTGTTCGCGATTGCGAGCAGCGCATCGGGCGCCCGCGGATGCGTCGGATATTTCGTCACCAGATTTTGCCAGGTTGCGGTCGATCCCTTGTAATCACGCAGAGCATACTGCGCATTGCCCAGCCAATATTGCGCGGTGGGCTGATACGGGCTGTCCGGATACTTGGCGACGAAAACCTTGAACGACGCAGCAGCGTTCTTGAAGTCGCCATTACGGAACTGCGTCGACGCCGCATTGAACGATTCAGTCTCGCCGGGCTGTACCGTGCCTTGCACGCCATCCACCGTCTGCTGCTGCGGTTCGAACTTCTTCAACCGGCCATCGAGGTCGGTGTAGTAGTCCTTTTGCTGCTTTTGCACCGTCGTCAATTGGTTGGCCAAGTCCTCGTTCTGGCCTCGAAGCGTAGCGACCTGCTGATTCAACTGGTCGAGACGATTCGATTGGTCGAGGATCGTGCGCTGAGCGGCGGACAACTGGTTAGCCAGACTGTCCGTTTTCGTGCGCAAATCGAGCACGGCCTTACGCGCTTCATTGTCGTCGAACAACGCCGCGTGCGCTGACCCGCCGACCACGGCCGAACCTAACAAACAAGCAACTGCGACCGCGCGCAGTGAGGGGAAGCGATACAACATACGGCGACTCACCCGTGACTGGTTACGTTACTGTTGATAAGCGAGGTCAGCGCGGCGATTCTGCGCCCACGACGACTCGTCATGCCCGGTTGCCTGCGGCTTTTCCTTGCCCAAGCTCACGGCTTCCATCTGCGAATCAGCCACGCCCAGCAGCGACATGGCGCGACGCACCGCTTCAGCACGCTTCTGGCCCAGTGCCAGGTTGTACTCGCTCGTGCCGCGTTCGTCGGTGTTGCCCTGGATCAGCACGTGACGGTCCGGATGGCTCTTCAGATACTGCGCGTGTTGTTGCAGCAGCGGCTGATAGTCGTCACGGACAGCGTAGCTGTCGAAGTCGAAATAAATGCTGCGCTTTGCCAGCGGGCTGTTCGGATCGTTCAGCGGATCGACATTGACCTGTTGAACTGCGTTCGCGTCGGGTTGCGTGCCGATCGCGCCTTTGTTTGCACCTTCATCCAGCTTCACGCCTGAATGACATGCGGCCAATGCACCGACCATCGCCACTGCAAAGCCGATACGAATTTTAGACATCATGGTTACTCTCCTTGTGTGTTGCTGCTTAAGTTATTGCGTGAGGTTTATTGCATGAACGGACCCCAGGACGGCTCGCGTACGCTGCCCCCCTGAAGCGACAAGACTTGCCGCGTACGACCATCGGTCGACACAGCCGCCAACACGCCACGCCCGTCCACCTGGGTGGCGTAGAGGATGTACTGACCATTCGCCGCAAAACTGGGCGATTCGTCATGCGTGGTGTCGGTCAGTCCAGTCGCCGTGCCAGACGCAAGGTCCAGCAAATACAACTTGAAGCCGCCGCCAACACGCGAAATGTACGCAATCTGCTTGCCGTCCGGGCTCACTCGCGGGCTTGTATTGTAATTGCCCGTGAATGTGACGCGCTGGGCCTGGCCGGCGCTTTCGCCGTTCGCCGACATCTTGTAGATCTGAGGCTGGCCGCCGCGGTCGCTCGTGAAATAAATCGTGTTGCCATCGGGAGAGTAAGCCGGCTCGGTGTCAATCGAGCTGCCGAGTGTCAGGCGACGCAAACCGCTACCGTCCGCGTTCACCTGGAAAATCTGCGTGTTGCCGGTAGTCGACAGGGCAACCGCAAGCTTGCGGCCGTCCGGCGACCACGCCGGTGCACTGTTATTGCCTTTCTGATTCGATACGATCACACGCTTGCCTGTCGGCAGGTCGTGAATATAAACAACGGGTTTTTTCTTTTCGAACGAGACGTACGCGACCTTGGTGCCGTCAGGCGACCATGCCGGCGAGATGATCGGCTCCGGGCTGGACAGCGCAATGCGTGCATCCTGACCATCGGAGTCCGAAATCTGCAACTGATAACGGCCACCGGTCTTGATCACATACGACAGGCGCGTCGCGAAAACGCCACGATCGCCCAGCAATTTTGCGTAGATATAGTCCGCGACCTTGTGCGCACTCATCCGCAGACCGCTTTCCGGGCTGACGAGCGACAGGCCGCCCAGGCTTTGCTGCTTAACCGTGTCGTACAAGCGGAAGCGCACTTCGTACTGGCCGTTCGGCAGGCGATTCACGCTGCCGGACACGAATGCGTCCGCGCCTTTCGCTTTCCAACTGCCGAGATCGACAGAATCCGTTTCCGACACGGGCGTAGCGCCCGCATCAATATTCGTAAACTTGCCGCTGCGCGCGAGATCCTGACGAACGATCGCGCTGATCTGCTGCGGCGAATTCGCTTCGTTGGCAAACGTGGCGGTGGCAATAGGAAATTGGGTAGAACCCACGCCCGTCACAAGCACATTCAACTGCGCGTGTGCGGCGGTACCCGCGGCGATCAGGCAGGATGCAACAAGCGTTTTCAAGCCAAGCTTTGTCATCAAACTCATGTATCTGGTTCCAGAAAAAGCGATTTTTAAACTAACGGCGGCAGCAGAACAGACCGCCGAATGCACAATTCGTTCCCATCAGGGTTCATTGTGCACTGTCGTTTTACCATGTCCGTTCAACCACCCGCAGGACGCAATGTGATCGTAAACGTGCCGGGCGCCTGGCCGTTCGTGTCCAGAGGCATCGGATCCGAGCGCTGAACAGCACGCAGCGCAGCCTGGTCCCACTGCTCGTTGCCGCTCGAACGTTGGATGGTTGACGACAACAGCGTGCCGGTCGCCGGCGAAACGCGAACCGAGACCACGGTCTCAAGTCCGGCGGTTTCCCCTGCCCACACGATGTTCGGACGCACGCGCCGCTGCACCTTCTCCGCGTACCCCGACGACGTTGCCGTTCCACCCGCGCCGCTACCCGTGCCACTCTTGGCCAGTCCGTTGCCGCTGGAACTCGTGCCGCCACCAGCCTGCCCCTGCAAAGCTGCGAGCCGGGCACTACGTTCCTTATCAAGCTTGGCCTTTGCCTGCGCATCGGCCTGGGCCTTGGCTTTCGCCTTGGCATCCGCCTGAGCCTTGGCCTTGGCGTTCGCCTGTTCTTGCGCCTTCGTTTCGGCTTCCTTCTGCTGCTCCGCGGCTTTCGCTGCGTCAGCTTCCTTCTCTTTAGCCTGTTGCGTCTTCTGCTGATCGAGCTTTTGCTGAGCTAGCTGCTTTTGCTTATCGGCCTGTTTCTGCTTGTCCTGAACCGCTTTTTGCGCCGCTAAAGCAGCTTGTTGGGCGGCTTGTTGCGCCGCGAGCTGCTGCTGGCGCTTGGCCTCGGCTTCCTGGTCGGCCAGTTGTTGCGCACGCTGCTGTTCAGCGAGTTGTGCGGCACGCGCCGTCGCTTCCTGCTGTTTGCGCTTCTTTTCCTGCAAAGCGATGTCCGCGTCTTCATCCTTTGCCGGCGGCGGCGCGGGCTGCACCTTGATCGGCGGGGCGGGCGGCGGGACAGGGCGGGGCGTAGGCGCCGACAGATCCGGGATCTCGGTCCACAGCTCTGCCTCGGCGCCCGCCGGGGTGTTGTTTTGCCAGTTGACGCCGTGATACAGGAGGATGCCGAGCAACACGTGCATGAGCGCGGCGAGCGCGAACGCCTTCCATGTCCCGCGTTCACGCGGCGGACGGATGGGGCGCGCGCTGGTCCGCGCGCCAGGGTGCCCGCTGGGCTGCCGATTCATCATTGCGATTTGACTAACAATCCGACCCGTTTGACGCCCCGCGCCTTCATATCGGACATTACGTTCATGACGACTTCATATTTCACGGTCTTGTCGGCGGCAATCACGACGGGCTGGTCGGGATGCGACTCCTGCCGATTCAGCACGAAAGTCCTGAGGTCGCCCTCCGTCATGCTCTGCTGTTGCGACGCGCCGCCGTCGTCCTTGTAGCGCACAGTCATGCTGCCATCGGCCTTGATATTGACCACGACAGGGGGCGTTTGCTCCTGCGGCGCCGCATTGCCGACCGTTGGCAGGTTGATGATGGAAGGCGAGACGAGCGGGGCGGTCACCATGAAAATGACGAGCAGCACGAGCATCACGTCGATGTACGGCACGACGTTGATGTCGGACATGGCGCGCCGTGAACTGCCGCGCATGCTGGAACGCATTGGACCTCCGGCCATTCTGAACTCCTTAGTGAGCCTGACGCTGCAAGATGTTCGAGAACTCTTCGATAAACGTTTCGAAGCGGATGGCAAGGCGGTCGATATCGTGTGCGTAGCGGTTGTACGCCACCACCGCCGGAATCGCAGCGAACAGGCCGATTGCAGTAGCCACAAGCGCTTCAGCAATACCTGGCGCCACGTTCGCAAGCGTTGCCTGCTGTACGTTGGCAAGGCCGCGGAACGAATTCATGATCCCCCAGACCGTGCCGAACAAACCGATATACGGACTGACCGAACCCACCGACGCGAGAAACGCCAGGTTCACTTCGAGCACATCCATTTCACGCTGGAACGCGGCACGCATCGCGCGGCGGGAGCCGTCGAGCGTGGCCGCCGGATCGTTCATGCGGCGCTCTTTGCCCTTGAGGAACTCGCGCATGCCCGATTCGAAGATCCGCTCCAGTGCACCGATGGTATGGCGGTTGTTGGCAGCACTTTGATAAAGCGCCTGCAGGTCGCCGCCCGACCAGAAATCGCGTTCGAAGCGCTCGGTCTGGATCCGTGCGCGCCGAATCGCAAACCATTTGCGAATGATGTAAGTCCACGACAACAACGACAGTATCAGCAGCAGCGCCATGACGGCCTGCGCCAGCAGGCTTGCATGGATGACGAGAGAAATTATCGACAGATCTTGTGTATTGTTCATAAAAGTCCGCTGTTACGTCCCAAAGGGGCGTCCGAGGTGCACTAGCCGTGAATTGTCAGGCTTTCGACAAATGACTGAAAGCGTAGACAGGTCCTGCCAGCACATGCTCGGTACTTCTGTGCCTGCATGCCTGATGGCACGCGAGCTCGATTCAGTTCAGGTCCGTTCTTGATGGAGTCAAAGGGTCTGCGTCTACATAGGTTTTTCTGAACAAGATGATTTAAACGGTGCTGGCATCGCCATGGTTGACGCGTTGCCTGACACAGATTTTTGCGGTCCGCGGCGTAATCCTTCGAGTACCGATGCGGGAATCCCGACCGGGCGGATAGCGCCGGCACTGACCGACGCCACCTTGATGTCGCCGCAAGCCAGCAAGGTGCCGTCCCGCCACGCTTCCTGATGGAAATCCACCGATGCCCGGCCAATACGCTCGATCCGGCTCATTACATGAATGACGTCGTCCAGGCGCGCGGGCGCCGAGTATTCCAGCGCCGTGCGCTTGACGACGAACAATACGCCGTCCGACTCGGCCAGCGCACGCTGGTCAATGCCGCACGCGCGCAACCACTCAGTGCGCGCCCGTTCGAAAAACTTCAGGTAATTCGCGTAGAAGACGATGCCGCCGGCGTCGGTGTCTTCGTAATAGACCCGGAGCGGCCAATCGAAGGTCAAGAGGCCATTCGCCCGCTGAGGCTCGCTGGTGGACATGTTCATCCGCGCATTTTACCGGAAGCCGCAAAACGTCCGTCGAATCGTGCTGCGGCCCGCTGCTTTCGGGCAATTATCGGCTGGACGCCTTGCGTGCTCACTGGCCTGGATCAGCCGCGATACACGGTCAACGGGGCGAACGACTGCGCGACCGGCATCAACTCAATGGTGTTGATATTCACGTGCGCCGGGCGCGTGGCGATCCAGTAGATGGAGTCGGCAATGTCCTCGGGGGTCAGCGGTTGCATGTCCTTATAGACATTCGAGGCCTTCGAGTCGTCCCCTTTGAAGCGAACGTTCGAGAATTCAGTGCCGCCGCACAGGCCCGGTTCTATGTCGGTTACGCGTAATGCCGTGCCGATCAGGTCCGCGCGCAAGTTCAGGCTGAATTGACGGACGAACGCTTTGGTCGCGCCATAAACGTTGCCGCCCGCGTAGGGATACGTGGCCGCGACCGAACCCAGATTGAATACGTGCCCGCGATTGCGTTCGACCATGCCAGGCAATAACGCGTGCGTGACCGTGACGAGCCCCTTGCAGTTGGTATCGATCATGTTGTTCCAATCGTCCAGGCTCGCGCGCTGCGCCGGTTCCAGGCCGAGCGCCAGGCCGGCATTGTTGACGAGCACGTCGATCTGCGAAAAAGCGTCCGGAAGCGCCGCGACAGCCGATTTGATCGCGGATTCGTCGCGAACGTCGAGTTCGACGGGCAGCAGCGCGTCGCCGAGTTCTTGCGAGAGCGCCAGCAGGCGGTCTTTGCGGCGTGCGGTTGCAATCACGCGATGCCCGCCTTTCACAAACGTGCGGGCAATGGCTGCGCCGAAGCCGGCGGAAGCGCCAGTGACAAATACGATCATGTGCGGATTCCGGTTGTAATGTTGCTTGTCAGGTTACGGAAAGTGAGTTTTCGCGCGGCGCCCTGGCGCTTGCGGGAAAGCCGGACAGCGTACTTCCATTGCTGCGACGCGGCAAGTTGTCAGTTTTTATGTCAATGACTAAGTCAATCCGACCCGGCAAGACCCGCCTCGTGGCGCAAATTCCGCTCCCGGGCGGCAATTTTAGCCTCTGTGCGATGCTTGCACGTGGTGGCCGACGGTACTTTGCGGCCTTGAAAGCACCTGTTTATGGCGTTTTCCGGCAGTTGCCTATTCTTAGGCGGCCCATTAAACTAGGGCGCTCCAGCCCTGCGTAACTGGCGACAAGGATCTTCGGATCCAAGGTGGATTAACCCACCGGGAAGCGCGGGGTGTCGTTTTGCCGTTCGCCTGGGCAGCTGAGATCCGCACGCGCTCGTTGCGTTGCCGGTGGCTGTCCGTCTCGCGTAAACGGAGCTTCTCTCTTCCGCCTCGCTTGGGACCCATCGTGCTTCGCGCTCCAGCGGCGCGGCGCATATGCGCACGCGCGATCCGGTCAACTGGCATCCATTCAACGGAAAACGTATGTTTGATAAAGCCCAAAGCACCATCGCCCAAGTCGATCCGGAATTGTTTGCGGTGATCGAGCAGGAGAATCGGCGGCAGGAAGATCACATCGAGCTGATCGCGTCGGAAAACTACACGAGCCCGGCTGTCATGGCCGCTCAAGGCTCGCAACTCACGAACAAATACGCGGAAGGCTACCCGGGCAAGCGCTATTACGGCGGTTGCGAGTACGTCGATATTGTCGAGCAACTGGCAATCGACCGCGTGAAACAGCTGTTTGGCGCCGAAGCCGCCAACGTGCAGCCGAATTCGGGCTCGCAAGCCAATCAGGGCGTGTTCTTCGCCATGCTCAAGCCTGGTGACACCATCATGGGCATGAGCCTCGCCGAAGGCGGGCACCTCACACACGGCTCGCCGGTGAACATGTCCGGCAAGTGGTTCAACGTAGTCAGCTACGGCTTGAACGAAGCCGAAGATATTGACTACGACAAAACCGAAGAGCTTGCTAAAACGCACAAGCCGAAGCTGATCGTGGCGGGCGCGTCGGCGTTCGCACTGAAGATCGATTTCGAACGGTTTTCGAAGATCGCCAAGAGCGTTGGCGCGTATTTCATGGTCGACATGGCGCATTACGCCGGCCTGATCGCAGCCGGTGTCTATCCGAACCCGGTGCCGTTCGCGGATTTCGTTACGACCACAACCCACAAGAGCCTGCGCGGCCCGCGCGGCGGCGTGATCCTGATGAAGGCCGAGTACGAGAAACAAATCAACTCGGCCATTTTCCCGGGCATTCAAGGTGGTCCGCTGATGCACGTGATTGCCGGTAAGGCTGTTGCGTTCAAGGAAGCGTTGTCGCCTGAATTCAAGGCTTATCAGCAACAGGTCGTGGACAACGCGCGAGTACTGGCTGAAACGCTGGTGAAGCGCGGCCTGCGAATTGTCTCGGGCCGCACCGAAAGCCACGTAATGCTGGTCGACCTGCGCGCAAAGCACATCACCGGCAAGGCAGCGGAAGCTGCGCTCGGCAAGGCGCATATCACGGTGAACAAGAACGCGATTCCGAACGATCCGGAGAAGCCGTTCGTCACCAGTGGCGTGCGTCTCGGCTCGCCGGCCATGACCACGCGCGGTTTCGGCGTGGCTGAGGCCGAGCAGGTGGGTAACCTGATTGCCGACGTGCTGGATGCGCCGGAAGACGAAGCCAACCTTGAGCGCGTACGCGCGAAGGTCGCCGCGTTGACCAAGCAATTCCCGGTCTACGGCTAAGCCATGCGCTGCCCCTTCTGCCGGCACGAGGACACGCAAGTGGCGGATTCGCGCGTGTCGGAAGACGGGGCGGCGATTCGCCGGCGGCGGCGTTGCCCCGCCTGCGACAAGCGTTTCACCACCTATGAGCGCGTGGAACTGGCGTTGCCTTCGGTAGTAAAGAAGGATGGCAGCCGCACCGAGTTCGATCGCGCGAAGATTGTGGCGAGCATGCAACTGGCGCTGCGCAAGCGTCCGGTGGCGGCCGACGCCATTGACGCAGCCGTTGCGCGGATCGAATACCAGTTGCTTGGCAGCGGCGAACGTGAAGTTCGCAGCGACCGTCTGGGCGAACTTGTGATGAACGAGCTTCGGCAGTTGGACACCATCGCGTACGTGCGTTTCGCGTCGGTCTACAAACGTTTTGAAGACGTGTCCGAATTCGAAGATGTGCTCGAGGAATTCCGCCGCGCCGCGCCGCGTAAATCCAGTCCCCGCAAACGCTGAGCGTTTCTGCATTTTCCTGTCCTCTCTCGCTTGAACCCAGTGATTGTTTCGATAGTATGTCGAGGCTTTCGCACGTCCGATACTCGACCGATCGGCTAATGGCGGACATCGAAAATTCTCTTCAGATTGAGCGTTGGCCCAGTTCAATCGATAAGGGATACAGATGAATTTACGATATTCCTCAGGCTTCACGCTAGTCGAATTCGCGGTCGTGCTGGCAGTGATCGCTGTCGTTGCCACGTTCGCTACGCCGTCCGTTGTCATCTGGCATAAGCGCGATCAGATCGATGCACGGGCGCGCACGATGATGTCCACTCTCACGCTGGCGCGCTCGGAAGCGATCCGGCGCGGCGCACGCGTAACCTTGTGCCGGATCGATGCCGCGCTCGCGTGTCTTGCGGCCAGCAAGGCCTGCGACGGCGGCTTGACGGACTGGTCATGCGGATGGGCGCTATTCGCCGATCGAGGTAGCGCGCGCGTGCTGCTGAGAATGCAGCCCGCAGCGAGCGGCATAGCTATTGGCGGAACGGGGAGTGAGTTGTCGTTCACGCCGCCCTCGGGCCAGGTGATCGGCGGCTTTCGCAGCTTCGACTTCAGCGCGCGCGACAACGCGTTGGCGTCGCTTGGATCGCGCGGGCGCCGCTGTATCCGGCTCGCAGCCGGCGGCCGGCCTCGGTTGACACAAGGCGCGTGCGGAGCGTCGACATGAACCGTTCATTGCACAGGGGCGGCCGGGGCGATTCACTGATCGAAGTTTTGATCGCGATGTCGCTGACGGCTATTACGGCGCTCGGGATTATCGGCGCGCAAATGTGGCTGGCTCGCAACGAGCGTTCGCTGATGGCGCGCGAGCTGGCCACATCGATTGCGGATTCCGTTGCAGAGGGGATACGTCTCAATACCGATCGCGATCCGGTCGTGACGCAATGGCGCACGCGAGCCGCGGCGCTGTTGCCCGATGGCGATATCGACGTGCTCGACCGTGGCGATGGTTTGCACATCGCGGTCGTGAAATGGCGGGCGCAGGCATCGAGCGGCAGCGAAGCGGTGTGTCCGGAACCGGGCGTGGGCGCAAATCTCGCCTGCGTGAGCGTGGCGTTCGCACGATGAGCGCTTCCAGATATCCGCAGTGTGGCCACACGCTGCTCGAGCTATCAATCTCGGTGGCGCTCGGCTTGCTGATCGTTCTCGCGACTATTTCGCTGTATCGCGGGCAGCGGTTTGCCTATGACCATGCAACGGAAACAACGCGCCTGCGCGATGCGGCAAGCACGGCGCTCGACCTGATTGGCCAGCAAGTGCAGATGGCGGGTTTCGCCCCGGCTGGAGCCGGCCAGGCAGATGCGAGTCCGCCGCTGTTCGGATGCTCGCCAGGGCGCCCGACCGGCAGCGATGCCGCGCCCGTGTGCGAGACACTCGCGAGCCATTCCGACGGCATAGTTGTCCGCTATGCCGCCGATACCATCTCGACGTGGCCGTCGTCGTCTGGCTTGCCCACAGACTGTCTTGGGCAGATATCGACGGGGGAGTGGATCGTCAACCGCTATTACGCGAAGGCAAGTTCGTCCACGGTCGAGCCAGAGCTGTATTGCGAAGGAAGCGGCAAGCCGGGCACCGGGCAGCCGCTGGTCGAGGGGATCGAGCGGATCAAGTTCGGCTATTGGCTAAGAGATGCATCATTCTCCGTTGACGCCTCGGCGATCTCGCGGGAACGCTGGCCGCTGGTCGTCGCCGTGGACGTGTGTGTGCTCGCGCGGGGAGACAGTCCGAGCGCGACGGCTCGCCCGCGTTATTTGGATTGCGATGGTGCGTCGGTCGTGTCCACCGACGGTCGTATCCGGCAAGTTTTCCGGCGCCGCATCGCACCGCGCAACATAGCGAACGCGCCGAACAGTCCAGGAGCGGCATCGTCATGAAAAAACGTATCCGCGCAGGGAGACGCTCACGTAGCCGCTCACGCGGCATTGCGTTGCCGGTCGTCCTGCTGATGTCGTCGATGCTACTGGTCTCCGCCGCCGCATGGCTTGAGGCGGCGCTTGTCAGCGCGCGAACAACGACCAATCTGGGTGAGCGCGTGCAGGCGTTTCACAGCGCCGACAGCGCGTTGATCCGCTGCACCCGCATCGCGCTTGACACTCTGCCCGAGCTGAAAAGCTCCCCCGGTCCACTTGCCGCTGAACCGAATAAATGGCGGTCGAAGGCTTCGTTCGACGGTGCATCGGCGAGTGCGGTGATGCCGTTTGCATCGTGGCCATACGCAATACGACCGCCCCAATGGCTGATCGAAGTGTGGCCGGCGCGGGACAACGATCAAGCCGGAGCTGTTTTGATCACCGCGCGCGGTTTCGGCCGGATGGCGGACAACGAGTCGTGGTTACAGCAGGAGATCGAGATGAGTGAAAGCGGCATCTTGCGGCACTGGCGACGCGTTGTCGCAAAGCCATTTCAACAGGGTTCGCCATGACCACGGTAGGCAAGGGCTTCACGCTGCTCGAACTGATGATCACGCTCGGCGTGGCGGCGATCATCGCGACATTCGCCATGCCGGTTTATCGGGAGCAGGTGGCAAGAGGGCATCGGATGGACGCTGTGACGGCGCTCTATCGCGCCGCTCAATACGTGGAGAGCGCCCGAACCGTTTCGAGCAATGACGCGGCCGTCAAGCTGCCCCTTGGCTTCGATCAGGCGCCCACGTTGGGCACGGCGGTCTACGTGTTGCGAATGCTCGGCGAGTCGGAGCAGAACGGGGGGTATTCGATCGAAGCCGAGCCGGTCGACGATAAGGACGCGTGCGGAATCTATTCGCTGGACGTGACGGGCGTCAGGTCAAACCGGTCGACGGAAAAACTCACGCCGCCCAAAGTGGCGGCGTGCTGGAGCGGCAAATGAGCGAATTGAACAATGGCACCGTACAGTCCGGATGCCCGGGCCTAGCCCGTCAGGCGTCCGGATCGACGACAACGTCGGGGGACAACGGTGCGTCCGGACGCGACTTCATCTGTTGCCACACGCGATACGCCTCCCAGCCCAGCAAGCCCAGACCACCCCACTTGAGTATCGGTTTCGCGCTCGCTAGCAGCCTGGAGCGCACGGGTTTCGTCAGCACCAGCGATGCAAGAGAACTCACAACGGGATATTGCTTAAGTAACAGGCCCAGGCCTCCACCGCCGCTGAACAGTCCGCTCAGTCCGCTCATCCGGCTCATGAACCCGCTGCCACCTGATGCCCGGCCGCGTTTGCGGCGCCCCGGCATTAGCAAATTAAGGACGCTGAAATGCGAGACCTTGTAACGCAGATCGGCGCCGGCCTGCGCGAGTTCCATGCGCTCGACGTCCGCCCGCGCGATCAGCAGTTCCTTTCGCAATGCGCGCATGTGGGGCGTGCTCAGCTTGTGCGCGGTCGCTCGCTTCTGAGCTTTGAAGGTGTCGTCGTATTGACTCATGGCGTGGCGGGCTCTTGGAAAGTCGTCGATGAATACTGTTTTGTCGTACTGCCCGGGCGTCGCCATGAGGTGAGCCCTTGGCTTACATCAATTGAAAGTGTCGCGGTCCTTCTTGAACTCGGCGATCGTGCTGTCGAAGACGTTGGGGGCCTCGAACAGTCCGGCGCGCGCGCGAACGGCGCAAAGCACGGCGACCAACGCGTACGCAACCGTGATTGCCGCGAGTGATTGCCACCGGTATGTATCCCAGAAAGCGATCGCGACCAGCACCGTGAGCGTGATAAGCGCCATCATGGTGAGCATCATGGCGGCAAGGCCGAGGAAGAGCACGCCGATCAGCCGCTCCTTTTCCTCTGCGAGCTCAATGCCGATCAGTTCCAGGCGTGTTTCGAAAATGGCGAACACGGAACTGACAATGCGGCGCAACGGCCCTTGCGTATCGTGCTGAGATTGCCTTTCTGTCGTCATGGCTTAAGCGCGAGAAGCGCGTTGTTTTTGGCGCGAGGATTTCCGGCCGGGTCGCGTAGTCGCCCCGGCCGGTCTATTAATCTGGACGCCGGTCAGGAAAACTCCGGCGGTCCCAGGCGGTCACGGTTTCCACCAGCCAGGTTTAGCTCCGCGTGCATAGCAAGTAGCAAACCGCGGCAAGACCCTGGGCTAACCCGGCCCCCGGGATGGGTGAGGATTAGCGACGGTTGATCAACAAACCGACGACGACGCCTAAACCCGCCGCAATCCCGATTGATGCCCATGGGCGTTCGTGAACGAAGTCGTCGGTCGCACGAGCGGCTTTCTTGCCTTTTTCGATCACTACGACTTGTGCGTCAGCGGCCCTTTCCTTCGCTTGTTTCAAGCGGGTCAGAGCGGTCTCGCGCAACTCGGATGCACGCTCGCCCGTGGCGCTTGCGGCCTGTTTCAACAGGTCTTCGGCGTCTGCGAGAACGGTTTTGATATCCGACATGAATCGCTCCTTATTGATTTCTGACATTGATGGCTCCACACAGGTGAGGCTACGCCAATCGTACCAAAGAAGCGGTTGCTTATTGGCGTCCATCCGGCCCCAAGAACAAAGCATGCAGGTTTTGTTCCTGCTGTCATCAAGCTCGCCAGCGGGGTCCCTCCAAAAGGGTATCGCGCCAACGCGTAGAGGCCGGCGATTGGTTGCACGGGGTGCACAGCGGGGTGTCGATCGGATGGCGCTCCGGTCGGCGAAAGTTTCCGGCCGAAGCCGAAAAATTACAAAAATGCATGATGATGTGACGGAATGTTCGTTCGTCGTGCAGGTCTAGTCCTTTATGCTTTAACTTTTGGTGGGTCAGACGCGTCGGGAAGAGCCTGAGCGGTCTGGCCATGCCGGACGAAATCGGAGCGAGGTTGGACCGAAGCCCGGACCGAAATCCGGACAAGACCCAGACCCGCTACCAACCTGTACCAGACCTGCACTGCGTGACGAATAACGCGGTGCATCACTTCGAGGAGACACATCATGAGCTTGCGTCTAGGCGACACGGCGCCCGATTTTGAACAGGATTCCAGCGTTGGCCGTATCAAGTTTCACGAATGGCTAGGCGACAGCTGGGGCGTGCTGTTTTCACATCCGGCGGATTTCACGCCGGTCTGCACGACGGAGTTGGGCCTGACCGCGAAGCTGGCGGGCGAGTTTGAGAAACGCAATGTGAAGGCCATTGCGTTGTCGGTCGATAACGTGGAGTCGCATAAGGAATGGATCAAGGACATCAACGAGACGCAGGCGGCTAATGTCGGTTTTCCGATCCTGGCCGACGGCGACCGGAAAGTGTCCGAGCTATACGACATGATTCACCCGAACGCGAATGCCACGTTGACGGTGCGCTCGCTTTTTGTCATCGATCCGAAGAAGAAGGTCCGCCTGACCATCACGTATCCGGCGAGCACGGGTCGAAACTTCGATGAAATCCTGCGTGTGATCGATTCGCTGCAACTCACCGACAGCCATCAGGTTGCGACGCCGGGTAACTGGAAGCAGGGCGACGACGTGGTGATCGTGCCGTCGCTGCAAGACCCGGAGGAGATCAAGCGCAAATTCCCGAAGGGCTACAAGGCTGTGCGCCCGTACCTGCGCCTGACGCCGCAACCGAACAAGTAAGCGGTTGCGCTGAACCTGCGGTGGAGCAGCAAGCGGTAAAAAGCAAAAAGCCAACGCATGAAACGCGTTGGCTTTTTGCTTTCGGCGATCTTAAAAAAAGTCGTAACGATCCCGACAAGTACTGACTCAGAAAAACGCCTGAATCCCGGTCTGGGCGCGTCCAAGGATCAGCGCGTGAATGTCGTGCGTGCCTTCGTACGTATTCACCACTTCCAGATTCACCAAATGGCGCGCCACGCCAAATTCGTCTGAAATACCGTTGCCGCCGAGCATGTCACGCGCCAGTCGCGCAATATCCAGCGCCTTGCCGCACGAATTGCGTTTCATGATCGACGTAATTTCGACGGCCGCCGTGCCTTCGTCCTTCATGCGGCCCAGACGCAGGACGCCTTGCAGCCCGAGGGTGATTTCCGTCTGCATGTCGGCGAGTTTCTTTTGAATCAACTGATTAGCGGCCAACGGACGGCCGAACTGCTTGCGATCCAGCGTGTATTGCCGTGCCATGTGCCAGCACGCTTCCGCCGCGCCGAGCGCACCCCACGCAATCCCGTAGCGCGCCGAATTCAGGCAAGTGAAAGGGCCTTTGAGGCCGCTCACGTTCGGCATCAGGTTTTCTTCCGGCACGAAGACTTCGTCCATCACGATCTCGCCGGTAATCGATGCCCGCAAGCCGACCTTGCCGTGAATAGCAGGTGCACTCAGCCCTTTCCAGCCCTTCTCCAGGATGAACCCGCGAATCAGATCGCGGCCCTCTTCTTCCAGCTTCGCCCACACGACAAAGACATCGGCGATCGGTGAATTCGAGATCCACATCTTCTGGCCGGACATCGAAAATCCGCCGTCCACCCTTTTGGCGCGTGTCGTCATGCTGGCGGGATCGGAGCCGGCGTTCGGCTCGGTGAGACCGAAACAGCCGATCCATTCGCCGGTCGCCAGCTTCGGCAGATATTTTTGCTTCTGCGCCTCGGTGCCGAATGCGTTGATCGGCACCATGACGAGCGACGATTGCACCGACATCATCGACCGGTAACCTGAATCCACGCGTTCAACTTCGCGAGCGATCAGGCCATAGCTGACGTAGTTGAGACCAGGACCGCCGTACTGTTCCGGAATGGTCGGCCCGAGCAGGCCGAGCTCGCCCATCTCACGGAAGATCGCCACGTCCGTGTGTTCGTTGCGGAACGCGTCGAGCACACGCGGCTGCAGCTTGTCCTGCGCGTAAGCGTACGCAGCGTCGCGGATCATGCGTTCTTCGTCGCTGAGTTGCTGATCCAGCAGCAACGGATCTTCCCAGCTAAAACGGGCGTCATCGGCCATGTTGTTTCTCCTGTTTCCTCTATTCCTGACTTTAGGACTTGACTGATGTTCCGCTAAGCGGAACAATGTTTTGCAAATCAAAATCGAGTCTAACATCCGATGCCAATAACTTCCATCCGGAATTCCGAGTCGTCGAAGTCTTCCGAATCTTCAGACGGGATCGACGAACGCAAGTTTGTTGTCGCGCTCGCCCGCGGCCTGGAAATGCTGCGAGCGTTTCGTCCAGGGGAGACCTTGCTGGGCAATCGTGATTTCGTCGATAGAACCGGCCTGCCCAAAGCCACCGTCAACCGTCTTGCGTACACGCTGACCACGCTCGGGTATCTGCGTTTCGACGAACCGGCCGGCAAATACGCGCTCGACACAGGCGTGCTGTCGCTGGGATTCGCGTTGCTGGCAGGGGCCGATGCGCTGGAGCTCGCGCGCCCGCACATGCGGGTTCTTGCTCGGGAAATTGGCGCGGCGGTGTCGTTGGGATGCCGCGACGGGCTCGACATGATCTATCTGGAAACCATCCGCAGCGAGACGGCGCTGACGCTGGGTCTTGCGCCGGGTTCACGGCTGTCGATGCTGACGAGTTCAATGGGCCGTGCTTATCTGGCGGTGCAGGAGTCGGACCAGCGGGAGGCTTTGCTCGAAGAACTCGGCGCGGCGGCCGTAAAAAATGGCGAAGACGGTGCGCGATTGGTGAAGGCAGCGCGGGAGGCTATAGACGATTACGCCCGCGACGGCTGTTGTTATTCGTTTCGCGACTGGCACGCCGACGTGAACGCGATCGCGGCTCCTTTACGCGATATTCGCAATGGGCGATGGCTGGTGCTGAGCAGCAGCGGGCCGGCATCGTCGATGGACGAGGTGTATTTCCGCAATATTGTTGCGCCCAAGCTACGGACACTGGCCGCACGGCTGGCATGAAGTAACGCTGATTAAGGCCGAATGAGGCCCCTTGATAGCCAAATCAGGTTGAAATCGGTCAAAAGGTGATTTAGAAATAACATCCCAAAAACACGGCTCTTAGAACATAATTCGATGAAACAGCCGCAGGGAGACTAAAAAATGACTGGGTTCTCACTGGACGCAACGGATTGCCGTATTTTGTCGGTGCTGCAAGAAGATGGTCGCATCAGTAACCTTGATCTGGCTGAGCGGATTTCGCTTTCGCCCTCAGCGTGTCTGCGCCGCATGCGGCTGCTCGAGGAAGAAGGGGTAATAGCGAGCTATCGCGCGTGTCTGGACCGGGAACGGCTCGGCGTGGAACTGGAGGCGTTCGTTCATGTTTCCATGCGCAACGACCAGGAAAACTGGCATGAGAAATTCGCGGCCGCGGTGCGGGAATGGCCGGAAGTGGTGGGTGCGTTTGTTGTGACCGGTGACACACATTACGTGCTGCGCGTGCTCGCATACAACCTCAAGCACTATTCGGACTTCATCTTGAGCAAGCTTTACAAGGCGCCGGGTGTGATCGATATCCGCTCCAACATCGTGCTTCAGACCATGAAGGACGAGGCGGGCGTACCGGTCGCTTTGATCGACAGAACGGCTGGCGCGTCTTGACCCAAGCTCGTGACAAGCTGAACAAGGGCGGTCACAGCGATCCAAGCGTATGAAACTGCCCTGCCTGAAACACCAGCGGGGCAATCTCCACTGCATTCTCGTGCACGCCACATCGCTCCACCTGACCCACGAAGATCACGTGATCGCCTTCCTGATAGCGGCTGCGGTTGTGGCATTCGAACCACGCGAGCGCACCGTCGAGCACCGGCATGCCGGTGTCTCCCGCTGCGTGTGACACGCCGGCAAAACGGTCGCCCTTGACGGTCGCAAAACGCTTGCAAAGATCGACTTGCGTTGCTGCGAGCACGTTGACTACGTAGTGACTATTGGCCTGGAAGACGGGCATCGATGCGGATTTGGTCGCAAGGCTCCACAACACGAGCGGCGGATCGAGCGAAACAGAGTTGAACGAACTGGCGGTAATGCCGATCAACTGGCCGGATTCGGCGCGCGTGGTGATGACGGTGACGCCGGTGGCAAACTGGCTGAGCGCATCGCGAAAAGCGGTAGCGTCGAAATTCGGTTGATTGGCGCGTTTCATCGGGATGGGTTCAGGTTCGACGGTATCGGCGGAATCCAGGCGGCAAACCATAGCTAAACAATAAGCCGGATGAAGTTTTCGAAGTCATCGGAGGATTGGCGATTGTCACGATTCTATCGGAATCGGCCTGCTCGCCGCGTTGCTAAAGGCCGTACAGGCGACGCGGACATCCGAAAACCAGTAAGCTGGCAGGGTTGATTCACAGGCTTCCGCACGCATTTGGTAGCGCTCGCGGAACACGAACCAGGAGCCAGCATGACGCAGCATGACGAGCAGGCAAAGCGTGAAACCGCCACCATTGGCGGCGGATGTTTTTGGTGTACCGAAGCGGTTTTTTTAGGCGTTGAAGGCGTGCTGTCGGTGGAGTCGGGTTACGCCGGCGGCCAAGTGAAGGACCCAACGTACGAGCAGGTCTGCGACGGTACGACCGGACACGCCGAGGTCATCAAGGTGGAATTCGATCCGGCGGTGATTGGGTACCGCAACGTGCTCGAGATCTTCTTTGCGACCCACGATCCGACGCAACTCAACCGGCAAGGCAATGACGTTGGCACGCAGTACCGGTCGTCCATCTTCACGCACTCCGACGAACAGCGAAAGATCGCGCAGGAAGTGATCGGCGAATTGCAGAAAGAAGGGATCTTCGACGGCAAGATCGTCACTGAAGTCTCGCCCCTGAACGGCAATTATTTTCCGGCTGAGGATTACCACCAGAACTACTTCGAGCAGCATCCGAATCAAGGATATTGCGCGTTCGTGGTCGCGCCGAAGGTGGCGAAGTTCAGGCAGAAGTTCGCTCATCGGCTGAAACGCTGAGTGTTTGAATGGCAGGGTTGAATGCACCAGGGCAAGACGGGCAACGCGCAATCGAAGCCCGTTTTTTATTCACGCGGCTTATTTCTGCGGCATCCCGGCCGCCAGGTACTGCGCGATCTTGAAACACGTCAGCGGCGCCGAACCCTCCGCCTTGTTGTTCACCGCGATCACCACCGGCTGCCCCGCGAGCGCGTAGCGCAGCGCGAGTTCGGCGAGTGCTTCGTGCGTGTCCGGATCTTCATCGACGAGTTTATCGAACGGCTCGTACTTCGCTTTTGCCTGCTCGTATTTGAAGCCGCCGTGCAGGCTCCAGCGCACGATCAATGGCCCAAGCCCGCCTTCGTCCAATAGCGCGAGCGCCTTCGCCTGGCGCCGGGGATCGGGCATGCGCGCATGAATGCCGACGCAATATCGCACCTTCGCGTCACGCAGCACGCGGATAAACCGCGGCGTCAGCATGATGGCGTCACGCAATTCCACCGCGTAGCAACTTTCGCCGGGCAGTGGCGGCAACGCGTTGAGAAACGCGGACAGGCGCTCAAGGAACGCGGTTGATCGACGATCAGTGCGTCCGGCAACGGCGGAATCTGGAAAACGAGCGCGCCGGCTTTTTCACCCAGGCCGGCGATGCACGGCTGCACGAATTCATCGATGGCGATTCGCGCGTTCAGGAAGGCGGGGTTATCGCCGGCGGGTGCGCCTTTGTCGCCGCGGACGGTGGCGTCGGTAACGGAAGCCGGCGCTTTCACGATGAAGCGGAAATGGGCTGGCACCTGGTTCGCGTAGCGCGCGTAGTCCGCCACCGACAACGGCCCGTAGAACGAACGGTCTATCGATACGCAGCGCAGCAAGGGATGCGCGCCGAGCGCGTTGAGGCCATCGCGGGAAAGTTTCGCGGACGAATATTCGTCGCCATAGACGATGTCACGCCAGCCGGGAAACGACCACGTCGAGGTGCCAATGTGAACAGTGTCGGGAAGGCGTTGAGCGAGCGCGTGATGATCGGGCGCGGCGAGCGCGGGCAAGACACCGCCGCGTGATTTGGCTTTTGTGTGAGACGGGGTTGCGGGAACTGGTTTGTTGTCCGCGATTTCGGGCGCGTCCACCGCCCCGAAGAGATCCACTTGCGGCGCGTGCGGTTTCGCGCCCGCATCCGGTTCATCACCGGATGCGGGTTCACGGGAAGCGGCAGAATCAGGCGTTGAACTCAGAGCGGTTTGTCGTAGATATACCGGCGCGACCACGGCAGCGTTTTCGCGCTGCGCCCGGCCTTGCGGCACACGATTTGATAAATCGACACGTCGTCGTTTTCGAACGCATACGCACAACCCGCAAGATACACGCGCCAGATGCGGAATTTTTCATCGTCGACAAGCGCCTTCGCCTGCTCCGCCTTCGCCTCGAAATTTTCCGCCCAGATGTCGAGCGTGCGCGCGTAATGACGGCGCAGGCTTTCCACGTCGACCGCTTCGAGGCCGCCTTCCTGCAGCGCTTCGAGCGCAAGTCCGATGTGCGGCAGCTCGCCGTCCGGGAACACGTACCGGTCGATGAACTCGCCGCCGCCAAGCGCCGTCTCGCCGCTGTCGAAGTCGGTCGACGTAATGCCGTGGTTCATGGCAATGCCGTCGTCGGCCAACAGTTCGCGCACCTTGGCGAAGTAACCGGGCAGGTTCTTGCGGCCGACGTGCTCGAACATGCCGACGCTCGTGATCCGGTCGAACTGGCCTTGCACGTCGCGATAATCCTGCAGGCGGATTTCGATCTGGCCTTCCAGCCCGGCGTCTTTCACCCGCTTCGTGGCGAGATCGAACTGGTTTTGCGAGAGCGTGACGCCCACGCATTTCGCCCCGAATTTCTGGGCGGCGCGCAAGACGAGCGCACCCCAGCCACAGCCGATGTCGAGCAGACTTTGGCCCGGTTGCAACTGGATCTTCGTGAGGATGTGGTCGATCTTCTTGATCTGCGCGGTAGCGAGGTCTTCATCGCCGTTTTCGAAATACGCGCACGAGTAGACCATGTTCTTGTCGAGCCACAGCTCGTAGAACTCGTTCGACACATCGTAGTGGTACTGAATGGCTTTCTTGTCCGACGCTTTCGTATGATTGAAGTAGCGCCGCACGCGCGCCAGCTTGCTCGCGCTTGTGACCGTGTTCTTGGCCAGCCCGTAACCAATATTGATGATGTCCGACAGCTTGCCCTCGATGTCGATCTTGCCCTTCACGTAGGCTTCACCGAGGTTGTCCAGACTCGGTTCGAGCAGATAGGGAAGAGCGGTCGCGCTCTTCACATGCAGCGTGACTTGCGGTGCCGCGAAACTTCCGAAGTCATGTTGCTGTCCATCCCACAGGACCAGCCGGGCGGGCAGGTTTGCCCGGTCCCGAATTTCCTGCACCCACTGCGTCAGCTTTTTCTCCCAAAACATGCTCGTTCTCCGCGCTCAGATGAAAATGAAGCTAAACCGGGTCGCTTTGCTGCACGTTTGCACTATGTTCGCGATGCCTTCGTCGTTTGCCCTTCTCTGCTTACCCTTCGCCACCCGGACACGCCGCAACGAGACGCGTTTTTAACGCGGGTCCAGTCAATGCGGGTCCATGAGGAACCCGGCGAAAGGTCGAAGTCTTGCTAAGGCTAAGGCGATAAGCGGACGATTTGCCATTGCTGGCCGTTCGCCCCAAGCGTGTGTGCAGCACGTTTATAGACGACACGGTCATGTAACCGTGACGGACGGCCCTGCCAGAATTCAATGGTGTCGGGAACGAGCCGGTAGCCGCCCCAATGTGGCGGACGCGGTGGGTTGTCACCGTATTTCGCAATCAATTCGCGCTCGCGGGCTTCGAGCACCGCGCGGCTTTCGATCACTTCACTCTGCTCCGACGCCCACGCGCCTATTCGCGATCCAAGCGGGCGCGACACGAAATACGCGTCGCTATCTTCCGGACTTGTCTTGACGACGGAGCCCTCGATACGCACCTGGCGTTCGAGTTCGATCCAATAAAACAGCAGGCTCGCGGCGGGGTTGCTCGCGAGTTCATGACCTTTGCGGCTGAGGTAGTTCGTGAAGAACACGAAGCCACGGTCGTCGACGCCCTTGATGAGCACGATGCGCGCCGACGGACGGCCGCGCTCGTCGACGGTCGCGAGCGTCATGGTATTGGGTTCGGGTAATTGTGCGTCGAGCGCCTGCGCAAACCACGCTTCGAATTGTCGAATCGGGTTGGGATCCACGTCGGATGTTTCCAGCGATCCGACGGAATAATTCTTTCTGAGATCAGCGAGGGTCGTCATTTTTTATGCAAACGCTTCAATCGCATTAGTATAGCCAAGGTCTTCAAATTCTGCGCTTTACCGCCAATGTCCCTTTGGTTTTCAATGATTCAGATCATGTTCCCGGGCGACAGAATTTGAATACAAATTGGCAATTATTTTCATTTTGCTTTCAAAAAATGGCCGGTGGTTTCTTACGTCCAGTCTTCGATAAGGCAGAATACGCAATTCAGCGAATTCCTGCTGATCTCTGGTTCTTTCGTTGTGATAGCGCGTCAGTGCCGAACGGTGCCTCCAGGCGCTGTTTTGCTGCTCCCTTGCCTTGTTTTTGCTTGTTCTGCCTACCTGCCGCCGATCCCATCATGACCGCTTTGCCTGCCTCTGCTGACACCTTAAATCTTACCTCCGTCACGGCGCAGTTTGAAGCCGCCGACCGCGCCCGGCGCTTTGGCGGCGTGGCGCGCTTGTATGGTCCGGCTGGGCTCGCGGCGTTCGAGCGCGCGCATGTGGCGGTGATCGGGATCGGCGGCGTGGGCTCGTGGACGGTCGAGGCGCTGGCGCGCAATGCGATCGGGCGCCTCACGCTGATCGATCTCGACAACGTGGCCGAAAGCAATACGAACCGCCAGGTGCACGCGCTGGACGGCAACTACGGCAAGGCCAAGGTCAGCGCCATGGCCGAGCGCATTCACCTGATCGATCCTGCGTGCCACGTGGAGCAGGTCGAAGATTTTATCGAACCCGCCAACTTCGATTCGGTGCTGGGCGGCGGTTTCGATTTCGTGATCGACGCCATTGACAGCGTGCGTACGAAAACCGCGCTAATTGCATGGTGCGTCGAGCATGGACAGCCATTGATCACCGTTGGCGGAGCAGGCGGACAGCTTGATCCGACACGGATTCGTATCGACGATCTGGCGCTCACGATCCAAGACCCGCTGCTCTCCAAAGTGCGCGGGCAACTGCGCAAATTGCACGGCTTTCCGCGTGGGCCAAAAGCGAAGTTCAAGGTGAGCGCGGTCTATTCCGACGAGCCGCTGATCTACCCCGAAGCACCCGTTCGCGACGCCAGTGAGGCGGCCGGATCCGAAGAAACGGAGTCCGCTGCTGCCGGTCCAGTCGGACTGAATTGCGCGGGGTTTGGATCGAGTGTTTGCGTGACGGCCAGTTTTGGATTTGCCGCTGCTGCGTATGTCTTAAGAGATATCGCGAAACGAGCTTAAACGCTGCGTGAGTTAGAAAATGGCCGCGTTCAAGCGGCCATTTTTCAAAATGCCCTTCTCGCCAATATCGATTTAAACCATTTGAAAGGTTTTGGGCCCGGACATTAATGCGTCAGTTAATAGCCGCGCTCAATTTGCGGCGCCATTGCGAAACCACCTCCGGTTGATGCGCGGCTAGGCCGAACACCGACAGCATGGTTTTACGGCCCACGTCGTCCATGAAATTGCGGTCGCGCGTCACAATCGCGAACAAATGCTCCAGCGCGCCGTTGTAATCGCGGCCGGCAATCAGCCGGTTGGCCAGCGCAAAACGGGCTTCCAGATCGTCTGGATTGGCGTTCACGGCGCCGATCAGGGCGTCGGCGGGCGGAAGGCTCTCGGCGGCATCGGCGGCGTCCAGTTCGGTTTTTAGCGCGTTGTAGCGGGCATCGATTCCCTGGGTGGTTTTCGGCGACAGCAGCTTCTCTTCATCGCGTGCTTCGTCAGTGCGGCCGGCGGCTAGCAGCCACTCGATCAGGTCCAGCCGCGCGTCGTCATAACCGGGATCCAGTGCCAGCGTTGCCTTGATATGGTCAATGGCCAAATCGGCGTCGCCTGCCTCGTAGGCCGCATGCGCCGCACGGCGCTCGGCTTCAGCACCGTCCGGGACCAGTTTGTCGATGAACTCGCGCAACTGGCCTTCCGGCAACACGCCGATGAACTGGTCAACGGCATGGCCGTCCGCAAACGCGACCACGTGCGGAATGCTGCGTACCTGAAAGTGCTGCGCCAGCTCCGGATTTTCATCGACATTCACCTTCACCAGCTTCCACTTGCCCGCGCCTTCCGCTTCCAGGCGCTCGAGCATCGGGCCGAGCGTCTTGCACGGACCGCACCACGGCGCCCAGAAATCGACGAGCACCGGCGCAAGCGTGGACGCGGCGATGACGTCCTGTTCGAACGTGGCGAGTGTTGTATCCATGGTGTTCCTCCTGAAACGCGTAAGCGTTGAACAATTCGAGTTGAACAATTATCTTGGGGCAAGCCGGCCGAGTTCAACCGGATGCATGCCTGATTCAGCGGAGGACTCGGAGCTCAGGGCTCGAGCCTCATAAGCCTCAGGCTTCCGGCGGATTGGCTTGGCGGCGCGGCGGCGGCAACGGGATAAATTCGGTTTCGCCGGAAACTTGTCCCATCCGCTGTTCGCTCCACGCGAGTTTTGCGGCCTCAATTTTTTCCTTCGAACTCGAGACGAAATTCCACTCGATGAAGCGCGGGCCGTCCAGCGGCGCGCCGCCGAGCAGCATCGCGATTGCGCCGTCCGTGCTGCGCAGATCGGCGGAATACCCCGTCTTCAGTACGGCCATCTGGCCAGCGGGCAGCACGTCTCCGTCGATGGAGAGATTGCCTTCCACCAGATAGACCCCGCGTTCCTCATGTTCCGTATCGAGCGTTACGGCACTGTCCGCCGAAAATTGCGCTGCGACATACAGGGTGGGTGAGAACGTGGTGGTCGGCGCTGTTTCACCGAAAGCGCTGCCTGCAATCACCCGCAACGTCACGCCATTGCGTTCGACTTGCGGCAGCGTAGCGGCCGGATGATGCTCGAACGAGGGTGCGCACTCCTCTTGCGCCACGGGCAGCGCGACCCATGTCTGGATGCCGTGCATGTCCTGGCCGGCGGCGCGTTCCTCGTCCGGAGTCCGCTCCGAATGCACGATGCCGCCGCCGGCCGTCATCCAGTTCACGTCGCCGGGCGAGATCTTCTGGACCGAGCCAACGCTGTCGCGATGCATGATCGCTCCCTCGAAGAGATAGGTGACGGTCGCGAGGCCTATGTGCGGATGGGGACGCACGTCCAGCCCCTGCCCAGGCACGAGCGTTGCAGGGCCGATATGGTCGAAGAAAATGAACGGTCCGATGGTGCGGGCAGCCAGTGCAGGCAGTACCCGACGCACCATGAGGCCACCGACGTCGTGCTGATGCGGCTTGAGAAACGCTTGGATTGTGGAAGACATAAGGATGTCCGGATTGCGTGCTCGGAACTGCAATTCTACTGGGCGTCGTGTGGAAGCACGCAAGCGGTATCCGGGCGGTATGCCATTTGGCCGGCCGTTCAAGCCGGAGCATGAGGTCGCTGACGAGCTTGGCGACCGTGTGATCCGGCGAACTGTGCAACTTTCGATGGACCGTTTCGATGAACCGCTTTAACGGTTCTTTTCCGCTTAGCCTAGACAGGAGCTTCACAATGAGCAAGAACACGCTTTTGATCGCCGTTGCCGCTGGACTGTTTGCCACTGCAGGCGCTTATGCCCAAACGTCGAGCGGCAATTCGTCGAACGCGGCATCCATGCCCACCGCATCGCCAATGCAAAGCGCCGACATGTCCGACGGTGCATCGGCGCCGATGAAAAAGCATCACAAGATGCGCAAGCCCGCGAACACGCAGTCGTCAGTCGGCCAGTCGGCCAACCCGAGCAAGACGCCTGCCGTAGAGACGGGCGCCAGTGCCGCGACGGAGAATGGTCAAAGCAAGTAGGGGTTGGGGCGCCGCGGGCGTTTCAAGAGGTAGCGTTTCAAAGAAAAAGCGCTTGCGCCCCAATCGGCGCAAGCGCTTTTTCTTTTGGATGTGGAGGGGGATTGCCTTGTCCGAATGGGCTATAGCGTGAGTTTGTACAACGTATTTGCAAAATCGTCCGCTACAGTGTCGAATTGCGTTCGATCTTATTCGGGGCTTCCGGGCTCCCGTCTGATCCTGAACGCAGCTTCGAATAAAACTCACGGAGACGGCGATGTCGCCCAAGGATTTGTTGTCCGCGCTGATTGTCATTCTCGCCTGGGGCGTGAACTTCGTCGTGATCAAGGTGGGCCTGCACGGCGTTCCGCCCATGCTGCTTGGCGCGTTGCGCTTCACGCTGGTCGCGTTCCCGGCCGTGTTTTTCGTCAAGCGCCCGGCTATTCCGTTTCGCTGGCTGTTCGCTTATGGCGCGACCATCTCGTTCGGGCAATTCGTGCTGCTTTTTTACGCAATGTCCGTTGGTATGCCCGCCGGCCTTGCGTCACTGGTATTACAGGCGCAGGCGTTTTTCACGCTGATCTTCGCGGCCATGATCCTTGGTGAAGGCTTTCGTGGGCCAAACGTGGCGGGTTTGCTGATCGCGGCGTGCGGGCTGGCCGTGATCGGCGTTCAGGCCGGCCATGCCATGACTGTCGCCGGTTTCCTGCTCACGCTCGTGGCGGCGTCCATGTGGGGCATGGGCAATGTCATCACGAAGCGTATGGGCAAGGTCGACCTGTTGTCGCTCGTAGTGTGGGCGAGCCTGGTGCCACCGTTGCCGTTCCTCGCGCTTTCGCTGATGGTGGAGGGGCCAGCGCGCATTTCGGCCAGCTTGTCCGGCATTTCACTCACGTCGGTGCTGGCGATCGTTTATCTCGCGTTTGTCGCGACAATGCTCGGTTATACGTTGTGGGGAAAGCTGCTGGCGCGTTATCCGGCGAGTCAGGTCGCGCCGTTTTCGTTGCTTGTGCCCATTGTCGGGCTGGTTTCAGCGGCATTGCTGCTGGATGAAGGGCTGAGCCCGATGGAATTCGTGGGCGCGGTGCTGGTGATGGCCGGACTGGTGGTCAATGTGTTCGGCGGATGGTTCAGGCAGCGGTTTTTATCGGCGGCGCGTTAGGGTAAAGGCCGGAGCCGTTCGCTCGCTCCGGCCTTTAGCCCCTGCACGCTTGTAGCCCAGCGCGAGCGACCCTGGCCCTTTACGTCATCCGGCTCTTGGCGAGCGGCGGGTTGGCTGCAAAATACCGCTTGATGCCCTTCATGATCGCGTTCGCCATCTTGTCGCGATAAGCGTCGTCGTTCAGACGCTGCTCCTCTTCGGGGTTACTGATAAACGCAGTCTCCACCAGGATCGACGGAATATCCGGTGCTTTCAACACCGCAAAACCGGCCTGTTCCACCGAGCCTTTGTGCAGCTTGTTGATATCGCCAATCTCGTTCAATACGAAATTGCCATAGCGCATGGAGTCGCGAATCTGCGCGGTCGTCGACATGTCGAACAACGCCCGGTTGACGCTTGCGTCCTGGGTCGTCACATTGATGCCGCCAATGGAGTCCGACGAGTTTTCCTTGTTCGCCATCCAGCGCGCGGCCGCACTCGAAGCGCCGTGATCGGAGAGTGCGAACACCGACGAACCACGCGCCGAGGGCGTGGTGAACGCATCGGCGTGAATGGAAACGAACAGGTCCGCGCCCACTCGACGCGCCTTCTGCACACGCACGTTAAGCGGCACGAAGAAGTCGGCGTCGCGCGTCATCATCGCGCGCATGTTTGGCTGCGCATCGATCTTGGCGCGCAACTTCTTCGCGACATCAAGGGCAATGTGCTTCTCGTACGTTCCGCCGCTGCCTATCGCCCCAGGATCTTCGCCGCCGTGGCCCGGGTCGATCGCGACGGTGAGCAGGCGCGTGGTCCCGGATTTATTGCTCTTCGGGTTGGAAAAGCCGTAGTCGTCGCTGGTGTCGGCGTCGGACGAGTCATCCTGCTTCGCCAAGGCCGTAGGCGGCGCAGCTTTGACTGTAGGCCGGGGCTTCGGGAATGGGGGAATCGGCGGGACGGGGGCAGCTGGCGCGGGCGATGACGGTGCGCGCGGCAGATCGGATTGCGCGTATTTCTGAAAAAACTCGTCCGTGTTGTCCGGCGCGTTAGCTTTCGGCGGGGTGGCGGGGCCGCTCAGCGTGGCGGGCGGCGGGGCCGGATTCGGGTTGGTCTGGTCGAAGGTTTGTTGCTTGTGCTCGGACTGGGCGAGCAAATCCATCAACGGATCGGGGGCAACGGCCGGATACAGATCGAAGACCAGCCGATACTTGTAGCTGCCGATCGGCGTCAGCGTGAACACCTGCGGCTTCACGGACCCCTTCAGGTCGAACACCATCCGCACCACATGAGGCTGATATTGCCCGATGCGCACCGACTGGATCTGCGGGTCGTTCGGCGTGATCTTCGAGACGAGATCCTTCAGTTCCTGATCGAGATCGAGTCCATTCAGGTCGACCACGAGCCGATCCGGACCCTGCAGCAATTGCTGGGTGTTTTGCAGCGGCTGATCGGACTCGATCGTGACCCGTGTGTAATCGCGGGCAGGCCACACGCGCACGCCGAGCACCGAGCTCGCGTACGCGAGCTTCGGTCCGAGCAGCGCGAGCGCGATAGTCGATGCACCCGCGCGCAGCACCTGGCGCCGCCGCCAGTTGTGCGACGCCGTGGCGGTCGATTCGATCGAATGAAACGGCTTGATCAACAGCTTTCGAGACATGACTTTCCTGTTTCGCTAAACGCGCGCGCTATCAGCACGCGGCCTTCGCCTTCCTGTTCCAGCGTGAATTCGAGATCCGGCACACCCAGCAAACCGCCCGCGCGTTGTGGCCATTCGACCAGGCAGATCGCGCCTGCGTCGAAGTATTCGCGAAAGCCGGCGTCGGCCCATTCGGCTGGATCGGCAAAGCGATAAAGATCGAAGTGATAGAGCTCGAGCAGACCCGTTTCGGTCGCAAGCGAGTAGGGTTCGACGAGCGTGTAAGTGGGACTGCGCACGCGGCCTGCATGACCGAGTGAGCGCAGCGTTGCGCGTACCAGCGTGGTTTTACCCGCGCCCAGGTCGCCGATCAACTGGACCTGCAAACCGGGAAAACGTTCGTTTGGCGCGTTTGAATTGTGTGAACCGTTCGGTCCGCGGGCCTGCAGGATCGCCTTCGCGAAGCGGCCACCGAAGGCGAGCGTCGCGTCTTCGTCGGGCAGCTCGAAGCGGCGTTCGAGCTGCGCGGCG
>NZ_MTHB01000241.1 GCF_002220365.1 Caballeronia sordidicola | reverse complement strand
GGGGTTTTTTGTTCATGACGCTTGATTGCGTGGTGTTTTGGAAAGCGCCATAAGAAAGCGTTCGTGCCCTACTACAGATACAATGTTTGGCTATTTCAGCCTGTTTGGAGCCATGTCAATCATGAATCCGTCGCCCGAAACTGTCGACTCGAAATCTGCCGCAGAGCGCCGCCCGTACACGCGCGGCGCCGTGTTACCTGCCCTTTTGGAACAGCGCATTCTCATTCTCGACGGCGCGATGGGCACCATGATCCAGCGTTACAAGCTCGACGAAGCGGCGTATCGCGGGGAACGTTTTGCCGACTATCCCCGCGATATCAAGGGCAATAACGAGTTACTGTCGATCACGCAGCCGCATGTGATTCTTGAAATTCACGAGCAGTATCTGGCTGCCGGCGCGGACATTCTAGAGACGAACACTTTCGGCGCAACGACCGTGGCGCAGGCCGATTACGGCATGGAATCGCTGGCGGTCGAAATGAACATGCAGTCGGCGAAGCTGGCGCGCGAGGCGTGCGACAAGTACTCGACGCCGGACAAGCCGCGCTTTGTCGCGGGCGCGATCGGACCGACGCCGAAGACCGCGAGCATCTCGCCGGACGTCAACGACCCGGCCGCGCGCAACGTGAGCTTCGACGAACTGCGCCAGGCCTATTACGAGCAGGCGAAGGCGCTGATGGATGCCGGCTGCGATCTGTTTCTCGTCGAAACCATCTTCGACACCTTGAACGCAAAGGCCGCGTTATTCGCGCTCGATCAGTTGTTCGAGGACACCGGTGAACTGCTGCCGATCATGATTTCGGGCACCGTGACCGATGCTTCGGGGCGCATCCTGTCGGGGCAGACGGTCGAGGCGTTCTGGAACTCGCTGCGTCATGCGCGGCCGTTGACGTTTGGTTTGAACTGCGCGTTGGGTGCGGCGCTGATGAGGCCGTATATCGCTGAGTTGTCGAAGCTCTGCGACACCTATGTATCGTGCTATCCGAATGCGGGCTTGCCGAACCCGATGAGCGATACAGGCTTCGATGAAACGCCCGATGTCACGTCCAGCTTGCTGAAGGAATTTGCGCAGGCGGGGCTGGTGAATCTGGCGGGCGGGTGCTGCGGGACGACGCCCGAACATATAGCGGAAATCGCGAAGGCTCTGGCTGACGTGAAGCCAAGAAAGTGGCCGTCGCACTATCGTGAAGCTGCCTGACTGCCTGACTGCCTGACACGACGCCCAAGCCCTTCGACAAGACAATCACGCTGCAACGCCAGAGACACCATGACCGATCACACCATGCGCCTTTCCGGCCTCGAGCCGTTCAACGTCACCGACGGCTCGCTCTTCATCAACGTGGGTGAGCGGACCAACGTCACGGGATCGAAAGCGTTTTCCCGCATGATCCTCAACAACCAGTTCGACGAAGCGCTGGCTGTTGCGCGCCAGCAGGTTGAGAACGGTGCTCAGATCATCGACATCAACATGGACGAGGCCATGCTCGATTCGAAAGCGGCCATGGTTCGATTCCTGAACCTGATCGCTTCCGAACCGGATATTTCGCGCGTGCCGATCATGATCGACTCGTCGAAGTGGGAAGTGATCGAAGCGGGGCTGAAATGCGTGCAGGGCAAGGCGGTCGTGAACTCGATCTCGCTGAAGGAAGGCGAAGACGCGTTCCGCCATCACGCCACGCTGATCCGCCGCTACGGCGCGGCCGCCGTCGTGATGGCCTTCGACGAAGACGGCCAGGCCGATACCTACGAACGCAAGACGCAGATCTGCAAGCGCTCGTACGATTTCCTCGTGAACGAAGTGGGCTTCCCGCCGGAAGACATCATCTTCGATCCGAATATTTTCGCGATCGCCACGGGCATTGAAGAGCACAACAACTACGCCGTCGACTTCATCAACGCTACGCGCTGGATCAAGGAAAACCTGCCCCACGCGAAGATCAGCGGCGGTGTGTCGAACGTGTCGTTCTCGTTTCGCGGCAACGATCCGGTGCGTGAAGCCATCCACACCGTGTTCCTCTACCACGCGATTCAGGCCGGCATGGACATGGGTATCGTGAACGCGGGTCAGCTCGGCGTATATCAGGATCTCGATCCCGAACTGCGCGAACGCGTGGAAGACGTGGTGTTGAACCGTCGTGACGACGGCACGGATCGCTTGCTCGAAATCGCCGATAAATTCAAAACCGGCGCCGCGAAGAAAGAAGAGAACCTCGAATGGCGCAACCAGCCCGTCGATAAACGCCTCGCCCACGCGCTGGTGCATGGCATCACGAACTTCATCGTGGAAGATACGGAGGAAGTTCGGGCGCGCATTGAAGCTGAAGGCGGCCGGCCGATCAACGTGATCGAAGGGCCGTTGATGGACGGCATGAATATCGTCGGCGACCTGTTCGGCGCGGGCAAGATGTTCCTGCCGCAAGTGGTCAAGTCGGCGCGCGTGATGAAGCAAGCCGTGGCGCACCTGATTCCGTACATCGAGGAAGAGAAGCAGCGCATGGCCGATGCCGGCGAGGACGTCCGGCCGAAGGGCAAGATCGTGATCGCGACGGTCAAGGGCGATGTACACGACATCGGCAAGAACATTGTCTCGGTCGTGCTCCAGTGCAACAACTTCGAAGTCGTCAACATGGGCGTGATGGTGCCCTGCGCGACCATCCTTGCGATGGCGAAAGAACAAGGCGCGGACATCATCGGCTTGTCGGGGCTGATCACGCCGAGCCTTGAAGAGATGGCGTACGTTGCGTCCGAAATGCAACGCGACGACTATTTCCGCGGCAAGCAAACGCCGCTGCTGATCGGCGGCGCAACGACCTCACGCGTGCACACGGCCGTGAAAATTGCCCCGCATTACGATGGCCCGGTGGTCTACGTGCCGGATGCGTCGCGCTCGGTATCGGTGGCGTCGAGCCTGCTCTCTGACGAGGGCGCGAAGAAATACCTCGCAGACCTCAAGACAGACTACGAACGCATTCGCACGCAGCACGCGAACCGCAAGGCGACGCCCATGGTCACCTACGCCGAAGCGCGCGCGAACAAGACGAAAATCGACTGGGCGAGCTACGAGCCGAAGAAACCGACCTTCATCGGGCGGCGCATTTTCAAGAATTACGATCTCGCAGACCTGGCGAATTACATCGACTGGGCGCCGTTCTTCCAGACCTGGGACCTCGCCGGCCCCTATCCGGCCATTCTCAACGATGAAATCGTCGGCGAATCGGCGCGGCGCGTTTTCTCCGATGGCAAGTCGATGCTCTCACGCATCATCCAGGGCCGCTGGCTGCAGGCGAACGGCGTGGTGATGCTGCTGCCGGCGAACACGGTGAACGACGACGACATCGAAATCTATACCGACGATACCCGCATGCAAGTCGCCATGACATGGCGTAACTTGCGCCAGCAAACCGTGCGTCCGATCGTGGATGGCGTGCAGCGTTCCAACCGCTCGCTCGCGGATTTCATCGCGCCGAAGGACTCGGGCGTGGCGGACTACATCGGCATGTTCGCGGTGACGGCGGGCCTGGGCATCGACAAGAAAGAGAAGCAGTTCGAAGCCGACAACGACGACTACAGCGCAATCATGCTGAAGGCACTGGCCGATCGTTTTGCTGAAGCCTTTGCCGAAGCGCTGCACGCGCGGGTGCGTCGCGAACTGTGGGGTTACGCAGCCGGCGAAACACTCGACAACACCGCCATGATCGAAGAAAAGTATCGGGGAATTCGTCCTGCGCCGGGTTATCCGGCGTGCCCGGACCACCTGGTGAAGCAGGACATGTTCGACGTGCTGCAAGCGAACGAAATCGGCATGACGGTGACCGAGTCGCTTGCCATGTTGCCGGCAGCGAGCGTGTCGGGCTTTTACATCGCGCATCCGGAAAGCACGTACTTTTCGGTCGGCAAGATCGCCGACGATCAGGTCGAAAGTTTCGCGCAACGCATGGCGATTTCGAAGAACGATGCCGAACGCGCACTGGCGCCCTTACTCTAGGCAAAAACCAGGCGCAGCCAAATACCGGGAATCACAAAGACGCAATATTGGCGAAGTCTATTACGGTTATTTTGATTTTCCTTACACTCGAAGGGGTGCAAAGGCCGTCATGGCGGCGGTCACGCATTCCTTCAAATCGTCACGGAGAAAGTCGAAAATGATCAAGCTGTCGCCTGTCCTCGCCGTTGCTGTTGCTGTGCTGTTCACGTCGGGAAGTACGGCTGCCTTCGCGCAGGGCGGCGCAAGCTCGAGCACCGCGTCGAGCTATTCGCCGCCCATCACGGAGCACAAGAAAAAGCCCCGCAAGCCGCGTGCGAAGAAAGGCGCGAGCATGCCTGCATCCGGAGCCGCGCAGTAAGCGTTCTACGGCCCTGGATTCATCGGAACAAAAAAACCCGCTTCGGCAACGAGGCGGGTTTTTTTAACGCTTACACCATTGGTTCGCTTCCGGCTGAGTCAATGGGTCAATCCCGCCACGTCACCCAGGCTCAAACGCCCCACAGGATGTCGCCCTCCGCCTGATGCGCGAGGCGCATCATGTCGAGGAACGGGTAAGCGCGCTGCGCCAGACCGACGGGAATCTCGTGCGGCTCATGGCCGGGCTCGCCTTCGTGGAAGTGGCCATCGTGTTCGGCGCGTTCCTGTTTGTCTGTCGCAACCGCCGACTCCAGCTTCTGGATGCATTCAGGGAGTTCTTCGTGCGTAATGACGCCGCGCTCGCCAAGCCGCTTGCCGATGATGCCAAGCAGGTAATCAGCGAGGTTGTCGAGCATCTGAACGTCTGGTGCAGCTCTGGTTTTAAATGTGATCAGCATGACAAGGTCCTTTCCCTTATGTTGGCCTTTGGTGGCTAATGAGCGAGATGCGCCAGGCGTGGCAAGAGTCCAGGCCACACCATCACACGCCGGCGCATTGTGTTAATTCCTGGCTCGTTTTCCCGACTCGACCCTGATTCGACATATTAGCACCTGCTAAAATCCCGTTTTACCCGAGCAAATGTTGCACCGGTTACAAAACCCCGGTTTTGGCGTTATCGCTGCAACCGGCTCCGGCTATGCTTGCGGACGCGCATACGCAGACGTGCGTAGCGACTTGACCGAGTGTCCGAAGTCCTCTGCGCGCCGAACGAGCGTAATGGATTGAAACAGGACTGAGACTTTTGAGCACGCGTCACGCCGGCGTTTGAACTCGATTGCACGTTTTTGCCGCGTTCGCAGCGAGCGCGTGGATAGAAATAAACAAGCAAGCAAACAATTACCGGATTTAAGAATCAGCATGCTGCCCGCACAAAAACATACCCTCGAAACGCTGCTCGCCGACGCGGTCAAGCAGGTCGTACAGGCGTCGCAAGGCGCATCGGAAGCGAACTTTGTCGAGCCGGCCATCGTCCTGGAGCGCCCGAAAGTCGCGGCGCACGGTGACGTGGCGTCGAACGTGGCCATGCAACTCGCCAAGCCGCTGCGCGCGAATCCGCGCCAACTGGCGCAGCAGATCGTGGATGCGGTGCTCGCGCTGCCGGCAGCTCTTGGCCTGGTCGACGCCGCCGAAGTCGCCGGTCCGGGCTTCATCAACTTGCGGCTGGCGGCAGCGGCGAAACAGGCCGTGGTGCCGGCGGTTATCGTCGAAGGCGCGCGCTACGGCTACAACGCCCGCGACGAAGGCAAACGCGTGCTGATCGAATTCGTTTCGGCCAACCCGACCGGGCCGCTGCACGTCGGCCACGGCCGCCAGGCCACGCTCGGCGACGCGCTGGCGAACCTGCTCGGCACGCAAGGCAACGCGGTGCATCGCGAGTTCTACTACAACGACGCCGGCGTGCAGATCGGCAATCTCGCCATGTCCACGCAACTGCGCGCCCGCGGTTTTGCGCCGGGCGACAAGGAGTGGCCGGAAAACGCGTACAACGGCGAGTACATCGCGGACATCGCACGCGATTACCTGGCCGGTGCCACGGTCGCGGCCAAGGACGGCGCGCCGGTGACGGCGAAGGGCGATGTCGGCGATATCGACGCCATTCGCGTCTTTGCCGTCGCGTACCTGCGCCACGAACAGGATCTGGACCTGACCGCATTCGGCGTGGACTTCGACCAGTTCTACCTGGAGTCGTCGCTGTATAACGAGGGACGCGTGCAAGCCACCGTCGACTCGCTGATCGCCGCCGGCAAGACCTACGAGCAGGACGGCGCGCTATGGCTGCGCACGACCGACGACGGCGACGATAAAGACCGCGTGATGCGCAAGTCCGACGGCACGTACACGTATTTCGTGCCGGACGTCGCGTATCACGTGGCGAAGTGGCAGCGCGGCTTCACCAAGGTCATCAACGTGCAGGGCTCGGACCACCACGGCACCATCGCTCGCGTGCGGGCGGGGCTGCAGGGGCTTGGCATCGGCATTCCGAAGGGTTACCCCGACTACGTGCTGCACAAGATGGTCACGGTCATGCGCAACGGCGTGGAAGTGAAGATCTCGAAGCGCGCGGGCAGCTATGTGACGGTGCGCGACCTGATCGAATGGTCGGGGGGCATGACGCCGGGCGAGGAAGTAGCGCCTGACCAGATTGATGAAGACACCATTCGCCGCGGCCGCGACGCCGTGCGTTTCTTCCTGATCTCGCGTAAGGCTGATACAGAATTCGTCTTCGATATCGACCTGGCGCTCAAGCAAAGCGACGAAAATCCGGTGTATTACGTGCAGTACGCGCACGCACGGATCTGCACGATCCTCGGCGACTGGAAGACGAAATACGCCGGCAATGCAGAGACGCTGCAGAACGTCGATCTTGCGCCGCTCTCGAGCGAACGCGCGATGGCGCTGCTGAACAAGCTCGCCGAGTATCCGGACATGCTCTCGCACGCAGCGGACGAACTCGCGCCGCACGCGGTCGCGTTCTATCTGCGTGACCTCGCGGGCGAATTCCACTCGTTCTACAATGCGGAGCGCGTGCTGGTGGAGGAAGAGGGCGTGCGCAACGCTCGCATCGCGTTGCTTGCCGCTACCCGTCAGGTGCTCGAAAACGGCCTCGCGCTGATTGGCGTGTCCGCTCCCGTCAAGATGTGATTCCCGCGCGGGGCACTTCCGGCGCGTCGAGCGTGTCATAAGCCCGACGCGCCGCAAGTGCCCCGCGCGCGTACTACGGGTGAAGACGGCTGACGACGGTTGCATGACTTAACACAACGCCGCGCAACGCCAAACCGCGCTTGAGGCCGCCGTTATAATCGTCGGCCATTCAGAAGACTTTTTGCAGGTTATTCATACGATGGCAAAACCACGCAGCACGTCGAAGCAGTCGAAGCAAACCGGGGGGACTTTTCTCGGTATCGTGCTGGGCTTGATTGTCGGCCTTGCAATTGCAGTGATCGTGGCGCTGTACATCACGCGCGCGCCCACACCGTTCGTCGCGAAGGTCGCGCCGGCTCCAGCCGACGCGGGCTCCGCACCCGCCACGGGACAGCCGTACGATCCCAACCGGCCGCTCCAGGGCAAGACACCGGGCCAGGCCGTGCCGCAAGCCGCCCAGCCCGCGCCGCCGAATACCGCACCCGGGCAGACCAACAACCAGACGCAGTCGTCGGGCATGCAGGACGAACCTGAGATCCTTGAAGTGCCGCCGTCGGCTGCGAACGGTACCGCCGTTGCGCCGAAGCCGGCCACCGTGCCTCCAGTCGCGAACGCGCCGGGCGGCTCGTCGAGCACGACGCCTGCGAAGAAGCCGGCTGAAGCACAGGCTTCGTCAACGGCCAAGGTCACGCCACCCGCACCCGGCGACGCGAACACCGGCTATTTCCTGCAGGTTGGTGCGTACAAGACCCAGGCCGATGCAGAGCAGCAGCGCGCACGGCTCGGCTTCCAGGGTTTCGAGTCGAAGGTCACGCAACGCGATGCCGGCAACGTCACGTATTTCCGCGTGCGGATCGGACCGTTCACGAAGTTCGAGGACATGAACAACGTGCGCCAGCGACTTTCCGACGCAGGCGTGGACACCGCGGTCATCCGCTTCTCCAAGCAGTGAATGCGCAGTAGACCCCGCAGCCCGCGCGGCCTTTTGTACGAGGCTGGCGCGGGTTGATAGCATAAAGCGGCCAACGCCGCTGAGCGGCGGCCGACAGCGGCCCGGGCTGACAGGGCACGGCGCCTGCATCGGCCCGGCCCAGCCGGTTTAAGCTTCCTGTTTAAGCTTCCTTTAAGCGTCGTGTGTTCCCCTTTTGCGTCTCCACGCCCTTTCTCGGTCATTATGAAAAAACTTTTCAGCGCCCTCGCTCTCTCCCTCGGCCTCGTGGCCGGCACCCTGAGCGCCATGAATGCGGCGCACGCATCGCCGGCAGCGCCTGTCGCGGGCACCGACTACACGGTGCTGCAAGCCGCGCAGCCGGTGGACGCGCAGGGCAAGATCGAAGTGATCGAATTCATGTGGTACGGCTGCCCCCACTGCAACGAATTCGACCCGTACCTGGAAGCGTGGGTGAAGAAGCAAGGACCTGACGTCGTCTTCAAGCGCGTGCCGGTGGCCTTTCGCGACGACTTCATCCCGCACTCGAAGATGTATCACGCACTCGACGCACTCGGCCTCGCGGACAAGCTCACGCCCGCCGTGTTCAACGAGATCCACGTGAAGAAGAACTATCTGCTGACGCCGGAAGCGCAGGCTACGTTCCTCGCCACGCAAGGTGTCGACAAGAAGAAGTACATGGACGCGTACAACTCCTTCTCGACGCAAAGCGACCTGCAACGTGACAACAAGCTGCTGCAGGACTACAAGATCGACGGCGTGCCGACGCTTGCCGTGCAGGGCAAGTACGAAACGGGTCCGGCCACCACGAATAGCCTGCCGGGCACGATCCAGGTCCTCGATTTCCTGATCAGCCAGATTCGCGCGAAGAAGATGTAAAGGCGTGAGCGCCGCTATGAAGGACACGCCGGGCAATGGCAGGGGTGCCGAGCCAGCCCGGCTGAGAGTTTTCATCACCGGCGCATCCAGCGGCATTGGCCTCGCGCTCGCCGAGGAATATCTCCGGCGCGGTGCCGTGCTTGGCCTCGTTGCTCGTCGTGGCGACGCCCTCGCGGCATTCGCCGCACGCTTGCCTTCCCATTCCATCTCGATCTATCCCGCCGACGTCCGCGACGCCGCCGCGCTTAGCCACGCCGCCGCGCAGTTCTGTGCGCAGCATGGCGGCGCCGACGTGGTGATCGCCAACGCCGGTGTCAGCCGCGGCGCGCTGACCGGTCATGGCGATCTCGATACCTTTCGCGACGTGATGGATATCAATTACTTCGGGATGATCGCGACGTTTGAGCCGTTCGTCGCCCGCATGGTCGAGGAGCGGCGCGGAACGCTGGTTGGCATCGCGAGCGTGGCGGGCATTCGCGGATTGCCGGGTTCGGGCGCGTACAGCGCGTCGAAATCGGCGGCGCTGAAGTATCTCGAAGCGCTCAGGGTGGAGATGCGGCCGAAGGGGGTATCGGTGGTGACCATCGCACCGGGCTATATCCGCACCGCGATGACCGAACACAATCCGTATCCGATGCCCTTCCTGATGGACGCCGATGTATTCGCCCTCAAGAGCGCTGATGCAATTGCGGGGAAGAAGAGGTTTGCGACGTTTCCATGGCAGATGCGCGTCGCCGGCGCGATGCTGCACGTGGTGCCGCGCTGGCTGTATGACCGCTTGCTTGAGAAGGCGCCGAGGAAACCGCGCGCCGGGGACTGATCATTCAGGACGATGTCCCTCCCGAAGCGGCGATTACTTCCACAAAAAACAAAGCCCGGCGCAAAAACTCGCCGGGCTTTGTCGCTTTTCGTCGTCGCCTTCCTTGACGCTACCGACCTGAACTAAGCGCGCTTAAAACGCGATGTACGCCGAATTTCCGTTGGTGTTGAAGCCAAAATAAACATATCGGCCGAAGAAAAATGGCAGGCCGAAGTCGAACAGCGTCGGGAACGAACCAATGCTGCCGGCCAGTCCATTCAGTGCATAGCTCGTGCCGCTGGCAGCCAGAGTCTGGGCGTTCAGGACCGTGAAATTTACCGTGCCTGACGTGCCGGTGAACCCGGTAACGGTAGCAGAAAGCGCCTGCGAACTGGTCGGACAGTAGAAGTCGGTGAATGTCGACGTACAGGCTGGCAACGAACTGTCGGTGAAAAACAGGCCGTTCGAACCCGAATCGACAATGGTCGTCACCGCCGCGCCCTTATAGGTTCCGGCCAGGTCGCCAAAAGCTGTCGAGCGATAAGACGTTGCTGCAGGCAGTAGTGCATTGTTGCTCTGCGTGCCAATACCGAATACCAGCGTGCCTGTCACCGACGCCGCCGATGTTGCCACTGGCGGCAATTGCACGATCACGCCATTGTTGTCCACCGCGAACTTTGTGACCGGATTCACCACCTGCTGGGCAACTGCAACGGCAATGGCCGAGCAGTTTGTCCCGCTCGGGCACGAGTAGTAGTTGCTGGTTGCGGCGTTCGTGCAGGTCACACCGCAATCGGTCGCTGCAACACCCACGCCCAGGATCCCGTTCGCGCCCAATTGCCGCGAGGTGCTTTCGTTGCTGCCATTGATACAGCCATTAAGCGGCACCGTGGAATCAGGCAGATCGCCCACTATCTGGATTGGAATGGCGCTCGCGCTTTCGCCGCCGATCTTCACGTCGGCGGTACGCACGGTGCCCCAGGTGAAGCCATCGGCGAATTGCGTGCATTCCGCCAATTGACCACCGCTCGTCGACGCGGCCACGGGCAAGCTGCCCAAGATCTGCGTTGCCGCGTCGCTTGCCAAACGCAAGCCGTACGAACCGGTATCGAGCTGGATGTTGTTGATGACCTGGCACGTGCTCGTGCCGGGCGCGCATACCGTCACCGATACGTTCGGGATATTGACGAAGTTTTGTGCACCGGGACCCACGGTGATGGGCACCGTGTTCGACGCCGTAGACGCGATCGGCTGCGCGCTGGGCGTGCTGCCAGAACCACTACCGCTGCTGCTGCCACTGCTGCCACTGCCGCTGCTGCTGACGGAACTGCTGCCTGAATCACCGCCACCGCCGCCGCAGGCAGCGAGTAACACCGACACGCTCAGCACAGCGAGCCAGCGGATCAGGCCCGAACGCAGGGTCGGATTGGACGAGGAAATCGTCGGACGCATAGTGGAAGTCTCCGTCCGTTATTGGATGTCGCTGGGGCTGACGCCCGCGGGCAAGGACTGCGGCAGGTAGGCCTGCCCGGCGAATGCGCCCATATGACCGCCGGAGCGGACCACCAGCGCGCTGCCTGCCACGCTGACCGGCCCACGGCCGCCGCCGTTGGCGCGCTGATTCTGGATGCCTTGCACGTATTGAGGGAAATAGCTGCCGAGCAAGGTCGGAAGATCGGGAATTCTTGGACCTTGCCACGCAATGCCAAACACCACGCCGTCCGCGCCGACATACTCGTTTACCACCGTCCCAACGGCGAGCGTCGTGGTGCGCACGGTGTAAGAACTGGCCGAAGCGCCCGCGGCGGATGCAACCGCTGACACAGCGGCATGCGACACGGCGTTGTTGACAGTGGCGCCGGCGGGCGGTGTCATCGGCGCGCCACCAAGCACGGCATAAGCCGGCGATACAGCTAGCAAGCTCAATATCAGCCCTGCTGCCAGGCTGGCGAGCGCGGTTACGCGTCGCGAGCTCAATGAAATGATCGAAGTGTTCACTTCGCCTCCCCCGTTTCGATTATCTCAATATTCGCTATTTTGCCTTCTGCAACGTCCGCGCTACAAAAGCCAATAAGAAAGCTCTACCAGTATGCCAGTCGATTGAGTCGGAACCGGGAAAAGGACGCTTCGTACAACCGCGTACGGTCGAGCGCCAACAGAATACTTTCAGGGGACTGACGCTGCGGGAAACGGCTCGACGCGAGCAAGTGCCAGCACCTGCGGCATGCGCATGCGCCAAGCCCGCGCGCGTCGAGCGTTTTAAATTGTCAGAAGCCGAGACTGGCGAGCAGATCGTCGACTTGAGTCTGGTCCTGGACTACGTCGGTACGGCCTTCCGGATTGATCTGCGGACCGTTGAGCAAGGTCTCCGACGAGCCCACCGAGCTCGATGCTGCCGCCAGCGCCGCTGCCTGTGCCGCGAATTGTTCACGCCGCTCGGGCGCGATGTTCTCCAGCAGCACGCTGAGCAATTGCTGCTCGATTACATACACCACGTCGGTAATTTTCTTGATCACCTGACCGGTCAGATCCTGGAAATCCTGCGCGAGCATGATTTCGAGTAACTGCGTATTGGTCGCCACCGTGTGCACCGGCACTTGCTGCAAAAAGCCCCGTGTGTCCGCCAGCAAGGTCTTCACGTCCGCGTTCTCGAGCGGCGCGCCATACCAATGCTCCCAACGGGCATCGAGCGCCTGTGCGTCGCGCTGCATGGTCTCCTGCAGCGGCTTCGCCAACTCGATGGCGTTCAGCGCGCGCTCGGCGGCCTGCTCCGTCATCGTCGCGACGTACTTCAGGCGGTCGCGTGCGTCCGGCACCATCTCGGCGGCGGCTTCCACTTGTTTGTCGAGGCCGAGTTCGCGCATGGAATCGCGCAGGGTTCTCGTCAATTGGCCTATGCGCGCGAGGATGCGGTCGCCGCTCGATGCATCGGCGTCCTGCTCGACGTCGATGAGCGTCTCGTGGTTCGTCATTTCGTTCACGGTCAGCTCCCGGCCTTAGCCATCTTTTCGAGGATCTTCGACAGCTTCTCGTCGAGGGTCGCAGCCGTGAACGGCTTGACCACGTATCCGCTCGCGCCAGCCTGCGCCGCGGCGATGATGTTTTCCTTCTTCGATTCCGCCGTCACCATCAGCACGGGCAAATGGGCGAGTGCAGCGTCGCCGCGAATTTGCTTCAGCATTTCGAGGCCATCGAGGTTCGGCATGTTCCAGTCGGAAATGACGAATTCGAAACCGCCGCCGCGCAGACGCGCAAGACCGGCCGCACCGTCTTCGGCTTCATCGACATTGGAGAAACCCAGTTCCTTCAGCAGGTTTCGCACAATGCGCCGCATCGTCGGAAAGTCGTCGACGACCAAAATCTTCATGTTCTTGTCCACCATCACTGCTCCTTGTGTTCCTGTGTTTTCTTCAAGCGGCGCATCACGCCGCGTTTCTATCCGAATCCTGTTGGGCGTGGATCAAACGCGCTGCGCCCGTTCACCCATTGAATTGAGCCGTGCCATCACGCGCCGGGTCATTTCCGCCAGCGGCGCGATCTCGCTCACCCCGCCCGTTGCAATCGCCTCGCGCGGCATGCCGAACACCACGCAGCTCGCCTCGTCCTGCGCGAAGGTGTACGCGCCGGCTTGCTGCATTTCCAGCATGCCCTGCGCGCCGTCGCGGCCCATGCCGGTCAGGATCACGCCGAGCGCGTTCTTGCCGGCGTTCTGCGCGGCGGACCGGAACAGCACGTCGACGGAAGGACGGTGGCGGTTGACCGGCGGGGCATCGGAGAGATGCGCCACGTAGTTCGCCCCGCTTCGCACGAGCACCAGATGGGCGTCGCCAGGTGCGATGTACGCATGGCCCGGCAGCACACGTTCGCCGTGCTCGGCTTCTTTCACCGCGATCCGGCACAGACCGTTCAGGCGCTGAGCAAACGACTTCGTGAAGCCAGGCGGCATGTGCTGCGCGATCATCACGCCGGGCGCGTCGGGCGGCAGCGGCACCAACAGTTCGCGGATCGCTTCGGTGCCGCCCGTCGATGCCCCGACGATGATCAGCTTCTCCGTACTCACCAGAGGATTGTTCAGGTTCGGCGTGGGTTTCGCCACAGCAACCGCGCCGCTTGAACCCGGCGCTGCGTGCACGACATGAGGCGTCTGCCGCACCCGTGCGCGGGCGGCTGCGCGGATTTTATCGGCGAGCTTTTCCGAGTACTCGAGCATGCCGTCGCGAATACCCACGCGCGGTTTCGTCACGAAATCCACCGCGCCGAGTTCCAGCGCCCGCAGCGTGATTTCCGAGCCGCGCTCCGTCAGCGACGACACCATCACTACCGGCATCGGCCGAAGGCGCATCAGCTTTTCGAGGAAATCGAGGCCATCCATGCGCGGCATTTCGACGTCGAGTGTCAGTACGTCGGGGTTGTGCTGCTTGATGAGCTCACGCGCCACCAGCGGATCAGGCGCGGTTGCGCACACGTGCATGTCGGGCTGCGAGTTGATGATCTCGGTCATCAGGCTTCGCACCAGCGCCGAGTCGTCGACGCACAGCACACTGATTTTCGGTTCCGTGCTCCGGGCCATTGTCATGCTTCCTCCGCCGTCTTCGTGCGGACGGTTCGCTGCAGGCCGGCTGCGGCACCGAATAGTTCGATGCGGGGTTTATCGGGTGTGGTAGCTTTGGGCCGGCTGAACATCTCGACACGCGCACGCGCCTTTGCAAGCCGTTCGCTGCGTGCCTCGGGTGTTTGCCGCGCGAGTGCCTGCTCGCGTTCGACCACGCTCGGGTCTTGCGTCGTGATGAGTTTCTTGACCATCGCCTGGCCGGTGCGCGGCATGAACGCGACCTTGCGCGGATACATGCCCTGCAAGTCCTCGGCAACAATGCGAATCTTTTCCAGCGCCAGGTAACGACGGACGAATTCCGAATTGCGATCGCCGATATTGATCGTCGTCATGCCCGCCAGCACCGCGCCACCGCCAAACACTTTCGCTTCGAAGCGCTCGCGCCGGCCACCGCGCTTGATCATTTCGTTGATCAGCACTTCCATGGCGTAGGCGCCGTAACGCATGGAATCCGAACTGGATTGCGACGCGTCCGAGCCGTCGTCGGGAAGCATGAAATGATTCATCCCGCCAATGCCTGCCGAGCGATCGTGAATGCATGCCGCCACGCATGAACCGAGCACCGTGACAAGCACCATGTCCTCGCTCGTCATATAGAACTCGTTCGGCAACAGCTTCACGCCCGGGAGCTTGAAATGGTTGTCGAAGTAAAGATTCGATGCGATCGGCAAGCCACTCATGCCAGCTCCCCGGCGAGCGTCTTGCCCGCTTTCTTCGCCGCTGCGGCTGCCGTTGCCGCCGCCGCCGCGTCACGCGACAACCCGTACACTGTCTGGCCGCGCAGCTTGAACGCCTGCGTCACATAGGTGAAGTTTTCCGAATGCCCGGCGAACAACAAACCGCCCGGCTTCATCAGCGGCTCGAAGCGCGCGAGCACTTGCGCCTGCGTGGGTTTATCGAAGTAGATCATCACGTTGCGGCAGAAGATCGCGTCGAACTGGCCCGGCAGCGCGTACTTCGCGTCCGTCAGGTTAAGTTGCTCGAACTTCACCAGCGCACGCACTTCCGGGCGGATCTTCACCATGCCGGCATGCGCGCCCGTGCCCTTCAGGAAGAAACGCTTCAGGCGTTCGGCACCCAGCGTCTTCACGGAGTCGAGCGTATAGACGCCCGCGTCGGCCTTCTGCAAGACCTGGCTGTCGATGTCCGTTGCAATCACCGTGCAATGGCGCGCAGCGCTGTCGCCGAGTGTTTCCATCAGTGTCATGGCGATGGAATACGGCTCCTCTCCCGTCGATGCCGCCGAGCACCACACCGAGAACGGCTGCGGACGGCTTTTCGCGAACGTGGCAAGGATCGGGAAATGATGCGATTCGCGGAAGAACGCAGTCAGGTTCGTGGTCAGTGCGTTGGTAAAGGCTTCCCACTCGTCGCTGTCCGGATGCGCTTCGAGACGCTCGAGATACACGCGAAACGAATCGATATTGCAGGCGCGCAGACGTCGCGCGAGACGGCTATATGCCATGTCGCGTTTATGATCGGACAGCGAAATCCCCGCGCGCTCATGAATCAGCGCACGAATGCGGCCGAAATCGGCATTGGTGAATTCGAAGTCCCGTTCCACTTCCGAACCGTTTCGGGTCCGGTCGCGGGGGGTATCGACGCTCGGGCGCGTTGCCATCATCTAGCCTTTGTTCTGCTGGAACGTGCATCGGCTGCATCCCGTACGGGCGTTGCACCGCGTTTCGTCGACAACCACACGGCCCGGCGCGCTTCAGTGAAATGCTCATCAAGGAGCACGTTGCGATGGGCTTGCATGGTTATCGACACTGCCTTAAAAAGTTTCCCAGTCACCGGACGCGGCAACTGCGAGCTTCGTGGCGGGCGCTTTCGCGACCGGTGTTGCCGGGGCTGAAGCGTTGGCTGAAGCGGCCGAAGCCGGTGTGGCAATAAGCTTATTAACGGCGCGATTAGCCGCGACGTTAGGCCGCGCTGCAACTTTAATCGCCGAGTTGGCGTGCGGCCGTGCGACGACCCTCGGTTCGAGTCGCGCGCGCGGGTCGCTGGACGGTGCGTCGCTGCTGACTTGCCAGTGGCTGACCACGTCCTTCAGCTTGCGCGTCTGCTCTTCAAGCGACGCCGCTGCAGCCGCCGCTTGTTCAACCAGCGCCGCGTTCTGCTGCGTGACTTCGTCCATCTGCCCGACGGCGCGGCTCACCTGCTCGATGCCTTGCGACTGCTCGTCCGACGCGGCGCTGATCTCGCCCATGATGTCGGTGACGCGGCGCACGGCCTGCACGATTTCGTCCATCGTCTCCCCGGCGCGAGCGACCAGCACGGAGCCGCTTTCGACCTTCGCGGTGGAGTCTCCGATCAGCGACTTGATCTCTTTCGCCGCTGCCGCGCTCCGTTGCGCGAGACTGCGCACTTCGCCCGCCACGACGGCAAAACCACGCCCTTCCTCTCCCGCCCGGGCCGCTTCCACGGCCGCATTCAGCGCGAGAATATTGGTCTGGAACGCGATGCCCTCAATCACCCCGATGATGTCGACCACCTTGCTCGAACTCGATGAAATCGCGCTCATGGTGTCCACGACCTGCTCCACCACCTGACCGCCGCGCGACGCGATATCCGACGCGTTGACGGCCAGTTGCGAAGCCTGGCGCGCGTTCTCGGCGTTCTGTTTCACGGTGCTGGTGAGCTGCTCCATGCTCGACGCCGTTTCCTGCAGCGACGCCGCCTGTTCTTCCGTACGTTGCGAGAGATCCGTGTTGCCGCTGGCGATTTCCCGCGCCCCGACATCGATGGATTCCGCCCCGTGATGCACCGATCCGACCATCGCGGTCAGGTTCGTTCGCATCCGCTCGATGCCCGCAAACAAGCGGCCGATCTCATTGGTCTTGTCCGTGTGCGCGGACTTCGTCAGGTCGCCTTTGGCGATGCGTTCGAAGTGATCGACTGCGTCGTTGATCGGCTGCACGATCATGCCGCCCATCGCGAAGCGCGTGGCAATCAGCGTGAGCACGGCCAGCACCATCACACCGACAATCACCTCGATCAGCAGCGTGATGCTCGCCGCCGCGTCTGCGCGCAACTGCTCGGCGTGCTTCTGCGTCAAGTCGGCCGTGGTAGCCGTCGCTGCGTCGAGGGCGATGAACATCGGGCTGATCTTGGTGTCCGCAATGGCGTGATACGCGGCCATGTCGCCGGTGCGCATTGCCGCGAACTCCGGTTCGACACCCTCATGCATCAGCGCGTCACGTTTCGCCACGATGTCGTCCAGCGTGGCTTGCGGCAACATCGGCTTCGGCGTCGACAAGAAAAGCTTCCAGCTCTCGTTCGATTTATCGAGCAGGAACTGCCCGCGATCAAGCACCTTCTTCGCTTCATCAGCGTTGTTCGCCTCTGTCAGCCCGCGCACGCGGTCGAGCGCCACGCGAGAGCGCAGCAGGTTCGACGACGCGTCGCTGAGTGCCCGCATGGACACCATGTCGCTGTCGGCCAACAGGGAAAGCGAATTGCCCGCCGAGCGCAAGCCGTTAAGCGACAACGCGCTCACCACTGCCGCAAATCCTACGAACAGCAGGCCCACGAGCGTCAGCGTGGTACGAATCGACCAGTTCTTAAGCATGTCTTCTTCCCGACCAGCGTGTTGGTAACCAGCTATATGAAGACTCAGGCGGGCACGGCGACGGAGTCGATCAACTCCATCTCCTTGCTCGTCATCAACTTTTCGATGTCCATCAGGATCAGCATCCGGCCATCGACGGTACCGAGGCCCGTCAGGTATTCGGTGGTGAGCGTGGCGCCGAACTCCGGCGCCGGCATGACCTGGTCGGCTTGCAGCGTGAGCACGTCGGACACACCGTCCACGACCATGCCGACCACGCGATGCGCGACGTTCAGGATGATCACGACCGTCTGGTTGTCATACTCCACGCGACCGAGATTGAACTTGATGCGCATATCGACGATCGGCACGATGATGCCGCGCAAGTTGATCACGCCCTTGATGAACGCCGGCGCATTGGCAATGCGCGTGACGTTGTCGTAGCCGCGAATTTCCTGCACCTTCAAAATGTCGATGCCGTACTCTTCCGCGCCCAGCGTGAAGACGAGGAATTCCTGTCCTGCCGCTTCGGCCTGGCTGACACGTTGAACGTCACGGCGTTGAACCGCCGAAGTAATGGATTGGATGTCTGCTGCCACGTTAGCCTCCAAAAATTGGTTGGGTGTTCCGACTATCTATTTAGTGCATTAGTGCGTCAGCGCGCCATGCGCCGAGCGGTTTTCACGGTTCAGCGCCGCTACGTCGACGATCAGTGCGACGCTGCCGTCGCCCAGGATGGTCGCGGCGGAAATGCCGTGTACCTTGCGGTAATTCGTTTCGAGGTTCTTCACCACCACTTGCTGCTGGCCGACCAGCTCATCGATCAGCATGGCAAAGCGGCGTCCTTCCGACTGGATGATCGTGATGATTCCCTGCGTGGGTTCGGTGCGTGCATCGACTACTTCGAAGACCTGATGCAGCGCGACCAGCGGCAGATATTCGCCACGAACCCGCACCACGCGCTCGCCGCCGGCGACCGTGTAGATATCGTCGGCAACGGGCTGCAGCGACTCCATGACGAAATTCAGCGGCAGGATGAAAATCTCGCTGCCCACCTTCACCGACATGCCGTCGAGAATCGCCAGCGTCAGCGGCAACACGATCTTCGTGGTCGTACCCTTGCCTTCGCGAGACTGGATCTCGACATGGCCGCCCATCGCCTGGATGTTGCGTTTCACTACGTCCATGCCCACGCCGCGGCCGGAGATGTCCGTGACCTGTTCGGCGGTGGAAAAGCCCGGCATGAAGATCAGTTGCCAGACTTCGTCGTCGGACATTTGCTCGCTGACCTGCATGCCTTGCTTGAGCGCCTTCGCGAGAATCTTGTCGCGGCGCAGGCCCGCGCCGTCGTCGCTGACTTCAATCACGATGTTGCCGCCGTGATGCGCCGCCGACAGCACCAGTTGTCCCGCCGCCGCTTTACCCGCTGCACGCCGCGCTTCCACGGTTTCGATGCCATGGTCGAGCGAGTTGCGCACAAGGTGGGTCAGCGGATCGATGATGCGTTCAATCAGGCTCTTGTCCAGCTCGGTCGCCTGGCCGAACGTGACGAGTTCCACTTCCTTGCCGAGCTTCCCGGCGAGATCGCGCACGAGGCGCGGGAAGCGGCTGAAGACGTAGTCCATCGGCATCATGCGGATGGACATCACCGCTTCCTGCAGGTCGCGCGCATTGCGTTCGAGCTGCGCCATGCCGTTGAACAGGCGGTCGTGCAATGCCGGATCGAAGGTACTCGTGGTTTCGGCGAGCATTGCCTGCGTGATCACCAGTTCGCCGACGAGGTTGATCAGTTGATCGACCTTCTCTACACCTACACGGATGGAGCTGCCTTCCGCGGCGGCGGGTGCGGCTGCCGCGCGGGTTTTCTTGTCGCCTTCGGGTGCCTTCGGCGCTTCAGGCGCTTCGGCCACGGCGGGGCTAATGGTTGTCTTGGTGCGGGACTCGGCGGCGGCCGCGGCCGCCACCGGTTCCGTCTTCTCAGATGCGGGTGCTTTTGCTGCCACCTCGTATAAATCTTCCTGCTCTGCAGCAGCTTGCGACCCACTGGCAGGCGCCGCATCCGCTGCATTGCCGCGGCTGACCGCGATCTGCGCTTCATCGATCACGAAACAGCACACGGCGACGATATCGTCGGCGGATACATCCGAGTCGAGCCACAACGTCAAATCGCTGCCCGACTTCATCTCCCCGACAACACTACCCAGGTTTCCAAGCTCCTCGGTCAGCAGAGCCTGGTCCTTCTCCCCCACCCCCCGTAGCGTAATTTTCAGGTGAGGACCGTCTTGCCCGGCGCTATCGGCACCTTGGCTTGCATCTGGTGTAGCGGGGAATTCAGCCCATTCGCCCTCTTCCTCGACCGCCTCATTCGCTTGCTCGACGACATGCGGCGGCGGCTCGTTCGGCCCGAGCGCCAACGCGACTTGCGCGAGATCCTGCGCGATCGCGGCCGCTTCGGCGAACGACGGCTCCGGCTGCGCAGCGTCAGCGGCGGCGGTTGCACCCTCGGCCGGGTCGTTGTCCCGCAAGTATTCAAGCTTCGCGCAAATCGCCTTTGCGGCCGCTGCGTCCGGCTCGGCACTGGCGCGATACGCGCTGAGCTGATCCGACAGTACGTCCTTGGTTTCAAGGAACGTATCGATCATGTCGCGACGCAAGACCAGCTCGTTATTGCGCGCCCGATCGAGCAACGACTCAAGGATGTGCGTGGTCTCGGTCAGCGCCGAAAAACCGAACGTGGCTGCGCCGCCCTTGATCGAATGCGCCGCGCGAAAGATCGCGCCGAGATCCTCGGGATCGGGGTTCGCCAGATCCAGCGCGAGCAGCAACTGCTCCATATCCGCGAGCAACTCGTCGGCTTCGTCGAAGAATGTTTGATAGAACTGCGTAATGTCGAGTGTCATGCCTGGGTCACCACCGGATGCCTTGTCTGTCGTCGCTATGCGCGTCGTAAAAGCTAATGTCTCTTTCGTGCCTGATGCTTGATGCTTAACTCTTCGTGCCTGATGCGTCGTGCGTCGTGCTTCATGCAAAAACGGTTTGCTTCAATTCGGGTGTTCCGCTCCCGACAACGTGGCCACCAGCTCGGTCAGCATGTCGGGATCGAACGGTTTTTCGAGCCAGCCCGTCGCGCCTACTGCGCGCGCCGATGCTTTGAACGGCTCGCCCGACTCGGTCGTCAGCACGAGGATCGGCGTATTGGCATAAGCACGATGTCCGCGCAATTTCCCGATCAGCTCCAGGCCGCTCATCGCCGGCATGTTCTGGTCGGTGATCACGAGATCGAACTGTTCGGCGAGCGCCGCTTCGTACGCTTCTGCGCCATCCATGGCCAGCACCACGCGATACCCCGCCGCGATAAACGTCGCCGAGAGGATTTGCCGCATGGCAGCCGAATCGTCGATAGCCAGAATGTTCTTGATCATGATGTGTGCAGCCCTCTGTCCGAAGTTCTTGTCGTGCTCTGTTGCTCTAGTGCTCTCGTGAGCGTGTTTCGTGATGCCGCCGTCACGGCACCGCCGGCTTGGCCGGCAATGCCGGCGCTAGCGCGCCGAAGTTGGGCTTGAACCCGCCCGGACCGCCTGGGCTGCCCGCATTGCTGGTAATCGTGGTCGCCGGCAGGTCCTCACGCGTCATGGACTCTTCCGACTTGTGGTTCAACACAAGAATGCTGATGCGCCGGTTCTCGGGATCGAACGCATCCTGCTTGTTCAGGTTCTGCGTCGATGCCAGTCCAAGCACCCGCAACACCTTCGACTCGTCCATACCGCCCGAGATCAGCTCGCGCCGCGAAGCGTTCGCGCGATCCGCCGACAGCTCCCAGTTGCTGTAACCCTTTTCGCCGCCCGCGTACTGCGTGGCGTCGGTGTGTCCCTGCACCACGATCCGGTTCGGCACGTCATTGAGCGCCTTGCCGATCTCGCGCAGGATGTCGCGCATGTAGGGCTCCACGTTGTTGCTTGCGAGCGCGAACATCGGGCGCTTCTGGGTATCGACAATCTCGATGCGCAAACCCTGTTGCGTCGAGTCAATCCGGATCTGCTGCCTGAACTGGCGCAACACCGGGTTCGCTTCTATAGCGGCCATCAGCTTGACCTGCAGCTCGTGCAAACGCGCCTGGTCGCGCCGTTCGAGTTCGCCCTGCGCGGCCCTCAGCGTTTGCTCGTCGAGCCGGTCCACGCGCCGCGTACCGTCGCTCATGCGCGTCGTACCCGGCTCGGGGCTTGAAATATCGCGTCCGCCGCCGTTGATGACGCTGGAATCCATACCGGTGTTCTGCCCGCCCATGATCGCGTTCTTGAGCGGCATGTTGAAGTACTCGGCAATTCCCTGGCGCTGCACCGGCGACACCGCGCTCAGCAGCCACATCAACAGGAAAAACGCCATCATCGCCGTCATGAAGTCGGCGTAAGCCAGCTTCCAGGCGCCACCGTGATGCGCCTTCTTGTTCGATATGACGCGCTTGATGAAAATCGGACGATCTTTATTGGTCGGCATGGCGGGCTCGATGCGCTCGGTCTCTGAAGGCGGTTACTTCGCCTTCACGCGGCGCACGTGTTCTTCCAGTTCGGAGAACGACGGACGCTCGGTGGAGAAGAGCACTTTGCGGCCGAACTCCACCGCGATAGCCGGTGCGTAGCCGTTCAGGCTTGCCAGGATCGTCACCTTGATGCACTGGAACATCTTCGTCGACTCCGCCACGCGCTGTTCCGCGACGCTCGCGAGCGGGCCGATCAACCCATAGGAAAGCAAGATGCCGAGGAACGTCCCGACCAGCGCCTGCGCGATCATTTCGCCCAGGATGGCAGGCGGCTGGTCGGCGGAAGCCATTGTGTGGACGACGCCCATCACGGCCGCGACAATACCGAACGCCGGCATCGCGTCGCCTACCTTGTGCAGCGCCTGCGCCGGGCCTTCACCTTCCGCGTGATGCGTCTCGATCTCCTCGTCCATGAGGCTCTCGATCTCGAATGCGTTCATGTTGCCGCCGACCATCAGGCGCAAATAATCAGTAAGGAATTCGACGATATGGTGATTCGCCAGGATCTTCGGGTATTGACCGAAGATCGGGCTTTTTTCCGGATCGTCGATATCGGACTCGAGCGTCAGCGTGCCTTCCTTGCGTGCTTTTGCGAGCAGCACGTAGAGCAGCGCCATCAGCTCCATGTACACGTCCTTGTTGTACTTCGAGCCCTTGAAGAGCGTCGGGATCACACGCAGCGTGGCCTTGATCGTCTTCATGCCGTTGCCGAGGATGAACGCGCCCACACCGGCGCCCGCGATCATCAGGATTTCAACGGGCTGAACCAATGCGCCAAGGTGACCGCCTTCCAGCGCATAACCGCCGAAAACGGACAACAGCGTCACTAGTGTTCCGATGAAAATCAGCACAATCGAACCCTCATGGTTGCATCGGCGAAACCGCCGTTAAGTGGTTTACGGCAAGTGGCTGGAAAACTTTGAAGGGAAATCGCGGACCGGGCAGCAGGCCGGGAACCGGGCAGCGTCTTGATTGGCGGTGCATTCGAGCCTGCAACCCGGCCGGCTGGCGAGCCCGCTCAGTCGCCTCGGCAGGCTGTGGGGCGCGCGGCAGCAATAAATCGGGCAAAGATGCCGATTATCAGCTTACGGATCGGCAATCAGTTGTAAGCAAGCACTAGCCGATTGAGATCGGACAAATCCATTTTCCGAGCCGATTGACTCACCGTTTGCCCAACGTCTGACTAACGGCGGACCCGGGTAAATCTTTACGTGACGAGCATTTGTTTTCACAGCCAATGGACGACGTCAACGCAGGCGGAGCATGGCCGGCGTGGATACGCGGTGGCACACGCTTTGCTGCATCTGGCGTCCTGGGCAATGCATCCTGCACCGCGTAATTGGATGACGGACGCGCAATCGCTTGCCGCATAAGGGCGTCGGCGATCCACCGAGCTTCGTAACGGCCGGTGTTTCCGCCTGTAACAAGGTTAAGCGTTTGAAAAATGACTCGTTGATGCGGAGAGTCATCTCGATAATGGGTCGTAAGGGATAACCCGATTCAACCGGGTCCTATATTCAGGGGGCGGCAGCATTGACGCTGGCCCGTCCGCAAGGCTTCACCGGTTTTCGTTTCGGAGACTGTGCGTCGAAGCCCTCACGAACAGGAGAGTCACGTTATGCGTATCGCACAAATTGCACCTTTGCACGAAGCCGTCCCCCCGAAGTTCTACGGTGGCACCGAGCGCGTCGTCTCGTATCTGACCGACGCGCTGGTTGATCTTGGTCATGACGTGACGCTGTTCGCAAGCGGCGACTCGCAGACCAAGGCGAAGCTTGAAGCCGCCTGGCCGCGCGCGTTGCGCCTCGATCCGTCCATCCGCGACTGGAATGCTCCGCACGCGCTGCTGCTTGAGAACGTACGACGTCGGGCGCATGAATTCGACGTCTTGCACTTCCACCTCGACTACATGCCGTTTTCGGTGTTCTCGCAAATGGATACGCCGTTTTTGACCACCCTCCACGGCCGGCTGGATCTGCCCGAACTGCAGCCTGTGTTCAGCGCGTTTCCTGATGCAGCGGTTGTATCGATCTCGGATTCACAGCGCGTGCCGCTCCCGCAAGCTGGATGGCTCAACACGATCTATCACGGGCTGCCTGAAAATCTGCTGACGCCGCAAACGCACAAGAAGCCGGAATATCTCGCGTTCCTGGGTCGTATCTGCCCGGAAAAGCGCGCCGATCTCGCCATCAAGATCGCCGCTCAAAGCGGTCTTCCGCTGAAGATCGCCGCCAAGGTAGACAAGGTCGACCAGGAATATTTCAAGAGCGTGATCGAGCCGCTGCTGGCGGAATCGAAAGCCAGTGTTGAATTTGTCGGCGAGATCAACGAGCAGCAAAAACCGGAATTCCTGTCGGGGGCCAAGGCGTTGCTGTTCCCGATCGACTGGTCGGAGCCTTTCGGCTTGGTCATGATCGAGGCCATGGCGTGCGGTACGCCGGTGATTGCGTTCAATCGGGGTTCGGTGCCGGAAGTCATCGACCACGGCGTGACGGGCTTCATTTGCGAGGACGTGCAGGGCGCGGTCGGCGCACTCCAACGCCTGGACGAGCTCTCGCGTACCGAAATTCGCGCGCAGTTCGAACGTCGCTTCAGTGCAAAGACCATGGCGCTGAACTACGTCGAGAGCTATACCGCGTTGTTGCAAGCAGCCAAGCGTCCAGTATTGCGCCGAGTGGCGATCGGCTAAATTTCGGCTTATTTCTTTAGTCGCCTGGAGACCGGGCGCCGCTCGGACATGCTGTGAATTGCATGGAATTGCGCCGCCGACTCGATTGGAAACGATGGTTGCGTCGTTATCCAACGTTTCATTGAAGAGCAAAAAAATCCGCCCTCAGGCGGATTTTTTTCGTTCTCATTTCATGCAAACATATTTGCTTCAATTTGTCTGCACTATTCGATGCAGTCACCAGACACATTAAGAGTGCGCCTGACTAATCAGGAATCGCTCACGATTCTTTCCCGCAATCCATTTCGGCGGTTTGCCGCGGCCGCTCCAAGTGCTCCCAGACTTGGGGTCCTGATAGATCGGCGGTAGTGGCTCCTTCTTGGGTGGCCGGCCTCGCCGGACAACTGACAGCCCCAGATCTTGGGCCGTCAGTCCGTATTCGACGATCTTGCGCCTGATATCCGCGAGTACTGCTTCCAGTTCTGCGCGGCGGGCCTCCTCCGCCTGTTCCTGAAGCTTGGCGATCTGCGCCTTGAGCTCGGTGTATTCCGACATTTCCTAATCCTTGCTAATAGCCCGCGATTATTGAGAAGCGTAACGGCATCGATTAAAAGATGCAACGTTTGAACATCCAATTACCAAAAAACCTAATGCGAATGAGAAGATTCTTGAAACTATAGGACATTCCGAATAAGAGTTCCCTCAGTTCCTGATGATTTAACAATTGTTGACAACTAGTCCCGAAACTCGGATTACACTGCTTACCCGCCGTGGTGGTCCGTACAAGTACTTATGATCACAAGCGTCGGAATTGTTTCGGATTTTTATATATTTTTAGGACTACGAATCATGCGATTAGGACAGCGCCTCGGCGCAGAAATGTTTGGTACGTTCTGGCTCGTGCTGGGCGGCTGCGGCAGCGCAGTGCTGGCCGCGGGTTACCCTCAACTTGGTATCGGCTTCGCGGGCGTAGCGCTTGCGTTCGGCCTCACGGTGCTCACCATGGCCTACGCGATCGGCCACATCTCGGGTTGCCACTTGAACCCGGCGGTGAGCGTCGGTTTGACGGTCGCAGGACGCTTCCCGGTCCGCGATCTGGTTCCGTACATTGCGGCCCAAGTGGTGGGTGGCGTGATCGGCGCGTACGTGTTGTCGGTGATCGCCAGCGGCGCGCCGGGCTTCGACCTGGTTGCCAGCGGCTTTGCCACCAATGGTTACGGCGATCACTCGCCGGGTCATTACACAATGATCGCAGCGCTTGTGTGTGAAGTCGTGATGACGTTCTTCTTCCTGTTCGTCATCCTGGGTGCCACTGACAGCCGCGCACCTGCCGGGTTTGCGCCAATCGCCATTGGCCTGTGCCTGACGCTGATCCACCTGATCTCGATCCCGGTCACGAATACGTCGGTGAACCCGGCGCGTTCCACGGGCCCGGCATTGTTCGTCGGCGGTGCGGCGATGGAACAGCTGTGGTTGTTCTGGGTAGCGCCTATCATTGGCGCCATCATTGCGGGCGTGGTTTATCCGTTGCTGACCGGTGCGAAGAACCGGGCGCTTGCTGCAGCGTGAATTAAAAACGGTGAAAGCCGATAAAAAAACGGGCGCCAAGCGCCCGTTTTTTTATTGTGCAATTCGTTTTAATCGCGTCGATACGGCAGATCAATATGAATAATCCGCGACAAAGTTAATGGCGGCTTAAGGCATTCCATTACACACAAGTCGACATGAGCGGCTTGTAAACTTTCGCGGCTTGCCGTTTACTCTTGCTTTTTGCGCGGCATGCGAATGGCACGAACAACGGAGAGCTGGGCGGCAATGGAATTCAAGGGTATCGATCTGGGCGACAAGCGCCTGAACCGGCGGGCGATCCTGCTGGCCGAACAACTGTCGGGTAGTCCGACGGCGAGCATTCCTCAGGCGTGCGGCGGCTGGGCCGAGACGGCAGCGGCTTATCGGTTCTTCGCGCAGGACAAGCTGGAATGGACCGACGTCATGGAGCCACACTGGCAGAGCTCGAGCGAGCGGATGCGGGCATGCGAGG
>NZ_MTHB01000022.1 GCF_002220365.1 Caballeronia sordidicola | reverse complement strand
GGGGCAATCAGATTGCAATCTGATTGCCCCGCGCCTTTTTCGTTGTTACTGCGAGCTTGTCTACCGGGCTATTTACCGAGCGTAGACGCCGGCTTCACCACGCACGTTGTATCGATACTCGATTGATCCGCGAATGTCAGCTTCAACGGGATCGTTGATCCAACCTTCACTGGCTTAGGTGCGTCCTCGAGCATCAGATGGTAACCGCTGGGTGCGAACGCGAGTGTGCCGTGTGCGGGCACCTCGGCGGAGTCGACCATCGACATGGTCGATGTGCTGCCGTTACTCGTCGATTTATGCAGCATCGCCATACCGAACGCGGGTGTTTCAGCGCCAGTGAGGGTCGCGGGTTTATCGCCGCTATTCGATACCACGAAGTAGCCCGACGACGGCAATTTAGCCGGCATCGAACGGATCCAGCAATCGTGCACATCGAGTGTTGCAGCTTGTGCGCCGGACGTCGCGAGGGCGCAAAAGGCAAGCAAACCGGCGTGAATCAGGGTGTTGGTTTTCATAGTCAGCTCACTTTACGTTGAACAGGTAATGGCCTTGCGTACGATGGCCGTCGTCGGCCACGGCCGTCCATTCCACTTGATAGGCACCCGTCTTGAGATCGCCGAGCGCGACGCTCATATGTTTCTTGTTGTTTGCATCGACAGCCGATTTCGCGCTGTTGACCTGCTTGCCCGCTGCATCGATCACAGTCAGCGTGCTGAACGCCGGCTCGAGGCCCTCCGTGAAATCGATGGCTACCTCATGCGGTGCTTCGACCGTTGCATCGGGCGCGGGCGTTTGCTGCGCAGGATGCGCATGCGCAAAAGCGAGTTGCGCGGTGGCGAGAAGCAGGGCGGCAAGGCCACCATGCTTGGTCATGATTGTGAGGGACGTGTTCATGCTGATCCTGTTTGATCTCGTTCGATCTCGTTCGATCCGGGCGACGCGAATGATGAGTACCGGCCATTCAGCCGGCGGCAGTGCGAAGAAGAATCAGACGACGACTGGCGGTGCACGAGGCTGTGCAGCAAAGACCGGCGCATACGGCGGGAAGGGTTGGGCAGGGGTGTTATCAGGCGGAGGTCCCGGCGTAACACGTGCTTGATAAGCACTTGCGCAAGGTGGGGCCGCAGGTGAATGTGCCGCCAGGCTGCAGTAACCACATGCATCCCAATGACCCGCGGCGGAATGCGGCGAACGGATGGGGTCGTCAGTATTGGTCTGCGGGGTATGGAACTCCGCCGAGCAAAACGCGCTCAGGATTGTCGCGGATTGCGTACTGGAGGCAAGCGCTTGCGACACGGCCGGAGCGAGCGCGGTCATCAGGATCGCGAGCAATCCGATGAGACTTCCGAACTTGCGGACGAGGCGACGGCGCATGAGGCTGACGTTGGCTTCCAAAGCGGGGTTTAGCCGCTGATTATGCCATGCGCGGATTGAGAGTTTGTGCGCCTGCAAGGCGACCATTCAGCGCAGCATGGGATCGTGGACACCCCCGTGGGCGCCCCCCGTGGGTACCCCCCGTGGGTACCCGATAGTCGCGCGAAACAACCACGGCTCAACAATCACTGCCGAAATGAAAAAAGCCCGGAGAACCGGGCTTTTGACTTTTAATCCTTGGTTGCGGGGATAGGATTTGAACCTATGACCTTCGGGTTATGAGCCCGACGAGCTGCCAGACTGCTCCACCCCGCGAAAAAGATTATAGGGCAACGGTGATTGCAGTGCAACATGTTTGTCATGTTCATTGCATTGCATGACTTGGTCGAACACGGCATTGGCTGACGAGGAACTTCGATGCTGTTCGTGCTCAGGTGCCTTGAGACGCCGTAGCTAAGCGCACGACATTGCCTCAAAGAGTTAGAGAGAGAGTGAGAGAGAGTGAGAGCGCATATGAAAACTCGGCCGTTAATCTCATGAGAGGGGTTTGCGGCCGAGTGTTTCGACTAGGCTTCCAGCTTGCTGAACCTTAGCTTAGAAGCCGAACGCGAAGCCTGCGCCTCCGGTGCTTTCTTCGCCGGTCGTCGAACCGCCGACTGTGATGACCATGTTGGTGCCAAAGCGCTTCTGGAAGCCGACCGCAATAGCGGCCTTGTTACGATATACACCCGTGCCCGCCGCGAAGCGGTTGTCCTTATCGGCGACCGCTGCCGCGCTGCCCGCCATCATCGCCATCGCGCTGCTCATCGCACCGACGCTATTGATATGGTTGTTCGCGAGCGAGAGCCCACTGTTCATGTCAGAGCGAAGCGCGTCCGTATAACCTTTTGCCGACTTCACGCCCGTGTTCACCGATTGCTGCATCTGGTTCACGTTGACAGCATCGGTGCCGTCGGTGCCCGCTGCGACGTTCGTGACCTGACGCTGACCGCCGGCCGCGGTGCTTCCCACCGATACCGCGTTGGCACGATCTGCCACCGAGCCTGCGCCCAGCGCGACTGAGTTGTTTGCGCTCGCCGATGCATTCGCACCAACCGCAACCGCATTGTTCGCTGTAGCCGATGTGTTCGAGCCGACTGCGATCGAATTGGTGCCGCTAGCCACGGACGTCGCGCCGGACGCTATTGCGTTTGCGCCCGATGCCACCGCGTTTGCGCCCGATGCTACCGAGTGCGTGCCCGAGGATGTTGCGACTTCCGTGTCGCGATTGCCATCGGCGGTGAACAGCGGGTTGTATGCGCCGTTCGCAATGTTGGTGACCTGGCCCATCATGTCGTTCAACTGACCCAGGTTGACCGCGTCCATGTTGCCCGTGGCTGCGGCGACGTTATGCAGCGCCGTGCCCGTGGTGTTGCCGTTGCCGAGCGTTGCGTTGGCATAGTCCGGCGTGCCGTCGGCGTTGGTGTCGTACTTGATGGCGCTTGCGCTCAGTGACGTGACATTGCTCGATACTGCGTTGAGCTGACCGACGTTGACTGCGTCGGTGGAAGCTGTACCCGCTGCCACGTTTGTCACCTGACGTTCGCTGCCTGCCGCGCCGACCGATACGGAATTGTCCCGATCCGCTACCGAGTTCGAACCGAGCGCAACGGAATTCTTGCCCGACGACAAAGCCGCACCGCCGATAGCCACGGAATCCGCACCGGTCGCCGATGAATCGGCAAGCGTCGAGTTCGTGTGGAAGTATTTGATACCGCCACCGTTGTTGACGTTCCCTTCGAATGTTTCGAGCGAGCCGACGCGCTGGTTGGTCGAGTACAACTGTGAGCCGTTGACAGCATCAGTACTGGTCGAGGACAGGTCGCCAATTTGCAGGTTAGAAATCGTGACAAGCTTCGACGCACCGACGCCGCCCAAGGTGATGTGCGCTTTATCGGTTGTGTCGTAGGCGACCTTGTTGGTCAGTTCGGTATCGACCTTGGTAATCGCGTCGCCAACGGTGCCAAACGAAGTGCCCGCAACGGTGTATGCCGGTGCTTGAATCGTGCCATCGGCATTGACCTTCGCGCCGCCGCCAAGCAGCGTTGTTACGTTTTGAAGTTGCGTGACGTTGACAGCGTCGTTGGCGAACGTACCTGCACCGACGTTCGCAATCTGGCGCAGTTGAGTCTTGCTGCCCACGGAAACCGTGTTCGCGCGATCTGCCACGGAGTATGCACCGAGCGCAACCGAATTATCAGCCGACGCCGTCGATGACCGGCCGAGCGCAACGGCAAGATGGTTGAGCGCCTTCGCGGACACCCCCACAGCAGTCGCGCCGCCCGTCGAACCTGTGCTGTCTGCGATAGAGCCAGAGCCCAGTGCTATGTCGGAATCGTTGTTCGCAAGCGATCCGCCGCCCAGCGCCATGGCTGATTGGGCATTCGCCGCAGCGTTCATTCCAACTGCGATTGCAGAAAGGGATCCGTCGTTACTCCCATTGGTTGTCCCGCTTGCCTTGGAACTCATCCCAATGGATATGTCGCCCAGTTGCGCGCTGCTTGCCGCGCCGCCGATCGCGATGGATTCGGAACCCGTCGCCAATGAATCGGCGAGCGTGGAGTTCACGTGTAAATACTTGCTGGAACCAGCGCTGTCGGCGAGTGCTGTCAGCGCATCGCCGACATTAGTGTAGTTCGTGCCCTTGAGCGAAAAGGTCGGGCCGGTAACCGACCCATCTGCGTTAAGCGTAGCTGCGCCACCGAGCGCGCTGACAAGAGGCGTGAGCTGGCTGACGTTGACCGCGTCGTTGGTTCGTGTGCCGGCCGCGACTTGTACGAGTTGGCGTTGCGTCGTCGAGTTGCCGATGGAGACTGTGTTATCGCGATCGGCGATAGCGCTCATGCCGATTGCCGTAGATGCAACGCCGGTCGCCGTTGCGTGCGATCCTAGAGCGGTCGACTGCATACCCGATGAAACGGCGAGGGCGCCGAAAGACGATGCGCTGGCGGCAAGCGCCTTGGCATTCGAGCCCACGGCGACGCCACCGATCACTCCACCGTCGCCGCCAGGCGCGCCACTCTGTACTTTGACGTCTGCGCCAATCGCGACGTCTCCAACACCTGACGCCGTAGCGCCCGCGCCCATCGCAACGCCATAGTCGTTGGTCGTGTCGGTGCCAGAGCCAATGGCTATTCCGTTAGCGATGCCTGAAGCAGCGGCCGTCACCGTGCCTCCGTCGAGCGACACGGTTGCAGAGGCTCCTCCAACTACCCCAATAGACATCGCAGATGCGAGCGCTGCCTTCGCCAATTTTCTACCGCGCTTACCTCGTGCCGGACTATTTTCCGACACCGCGACCCATGCACCGATGGATTCATTCCAGACCGACTTATAAACCTTGTTCATTTTGCATTCCTGCGTAGAGTTGACTCGGATCCATGACGCAAGCAAGCAGATGAACGATGGTTCATCTGCTTGTCGAGTCAGCGCTGGTGTCGAATCCAGGTGGACCCGCAAATGCCTGCGTGGACAGGGTCCGAACTCTACGTAGCGAGATGAAATGCTCTAATGAGAAATCTCCTAATTGGTAGTGGTTTGTAATAGAAACAACATATCAGCTAACCGAACTAATTTGATGTGCACAGCGCGCTAAGAAAAACTAAGAATTATTAGGGTGCTGGACGACAAATAAATCGATTTCTACTTACTCACTCAAACAAGACATGCCGGTCGTCGCAGAGCAGTTAAATGGCGCACCTGCACAAGCCCCTTCACCCAGGCATGTCACAATTTGTGTAATTCGCGTCGGGTAACGAATGATTTTAAGATCGCGTTGCCCGGACTTGTTACTTGCCAGGAAATCATCGCTTATGAACATCGCTCAGGACCTTCAGACCATCGTCCATCAAGAACAGACGCTGGTCTTCCCGCACTTCGACTCGGACCGCGCGTGGCAGATCGGCTCGCAACTCCGCGAGATGGCGGTGGCGCGCGGCGCGCCGATGGCAATCGACGTGCGTACCTTCGGGCAGCCCCTGTTTTTCGCGTTACTCCATGGCGCCACGCCCGATAACGTCCGCTGGGCGCAACGCAAGGCGCGCACAGTCGAGCATTTTCGCCGTAGTTCGTATGCAATCGGTTTGAGCTTGCAGCAGGCATCGGCAACACTCGCCGATAAATACAGTCTTCCCGCCGCCGAGTTCGCTTCTCATGGCGGCGCATTTCCGTTGTCGGTCAAAGGCGCGGGCGTGATCGGCGTGGTGACGGTGTCGGGCTTGCCGCAACGCCAGGATCACGAGTTCGTGGTGCAAGCGCTGTGCGCGGTTCTCGGGCACGACGCAAGCGCGTTCGCGTTCGCACCGGACAAGGCGTAACCCATGCGCTCTTCCGCTTATATGCTGCTCGCGGTTGCGATCGTTGCCGAAGTCGTGGCGACATCGGCCTTGCGGGCATCCGAGGGATTCTCGCGGCTGGTGCCATCCGTCATTGTGGTGATCGGATACGGCATCTCGTTCTACTTGCTCTCGCTGACGCTGAAGTCGCTGCCCGTCGGCATTGTGTACGCAGTTTGGTCAGGCGCGGGCATCGTGCTGATCACGCTCGTGGCCGCGCTGCTCTTCAAGCAGATCCCCGATTTGCCCGCCGTGCTCGGCATGGGCCTGATCGTGGCGGGCGTGGTCGTGCTGAACGTGTTTTCGAAGGTCAGCCCGCACTAATTTGCGAAGCGGGACGGGCGTTCCTAAAGCTAGTTGCAGCGTATGACCATCGAGCGGTTTTTAACATTGGCGGATACCACGTTCGTGATGCTGCCGCCCGACGGTCCGCCTTCCTCGTTGTCCTTCGATACGATCGTGTAGCCGGTCGCGCCGCATTTATCGCCTGCCAGGACGTAGCAACTCGCCCATGTCGTGCTCGCATCGGCGCCGCTGCAGTTGATGGCGTAGCCGCTCTGGCCGTCGGGGAGGTGGATCAGCGATGCATCGGTCGACGACGCGCATCCGCCGAGACTTAAAACACCCGCGGCCACCATGGCGAGGCCGGTGACCTGTAAAACCCGCGTCATGCGAATCGGGGAAGGGATCGGCAAGCGCCGTGCAAATTGCTTCATCGTGTTCCTCTGGTGGCAAACGCCGGAGAACGCCGTGGAAGATCGGGCAGAGCGCACAGCCTCTGCGCTGTAACCCGTCTCTCCAACATACGTCTCCAACATGTTTCGTAGCCGCATTTTCCCACATGCCGGTGAGCACAGGAAAAAGCGGGCCTTTTGATCTAAATCAAATTCCCCTGGATAAACACTTCCTTAGCGAGCGCTCTGGCGCGCGCCTTGCAATACTTTTGCAAACGGACAAGCTTCGGTCGCTCCGGGCCACCTCAAGTGCCACCTCAAGTGCCACCTCAGGGGCGACCTCAGGGGCGACCTCAAGCACGGAAGAATATGCAACAGGTTGCAACCGCTGAGAACTATTTGCCGGCTGGCATACCTTACAGAGATGCAGGCAACACGCGGCACCTATAAAACACTTGAGAGGAAGACATGGCTGAACGCGTTAGCGGCCCGTATCGCGGGTATTACATCAGCGCGGCGGCGCGCCTTACCCAGGCGCCCGATCAGGCGCACGGAAAGTCTGACGCCCCCATCTACGTGGGTACGGTCAGCCTTGCCGAAGGCGGTCCGGACAACGTCCGTCGCTACGAAGCGCTAGTCGATGTTGGTACACAGCAGCGCTTCACGACCGAGGACGAAGCGCTCGCCACTGTGGAGCAGGCGGCGCGCGCCTATATCGACAGATTGTTGCAAAATAGCTGATGCGCACGCTCAACATCCGTCTCCCGGCGATGCGTTGCGTAGCCGAGGCGCTGCTTGACTTGTTCCCGATCGGCGCAGATATCAGCGAAATCGGCACGGATCAGAAGCCGTGCCTCTTCGTGAGCTGGCGCACGAGCGGCATGGCAAGTCATCCAGGCAATATTGCGTGGGGCGTGCACTACCGCTTCGAGGCGGAGGCGCTGGGTCTTTTCGATCTCGCCGCCGACCCGGCGCAGCAGCAATTTTGCGAACGGGTAAGGGACATGAGCCGGCATCTGAAGTTCGATTACGCCGATCCGGACGCGGTGTCGCTGCTCATTGTCGACGTGCCCGCCGAGCTGCTCCGGCTCAGCATGGAAGAAGCCGGGTAGACCGGATCGAGGTGCCGCGAGTAGGATCGTGCTTTCGTGCGTTACCGCCATTTCCTTGCCATTCGAGGCCGCCATGAACATCCTTTTTCCCGCCGATGCGCCCGCGTATCGCGACGCGAATCTCACGGTGGTATTCGCTGCGCTGGTCGATGGTGAGCGCGTTCCGTGCGCGATCTCGGTCGAGGCGCTGGAGGATCATTTTGGCGTGGAGAGCTGCGACAGCACCGGATGGATCCGTGCATTCGATGCTGCGCGTCCGAGGATTGAAGCGGTTGCGAGGGAACATCTGCACATCAATAATGGTGAGCCCGTGCTCTTGAAGAGCGGCCATTTTCCGCCAGGAATGGCGAGCTGATAGCGGGCATTCAACGAGACGATCACATTCAACGCCATTCAGTTTTGCATTGACTTGGCTGGTGTCATCCGGAAAATGCGCGGGATGGCAGGCTCAAAACAACATCTTTCAAATCAGCCCTTACTGCGCATCCAGATCCTGGATGCGGCACGTGTGATCGTCGTGCGTGAAGGTTTTGACGCATTGTCAATGCGCAAGATCGCAGGGGTCGTCGGTTATTCACCCGCTTCGCTGTACCTGCACTTCGCCAGCCGCGACGCCATCGCCCACGCGCTTTGCGCCGAGGGCCACGCGCAGCTGCTCGAGTCCCTGCATGCGCATGATGGCGCGACGGAACCGGTCGAGCGCCTGAAGGCCATGGCGCATGCGTACGTCACGTTCGGGCAGACGCATCCCGAGGTCTATCGGCTGATTTTCATGCAGAATCCCGCATATACGGATGCCGCTTCTAAAGACACTGCATCGGCTGGCGAGACGGTGCTTTCCATGCTGACCCGGACGCTGGTGCTCGTCCATAACCCACCGGCCCGGGCCGAGACGTTGTGGGCAGCGTTGCACGGTATCGTGTCGTTGAGCCTGACGGCCCCGACAGCTTTCATCGCGCTGACAGATGCGCTTGTCGATGAAACGCTGGACCTATACTTGCCCGCTGTCATCAGGAAGAAATCTGCTCGTCGACGGCCGTCTGCAAGCGCTGGTTGACGTGTTTTCCGGTTCCATTTGCGGCGCCATTTCCACTCACACGAATAGAAACCTGCATTGCATATGACTGAATCCATCGATGAAATCCGTATCGAACGCGCGCAGGGCATTGGCTTCATTGCGCTGAACCGGCCGAAGGCGTTGAACGCGCTGTCCACGCCCATGCTGCACGCCATTCATCGGGCGCTGAATGCCTGGCGCGACGACGCGTCGGTGCACGCTGTCGTTATCTACAGCCCGCATCCACGCGCGTTTTGCGCGGGCGGCGATATCCGGTTTTTATACCAATCGGCGAAGGCCGGCGAACACGCGGTCATCGAAGAATTTTTCACCGATGAATACCGCCTGAATCACGCAATTTTCACATTTCCGAAGCCGTATATTGCGTTGTTGAACGGTGTGGTGATGGGCGGCGGAATGGGCATTTCGCAAGGCGCGCGGCATACGGGCGGCGTGCGGGTGGTCACCGGCTCGACGAAGATGGCGATGCCCGAGACGCGTATTGGCTTGTTTCCGGATGTGGGCGTGAGCTGGTTTCTCGCGCGCACGCCGGGTGCGATCGGGCGTTATCTCGCGGCGACCGGCGCGACAATCGATGCCGCCGATGCGCTCTACGCCGGCCTCGCCGACGCCTATATGGACGATGACGCGCTGCCCGCACTGATCGATACGCTGAAGGAAAAACCGTTCGCTACCGGCGCGGAGGTGGTGCGGTTTATCGAAACGCAGGCGCGCTCGCTTGGCGGGAAGGCGAGTGAACTGGAAAAGGAACGCGGTTTTATCGACAAGCATTTTGCGACGGGCAACGGCGCCGCCTGCCTGAAGTCGCTGGAAAGCGTAACGGGCGGTGACGAGAGCGACTGGGCTGTCCGCACGGCGGCGGAGTTGCGTGAGCGTTCGCCGTTATCCGTCGATGTGTCGCTGGAATTGATTGACCGGGCCAAAACATCGAGCATGGCTGAGACGTTGAGGCGCGACCTCGGGCTCACGCGTGCGACGTTCGATCATGGCGATGTGATGGAAGGCATCCGGGCGCGCATTGTCGACAAGGATAATCAGCCGGTGTGGAAAGTGGCGCGTATGGAAGACGTGACGCGTGATGCGGTCGTGCGGATGTACGACAGCCCGTGGGCTGAGCGCGACCATCCGCTGGCCGCGCTGGCGGATTAATCTGCGTCGCTGCCGGCCATGAAGGCGCGCATGAATACGAGCGCGCCCCAGCCCCACATGCCATTCGATGCAAAACCGAGCGCCAGCCGGGGCAGCATGTTGCCGCTCGGCCAGATGCCGCGCAGCGGATCGACCACAAACACGCTTGCGGCCGTCAGCACGACACCGCCGAACACCAGCGCGCCGATCCACGGCGCCGTGCGGTCGGGTGCGACGCGCAGCAGCCACGCCATCAAGATGCCGAAGAATGCGCTCCATAGCGCATTGACGATGAACTCGGGAATGCCCAGCGCCAGTGGCAGGAATGGAACGGTGGAGTAGCCACTTGGATCGATGACACCGGCCGCGTGCAGCATCGCAATTGTCGGCTCGCGGAAAAACAGGGCGGCGAGAAAGCCCGCGACGAACGGCAGAATGACTTTTTGCATTGAAAACCACCGCTTGGGACGCGAGCCGCGGCTGCGCCAATATTTAAGGTGGCGTCATTATAGAGGCGGGTATGTCGCATTATGGTGCAATCGGGCGAGGCTTCGCGGTCGATGCAACGGGGTAATGGGTAAAGCGCGAATCGGGTTGCAGTTTCGCGGCGATGTTGCTTTGGTTTGGCTTGGCTGGAGATGTTGAGTAGCGTGCGCGGTTTTATTGCGCTTGGCGTGGATCCTTTCCCTGCGTCAAGTCGCGACGTGTCTTGAGCGCCCCCGGAGGGCGAATTAGAGGTGAATCGATGGATCGAGCGGAGTTTCGCCGCTGATGCATGCCGCCGCGACATGATTTGCCGCCACGGTTAGTTATCCGGATTCCGCGGGTGTGCTGTGCGCCCGCCGGTGCTATTTCGCGATTGCGTCGCTCGCTGGATTGTTACGCAGCATGCGGTTGCTATTGGGCGGCAGAGCGGGGCGTTTCGTCGGCATGTTGTCCGGGTTATCTGCTCGTGGAGCAGCGGCGTTCGGGGCACTGGGTGTAATCGGCGGTTTAACCATCGACGCAGAGTCGGCCGGCGCCGCGGTCTGAGCCTGTGTGCTCGTTTCCATTCCGATGCCGAGCACGGCTGTCACGAAGGCAAGGGCCACGACGGTGCCGGGGAGCGTTTCAATCGCACGGGATTTCATGAGTTTCTCCGGTTCGACGGCGCATTTCGATTAAATCCGGCAAAGCGCGGTCATCTGGTTTTGTGACACCGGAGCGTGCGGAAGATTCGGTTTTTTGTGGATCCTTCGTAAGAGAAGCGTTGGCCTACGCTCAGAATGATGACTTGGATATTAGAGAATAAAGCGGGCGCGACAAAGCCGATCCCAAAAAGACAAAAGCCGTTCCGATTTATATTCGGAACGGCTTCGCCTTGAAAGCTTGATTCTTTGGGGTGGCTGATGGGGCTCGAACCCACGACAACAGGAATCACAATCCTGGACTCTACCAACTGAGCTACAGCCACCACTGTCTTACTTCTTGCTGCCTCTCTAGCTCACCAGGAACCGGCTTGCCGAATCGAGAAACGAGATTATACGAACAAAGATTGGCTTTGCCTAGCCCCTTATTCGATGAATTCGGCTGCTTCACGCAGATGAGTGCGTGCTTCATCGAAAATGGTCATATCACCGGTGGCGAGACGGCGGCTGTCCGAGAGCACGCGACGCCAGCCACGTGCTCCCGCCTCGCCTCGATACAAACCCAACGCATGCCGCGTAATGCCGCCGAGGAACACCCCGCGCGCCACTTCCTGACGCGCGTAGTCGATCAAGCTGGCCTCAGCCTCCTCGCGCGACAACACGGGTGTGTGCGCACCATAAAACCGTGAATCGACGGCCGCGAGCACGTAAGGGTTGTGATAAGCCTCGCGGCCGAGCATCACGCCATCGACGTGTTTCAAATGCTCTTCCACTTCGTCGAGCGTCTTGATGCCACCGTTGATCGATATTTCCAGATGAGGAAAATCGCGCTTCAACTGATACGCATATTCGTACTTGAGCGGCGGAATCTCGCGATTCTCCTTTGGACTCAAGCCCTTCAGGATCGCATTGCGTGCGTGGACAATAAACACTTCACATCCGGCATCGGCGACCGTGCCGACGAAGTCGCGCACATATGCGTAGTCCTCGACCGCGTCCACCCCAATCCGATGTTTGACCGTGACCGGAATCGATACCGCGTCGCGCATGGCTTTGACGCCATCCGCGACGAGTTGCGGCTCGTTCATCAGGCATGCGCCAAACGCGCCGCGTTGCACACGTTCGGACGGGCAGCCGCAATTCAGGTTGATTTCGTCATAACCCCATTGCTCGCCGAGCTTCGCACTGCGAGCCAGATCGGCCGGTTCGCTGCCGCCCAGCTGCAACGCGACGGGCGCTTCGGCCGGCGTGAACGCCAGATGGCGCGCGACGTCGCCGTGCAGCAGCGCGCCGGTCGTGACCATCTCGGTGTAGAGCCACGTGTGCCGTGTCAAGATCCGATGAAACGACCGACAATGACGATCGGTCCAGTCCATCATCGGGGCAACGCTGACGCGGCGCGGGCTGGGTTTTAAAGCTGTCGACATGGGAACTGCTAATTTTGGACGTTGGGCGCCTTTTCGGGCGCGGAATCCCCAATTTTACCGTAACAGGCAAAAGTCGATCGGCTGGCCGAGAAGGCGACAGCGCGAGCGGAACTTACCCGGAGCGTACCCGGAGCGTACCCGGAGCGTACCGTTATGACGTGCTGTCCTTCATTTATTTCCTTCCGTGCCCACTCACCTGAGCACCCGCATCGCGATGCAGGCTGAAAAGATCCGCCACCCCCAGCAATCCCACCGCCCCCACGATCAGGAACGCGATACTGAAATCGGCCGGCACGACCGTCTGCGCGCCATGACCATGCATCCATTCCGCCAGCCTCAGAGCGATGGCCCCGAGCGCGACGCCGATCCCCATCGTCAACTGGAACAACGTGCTCGACAACGCCGACGCGCCGCTCATCTGCGCCTTCGGGACATCGGCGAAACTGAGTGTGTTCAGCGCCGTGAACTGCAGCGAGCGTGACAGCCCGCTCGCAAACAATACGGCGACGATGATCCAGGTCGGTGTCGTCGGCGATATCAAGCTCATCACCGCCAGCGATAAAGCCGCCAGGATCCCGTTCACGATCAGCACCGGACGAAACCCGAAGCGCCGCATGACGGGCGTGGTGACGAGTTTCATCGATAAATTCCCGGCGAAGACTGACAACGTCAGCAGCCCGGATTCGAACGCATTCAGCCCGAAGCCGACCTGAAACATCAGCGGCAGCAGGAACGGCGCCGCGCTGATGGCGATGCGAAACAGCGAGCCGCCGCCCATCGCAACCTTGAAGGTTTTAATCCGCAGCGCGTTGAGATCAAGCACCGGTTCGGCCGCGCGCCGCACATGCCACCAGGCGCCCACGCCCGCGAGCACGCCGACCGCGATCAGCCCGCTTGCGAATACCCAGGGCGTGTCGTTGCGGCCGACGAGTTCCATTGCGTAGAGCAGGGTCGTGCAGGCGAGGCCGCACAGCACGAAACCCAGGAAATCGAAGCGGCGGCTGGCGTGCTCGCGAGTGTTATCGAGGTAGCGGAGCGCCACCACCAGGCCGATCACCCCGAGCGGCAAATTCAGATAAAAGATCCAGCGCCACGATGAATAGGTGGTGATAAACCCGCCCAGCGGCGGCCCGATCACAGGCGCGACAAGACCTGGCCAGGTGATGATGGAGATAGCGCGCATCAAGCCCTCTTTGGGCGTTGCGCGTAATACCGCGAGCCGTCCGACCGGCACCATCATTGCGCCGCCAATGCCTTGCAGCACGCGCGCCGCCGTGAACGTGGGCAGCGTCGACGCCATGCCGCAGAGCACGGACGCGACCGTGAACAGGGCGATGGCGCTGCCGAACACGGTGCGCAGGCCGAAGCGATCGGCGGCCCAACCGCTGATGGGGATGAATACGGCAAGCGTTAGCAGATACGACGTAATGCCAAGGCTCAGGTCGACGGGATGGAGCCCGAACGAGCGCGCCATCTGCGGCAGCGCCGTGGCGATGATCGTGCCGTCGAGGTTCTCCATGAAGAATGTCGCCGCGACCAGCATCACGATGACGGAGGAACCGCGTGGGTTCGCCGTGCCGGACGTGGTACGGGTGAGGTCGGGGGCCTGCATCGAATGCTTCTCTCTTGTTTGTCTCTGAATGAGCGCAGCGATATTGAAAAGCTAATGAAAGGCAGATTCCGCCCCATGCCGACAGCTTATCGGACTGGAGCAGCACCGTGGCAAAGGGCATCGATGCAGCATGGCCGGGGCTATGGTAGCTTCGGCACTCGGCTAGCGCCTTTAAAACCTGAACACGAACATGGGGAAGCAAGCGATGGAGTACCGCAAACTCGGTGGAACGGATGTCAATGTGAGCCTGATCGGACTGGGCACGATGACCTGGGGCGAGCAGAACACAGAAGCCGATGCGCACGCGCAACTCGATGCCGCGCTCGATGCCGGCATCAACCTGATCGATGCCGCCGAGATGTACCCGGTGCCGCCGCGCCCGGAGACGCAAGGGCGCACGGAGGCGTACATCGGCACGTGGCTGGCAGCGAACCCGGGCGCACGCGAGAAGATCGTGCTCGCGACCAAGATCGCGGGACCCGCGCGCCAGCCCCATAACCCGCGGCATATTCGCGGCGCAGGCAACCAGTTCGACCGGAAGAACCTGACCGAAGCCGTCAATACCAGCCTCGCACGGCTGCAGACGGATTACGTCGATTTGTACCAGTTGCACTGGCCCGATCGCAGCACGATGACGTTCGGACGCGCGAACTATCCGTGGATCGAGGACGAATATACGGTGCCCGTTGAAGAGACGCTGGCCGTGCTTGGCGATCTCGTGAAGGCGGGCAAGATCCGCTACGTCGGGGTATCGAACGAAACGCCCTGGGGTGTCGCGCAATTCCTCCAGGCTGCCGACAAACTCGGCCTGCCGCGCATCGTCAGCATCCAGAATCCGTACAGCCTGGTGAACCGCACGTTCGAAACGGGGCTTTCGGAATTTACGCACAAGGAAGGCGTTGGCCTGCTGGCGTATTCGCCGCTTGCGTTCGGCTGGCTATCCGGCAAGTACGAGGCGGGTGCGCGTCCGGCAGGCGCCCGCATCACGCTGTTCGAGCGATTTGCCCGCTACAGCAAGCCGCACACGATCAAGGCCGTCAGCGGCTACGTGGAGCTGGCGCGACGTCACGGCCTGAGCCCGGCGCAACTCGCGCTCGCGTTCGTGAACAGCCGGCCGTTCACGACCAGTACGCTGATCGGCGCAACGTCGCTCGCGCAATTGCAGGAGAACATCGGCAGTCAGGACGTGAAATTGTCCGATGAGATCCTGGCTGAAATCGATGCGCTTCACGAAGCCCAGCCAAATCCCGCGCCCTGATCGTTTCGCTGAAAAGTGTCACACGCTGTCGTTACGCTGATCGAAAACCGCTACGATTTTTTACCCATTGCGTTCGTTTTTTGCATGGTTTCAAGCGTAAAGTTATTGTCTCGGTTGATGTCGTAATCGTCTGTCATAAGCCGCGCCGCGCGTGTCTGGCGCGCGCTTCGCTGCTCTTCGGTGACGCGCCAGTTGTCATGGCACTACACTTGCTCGAAGGTCCCGGTTGCCGCTGTGGTGCCCCTCGTGCCTCAGCGCGCCCTACGCAAAGGAGTCGTCGCTCATGCCGCAATCCCCCTCGAAGTCCTCTTCCGATCTCGACACCCTCGCCATCAACACTATCCGCACGCTGTCCATGGACGCGGTGCAAAAAGCCAATTCCGGTCACCCGGGTACGCCAATGGCGCTCGCACCGGTCGGCTTTCACCTGTGGCAAAACCACCTGCGCTATGACCCGGCTGAGCCGCTGTGGCCGAATCGCGACCGCTTCGTGCTGTCGGTTGGCCATGCGTCCATGCTGCTGTACTCGCTGTTGCACCTGACCGGGGTGAAAGCCGTCGATCACGCCGGTAAGCCAACGGGTGGTCCGGCCGTATCGCTGGATGACATCGAGCATTTTCGGCAGCTCGACAGCAAGACGCCAGGTCACCCCGAATACCGCATGACAACGGGTGTCGAAACAACAACCGGTCCGCTTGGGCAGGGGCTTGGGAATAGCGTCGGCATGGCAATGGCCGGGCGCTGGTATGAGTCGCACTTCAACAAGCCGGATGCGCAGATCTTTGACTATCACGTGTATGCGCTGTGCGGCGACGGCGACATGATGGAAGGCATCTCGCATGAAGCTGCGTCCATGGCGGGGCATCTGAAGTTGTCGAATCTGACCTGGATCTACGACAGCAACCGCGTGACCATTGAAGGTCACACGGACCTCGCGTACAGCGACGACGTGGAAACGCGTTTCAAGGGCTATCACTGGAACACCATCCACGTTGACGACGCCAACGACGGCGCCGCGCTCGAAGCTGCGCTGAACCAAGCGAAGGCCAACACTGACGCACCTACGCTGATCGTGGTGAAAAGCATTATCGGCTGGGGCGCGCCGCACAAGCAGGACACCTCCGCGGCGCATGGCGAACCGCTGGGCGTGGACGAAATCAAGCTCGCGAAGAAGTTTTACGGCTGGCCGGAAGATTCGAGCTTCCTCGTGCCGGACGGGGTGTATGAGCACTTCAACGAGGGCATCGGCGCACGCGGCAAGGCGGCCCGCGTTGCGTGGCAAAAGAGTTTCGATGACTACGCGAAGAAGTACCCGGATCTGGCGAAAGAGTTTGCGCAGATCGAAGCGCATGAGTTGCCGGACGGTTGGGACGCGGATATCCCCACGTTTGACGCCGATGCGAAGGGCATGGCGTCGCGGGAATCGTCGGGGAAGGTGTTGAACGCCATTGCGAAGCGTTTCCCGTGGATGATCGGCGGTTCGGCGGATTTGTCGCCATCGACGAAGACCGATATGAAGTTCGAAGGCGCGGGCAGTTTCGAGCACGACAACTACGGCGGCCGCAACCTGCACTTCGGCATTCGCGAGCACGTGATGGGCGCGATCTGCAACGGCATCGCGTTGTCGAATCTGAGGCCCTACGGCTCCACGTTCCTGATTTTCAGCGACTACATGAAGCCGCCTGTCCGGCTTTCGGCCATCATGGAAGTGCCGGTGATCTACGTGTTCACGCACGATTCCATCGGCGTGGGCGAAGACGGTCCGACCCATCAGCCGATCGAACAACTGGCCTCGTTGCGCGGTGTGCCGGGGCTCAGCACGTATCGTCCGGGCGACGCAAATGAGGTTGCCGAGTCGTGGCGTGCCGCACTGGCTGAGCCGCAACGTCCGGCGTGCATCGTGGTGTCGCGCCAGCCAATGGCGACTTTCGACCGGTCGAAATATGCATCGGCGAAGGGCGTTCACAAGGGGGCGTATGTTCTCGCCGACGCTGAAGGCGGCAAGAAGCCGGAAGTCATCCTGATGGCGACGGGCACTGAAGTATCGGTGTGCGTCGACACATATGAGAAGCTCAAGAGCGAAGGGATCGCGGCACGGGTCGTCTCCATGCCGTCATGGGACCTGTTCGAACGGCAGGACAGCGCCTACAAGGATTCCGTGTTTCCGCCGGATGTCGATGCGCGTGTTTGTGTGGAGCAGGCAGGCACGCTCGGCTGGGATCGCTACGTTGGCCGTCTCGGTTCGCAGATCGTGATGCATACATTCGGGGCGTCGGCCCCGCTTTCCGACCTGAAGAAGAAATTCGGCTTCACGCCGGAACACGTCTACGACGAAGCTAAAAAGCAGATCGAACGCGTCAAAACCAGCCATAAGGAGTAAGCCATCATGCAGATCGGAATTGTGGGACTAGGCCGTATGGGCGCGAACATTGCACGCCGGTTGATGCGCGGCGGGCAGACATGCGTGGTGTATGACCATGCACCCGAAGCGACGCAGGCTGTCGTGGCCGACGGCGCGACCGGCGCCACCGACCTGGGCGATCTTGTGAAGAAGCTTGCAGCGCCGCGCTCGGTCTGGCTGATGCTGCCTGCGGGCAAGATCACCGAAGACTCGCTGAACGATCTCTACGAGATTCTCGAAGCGGGCGACACGATCATTGACGGCGGTAATAGCTTCTACAAGGACGACATCGTCCACGCGGCGAAGCTGAAAGAGAAGGGCATCCATTTCGTCGATGTCGGCACGTCAGGCGGCGTGTGGGGACTCGAGCGTGGCTATTGCATGATGATCGGCGGTGAGAAGGACGTGGTGCAGCGGCATGATCCGATTCTCTCGGTACTGGCTCCGGGACGCGGCGATATTCCCGCCACACCGAATCGCGAGGGACGCGATACGCGCGTGGAAAACGGTTATATGCACGTGGGGCCGGTGGGGGCGGGTCATTTCGTGAAGATGGTGCATAACGGGATCGAGTACGGTCTGATGCAGGCGTACGCGGAAGGGTTTGACATCCTGAAGCACAAGTCGTCGACCGATCTGCCCGAGGCGCAACGCTACGATCTCGACATTGCAGACGTGGCTGAGGTATGGCGGCGTGGCAGCGTGGTGTCGTCGTGGCTGCTCGACCTGACCGCGGGTGCGCTGGCCGGTAACAGCACGCTCGATAAATACTCCGCCGAAGTGGCCGATAGCGGCGAAGGGCGGTGGACTATCGAGGCGGCACTCGAGGAGGCGGTGCCCGCGCAAGTTTTATCGGCCGCGCTGTATGCGCGGTTCCGCTCGCGCGAGGAGAATTCGTTTGCCGACCGGATGCTATCGGCAATGCGATTCGGGTTTGGCGGCCACAAGGAGTTCAGCCCAGGACTGAAGTAAGTTGGTTTTCCCGCTGAGTTTTCCGCAGCGGCGAGCGGATTGAAGGACGTTCAAAAGCCCGTTTCAACTCACGTTGGAACGGGCTTTTTCGAGTACGACGGCGTCAAGCGTTCTATCGTTCAGTCACTTCACCTAACGCATCATCCGTCGACGGAACAGCACTGCGCAGATAAAAAATGGCACGATTGCATACGCCACAAGCACAGCCACATGCAGCACCACATGTTCTGCCGGACGGTCGAGCATCGCGGGCCGGATCAGCGCGACCGCGTGCGACAACGGCAACAATAGCGAGACATGTTGCGCCACCGCCGGCAACTGCGTGAGTGGGAAAAACACGCCGGAGAGCAGCAGCATGGGCGTGAGCGCGAGCGTCTGATAGAACATGAAGAAGTCGTAACTCGGCGCCACCGCGGTCACGATCATCGCCGTGCTGGAAAACGCCAAACCCGTCAGGATAATCACGGGCAACGCATAAAGCATCGTCGGAAAACTTGCGTAACCGAGCACGCCGGCCACGAGCATGATCGCTACGCCCGACAGCACCGATTTGCTTGCCGCCCACACAATTTCCGCGAGCACGATATCGCCCAGCGTGAGCGGCGTATGCATGATCGCTTCCCATGTGCGCTGCACATGCATGCGCGAGAAGCCGGAGTACATGGCCTCGAAACTCGCCGACATCATTACGCTCGACGCAACCGTACCCGCTGCAAGAAACGCGATGTACGAAACACCGTCCACGTGGCCGACCATCAAGCCGAGTCCGAGACCCAGGCCGAACAGATAGATCATCGGATCGGCGAGATTGCCGAACATCGACGCAATCGCGAGCTTTTTCCAGACGAGATAATTTCGCCGCCAGACCGACATCCAGTTCGATGCGTTTGCGGGCATCGCACTCAAGAAGGGCTCGCGATAACGCTTGAGTTGCGACTTACCTACTGCGCGAGTTGCGCGCGAAGGTGACGCAGCGGGCGCAGAAGATTCAGCGGTGTTCACATTCGGGTCGCTCGACATCGATCAGTCCACCATCTCGCGGCCGGTCAGGCGCAAAAACACATCTTCAAGATTCGCCGGCCGGTGCAGATAACGTACGCCGGGCCGCCCCTTGACGCGTTGATGCACGGGAGCAGGGTCATCGACGTAACAAAACAGCGTCTCGCCGCTGATCTCCATGCGACCGACGAACGGCAAAAGCTCGTCGCGCAGGGCTTGCGGATCAGGACCGTAGATCTCGATCACGTCGCAGCCGATTACCCGTTGGATCAAGTCGTCGGGTTTGCCTTCGGCCACTTTGCGGCCTTCCTCTATGACGCACAGGCGGTCGCAAAGCCGTTCGGCCTCCTCCATGAAGTGGGTGGTGAGCAGAATCGTCTTGCCGCGCGCAAGCAGCGAGCGCAGCCGTTCCCAGATCAGATGCCGGGCTTGCGGATCAAGCCCGGTGGTCGGTTCGTCCATGACCAGCACGTCGGGATCATTTACGAGTGCGCGCGCTAGCGTCAGCCGCCGCTTCATGCCGCCCGATAGCTCGCCGACCCGCGCGTTCGCCTTGCTTTCCAACCGCGCGAATTCGAGCAGCGATGGCACCACGGCTTCAATCTCGCTGCCGCTCATGCCGAAATACCGGCCGAATACGAGCAGGTTTTCGCGGACGGTGAAGTCCGGATCGAGGTTGTCGAATTGCGGCACTACGCCTACACGGCGCCGGGCGTAACGAGCGCGCGAGGGGATCGGTTCATCGACGAGACGGATCGTGCCCGCATCCGGCGCGGTCAGCCCGAGCAGCATCTTGAGTGTGGTCGTTTTGCCCGCCCCGTTGGGACCAAGCAGGCCGAAGCACTCGCCGGGCTGGACGTGGAACGACAGGCCGTTCACGACCGTCTTGTCACCGTAGTGTTTTTCAACGTCGATAAATTCGATCGCCGGATTTCCCGGCGCGGCGGTCGTACGGGTTGCATTGCTGGGTAACACGGCTGCATCTGACATGCGCAAACTCAGGTGTTGGGTCGGAAATTCGGTTTGAAGACAAGCTAACTAGTTTAATCGATTGCACCAACGAGGCGCGTCCGGCCGCGCGACCTGCACTGCGCACGCGCACGCACGCCATTTTGCGGTCGCCGGGCGCTGGTGCCGCGCGCGGACTAGCGGCCGGAAAGCCCGCCCATCATAGGATTCACGTACCTGGCACGGTGTCCGCTTGGCGTTTCGCAAACGAGCGGGCCGCATTAGCGTTTTCCATCGTTGCCACCGTTTCAGCGACGCACCATGATGAAGGCAACGCGGCTCGGGTTTTGTCGCCCGCCCGGCCCACGGGGCAGAATCCGCAAGACCACGACGACCGTTTTTTGATGCCCTTTGCTGCTTTCGCGCAGCGCGGAGAACCACCATGGCGAGCTACCGAAAAATCCTGTTGTGTTACGACGGCTCCCGCGAAGGGCGTAAGGCGTTACGGGACGGCGCGAATCTGGCGCTCGACCTGAAAGCCGAAACGCATGTGCTTGCCGTGGTCGACATGCGTTCCAGTATTGCGCAAAGTGCAGGCCTTCTCACCGATATGGCGTGCGGCCGTTTCGAAGACGCCGCCCGGGACATCCTGCGCGAAGGCGTGGAGTGGCTGACCGAGCGGGGCGTGCCGGCGCAGGGCCACTTTGCGTTCGGCCATCCTATCGATGAAATCGCCGGGCTCGCTCAGAGCTTGCAGGTGGATCTGGTGGTCGTGGGACACCGGTGCCGCACGGGTCTTGCGCGCTGGTGGATGGGCGCGGGTAACACGCCGCTGATGGATCGGGTGTCGTGCAGCATTTTGGTGGCGGTGTCGCCGACGGGTACATCCGCGGAACAGGAAGACGCCGCGCATGCGGCGATGCCCGCGAAAGCCGAGGCCAGTGTTTGATGCAGCGGCCGGCCTGCCGAGAGCGGCATTAGGCTAAATTGGGCTGAGTGGGTGCCGCTTTCTGCGAGGGAGCCTGCAACCAGCAAGCAGCAGCAACTGGACAGGCAGTCCCGTTGCTGCAGGAAAGCTGATGGCTCGCCTAGCCGTCGTTCAACTCCACCGCGACCAGTTTCCACGAGAACAACCCGGAGCGCCGGAGAATGGCCGAATAGCGCGCGTCGCCGGTTCCATGCTGGTAATTCACCGCGAAAGTATCGAAACTTCGATACCCCGCCGTGGTTTGCGGCGGTGGCTTCGGTGCGGACGGTGAGGCTACGGCAGGCGCCGGTTGGGCGGGCGCGGACGGTTGGGGTTGAGGCGTTTGCGCGGCTCCCGGACCCGCAACAACAGCGCCGTTTGCCTCGGACGGGACCGGCGGTTTCTCGCCCGGATCCCCCCTTGGTGGGATGCCATTGAGAATAGCCGCCACTCCGTCGGGCGTTGCATACGAATCGACCAGCGGGCCGATTAGCGCCGCGCCAATCATGGCGCCGATCATCGCTAACGGATTGCCGCTCTTCTGTATGTCGATCTTTCGGGTCAACAACTGCCCGACCTGGTCCTTCAGGCTTTCACGCAGCAGCGGAAAGTCGACGTACTGATTCACGGTTTGAGCGTCCCGGGCGTCGGCGGCGCGTTTCAATCGGTCGAGCGCGATATATGGCGACGCGTAGATCACACCGAGCACCGCCACGACAACAATAACCAACAACGCAATAACAACGGATCTGCTGGTACGGGACATACGCTAAGGCGCCTTTTTGGCTGATAAGGGTGATGCCGCTCGAATTCAGGAGTTGAGGTCAGACGCGGAGACCTGAGACACGGAGGCCGGAGACACGGAGGCTTGAGACGACTCAACCCTTGGATGGACCGCAACGGCGCCAGAATTATCCCCACGAATTTCTTCGCTTCTGAAAATCAGGCGAGCAATCCGCCTTCAACGCCTGCCCGCTCCTCGTCGATACAGCGGTCGATCATTCGCGATACCGCCTCAATATTGCCAACCATGATGACTCGCGACTCACCGCGATAAACCCGCACCGGCGCACGTTGCTCGGCCCGAGCATGCACCGACGCACTCAGCGATACCCGGGCGAACGCCGGCTGCCGCGAGGGCAGGAGGGGCAGTTCATCGAAGAGATCGGGGGTGTCTGCGGGCTTTGGTGTCTTGCAGGAGATCAGTGAGCGCAGATGCCGCAAACGGCCAAACTCGCGGAATTGCCGAAACGACAGCGGCGTACGTGCCGTTGGTGCGAAAGATGCCGATAAAAACGAAGCAGAAAACAGCCGGGCGAATCGTTCCATGATGTTTCTCCGATAACCGATGACAATAGGACGCGCGCCGGTTCATCGCGAATGCGATGCCCGTCACGCTTTATAGGGCCGGAATTCAAGCGCAGTACGGCTGGAGGCAGGAATACCCGGAACACCCGGGAACCCCGCCGCCGCTCTGCAAATCAGCAAACAGAAATCAAGACAGAGACTGAAAACCTTGCAAAAATCAAAGCTCGCCGGAACGAATCAATCCGACTGCAATACCTTCCAGCGCAAAGTCGTCGCTGCCTGACGCGACGAAGATGTTCTCGTAATCAGGATTTTCAGCGATCAGTTCAACGCCATCTGGACGACGTTTCCAGCGTTTCACCGTGACGTCGTCGCCGATTCGCGCCACGACGATCTGCCCGTCTTTAGCCTCGTTTTTCTTCTGCACGGCGAGCAAATCACCGTCGAAGATGCCTGCGTCGCGCATGGAAAGACCGCGCACCTTCAACAGATAGTCCGGTTTGCTGGAAAACAGCGCCGGGTCACAGGCGTAATGCTGGGAGATATGTTCCTGCGCGAGGATCGGGCTACCAGCCGCCACGCGCCCGACCAGCGGCAATTGCATGATGCTGGCATGCGGCAACGTGAACTGATGGGGTCCATCGTCCAGGCCGCCATTGGTCAGCAAGCGAATGCCACGCGATGAACCCGCCGCCAGTTCAATTACCCCTTTACGCGCCAGCGCCCGAAGATGCTCTTCGGCGGAGTTAGCGGAGCTAAAACCAAGCTCGGCTGCGATCTCGGCGCGCGTGGGCGGAAACCCCGTGCGTTCGATCGCGCGCTGGATCAGTTCGAAAACTTCTTGCTGCCGCGCAGTCAGTTTGCTCATTTTGGTCACGTGCTTTTGCCCCTTGTATGGCCGGTCGTCCACTGTATGGATGAACAGATGCCTGTAGTTTTATACAGTATTCGGCGCTTTTCAAGCTTTACTTTAAGTTCGACGTCGTCAGAACCACACAGAGGCCACAAACACGGTGCTTCAACGCCCGTTTGACGGTCGCAACGCCGCTTCCAGCCTTCATTAGCACTTTTTGATCTAAAAGAATGAATAACAATTATTTTTAATAATGAAAGCTCGCCGATAGACTCGGCTGCTCAAACACATAAGACGGGGAACGGGGCAATGTTGAGTCGGAATTCGGGGTGGGGCGCGCGTGCAAGGAAGCTGTTTGCCACGGTGGTGATCGGGGCAGCGTCGGCGACCGGGATGACCGCGGCAATGATTGCGCAAGCGCATGCCGACACGTCGTTCCTGAACGTGTCGTACGACCCGACGCGTGAGTTGTACCAGGACTTTAATCAGGCTTTCGGCAAGAAATGGAAGGCGGAGACCGGAGAGAGCGTCACCTTCAAGCAATCGCACGGCGGCTCGGGCGGTCAGGCGCGCTCGGTCCTCGACGGTTTGCAAGCCGATGTGGTGACGTTGGCGCTGGCCTATGACATTGATGCGCTCGCAGCCAAGGGACTGGTTGCTCAGGATTGGCAGAAGCGTTTGCCGGACAACGCATCGCCGTACACATCGACCATCGTGTTCCTCGTGCGCAAAGGCAACCCGAAGCAGATCAAGGACTGGCCGGACTTGCTCAAGCCGGGCGTGTCCATCGTGACCCCGAATCCGAAGACCTCGGGCGGCGCGCGCTGGAATTACCTCGCAGCGTGGGCTTACGCAGAACATCTGCCGGGTGGCAACGCAACGACCGCCAAGGACTTCGTGACCAAGCTCTATAAGAATGCCGGCGTGCTGGATTCGGGAGCACGGGGCGCGACGACGAGTTTCGTTCAGCGCGGGCAGGGCGACGTGCTGATCGCGTGGGAAAACGAGGCGTTCCTGTCGCTGAAGGAATTCGGTTCGGACAAGTTCGAGATCGTTGTGCCGTCGGTGAGCATCCTGGCGGAGCCGCCGGTCGCGGTCGTCGACAAGGTCGTGGATCGTCATGGCACGCGCAAGCTGGCTGAGGCGTACCTCAAGTATCTGTATAGCGAGGAAGGCCAGGAGATCGCGGCACGCAACTTCTATCGACCACGCTCCACCGCAGTTCCCGCAGCACTGACGAAGCAGTTCCCGAAGATCAAGCTCTACACCATCGACGACTCGTTCGGTGGCTGGACCAACGCACAAAAGACGCATTTCGCCGATGGCGGTGTCTTCGATTCGATCTATCAGCCGCAGTAAGCACGGCGGCATGAAGGACAGCATCGCCGGCGCTTATGCGCTCGCGGTGCTGTAGTCGTAAAGAAGCTTGAAATAACACTACGGCCGCACAGACGGCCATGAAACCAACCCGAAGCTCGACCCCGAAGCGCCGTCCCCGCGGCGCGGCGGAACTGGATGATTCACGCATGACGACTTTCACTTTCCGCAAGCCCAGCGCACTGCCGGGCTTCGGCCTGACGCTCGGCATCACGGTGGCGTATTTGAGCCTCGTGGTGCTGATCCCGCTTGCCGCGACCTTCGCCAAGACGGCTACGCTCGACTGGGCGACGTTCGTGCGCGCGGTCACTTCGCCGCGCGTGCTGGCGTCGTATCGGCTGACGTTTGCGGCTGCCCTCGGAGGCGCGCTGATCAACGCCGTGTTCGGTTTCCTCGTGGCGTGGGTGCTCGTGCGCTATACGTTCCCGTTCAAGCGCGTGGTGGACGCTGTTGTCGATTTGCCGTTTGCGTTGCCGACTTCCGTTGCGGGCATCGCGCTTGCCGCGGTGTATGCACCGAATGGCTGGATCGGCCAGTTTCTCGCGCCGCTTGGGATCAAGGTGGCCTTCACGCCTTTGGGCGTGCTCGTGGCGCTGACGTTTATCGGCTTGCCGTTCGTGGTGCGCACCGTGCAGCCCGTGCTGGAAGATTTCGAGCGCGAGCAGGAAGAAGCGGCTGCGTGCCTTGGCGCCACGCGCTGGCTGACGTTTCGCCGCGTGGTGCTGCCGTCACTGTTTCCCGCGATCCTGACCGGTTTCGCGCTCGCGTTCGCGCGCGCATTGGGCGAATACGGGTCGGTGATTTTCATCGCGGGCAATGTGCCGATGAAGTCCGAAATCACGTCGCTGCTGATCATCACGAAGCTCGAACAATACGACTACGCCGGAGCCACCGCGATCGCCGTGGTGATGCTGTGCGTATCGTTCCTGATGCTGCTGCTGATCAACACGTTGCAATGGTTCCTGCAACGGCGCACGAGTCGCGGTGGAGCAGGTCCTGCGCCCGCTTCGGCCGGTGCATTGCAGATTGACGGGGCAAAAGCATGAGCACCGTCAACCAGAAAACCGTGGATGCCACCACGGCCCGCGTGACTGAGCACCGACTTGATCCGGTTACCGAACCCCGTGTCGTGCGATGGGTCCTGACGGCCATCGCGCTGATTTTCCTGGCGCTGTTTCTCGTCGTGCCGCTCGTTGCCGTCTTCGCGCAAGCGTTCGCGAAGGGCGTGGACTATTACTTCGATTCGCTGAAAGACCCCGACGCGTGGTCCGCCATCAAGCTCACGCTGATCGTCGCCGCAATTGCGGTGCCGCTGAACGTGGTGTTCGGGTTGACGGCGTCCTGGTCCATCGCGAAGTTCGAATTTCGCGGCAAAGCCTTCCTCACGACGCTGATCGACTTGCCGTTTTCGGTGTCGCCGGTCGTCTCGGGCCTGATCTATGTGCTGATGTTCGGCGCGCAAGGCTGGTTCGGTCCCTGGCTCATCGATCACAACGTGCAGATTATCTTCGCGGTGCCGGGCATTGTGCTCGCCACTGTCTTCGTCACGTTCCCGTTCGTCGCACGCGAGTTGATCCCGCTGATGCAGGCGCAAGGCAACGACGAAGAGGAAGCCGCGCACGTACTGGGCGCTTCGGGCTGGCAGATCTTCCGCCGCGTGACGCTGCCGAACGTGAGGTGGGGTTTGCTGTATGGCGTGATTCTCTGCAATGCACGTGCGATGGGCGAGTTCGGCGCGGTATCGGTGGTATCGGGCCATATCCGCGGACAAACCGACACCATGCCGCTGCATGTAGAGATTCTCTACAACGAGTACAACTTTTCGGCGGCGTTCGCCGTGGCGTCGCTGCTTGCGCTGCTCGCGCTCGTCACACTCGGGCTGAAGCTGCTCGCCGAGCGCCGCATGTCGCAGTCGATTGAAGCAGTGCAGGCACGCCCCGCCGAGTTGCCGGTCGCGTCACTCCAGAACTAGAAGGCGAAAATCACCATGAGCATCATCGTTCGCAATTTGCAGAAGCGCTTTGGCGATTTCGTCGCGCTGGATAACGTCTCGCTCGACTTCCCGTCGGGCGAGCTCGTCGCGCTGCTCGGGCCGTCAGGCTGTGGCAAGACCACGCTGCTGCGCGTGATCGCGGGGCTGGAATACGCGGACGCCGGCTCGGTCGTGTTGAACGGCGAGGATGTGGCGTCCGTGGGCGCGCGGGAGCGGCAGGTCGGTTTCGTGTTCCAGCATTACGCGCTTTTCCGTCACATGACCGTGTTCGAGAACGTGGCGTTCGGCTTGCGCGTGAAACCGCGCAAGGAGCGGCCGTCCGAAGCGGTGATCCGCGAGAAAGTGCATGAATTGCTGAAGCTCGTGCAACTCGACTGGCTGGCGCAACGGTTTCCATCGGAGCTCTCAGGCGGGCAGCGGCAGCGGATCGCGCTGGCCCGGGCGCTTGCAGTCGAACCGAAGGTCCTGCTGCTCGACGAACCATTCGGCGCGCTCGATGCCAAGGTCCGCAAGGAACTCCGTAGCTGGCTGCGGCGTCTGCACGACGACCTGCATATCTCGACTATTTTCGTCACGCACGACCAGGAAGAGGCGCTTGAAGTCGCGGATTGGATCGTGGTGCTCAATCGTGGGCATGTGGAGCAGGTCGGCAGTCCGCAAGACGTCTATGATCATCCGCAGACATCGTTTGTATACGAGTTTCTGGGCGCGGCGAACCGGCTCAAGGGCAGCGTGGATGCGAACGGTTTTGTGGCGCAAGGCGCCGCGCAGCCGATCGCAACCGTTGCAAATTTCACGGGTCCGGCGTTCGCGTATGTACGGCCGCACGACCTGACGCTGTTCCCGACTGCTTCCGGTCATCGCGATGGCATCGTAGTCGATGTGCGCCGCGTCGTGACGCTGGGCGGTTCGGTGCGTGTGGATCTGGAAGGCGCTGAAGGAAACGTGCTGGAAGCGGAACTGGATCGCGAAACCTGGCGTGGATTAAATCTGAATATTGGTGACGGCGTGACCGCCGTGCCGCGTGTTCTGCGCGTGTTCCCGGCGCATTGAGCCTATTGAATCAAGAATACTGAAAAAGAGAGGCTGACATGAACTTCCAGCAATTGCGATTCGTACGTGAAGCCGTCCGGCAGAACATGAATCTGACCGAGGTCGCGAACGTGCTTTATACGTCCCAATCGGGTGTATCGAAGCAGATCAAGGATCTTGAGGACGAACTCGGTGTCGATATCTTCATCCGACGCGGCAAGCGTCTCACGGGCCTGACCGAGCCGGGCAAAGAGGTGCATCAGGTGATCGAGCGCATGCTGCTCGATGCCGAGAACCTGCGCCGCGTCGCCCGCCAGTTCGCCGATCAGGACAACGGTCATCTGGTCGTGGCGACCACCCATACGCAGGCGCGTTACGCGCTGCCCAAGGTGATCCGCCAGTTCACCGAGGTCTTCCCGAAGGTCCATCTCGCGCTGCGTCAGGGCAGTCCGCAACAGATCGCGCAGATGATCATCAACGGCGAAGCGGACATCGGCATTTCGACGGAAGCGCTTGACCGGTACCAGGATATCGTCACGTTCCCGTGCTATACGTGGCATCACACGGTGGTCGTGCCAAAGGGACATCCGCTGGTCGGCCGTGAAAATATCACGCTGGACGAGATCGCCGAATATCCGATCATCACCTATGACCACGACTTCACCGGTCGCTCGCACATCGATCAGGCGTTTGCGAAAGCGGGCGCGCTGCCGGACGTGGTGTTGACCGCTATTGATGCCGACGTCATCAAGACGTACGTGGAACTGGGTATGGGCATTGGCATTGTGGCGGCGATGGCCTTCGACGAAAAACGCGATACCGAACTCGTCGCGCTCGACACGCAGCATCTGTTCGAAGCCAGCACCACGCGCGTGGGCTTGCGGAAGGGTGCTTTCCTGCGCGCGTATGCGTACAGGCTGATCGAGATGTTCGCGCCGCAACTCGATGAAGCGCAGATCGCGGCGCAATTGCGGGAAGCTGCGTAGCCTTTAAAAAAGCTTAAAGCGTGTAAGGAGCAGCCAGCCGCCGCTCCGCTACAATTGTGGCCATGAACTCCTCACACACTTCTTTGCCGCGGATTGCGGTGCTGGCCACCGGCGGAACCATCGCGGGCGAGGCCGGCGATGCCTCGAAAACCTCGGGTTACAAGGCCGGCGTGGTCGGTGTCGATAAACTGCTCGGCGCCGTGCCTTCGCTCTCGCAAGTCGCGCAGATCCAGGCCGAGCAGGTAGCGAGCATCGACAGCAAGGACATGACACCCGCGCTGTGGGCTACGCTCTGCACGCGGGTGAATGCGTTGCTGGCGCAGGACGATATCGAAGGCATCGTCATTACGCACGGCACCGATACGCTCGAGGAAACCGCCTACCTGCTGCATCTGACCGTTAAAAGCGACAAACCGGTCGTGCTCACGGCAGCCATGCGGCCAGCCACCGCTTTATCCGCCGATGGCCCGCTGAACCTCCTCAACGCGGTAACGGTAGCGGCGAGCCGGGCGTCGTGGAAGCAGGGCGTGCTGGTCGCGTTCAACAACCAGATCCACTGCGCCCGCGACGTGACCAAGACAAGCACCTATGCCGTCGATGCCTTCCGTTCGCCCGAAGGCGGTGCGCTCGGCTGGGTGCAGGACGGGCAGGTGGAATTCCAGCGTTCAGTGGTCAGGGCGCATACGCTGCATAGCCCGTTCCAGATGCCCGCTGAACTGCCCGCGGTCGAGATCGTGACGAGTTACGCGGGGGCGTCGCGAGCGGCTATCGATGCATTCGTTGCCGCCGGCGTCAAAGGGCTCGTGATTGCAGGCACGGGCAACGGCTCGATTCATTCGACGCTGCAACAGGCTGTCGCCGATGCGGTCAAACAAGGCGTGGCGGTGGTCCGGTCGTCGCGGGTTGGCGCCGGGCATGTGATGCGCAATGGCGCGGCGCCCGACGATGCGCTCGGCTCGATCACAGCGGGCGCTTTGAACCCGTACAAGGCGCGCGTGCTGCTGATGCTGGCGTTGGCGGCGGGCACCGCACCGGCAGACCTGCAACGCGTCTTCGATACGTACTGAAGCAGAACCTTCCGCATGAGCGTTGCAAAAGCTCACCCCAGCATCTTTCGATACTGCACAAAGCCGGACCGGTCCGCGATACGGTCATACAACTGCATCGCATCGGTATTGGTTTCGTGAGTCAGCCACCAGACGCGCGAGCACTGCGCTTGCGCGGCCTTTGCATAGACATGCTCAATGAGCTTGCGTCCAATTCCGGCTCCGCGAATAACCGGTTCCACGTATAAATCCTGCAGATAACAGTAGTCGCCTTCAGTCCAGCACGACCGATGCATGATCCAATGCACTATTGCGACTATACGGCCGTCCATGACCGCCACCGCCGCGAATACCGGCTCCGCCGGATCGAGCATGCGGGCCCACGTGCGCCGGGTCGTGTCCATGGGGATATCGGTCTTGTAGAACGCTTGATACCCGCGCCATAGGGCCAACCACGCATCGAAGTCGGAAGCCGCCACCGATTTGATCTCGATAGGAGTTGTCGATGTCATGGGCGTGGTTTCCTGGCATTTGGGATTGGGCGAAATAGCGAGGGAGATCATAGAGCGCCTGCCCGCAACCCAAAAGAGCCAGCGCAGGTCGTTTGGAGGGAGCCACGCCCGGACTCGTCGTTCCAACAAAAAACGCGACCCGAGGGTCGCGTTCTCATTCAAGCATCCAACCAGTCTTGATCAAGCCAGCGCGGGAATCCGCAGAACCTGTCCCGGGTAGATCTTGTCCGGGCTCTTGAGCATCGGCTTGTTGGCTTCGAAGATCACGTCGTTCTTCGCGCCGTTGCCGTAGTACTTGTCGGCGATCTTCCAGAGGTTGTCGCCGGAAGCCACCGTATGAAATTGCGAAACGGGCGTGGGGGTTGGTACGGTCAGTTGGTCGTCGACCTTGTCCACATGCTGCACGTTACCCGCTGCCACGAGGATCTTTTCCTTCGTCGCCTGATCGGCGGCCTGGCCGCTCACCGTGACCGTATGCGACGCGCCATCGAAGCTGACTTGCAGGTTGTCGGCGTTCAAGCCTTGCGTGCGGATATACGCCGCAATGGCGTCGCCGGCCGTCTTGTTGAGCGCGGCGACATCAACGGGTGGGGCGGCACCGGCGGGCGCTGCTTTAGCGGTAGTCGATACAGCGCCGAATAACTTCTCGCCAGCGTCCTTCATGAAACTGAGAATGCCCATGTTGCAACTCCTGTAATAACCGGGTAGATCGGCTTGATAGAGCCGAGCCATTTAGTCTCCAGAACTAAGCGATAGTTCTCGGATTTCACCGATGGAATTGTCAAACTGTGTGGATGGGCATTTTTGAGCGCATAAGGAAACAAAGCAATAAAAGATCCGGCAAGGCGGACACCCGGCAATGACGTCTGACCGACCAAGGCTTCCACGTCATCACCGGGCGCCGCTTGACGGACCCCGCTTTATTGCACTTTCTGCAACCGGCTATGCGTAGAGGTGCACTGTGGGTACACGTACGCGTCAGCCGGTTTTCAAGCAGTTCATTCGGTAACCTGATGATTCGACATCAGTTCCAGCGCCCGAACCATTCCAGAGTGATCCCACTCACGTCCGCCGTTCGCCACGCACACGCTGAACAACTGCTGCGCGCTCGCCGTGTGCGGCAAAGCAAGACCCAGTTTCTTCGCGCTTTCCAGCGCGAGGTTCAAATCCTTCTGATGCAATTCGATCCGAAAGCCCGGGTTGAACGTACGCTTGGTCATGCGCTCGCCGTGAACTTCCAAGATCCGCGATGCCGCGAAACCACCCATCAACGCACGCCGCACGCGCTCGGGATCCGCACCGGACTTCGAAGCGAACAGCAACGCTTCGGCCACCGCTTCAATGTTCAACGCCACGATGATCTGGTTCGCGACCTTGCACGTTTGTCCCGCGCCGTTATCGCCGATGAGTGTCACGTTCTTGCCCATGACATCGAAGAGCGGCTTTGCGCGTTCGAACGCCGCTTCCGGTCCTCCGACCATAATTGTCAACGATGCTTCACGCGCGCCGACTTCGCCGCCTGACACCGGTGCATCGAGATAATCGCAGCCTAGCGCGTTGATTTTCTTCGCGAACGCTTGCGTTTCGAGCGGCGAGATGGAGCTCATGTCGATCACGAGCTGGCCTTTCTCGAGTCCCTTCGCCACGCCGTCATCGGCAAAGAGGACGTTAGCGACATCGGGCGTGTCGGGCACCATGATGATGACGATTTCGCTTGCTCGAGCGACGTCGGTCGAGCTGTCGACTACTTTGCCCAGGGGGCGCAGGTCGTCCGGCACGGGGTACGCGCCGTTCAGCACCAGCGAATGGCCTGCTTTCTTCAAATTGCGCGCCATGTGCGCGCCCATGATGCCAAGGCCGATAAATCCGATTGTTGCCATTGTGTGTGTCTCCTCCAGTTGTTCAGGCCACTGCTTTACGCGACTGCGCGCGCAGTCTTCCAGTCAGCGATTTCCTGCAGCCAGCCAAGGCCGGCTACAGTCGTGCCGCGCGGTTTGTACTCGCAACCGATCCAGCCGTCGTAGCCGATTGAATCCAGCAGCGAGAACAGGAACGGATAGTTGATCTCTCCCGTGCCCGGTTCGTTGCGGCCCGGGTTATCGGCCAGTTGAATATGCGCAATTGACGGCAGGTTGCGCTTGATCGTGGCAGCCAGTTCGCCTTCCATGCGCTGCATGTGATAGATGTCGTATTGCAGGAACAGGTTGTCCGACCCTACGTCGCGAATCACGTCCAGTCCTTCCTGTGACCGGTTCAGCGCGAAGCCGGGGATATCGAAGTGATTGCACGGCTCGACCAGCAGCCTGATGCCTTCCTTCTTAAGCGCGGCGGCTGCGAACTTCAAGTTTTCGACGATGGTCGCCCGCGCTTCTTCACGGCTCACCGAAGCCGGCGGAATGCCGACAAGACAGTTCAGTTGCGGCACGTTCAGCGCCTTCGCGTACTCGATCGCCCGTGTTATGCCCTCACGGAATTCTTCCTGGCGATCGGGCAGGCAAGCGATGCCACGCTCGCCTGCTTCCCAATTCCCGGCCGGCAAGTTATGCAGCACGAGCTGGAGATTGTTGGCGTCCAGACGTTGACGCAGTTCTGCCGCCGGGTACGGATACGGGAACAGGAACTCGACCGCTTCAAAGCCCGCCTCCGCTGCCGCCGCAAAGCGGTCGAGGAACGGCACTTCGTTGAACAGCATGGTCAGGTTTGCGGCAAATTTCGGCATGATTTTTATTCTCTCTCAGGCGGTATGCGCAATGGCCGTCGGTGCGTCCTGCTCGCTTTCTGCGAGCGGTTCGAATTCGTTGATCGCATCGATCTCCGTGCCCATCGCGATGTTCGTCACACGCTCGAGGATCACTTCAACGATGATCGGCACGCCGAATTCCGCAAGCATTCCCTGGGCCTTGCGAAGGGCGGGAGCCAGGTCTTCCGGATTGAAGACGCGCACTGCCTTGCAGCCGAGTCCTTCAGCCACTGCGACGTGATCGACGCCATAGCCGTTCAGATCGGGCGCGTTGATGTTCTCGAAGGCGAGCTGGACGCAGTAGTCCATATCGAAGCCGCGTTGCGCCTGACGGATCAGGCCGAGGTACGAGTTATTCACGACCACGTGGATGTACGGCAGCCGGAATTGCGCGCCAACGGCGAGCTCTTCGATCATGAACTGGAAGTCGTAATCGCCCGAGAGCGCGACGATCGGCCGTTGCGGGTCCGCTGCACGGACACCGAGTGCCGCCGGAATGGTCCAGCCGAGCGGTCCGGCCTGACCGCAATTGATCCAGTTGCGCGCTTTGTACACATGCAGGAACTGCGCGCCGGCGATTTGCGACAGACCAATCGTCGAGACGTAGCAGGTATCGCGGCCGAAGACCTTGTTCATCTCTTCGTAGACGCGTTGCGGTTTCATCGGCACGTTGTCGAAGTGCGTCTTGCGATGCAGCGTGCGCTTGCGTTCCTGGCACTCGCCGACCCACGTCCCCCGATCCTTCAGCTTGCCCGCGGCTTTCCATTCACGTGCCACTTCGACGAACAATTCGAGCGCGAATTTGGCGTCGGAGACAATGCCGAGATCCGGGCCGAACACGCGGCCGATCTGCGTTGGCTCAATGTCCACGTGCACAAACGTACGGCCCTTCGTATAAACCTCGACGCTGCCCGTGTGACGGTTGGCCCAGCGATTGCCGATACCGAGCACGAAGTCGGATGCGAGCATGCTGGCGTTGCCGTACCGGTGCGCGGTTTGCAAGCCGCACATGCCGGCCATCAGCGGATGGTCGTCGGGGATTGCGCCCCAGCTCATCAGCGTGGGGATGACCGGGACGTTCATGATTTCCGCGAACTCGACCAGCAGATCTTCGGCCGCAGCGTTCAACACACCGCCGCCGGAAACGATCAGCGGCCGCTCTGATTCGTTCAACATCGACAGGGCTTTTTCAACCTGTCCACGCGACGCTTTGGGCTTGTAGACGGGCAGGGGTTCGTACGTGTCGATATCGAACTCGATTTCCGCAAGCTGCACGTCGATCGGCAGGTCGACCAGCACCGGACCCGGACGGCCTGAGCGCATCAAGTGGAATGCTTGCTGGAACACGCGCGGCACGAGTGCCGGTTCACGCACGGTCACCGCCCACTTGGTCACCGGCTTGGCGATCGATTCAATATCGACGGCCTGGAAGTCTTCTTTATAAAGACGCGCACGCGGCGCCTGGCCCGTAATTGCCAGAATAGGAATGGAGTCAGCCTGGGCGGAGTACAACCCCGTGATCATGTCCGTTCCCGCCGGTCCCGACGTGCCAATACACACGCCGATATTGCCCGGCGCCGCCCGCGTATAACCTTCGGCCATATGCGACGCGCCTTCCACGTGGCGCGCCAGCACGTGGCCGATGCTGCCAGCCCGTTGCAGGGCGGAGTAGAACGGGTTGATCGCCGCGCCCGGAACGCCGAACGCCATTTCGATCCCTTCTTTTTCCAGCACGAGAACGGCTGCGTCGACTGCTCGCATTTTTGTCATGAGTGTCTCCTTCCATTGTGTTCTGCTGCATTGCGCCGTTGCGCAATGTCGTTAAGGGGACTTTATGCGTATGCCGGAGTGTTGATAAGATCAGCCAGAGTCGTTTGATCCGATACAAAAAGTACGGAATGGAGACGTAAGAATGGACCGCTTCAGGCAGATTGAGACGTTCGTAAAGGTCGCCGAGGCCGGCAGTCTGGCCGCGGCGGCGTTGGAGGAGGGCGTGTCGCCGGTGATTCTGGGGCGGCGTATTGATGCGTTGGAGAAGCGTCTGGGCGTCAAGCTGATGTACCGGTCCACGCGCCGTCTAGTGGTAAGCGAGGAGGGCGCGGCGTTCCTGGAGCGCTGCCGGGGCTTGCTGGCGGACTGGAACCAGGCGGAAGACGAACTCGCCGACGGCCAGCGCACAGTCGACGGCCACCTGATCGTCTCGGCACCGGCAGCTTTCGGACGAATGCATGTGGCGCCCCATGCGCCGGGTTTTCTCGTCGATAAACCCGCGTTACAGATGTCGTTCAACCTGAACGACCGCGTGGCCGACCTGATCCGCGAGGGTTACGACCTGTCGATCCGCATAGGCGGGGCGGTCGATCAGAACTTCGTTGCCGTGAAACTCGCCGATAACCGCCGGGTGGTCTGCGGCACGCCGGCGTATTTCAAGAAGCACGGCAAGCCGAAATCGCTCGATGACCTGCCGCGCCACAACTGTCTCGCGTTCAATTTGCAGGGTGGCCAGAATCGCGGCTGGTATTTCCGTCGCAACGGCAAACTCGCGACGGTGCGTGTCGCGGGCAACCTGGATTGCAACGACGGCGAATTGCTGCACCGCTGGGTGTCAGAAGGGTATGGGCTTGGCTGGCGCTCGACCTGGGAAATCCAGCGTCAACTGGCGAATGGCGAGCTGGAAACCGTTCTGGACGAGTTCGCGCTCCCCGATTACGACATCCTCGCGGTCTATCCACAGCAGCGCTACGTGCCGGCGAAAGTGCGCTACTTCATTGATTATTTGAAGAAAATATACGCACAGCCGGACTATTGGAGCCGCGAAAGGTGACTTTCCCAGCCTGTCCGGCCCGTGCGCGACATGCAGATGCTAAGCCATTGAAAACACAGCGGAAGTAATGCGCGAAACGCGTAAATCAGTTGTGTGGCCGGCCGTATCTCGCTATAATCGCTGGCTTCTCTCTTGCCGCACCGGTCCGACGCCCGGGTGGCTTTATATCCTCAAGGAGTAACAATGCGTCATTACGAAATCGTATTTATCGTGCATCCGGATCAAAGCGAGCAAGTGCCCGCCATGATCGAACGGTACAAGACCACGATCACCACACACGGTGGTTCGATCCATCGCATCGAAGACTGGGGCCGCCGTCAGCTGGCTTACATGATCGAGAAGCTTGCGAAGGCTCACTACGTGTGCATGAACATTGAATGCAGCCAGGAAACGCTCGAAGAACTGGAACACGCGTTCAAGTTCAACGACGCTGTGCTGCGTCACCTCATCGTCAAGCTGAAGAAGGCCGAAACCGGCCCGTCGCCGATGATGAAGGAAGTTCACCGCGAAGAAGCCAAGAAGGCGGCCAGCCAGCCGTCGACTGAAGCGCATGCAGCTCCGGCCGCAAGCTCGCAGGCAAACTAATCAAGAAGGCGACTTTTAAGGTCGTCGCGTCACCAGGAATCAAGTGAACCGGCTGCAACTGACAGCAAGCGTTGTGGAGCGAGAACCGGTGCGGTACACCCCCGCCGGCGTCCCCATAGCGAGTTGCACGTTGCATCACCGTACGGAAGTCGTCGAAGCGGGCATTGCCCGGCAAATCGAACTGACTCTCCCGGCGGTCGCGGCCGGTGCTGCGAGCGGCAAGCTGGAAGGCCTGACAATGGGCGTGGAAACGCTCTTCACGGGTTTTATGGCCAAGAAAAGCCGCAACGCGCGAACCCTGGTGTTTCACATCACAGAATTGCAGGATATTGGAAAGGACTGAACATGCCCCGCCCGACTGGTAAGAAATTCGACAAACGTCGTCAGCAACAAAACCCGCTCTTCAAGCGCAAGAAGTTCTGCCGTTTCACCGCGGCCAATGTCGAGTACATCGACTACAAGGACACGGAAACGCTGAAGGACTTCGTTGGTGAGAACGGCAAGATCACGCCGGCTCGTCTGACAGGAACGAAGGCTCACTACCAACGTCAGCTCGATACGGCTATCAAGCGCGCTCGTTTTCTCGCGCTGCTGCCGTACACCGACCTGCACAAGGCCTAATCAGACGACGCAATAAGGAAAAAGCCAAATGCAAATCATTCTTTTGGAAAAAGTCGTCAACCTGGGCAACCTGGGCGACATCGTTCGTGTCAAGGACGGTTATGCACGTAACTTCCTGATCCCGGGCAAGAAGGCCCGCCGTGCAACGAAGGACGCGATCGCGGAATTCGAAGTGCGCCGTGCTGACCTGGAAAAAGTTGCCGCTGAAAAGCTGGCAGCCGCTACGGCCCTGGGCGAAAAGCTGAGCGGCGCGACCGTTCAGATCTCGCAAAAGGCTGGCGTCGACGGTCGTTTGTTCGGTTCGGTGACGAACGCGGACATCGCCGAAGCGCTGAAGAAGCAAGGCCTGGCTGAAGTCGAAAAGTCGCAAGTGCGTCTGGCCGACGGCCCGCTGAAGCTGGTTGGCGATCACGCCATCCAGGTTGCACTGCACACCGACGTGGTTGTCGACGTGACGGTGTCGGTGCTGGGCGAACACGCTTAAGTGGTTTTCGTCCGCCTCGGCCGCCGGGCTTAGCCTGGGCGCCGGTGCAAAGTAGTGCCGCAGTAAAAGAAAGGCGGGAACCGCGAGCGGTTCCCGCCTTTTTGTTTTTCCGGCCTCGCCGCCGCCCGTCATTTCGCCGATAATTCCTCCCCATGAACGCACCGTCGAAAGATCCCCAATTGGATGCGCTGAAGGTCCCGCCGCATTCCATCGAAGCCGAGCAGTCCGTCATTGGCGGCTTGCTGCTGGATAACGCCGCATGGGACCGTATTGCGGACGTGATGTCGCACGGCGATTTCTACCGCTACGACCATCGGATCATTTATGAGGCGATCGGCAAGCTGATCGCGACCACGCGCCCGGCCGACGTGATCACCGTCTACGAGGCGCTGACGAATACCGGGAAGGCCGAGGAAGTGGGCGGCCTGGCGTACCTGAACGCGCTCGCGCAGAACACGCCGAGCGCCGCGAACATTCGCCGTTATGCGGAAATCGTGCGGGATCGAGCGGTGTTGCGCCGCCTGGTTTCAGTCGCCGATGAAATTTCCGCCGATGCCTTTAATCCGCAAGGCAAGGAAGTGCGCCAGTTGCTGGATGAGGCCGAGGCGAAGGTGTTCTCGATCGCGGAAAGCGGCGCGCGTGGCACGCAGGGCTTTCTCGAGATCGGGCCGTTGCTGACGCAAGTGGTTGAGCGTATCGACACGCTGTATCACACCGCGAACCCGAGCGATGTGACCGGTACGCCGACGGGTTTCGTCGATCTGGACCGCATGACCTCGGGTATGCACGGTGGCGAACTGATCATTGTGGCGGGCCGGCCGTCGATGGGTAAAACCGCGTTCTCGATGAATATCGGTGAATATGTGGCCGTTGAATATGGTTTGCCGGTAGCGGTGTTTTCCATGGAAATGCCGGGCACGCAGCTCACCATGCGTATGTTGGGCTCGGTGGGCCGTTTGGATCAGCACAGAATGCGAACCGGCCGTCTCACCGACGAAGACTGGCCGAAGCTCACGCACGCAGTGCAGAAAATGAGCGAGGCGCAAATCTTTATCGATGAAACAGGTGGTTTGAACCCAATGGAACTGCGCTCGCGCTCGCGCCGTCTGGCGCGGCAATGCGGCAAGCTGGGTTTGATCATCGTGGATTATTTGCAGCTCATGTCCGGTTCGGGTTCGGCCGGTGAAAACCGCGCGACCGAAATTTCGGAAATCTCGAGGTCACTCAAAAGTCTCGCCAAAGAACTGGATGTTCCCGTGATGGCGCTTTCGCAGTTGAATCGCGGGTTGGAGCAGCGTCCGAACAAACGCCCGATCATGTCGGACTTGCGTGAATCCGGCGCTATTGAACAGGACGCGGACGTGATTCTGTTCATTTACCGCGACGAGGTCTACAACCCGGACAGCCCGGACAAAGGCACGGCCGAGATCATCATCGGTAAGCAGCGTAACGGACCAATCGGTCCCATTCGACTCACGTTCCAAGGTCAATACACGAAGTTCGAGAATTTTGCCGGCGCGCAGAATTTCTACGGCGACTAGGGAACTTACCCGCGAACTTATTGGCCGTCCGCACTCGATTTGACGTCCGTCAGGGTGCGGCGGTGGTTCCGCGAAGGTACAATGTGGCGGTTTTATGTCAGCGCCATTTTGAGCCACTTTCCGGGATTTTCATGTTCGGTCGATTCATGCCCACTGAGGGCAAATTTTTCGAAATCTTTAATGCGCACGCAAAGTGCATCGTTGACGCGAGTCACGAGCTCGAACTGCTGATCGACAACATGGACCAGATGGAGGTCCATAAGCAGAACGTCCAGACAAACGAAAAACGTGCGGACAAGCTCACGCACGAAACCATCGATCTACTGCACAAGACCTTCATCACGCCGCTGGACCGGGACGAAATCCACAAGCTCATCACGACGATGGACGACATCCTCGACCTGATGGAAGACGTCGCCACCGCCATTTCGCTTTACGACGTGCGCGAATCGACCGCGGAAATGAGCCAGCTCGCGCATATCTGCACGGCCACCTCCGAGCGTGTGCAGCAAGCCGTCAAGCTGCTCGCCGACATGAAACGCGCCAGCGAAATCCTCAAGATCTGCGAAGAAATCGACCGTCTGGAATCGGACGCCGACCGCGTGCTGCGCTCGGCCATGTCGAAACTCTTCCGCGAAGAGGACAACGTCAAGACGCTGATCAAGCTCAAGGCAATCTACGAGTTGCTCGAGACGATCACAGACAAATGCGAGGATGTCGCGAACATCATCGAAGGCATCGTGCTGGAAAACGCCTGAACGCCTGAACGTTTAATTCAGCCGCGCCACTCACTCGATAAACGATGCATTCGATTCAACTCGCCCTCTGGGCTGTCATTACGCTTGTCGTGGTCGCACTCGTGTTCGACTTCATGAACGGCTTCCACGACGCCGCCAACTCCATCGCAACCGTTGTGTCCACGGGCGTGCTGAAACCTCAGCAAGCCGTGGCATTCGCCGCCGCGTTCAACGTCATCGCGTATTTCATCTTCCATTTAAAGGTCGCCGCCACTGTCGGCAAAGGGACGATCGACCCGGCTATCGTCGATCAATATGTGATCTTCGGTGCGCTTGTCGGGGCGATCGGCTGGAACATCATCACGTGGCACTACGGAATTCCATCGAGTTCGTCGCACGCGCTGATCGGCGGCCTGGTCGGCTCGGCGTGGGCGAAGTCAGGGTGGGGCTCGTTGAATATGGAAGGCTTGCTCAAGACCGTCTCGTTTATCTTCATCTCGCCGGTGCTGGGCTTCGTGCTGGGGTCGCTGTTCATGCTGATCGTGTCGTGGATGTATTTCCGCACGCCACCCTCCAAGGTGGACCGGCGATTCAGACGCTGGCAGCTTATATCGGCTGGGGTGTATAGCCTTGGGCACGGCGGCAACGACGCGCAGAAGACCATCGGCGTTATCTGGATGCTGCTGATTGCGGCGGGGTATGCGTCAGCAACGGCCGACGCGCCGCCGATCTGGGTGATCGGCGGCTGCTATCTGTCGATGGGGCTCGGCACGTTGTTCGGCGGCTGGCGCATCGTGCGCACGATGGGTCAGAAGATCACGAAGCTCAAGCCGGTCGGAGGATTTTGTGCGGAGTCGGGCGGGGCGATTACGCTGTTCGTCGCGTCGTTTCTCGGTATTCCCGTGTCGACCACGCACACGATCACCGGCGCGATTGTAGGTGTAGGCGCTACGCAGAAGTTCAGCGCAGTGCGTTGGGGCGTGGCGGGCAACATTGTCTGGGCCTGGATCCTGACCATTCCGGCGTCTGCCGTGATGGCCGCCGCCGCTTGGTGGCTCGGACATCGCTTTCTTCCTTGAACGCAACGAGCCGTTCCCGGGTGACTTACTTTTAAGTCACCCGCGCTTCGTGCGTCAAATCAATGGCGCGCTGACACCGTCCATAGGTATGATCGCGCCCGATACGTAACTCGCCCGACGGCTCGCCAGGAACAGTGCGACGTCTGCGATCTCCTCGGGTTTCGCGTATCGTCCAAGCGGCACCTTTGCCTGGCTTTGCGCCAGCGCTTCATCTCGCGTGACACCCAGTCTCTGTGCCTCGAGCGCTAACGATTCCTCCACGCGTTCCGTCAACGTCGCGCCCGGATTGATCGCGTTGATGCGAATGCCCAGCTTTGCGTAGTGATGCGCGAGACCGACGGTTGCCAGCATCAGCGCGGCATTCGCCGCGCCGCCCGCGATATGAATATCGCTCGCGAACTTCCCACCCATCCCGATGATGTTCACCACCGCGCCCGGCTCGGCCTTGGGGTTCGCTTTCAGCCGTTCGGCCATTTGCTTCAGCACGGCTTGCTGGGGGTAGATGCAGGGAAAATATTTCGCTTCCATCGCGGCCTTGTAGCCCGCGGCATCGAGGAGATCGGGATCGTAGCGTTTGGCGGCCCCCGCGCAATTCACGAGAATATCGATCGGACCAAGCGCACCCGTCGCTTCTTCCACTACGTCTTGCGCGCTGTGCGCTTCGTGAAGGTCGGCACGCGCGAGATGCACGTGAAACCCATCTTTCGCGAGTTCTTCGCGTGCGCGGGCGAGGTTTGCCGGATCGCGTGAAACAATCGCGACGCGCGCACCTTCCGCTGCAAATGCCCGCGCGCACGCGAAGCCAATACCCTTGCTGCCGCCCGTGATGAGCACGATCTTGCCGGCGAGTCCCAAGTCCATGAGGTTCACTCCTTTTGAGGCCGATGGTCGATTCGACGGTCAATTCGATGACGCGTGGAGTCGTTATCGAGACACGATAGCAGACGCTGGGAAGTGTGTGCGGTTCAGAAAAACGCGCTGAACGCGGATCGCCGAGTGATGGCTCAGTAGCTGCCGGTGGCGAACTTCGCGATGGGGTCGTCGGCGGTAGCGGGACGCGTGGGCGTGAGCGAATTCGTGGATGCGCGCATCACGTGGGCAGAGGGGTCGGCGGCGGGGATGCGGCCGACTGACGAGGGTTGCTGCGCTTGTTGTCGCTCTTGAATCGAGCGTACCTGCTGTGCTGCCAGCCGGGCGGTGGGTGGCGGTGGTTCGAAGGCATCGGCAGCGGCCGCGATGGGGTCGGGCGCATTCGATGCCGCCGCGACCGCATTCGATTCAGCCTGCGAGTTAGCCTGCGATTCAGCCCGAGATTCGCGTGGCGGCGAGATCGCGTTAGCTGTTTGCGATTGACGTTGTGCGGCGGAAAGCGAAGACGGTGGTGGTTCGAACGGATCTGCGCCGGAGCGGGCAGTTGCGACGACCGGCGACACAGCCCCCGCCGATTGCGCCTGCCGTTGTGCGGCGGACAATGCGGGCGGCGGTGGTTCGAACTGATCGGCTCCGGCTCCGGCTCCGGCTCCGGCTCCGGCTGCGGCTGCGGCTGCGGCGGTGCGGTAGGAACCTGCGGGCGATGCCGTCATTGGCGGAGCGCGCGGCGGTTCATAGCGATCGGCGGTGGTCGCTCCGTTGACCGTCGCTGCAACTTGCGTCGGTGAGCGGTCCGACGCGCCATCCGCCGGGACAGGAACGGGAACCGGAGACGCCAGATACGTCGGTGCATCGAACGGAGCCGGTGCGGCTTTCGGCGACGCGACGCGTCGGATGCCATCGAAACGCTTGGCCCAATAGGGATTGGTGAGGTAATCGAGCCGCACGGTGCCACCAGTCGACGGCGCGTTCACGAAGCGCAGCTTACCCACGTAGATGCCGACGTGCGAATGCGGCCGGCCTGTGGTGTTGAAGAAAATCAGGTCGCCAGGGGCAACTTCGTCGGGTTCAATCGATTCGCCGCGTACGCTCATGTCCGCGGTCGTACGCGGCAGATTCACCGATGCCGCCCGATCCACCACATAGCGTACAAGCCCGCTGCAATCGAAACCTGCCTCCGGCGTATTACCTCCCCAGCGATACGGCACACCCACGAGCGACATCGCCTGAATGGAGATTTCCTCGCGTCCGACGCTGTGATCGACGAAATTCGGGAAGCCGGAGGGGGTGGCGAAGGTTCGATTAGAGGCTGTTGCGTTCGATGCAGCCGGTGCACGCGACACCCGCGTCGGCGCACTGGAGCACGCGGCAACGAGGAGGGTGAGCAGCAGCAGTGACCAGAGTCGACGCATTCGGCAAGGGCGAGCAGAGGGTGAACATAAAACGCTCGCCATGATGGCGGTCTCGCGATACTAGCCCGTCAGACGGGGCACGAGCAAGTTTTCTTGATAAGTCACTTGAGGTTTACGCTGTAAGTGTTGCTTCGGAGAAACGTGTTTTCAAGCTCAAAAACGATGAAAAGACGCAAAAAAGCCCGGCAAGCGATGCTTGCCGGGCTTTCAAAGCGTGTCGAAAATTTAAAGAATCTCGGACGCGTAATCCGCCAGACGTGAGCGCTCGCCACGCGCGAGCGTGACGTGACCGCTATGCGTCCAGCCCTTGAAGCGGTCAACCACGTAAGTCAGGCCCGAACTGCCCTCGGTCAAATACGGCGTATCGATCTGCGCGATATTGCCCAGACACACGATCTTCGTGCCCGGACCGGCGCGCGTGACGAGCGTCTTCATCTGCTTGGGCGTTAAATTCTGCGCCTCGTCGATGATCACGTATTTGTCCACGAAGGTCCGGCCGCGCATGAAGTTCATGCTCTTCACCTTCAGGCGCGATCGGATCAGTTCCTGCGTGGCGGCGCGGCCCCATTCGCCGGCGGCGTCGTCGGTCTTTTGCAGGACTTCGAGGTTGTCATCGAATGCACCCATCCACGGCTGCATCTTCTCCTCTTCCGTACCCGGCAGGAAGCCGATGTCTTCGCCAACCGGAACCGTCGCACGTGTCACGATGATCTCGTTATAGCGCTTGTCGTCGAGCACTTGAGCGAGGCCGGCGGCCAAGGCCATCAGGGTCTTGCCGGTACCGGCCTGACCCAGCAGCGTGACGAAATCCACGTCGGGGTTCATCAGCAGGTTCAACGCGAAATTCTGCTCGCGATTACGCGACGTAATGCCCCACACGTTGTTCTTGTGATGGCTGTAGTCACGCAGCGTTTGCAGCAGCGCTGTCTTGCCATTCAACTCGCGCACGATGCCGTAGAACGACGGTTCGCCGTTCTGCGGCTCGAAATACACGAACTCATTCACCAGCATGGACGCGCATTGCGGACCGGTCACACGGTAATACGTCGTGCCCGTCTTGGTGTCCTGCCAGCTTTCCATGCCCTTCGCGTGCTTCGTCCAGAAATCCGAAGGCAACGCGCGTACGCCGGAATAGAGCAGGTCCTTGTCTTCCAGCACCTGGTCGTTGAAATAATCTTCAGCGGGCAGGCCGAGCGCGTGGGCCTTGATACGCATGTTGATGTCTTTCGACACCAGCACGACCTGGCGATCCGTGCGCTCCTTCTGCAGCGCGCGAACCACGCCGAGAATCTGGTTGTCGGCCTTGCCGACCGGCAGCCCTTCAACCGGCTCAATGTCAGTCAGCGTGGTCTGGAAGTACAGGCGGCCGGTCGCATCGCGATTGCCCAGCGCGGACAACGGCAACCCGGCGGACATCTCGCCGACGTGCGCCACCAATGCATCCAGCGTACGGCTCACCTGACGCGCATTGCGCGCCACTTCCGACATGCCCTTCTTGTGGTTATCGAGTTCCTCGAGCGTCATCATGGGCAGATAGACGTCGTGCTCCTCGAACCGGAACAGCGATGACGGATCGTGCATCAGCACGTTCGTGTCGAGCACGAACAGCTTGCCGATCTCGTTTTCCGGCTGGCCACGCTGGCGGCGCTTTTGCTGACCACGTGGTTGACCCGCTGTGGCCACGGGCGCGGCCGGTGCTTCCGAGCGCGACGGCGCGCGTGCTTCGACCGGCGTGCGGGCGACAGCCGGTGTGGTTTCGACCTGTTCGGCCGGTGCGGCAGCGGGTTGCAGCAACGCCGCGGTTTGTTTCGCACGGCGTGTGCGCGCGGCGGGCGCTGCGTCGGAGGCTTCTACCGCTGAGCCTTTGGCCGCGTTCGCAAGCGTCTCGCTTGCTATTGCGCGCAACGTATTGGCGGTGTTCGCGGCAGCAGGCCGCGAAGCGCCGACGCTCGCGCCAAAATCGGTTTCGGTTTCAACTAGATCGCCGTCGCTTGCCTGCTTTTTCGATGATCGGGCAGGCCGGGCTTTGGCTTTGTATTCTTCAGACGGCAGGAGGTTGCCGAGCTTGACGGGTGCGGTAGGCAAAGGCATGGTTTTCCTCGATAGGATTCGGATCGTATGTCGTGCGTCGCCTGTCGCATCCTGCGTGAGTCTTTCAGGCCTTCAGGCTTTTAGCCAGGAGGCCGTTGGTCTATGCAGTTTGCGCCCGGAGACGCGCTTCGGTTTCGAAAACGCCGGTTCGCCTAGATTTCGATCGGCTCCTTGGAAGTTGCGTCCTGAAGAAAACGGGGATGAAACGCACGGACGGCGCGGGACGCCCAGGGCGCACACGCTGCGGGTAAGGGAGCGTCCGCAAACAAAAAAGCCGCCGTCCCGGACGATGGGACCAGCGGCTCGACAGCGCCTGCTTCAAAGCGCCTTTCAACTTCCGCCACGCCCCTGGATTGCCGGCGTGGCGTGTAGCGGGACCCCGTGCCGGTCGCGGGGAAAACCGCGAAACACCGGACGCTACGTAAAGAGAAATGGAGGGAAGGGCAAGCGCTCATTGCGAATCAATATAACGTGCCTCAAAGCGCTTGTACAGCTTCCACAATCTGCTCGACGTGGCCTGGAACCTTTACGCCACGGAACTCCCGGCGAAGCACGCCCTTCGCGTCCAGCAGGAAGGTCGAACGCTCGATTCCGCGCACTTCCTTGCCATACATTTTCTTCATTTTGATGACACCAAAGAGCGTGCAAATCGCCTCGTCGGAATCGGAAACCAGCGTGTACGGCAGTTCCAGCTTCGCCTTGAAGTTGTCGTGCGACTTCACGCTGTCACGCGAGATGCCGATCACTTCAGCGCCCGCTTTCTTGAATTGCGCATAAAGATCACGGAACTGCAGGCTTTCCGTGGTGCAGCCGGGCGTGTTGTCTTTTGGATAAAAAAACAGCACGACTTTCTTGCCTAGCAAACTGGACAGCGAAAACTCGCCGCCGGTTGCGGGCGCGGTGAAATCGGGAACGGGTTGATCGACTGCGATCGGCACGAAGTTTCTCCATTTTTTATCGGTAGACGCGTGGCTCGTGCGCCAGTTTCTGGAGAGCGAGCACGTTGGAACGGTAGTGCGGATCCGGGAAAGGCTGCAGCTGCCCAGCCGAGCCAGCGACAGATACAGGCGAGAAAACGGCCGGGAAAACAGACACAACCAGCGTTAGTCCGGCTGGAGTATCAGCTCGCCCGCGCGACCAGGAATCTCGCCCCACGCGACAGGGTACGTGGGCAGCGTCGCGCGGTCCAGCGCCGCATGATAGTCGCCCATCGTGCAGAAGCTGTGACCTTGCGCACGCCAGCCGGCCAGCAATTGCTCGAATACCGCGGCCAGCTTTTGTCCTTCCAGCTCGGCGTGCAGCGTGTAGACCTGATCGTGCGCCTGCTTCGACGTGAGACCCAGCAAATGCGCGGCCACGTTGCCCACGTCCACGCCACCCACACCGAGGATTTCATCCAGCGTAGGCAATGTGGTGGGCATCTGGACGTGATTCAGCGTCCGGCCGTCGAGCACCGGAATGTAGGGCGTGTGGCCACGACCATCGGACGCGTATTTCATGCCCCAGGCGTCGATCTGTTCGAACGCATAGCCGTTCATCTGCCAGCCCGCCGCGCCGTGCGTAACGGGCGGTGTGCCGAAGATCTCGGCAAAACGTGCGTGACTGCGCTGCATCTGGCTGGCTGTCCACTCTCGATCGCCGGCACGGACATTGTCCTGCCAGTACACGTGATCCCACGTGTGGATGCCGCACTCGAAACCCGCTTCATGAATCGCGCGCATTTCGGCAACCGCGCGGCGGCCAATGTCCGGGCCCGGCAGAAGCACGCCGTACATAAGCGTCTTGATGCCGTAATGCTCGACCACCGACGTCCGTGACACCTTCTTGAGAAATCCAGGGCGAAACACGCGGCGCAATGCCCAGCCGGTGTGATCGGGTCCTAGGCTGAACAGGAACGTGGCGCGGGCGTGGTATTTGTCGAGCAGGCGCGCGAGATTCGGCACGCCTTCGCGCGTGCCACGCAAGGTGTCGACGTCGATTTTCAGAACGATGCGAGCCACGCGCCGTCCTTAAGACTGATCTTCGACAAGGCGCCGCGCCGTGCCCACATCGCCGCGATAGGCTTCGAAGATCTTGCGCAACGCGTCGTCCATGGTCGCGACCGGTTTCCAGTCGAGTTCCTCGATGGTGTTGTCGATCTTGGGCACGCGGTTTTGCACGTCCTGATAACCCGCGCCGTAATAATCGCCCGACGACGTTTCCACGAGTTGAACCGTCTTCGCGCTCTCAGCGTACTCGCTGATCTCGTTGGCGAGCTTCAGCATTTTGTGCGCGAGTTCACGGACCGAGAAGTTGTTGCTCGGATTGCCGATGTTATAGATCTTGCCCGTCGCCACTCCGTTCTTGTTTTCGATGATCTTCATCAACGCGCCGATGCCATCGTCAATATCCGTGAACGCGCGCTTTTGCGCGCCGCCATCGACGAGGCTGATGTTTTCACCGCGCACGATGTGACCCAGGAATTGCGTGACCACGCGCGAGCTGCCTTCCTTTGGCGTGTAGATCGAATCGAGGCCCGGGCCGATCCAGTTGAACGGGCGGAACAGCGTGAAGTTCAGGCCTTCCATGCCGTAACCCCAGATCACGCGGTCCATCAACTGCTTCGAACACGCGTAGATCCAGCGCGGCTTGTTGATCGGGCCATAGCTCAGTTGCGATTCTTCCGGATCGAATTGCTCGTCGGTGCACATGCCGTACACCTCGGACGTCGACGGAAAAACCAGATGCTTGCCGTATTTCACAGCCGAACGAACGATAGGCAGGTTCGCTTCGAAGTCGAGTTCGAACACGCGAAGCGGCTGCTTCACGTAGGTGGCCGGCGTGGCAATGGCAACCAGCGGCAGGATCACATCGCACTTCTTGATGTGATACTCGACCCACTCCTTGTTGATCGTGATGTCGCCTTCGAAGAAATGCATGCGCTCGTGATTGGCGAGGTCGCCGAGACGGTCGCGTTGCATGTCCATGCCGAAGACTTCCCAGTCGGTCGTCTCGAGAATGCGCTTGGAGAGGTGGTGGCCAATGAAGCCGTTGACACCCAGGATCAGGACTTTTTTCATGAATGAGGAAGGGATTGAGTGAGTCGGCCGAATTCGGCGGGACTGACGACGCGTTCGCCGCCGGCTGGAGTCTGGCTTTCGTCCACGAATGGTTGCCGTAATTCACGGATGGCGACGATGCGGCTGTCGCCGCATACGCCAAACAGCGCATTATCCTTCACGTGCAGGCCAGGGGGCAAATTCGAAACCTCACGCAGGGTCTCGGCGTCGATACCCGGCAAGCCGTTTTCGGGCACGAGACGAGCCCGCGCGATGATAAACCGCTGCTGGCCGATGTCCGTAAAAGCCCCCGGATAGGGCGGCGCGACGGCGCGAATCAGGTTGTAGACCTGCTGCGCGGTTTGCGACCACTCGATGCGGCCATCCTCCGGCTTCCGGCCGCCGAAGTAGCTGCCTTTCGTGAGGTCGTTTGGCAAATGCGGCGCTGCGCCCGCGATCAAAGCCGGCAAGACACGCCACAAGGTTTGTTCTGCGGCGACGGTGGTTTTGTCGAAGACTTGCGCGGCGGTGTCGTCGGGGAGAATGGGCACGGGCGTCTGGGCGAGGATCGCTCCGGCGTCGGGTTTTGCGGCCATCTCGTGCAGCGTCGCACCCGTTTCTGTTTCCCCGTTCAGCACGGCCCAATTGGTGGGCACGCGTCCTCGATACATCGGTAACAACGAACCGTGCATGTTGTACGCGCCGCGGGCGGCAAGCGCGAGCAGGCCGACCGGCAGCATGTGCCGGTAATAGAACGAGAAGATGAAGTCCGGCGCGAGTTCGCTGATTGCGTCATGCAGTTCGGGCGACTTGGGATCGGCCGGCGTGATGACCGTGATGCCATGATCCGCTGCGACCGTCTTCACGCTGCCGAACCAGATGTTCTCGTCCGGATTGTCTTCGTGCGTGACGACGAGCGCGACTTCCACGCCGCGTGCGAGCAGGACCTGCAGGCAGCGCACGCCGACGTTGTGATACGCGAACACGACCGCGCGAGGCTTCGCGCGTGGAGCCCGCGCGGCGCTTGTAGCGCTGGCAGCGGTAGCCGCCGGGTTCATAGCGGCCTCATAGCGGATCGACCTCGCGACTGATTGCTGCTACCGCTTCCTGGCGTGGCATGGTTCGCGCGAGCTTGCCGTCGCGCTCTTCCAGGATGGTCTGCACCAGGTAACGCGGCCGCGCGCGCACTTGCTGATAGATCCGGCCGATATATTCGCCGAGCAGTCCAAGCGCGAAGATGATCACGCCGAGCATGAAGAAGGTGATGGCGAACAGCGTGAACACACCTTCAACTTCCGCGCCGAACATGAAGCGTCGAACCAACAGCAGCAGGAACAGGCCCGCGGACCCCACCGACAGGATCACACCGATGAACGACAACCACTGCAGCGGCACGACCGAGAATCCGGTCACCAGGTCGAAATTGAGGCGGATCAGGCTGTACAGCGAGTACTTCGATTCACCTGCGAAGCGCTCTTCATGCGCGACATCGATTTCAATCGGGTTCTGCGCGAACGTATAGGCCAGCGCCGGAATGAAGGTATTGATTTCACCGCAGCGGTTGATGGTGTCAATGATGTGCCGGCTGTAACCGCGCAACATGCAACCCTGGTCGGTCATCCTGATGCGGGTGATGCGCTCGCGCAGCCGGTTCATCAAGCGCGACGCCTTCTTGCGCCAGAAGCTGTCCTGGCGCTGCTGGCGAATCGTGCCGACGTAGTCGTAACCCTCCCGCATCTTCTCGAGCAGCTTGGCAATTTCCTCGGGCGGATTCTGCAAATCGGCGTCGAGCGTAATGACGCGTTCCCCGCGCGATTGTTCGAAGCCGGCAAGAATGGCCATGTGCTGGCCATAGTTGCCGTTCAGCAGGATCACGCGCGTTGTGTCCGGCCGCGCGCGAAACTGCTGGGCGAGCAACCTCGCCGACTTGTCGCGGCTGCCGTCGTCGATGAAGATCACTTCATACGTCGCGCCGAGCGCGTCAAGCGCGGGAAACAGGCGGGAGAAGAGAGCGTCGAGGCCTTCTTCTTCGTTGTACACCGGGACCACGACCGTTAATTCCGGGCCGGTCGGCAGAAAATCCGTTTGACTCATGTTGACGATGGTTCCGCTAGGTGTCCGTGGTGAAAAATGTGCTTCTTGTTTTGCTGTGCCATCCGCGTGACGTGCTTGCCTGCGCTGCTTAGATGGTGTGCGCCGCGCAGATTTCGTTGACTGCATGCACGACGCGTGTCACGTCGTCCTGGGTCATCTGCGTGAAAAGCGGCAGTGTGACCGTAGATGCGCCATATTTTTCGGCGTGCGGGAACATGCCTTCGTGAAACCCGCGTCCGCGATACAACGTGAACAGGTGCAGTGCCGGGTAATGCATGCCCGTGCCAATGCCGCGTTCTTTCATCAGGCCCATGAACGCCGAGCGCGTAAGCGACAGGCGCTCGAGCGGCAGTGCGATCTGGAACATGTGCCAGTTGCTGTCGGTGAAATTCGGCACCGGCAATTGCACGCCCACTCGCACGGCCGCGCCGTTGGCGAAACTCTCGAAGTATGCGCGTGCCAGCTCGCGGCGTTGTTCCGTGAAACGCTCCACATGCTTGAGCTGGCCGAGGCCGACGCGGGCAGCGACATCGGTGAGATTGTATTTGCCGCCGAGGAGATCGCAATCCATGCCGTCAAAGCCGGTGCGCGTGATGCCTTGCAGCCGGTACTTCTGTGCGAGCACGGCTTCTTCCTCGTTATTCAGGACGAGCGCGCCGCCTTCGATCGACGTGACATTCTTGTTCGCATGAAAGCTAAACGAAATAATGTCACCGAATGAGCCGATCTTCTGGCCGCGCCAGGACGATCCAAACGCCTGGGCCGCGTCTTCGATCACGCGCAGGCCATGCTCGCGCGCAATACCGTACAGCCGGTCCATGTCGACGGGCAGGCCCGACAGATAGACCGGCAGGATTGCCTTGGTGCGCGGCGTAATGGCTTTTTCGAGCAGGTCCAGGTCGATATTGCGCGTGACCGGGTCAATATCCGCGAAAACCGGCGTAGCGCCTGTTTCGATGATCACATTACTGGTCGAGACCCAGGTCATGGGTGTGGTGATGACTTCGTCGCCTTCGCCCACGCCCGCGATCCGCAAGCCAATCTCCATGGTCGCCGTGCCGGAATTGAACGTGCGTACCGGGCGGCCGCCGCAAAAGGCTGACAGTTCGGCTTCGAACTGCTGGTTTTGCGGACCGGTCGTGATCCAGCCTGAACGCAGAACGTCGACGACGCCCTGAATCGTCTCTTCGTCGATCTCGGCGCGTACGAAAGGCAGAAAGGCAAGCGTAGTGGAAGGCACGTTCTGGGTCATAGAAGCTCTGCGAAGGAAAGGAACGGTGAGATCTTTGATACACAGTCTTTGACACACGGTGTCAGCCGGGTTCAGGTTCGCTCAAGCGCTTTTGGCCGCCTGAGCCCCTCAACCTCGCGTCAGTACCACAACGCCGATGAGGATAATGCCGATGCCTACCAGCCGTTGCAATGACAGGATTTCGCCAAATAGATACCACGCCGCGAACGCGTTCACCACGTAGCCGAGCGAGAGCATGGGGTACGCGATGGAGACGTCGACCCGCGACAATCCCACGATCCACACGAAGACGCTGATCACGTAGCATGCCAATCCGCCGATGATCGGCCACTGCGTGGCGATCTTGAAACCGATCGGCACGATGTTTGCCGGCGTGAACTCGAAATGACCGACTGCGTTCACGCCCGCTTTGAGCAGCAACTGGGCGCCGGCGTTCAGCATGACGCCGGTGATGATGCAAATGAAGGATATCGGGTTCATCGTTGGCCGTAATAGGGTTTTTTTCGGAGCGCGGCGAGGCGGTAAGACTTCGTGGCGTCTCGTGGCGTCTCCGGCTTTTGTATTCGCTGGCGGCCGGTGGTCCGGTCAACACGCGGCGCCATTGTTTCAAGGCTGCGGTTTTTCGACAATCACTCTTCGATCGTCCCGCGCTATTACCTGCATGGGTACGTGCTTCGCCAGCAACTCGTCGTACCGGCCGGGCGGCATCAGCGCAAGACCGTAGGGCTGTGTGTTCCAGCGCTGGATCCACTCGTCGATGGTCGGCACCCACTTCTGGGGTTCCGTCGTGACTCCGAACTTCAGTTCGTCGGGTTCCTGGACCATGATCATGGTGTGGCCGAGATAGAACGGCATGGTGTGATCGAGCTTGGCGACAGAGTAGAACGGCGTGTCGGCGGGCAATCGGGCCATGGCGGCTCTTACTGCGGGCACCAACTGCACACCCGAGCTTTCGCGGCCGAACACATCGTGGCCGGTGCCGGCGATCGTGCCCATTAGCAGCCAGGCAGTTCCCAGCAGCATCACGCCACCCATCGAACTGCGCCGGTTCAGCCAGATGGCAGCCAGCGTGACCACGAAGGCTACGGCGAGCGCGGCGTACACCCAGACCTGAAATTCCTTGTACAGCGCGTTGGGCGTGTGGCCACCGCCCATCCGGCCCAAAAAGATTGCGCCAAAAGCCGCCACGACAAGAAACACCGCGTATCCGGTCAGGTGTTTGTGCCATTGGGCGCGCGTGAGGAGCGGCAGGTAGATAGCGATCAGCAGCGCGATGGAAGGCGCGATCGGCAGCGTGTACGACAGCAGTTTCGAATGCGACGCGCTGAAGAACAAGAAGATAAACGCCGACCAGATCAGGAGCAGCGTGACCGGTGCGAAGCCGTTCGGCTGGCGCGGTACCTTCAGCGCATGCCGGACGCTCTGGAACGCCACCGAGAGCCAGGGCAGGAATCCGACGATCAACACCGGCACGAAGTAATAAAACGCACCCGGGCGGTTCTGTTCAGGGGTCAGGTATCGCGCGAATTGCTGCACGATGAAAAAGAAATTGAGGAACTCAGGGTTTTTGATCTGGACCAGAACGAACCACGGCGCGGCAATTAACAGGAACAGGATCAGCCCGCTGCCGATATAGAGGCGGCGCCACAGCGCCCAGTCACGCGCGATCAGCGTGTAGAGCACCAGCACCGCGCCCGGAAGGATCAGGCCGACGAGCCCCTTTGATAACAGCGCGAGCGCCATGCCGGCCCAGCAAAGCCACATCCAGAGGCGGACCTGGGGCGCCGGCAGGTTCGGACGCTGCGCCAGCAGCAAACTGCAGAGCGTGAGTTGCATCCAGAACGACAGGCCCATGTCGAGCGTATCGAAATGGCCCATCAGGTTCCAGTACGGCGAAGTCGCAAGCACGACGGCCGCGCAAAACCCCGTTACACCGTTGAAGACCCGCGTGCCGGTATAGCCGATCAGCAGCACGCCGGCAAAGCCCGTCAACGCGGTATAAAGCCGCGCCTGCCATTCGCCGATACCAAACCACGCGAACGTCAGCGCGTTCGCCCAGGTTTGCAGCGGCGGTTTTTCGAAATACTTGTAGCCGTTGTAACGCGGCGTGATCCAGTCGCCGGTCACGAACATTTCGCGCGCCATTTCGGCGTAACGGCCTTCGTCGCTTGGAACGAGATGGCGCAGGCCCAGCGGCGCGAACCAGATCACGGCGAGTGCCGCGATCAGCAACAGAAGTGAAAGGCGTGTGAGCGGTAGCCGGGAAGGCATATCGTTCATGAGAGTCGACCTGTCCGATGCCGCTTTCGCGGCGCTAGCAAAATCCATGGGGGGCTCGAGTTTGGAGCAATGACGCTTAAGGCCGGCTTAACAGGCGCGTTTGCGGCAAGCCGCGCCGCGTATTCGCTTCGCATTTGCCTCGCATTTGCCACGCATCCGGCCCGCGGCTAGTCCATGCAGGTTCCGCTGGTTCAACAAAGCGCACAAGCCAGCCAAACGGCCAGTACTTGTGCGTTTCGCCGCGCGGCGGGCGATCGCGAACCGGTGCGTCATCCTGCGATGCGCAGAAAACAGGTGTTACCGATGCCGATAGCCGTACCGTTACCGGCGCCGGGCGGCAGTTTATCGCACTGGCGCGCCGAGACCGCGCCGCAGCGTTGCCGCGGCGCTCGTGCAAGCTTCCACCGGCAAGCCGGGATCACGCTTCGATCAGCAGCGCAGCCGCGACCCGGCGGCCTTCCGACATGAGTATGTTGTAAGTGCGGCATGCGGCGCCAAAATCCATTGTCTCCACGCCAATGCGCTGCTGGGAGAGCTTGGCGATGAGTCGCGGATGCGGAAAACGCAGGCGCGTGCCGCTGCCGAAGACGACGACCTCAGGTGCGATCGCGATGAGTGCGTCAAAATCTTCCGGCGTCAGCGCCTCGAACGACGACACGGGCCACTCGATCACCGGTGTTTCCGGCATCACGATGATGCTGCCTTCATGGCGTTGCAGATTGATCGCGACGTAATCGGCGCCGTAACTCGTGATGGTATTGAGCGCGCCGCTGGCTTCCTGATGTAATTTCAAATCGGTATTCCGACAGGCAAGTTGATGGCGAGAGGTGACTGCGCGAGAGGCCTTCGACAACCGGATGGCCTGGCGCACAATGCCGCTTTCATCGGCTCGGGCGGGCACCTGAATGAAGCCAATGTGCACGCGTTTTGCCGGTGGCGCATTGCGAAAGTCACGGATAATCCGCTAAATTATAACTTTTCGTGCGACACGCATGCTCGTGTCCGTTAGCCCACGTTACGGGCATCGACCTGTCGGTATCAGTTGGGAGTTCATTCCCGACTGCCCTGCCGACCATTTGTTGGCACCTTGAGGCCAACACTTTGTAGTGAAGCGAGACCCAGTAGGGCATTTTAGGGTTTCGCCACAGGCGATTCTCTGTATGCCGTCCGTACCGGGAATCGCATTGTAATTGCCTGACTACCGTCAGGTACCGCCCTGTCAGCGGCTTCACCTCCGCCGACAAGGCGGAGTGATGTTTGCAAGTCCCGCGCGTCAAGCAACGGATTCGCTACGGGATACGAGCGAAAGCTCGGTGTGTCATGGTTCGGCTCGGTTCCGCAAGTTGGGGACGGGTAGTGAACCTGCTATACGACTAGCAGTAGCCTAGGAAGACATGCGTCACTGGTAACGGTGGGGTTTGAAGCTCTTCTGACAACGTAGCCCCCGGACGTTCGGGCGGATGGGTGCCGCGAGGTGCTCAGCCGGAGACTCCTAGCAGTGAGGGGGTCGAGGAGCAAGGCTGATTGGTAAGGTTAATGTAAGTGAACTGCTGATAAACCTCGTTAATAATGCGGTGCCTAAGCTGCTGAGTGGCATTTACCAAACGGTGCGCGGTCGGACAATCCGTTGAAAGGTCGGATTGCGTCGTCATCAGACCGCCGGGGAATAGGCAGAACCTAAGCCAGTCGTGTGACATGCCGGGAACGTGGTAAGCCCGTATGGTTGCCAGTGCGGTTTGACTGGCAGGCGGACCGTAAGGAACGCTGTTGATTGTGCGGGTATGGGAGGACGGAAAAAGCGAACGTCGGGCTGTAATGGTCCGGATAGGAGTTGAGACATTACTCCACGCGAAAGCGGGCAGACTTCCGTCTGGTCTACCGTCGCAAGACGGCTGACTACCCTCTGTGTCTTGGTTAGGTACGGGTGCATGCGCCCGTACTGAGGTGTTTGTTGTTCCCCAGCGGGGTGTATCTACCCCGCTGGGGGAGATGCGCCTTCTGCTCGGGGACTTTTCCAAGTAGGAGAGCAGCATGAAAGTATCTAGTCGGAAGACTGGATCTGCGCTTTCCCACGCGCCGGATGACTGGTACGCCGTAGATTGGCGTCGGGTTGAACGGAACGTGAGAGGGATGCAGATTCGAATTGCGAAGGCGACGCGGGAAGGCAAATGGCGCAGGGTGAAAGCCTTGCAACGGATGTTGACCCGCACGTTGTCCGCCAAGTTGCATGCGGTACGACGTGTTACACAAAACCAGGGTGCGCGAACGGCTGGAGTCGATCGTGAACTATGGGATTCGCCTGAAAGTCGACGGCTTGCTGTCGATCGGTTGAAGCGGCGCGGATACAGACCTCTGCCTCTACGGAGGGTCTTTATCCCCAAGGCCAATGGAAAGGAACGCCCTTTAGGCATTCCGACCATGCATGACAGAGCGATGCAAGCTTTGTATTTGCTGGCCTTGGAACCAGTGGCGGAGTCAACGAGCGACCCGAACTCATATGGGTTTAGGAGTCATCGCTCGACAGCCGATGCCCAGTCTCAGTTATTCAAATCCTTGCATGACAAGGGCTCGGCTCCTTGGGTGCTGGAAGCGGATATCAAGGGATGCTTTGACCATATCAACCATGACTGGTTGGAGTGCAATGTCCCGATGGACACAGCAATCCTCCGGAAGTGGCTGAAGGCTGGCCTGATTTATCAAG
>NZ_MTHB01000115.1 GCF_002220365.1 Caballeronia sordidicola | reverse complement strand
TCATGACCGGCGCATCGACTGCACCGGAACTCGACGGTGTACTGGCACGCGCAAATGGCATCGCGATGCGTCTGCCCTATCAATCGGATCCCACGCTGCGCGACAAGATCAACGCTGGCGAGATTGAATACCTGGACATCCATCTGAGCAATGTGGCGCAGCATGCATGGTTTGGGCTATTCGGAGATTTGGATATTGCCGTAGTGGAGGTGTGCGCAATACGCGAGGACGGACTGCTTATTCCCTCCTCTTCAGTCGGGAACAACAAGACGTGGCTTGAACGCGCGAAGGGCGTGATTCTTGAAGTCAACGCGCGTCAACCCTTGGGGCTCGACGGCATGCACGACATCTACTATGGTACTGCGCTGCCTCCGCACCGCATGCCGATTCCATTGTTGAACACGGGCGATCGCATTGGTGAGCCGTACCTCCGGTGCCCGACCGACAAGATCCTCGCCATCGTCGAAACGGATGCGCCGGATCGCAGCAATGCATTTACGCCACCTGATGCGACGTCCCGGCAGATTGCGGGGCACCTGATCGAGTTCCTGCGGCACGAGATTGCACGTGGCCGTCTGCCGGCCAACCTTCTGCCGTTGCAATCCGGCGTGGGCAATGTCACCAACGCTGTGCTGGCCGAACTGGGCGAAGGCGGCTTCACGGGGCTCACCGCCTTTACGGAGGTCATTCAGGACGGCATGCTCGATCTGCTGGATAACGGCACGTTGAGCATGGCCTCGGCCACTGCCCTCTCCCTGAGTCCGGCTGCAAGCATTCGCTTTTCCGAGGGAATAGAGCGTTTCCGTGAGCGCATCGTGTTGCGACCACAGGAAATCAGCAACCACCCGGAACTGGTGCGCCGTCTTGGCTGCATCGCGATGAACGGCATGATGGAAGCCGATATCTATGGCAACGTCAATTCGACTCATGTGATGGGAAGCCGTATCCAGAACGGGATCGGTGGCTCAGGCGATTTCGCGCGCAACGGCTATCTGTCGTGCTTCATGTCCGCCAGCACGGCGAAGAACGGTAGCATTTCGCGGATCGTGCCGATGGCAAGCCACGTTGATCACACCGAGCACGATGTGGCCGTCGTGGTGACTGAGCAAGGGCTCGCCGACCTGCGTGGCCTCTCGCCCAAGCAGCGGGCTCGGGAAATCATTGCCCGCTGTGCACATCCGGACTATCGCCCGATGCTACAGGATTATTTCGAACGCGCCTGCCAGCAAAGCTTCGGCAAGCACACCCCGCATCTATTGAAAGAAGCCCTGTCGTGGCACGAGCGGTATATCGAAAGCGGCTCCATGCGGAGCACGTGACCAGCCCTCTCAATAAAGCATCGTAATGGCAGTCAAGCGCCACACCGCAAGAGAAACTACACAGATCAGGAGATATCACATGCGTTTGATCCTGCTGGGTGCTCCCGGAGCGGGTAAGAGCACTCAGGCGAACTTGATTAAGGACGAGCGCGGCATTCCGCAAATTTCGACAGGCGACATGCTGCGTACCGCCGTCAGGGCTGGCTCGCCGGTCAGCGTCGCAGCGAGACGCTTTACTGACGATCCGCAAGGGGCTGGAAAAGTAGATCGCGTGGGTGGCTCGCTCGTCGATGCGCGGGTCAGGTGTCGCTTTGCGTACGCAAGGTATCTTCGTGCGCAATTCGCACGATTTCCTGTGCGATATCTTCGGGCGAAAGAACAAAATCGATGCACCCGGTAGCTATCGCGCTTTCGGGCATATCTGGCTCAGTAGCCGTCTCAAGTTTCTGCGCGATAGTAATGCCGCCCGCGTCCTTTATGCCGCACAGCGCCGCCGCTCCGTCGCCGTCGAAACCGGAGACAATCACGGCGATCAGCTGCCCCCTCCAATGCTGCGTCAAGGAATGCAGAAAAACGGTGATGACGTCTGGCCATCCTCTGGGCTTCGAAATCGGTTTAAGACGAAATTCGCCATTGAGGACGTGTAGATCACGCTGCGCCGGGATGATGAATACCTGATTTGGCTCGAGGACCAATCCTTCCGTGATCAGCTTCACCGGCATTTCCGTGTAGTGCGGGAGGATCTCGTGGAGATGGGTAGCTACGAGCCTCAGGTGATTAACAATGACGACCGCAACGCCCATATCGGGCGGCAGGCACTGAAGTAGTCGGATATAGGCGTCGAGACCGCCCGCCGACCCACCCACGCAAACAACAGGAAAACCCTTGTTGGCGATGCCAAGGTTTTTTGCTTTGAAGCGGGGCATGGTCCGTTTGTTCATAGTAGCTTGTCCTCCATGACCTCAGTGAGGATCCACCTTTGGGAATGGCAACGCCAGCCGCGGGCTTCTGTATCGCTTAATTGAGGCAGACGGTAAGCTAACGAAAGTCCATCAGAGCCGGCTATTTCCCGCCCCCCCGCGACGCTAGGTAGAACACGCCCGGCATGCCCCACCTGTCATCGGAGCGAATTTTTGCTCTGTTGAACTCCGCCCAGCCCCTCCCGTAGCAACCGTTGGCATAATACCCGCCGCCGAGCAGAAGTACGATGATCACTATCATCAGAATAGTACCCTTCACGCATCTTCTCGAGAGTACGCGAGGCCTTCGTCAAACAGGGTGCGTTAGTGCTGGCCGACGCGGCTGCCAAGATGCCGCGCGCGGGTGTCAAAGGCCCGACGCTCATCGTTGAACTCGATCCTTTGGGTGACGATATCGCCCAAAGGATCATGGCCGCCGCAACATTTCGGCGCTGATCTCGTGGTCATGGGCACGCACGGGCGGCGCGGCTGGCGACGGCTCGTGCTGGGCAGCGTGGCCGAGCGTTTCTTGCGGATTTTCACTCGGCCAGTGCTGCTGGTGCCGCTGCATTCCCGGGAAAAAAAGGAACCACGCAAAGTGAGCACGCCGGACGTTGCTGGCGCGTCTATATAGGTGTGGGACCGTCCCGACGCCTGAGCGCCACCGGTCGGGAATGCGCTAAAGTGCGAGTGCCGGATCGTGTTCATGTTCATCGTTGCTCCGATCTTCACGAACGGTGAGGACCGGAACATGACTCGAGCGCAAAACTGTTTCCGCGACGCTGCCAATCAAATGCCGGCGCGCGCCACGCGGCCCGTGCGCCCCCATTACGATGAGATCCGCTTCGAATGCCTGGGCCGCCTGCATGAGGGCGGCCGGGATGCTTGCGCCGTGTGCATCGATTATCTGTGTAATGCAGGATACCCCGCCGCGCTCGCACAAGTCGCGCACATGACCGAGTTGCCAGTGCGCACCGGCAACGCCCGCCTCTTCTCCGATAACCCCGCCCACGAGATCACAAAGGTCGTGCGAGACAACACACGCCACCATCAACGTCGCATCGACGGCCTGCGCCAGCTTGAGCGCCTCTTCAAGCGCAAGGTGCGCGCTGACGCTGCCGTCGAGCGCTACCAGAATTCGTTTGTACATGACCCGCTCCCCGGATGACCTTCGTGCTTCAGTGTCCTCGTGCAGGCCAGCCGATCACTTGATCCACATCAATTCACGCGGGCGGGAGTACGCCGCGCAAATCACGTCCGCAGCGGCACGGTATGATCCGCACAACCTCAGTAGCACCCATTTCCCCCCTTTGCCCGGAGAGCCCATGTCCGCGCCACGGCGTAACACGGCATCGCAGCGCGGCACGGTTCGACAGACCCGATTAACGGGCATGGTCGGCACGGTTGGCATGGCCCGCCCTCCTGCTCAACGTAGGCGCCTCGTTCATGGCGCTCAGGCGCAAGGGCACGAAAGCCGCGAAGGCCACGGTACCGGCTTCAACACGGCTTGACGAAGCGCGACTGCCTTGCCAGCCATCAGGAACGTTTTTTCAGTCCTCTCAGGCCGCAAAGTGCCCCCATACGCTCGCTGGTGAGCCTGGTTGAGCGGCGCCGACAGCACGTCGGCGACCAGACCCGGCTGACCAACCGGTTGTGCGACGCGCTCAAGCAGTACTACCCGCAGGCGCTGGAATGGTTCAATGACCGTGGCACGGTGTTGTTCTACAACTTCCTTGAGCGCTGGCCGACGCTGCGCTCGGTCCGCCAGGCCCGCACGGCGGTCCTGGAGAGGTTCTTCGATGCACACCCCTGCCGCAGGGCTAGCCGGATCAGCGCGCGCGGCGCTGACTGACGACCCTGCGATTATCGGCCCGTGCCGTCTGTACGTGCTGGCACTGGTGGCACAACTGCGCGCCGTGGTGGCTGCAATCGTGCAGTTCGATCGGGAGATCGCGCACGTAGCATGCACGCTGCCCGACTATGCGCTATTCGAGAGCCTGCCCGGTGCTGCTCCCCAGCTAGCCCTGCGCCTACTTGCTGCCTCCGGTGAGCAGCGGGAGCATTTCAGGAGTGCAGATGAATAGCAGACGTACGCGGGCCTTGCCCCGGTGACCGAGCGCAGCGGGAAGAAGAGCTGGGTCCACTGGCGCCTGCAGTGCTCGAAATTCCTGCGCCGGACCTTTGTGGAATGGGCGGCGCAGACCATCAACCGGTCATTCACCGTGCGGACACCGTCATTCAAGTTGATCCGCATCCTGTACCGCTGCTGGCAGACGCGGACAACGTACAACGAGACTGTCTACCTGAACGCGCTGAGCAAACGTGGCTCGTCACTTCTCGTCACCTCCTCGGGGCATGAACCTACCTGTGGGTGGCTGGTGGTGAAATTCCACCGGCCGATCCGGCTGTATGCGAAGGAATAACGTGAAGAAATTACCCTTTGAAATAGCAAACAACCGCGACAACGAGTGACCGATTCGTTCCATCGTTGATACAAGTCAAGATCGAGATCACCGGGGTGGCGCTTACTCACGCAGTTGCTGGATTTGCTGTGTATGTCCTTGGATCGAGCTTAGGGGTCAAAAAATGAAGGTTAAGGCGAAAGCGGTCCTGACAATGACGGCGGTCTTGGCCGTCGTGACGTTCGGGATATTGGAAGCATCCGCACCGGATGCACCTGCGCCGCAGTCTCATGCCACTGTACCGTTCACCGCGCAGTAGCTCGATCAAATGCTTGCACCAATCGCGCTGTATCCCGATTCTCTCGTTGCCCAGATCCTGATGGCGGCGACATATCCTCTCGAAGTTATCGAAGCGGATCGTTGGATTCGGGATCCGAATCACGCCGCACTCAAGGGAGAGCCACTTGCGGACTTGGGATATTGTAAAACCATGATGAGCACACGGCTGGCGCGCCTTGCGTAGTCCACTGAGCAATCATCGGCCCACAAGGTGCCGGGATAACCGCGTGAGTGCACGTTCTCGCACTCCCAACCTCTCTGAGTGGGCTGCGATGGCCGGCGGAAACTAGCAGCAACGGAATATCGACCGGGTGGCGAACCGCCTACGATCAACGGCACTACAGATTCAGAGGTTAAAAATGAGCAGCGGATTGGTAGAAGTCTACGACTACAAAGACCCTAACGGCGACAACCCCGATTGGATCTGGCAGGGAACGCCTGAGCACATTGCAAAGATGGGCCTTTATCCGATCTCGGGAACGGCGAAACAAGTGCCGGCTGCTGAAATTGATGAAACCGGGCGATATCGGCCTGAGTGGGGAACTGGGCAGCAGTAGACGTAGCCGATCGTTTGCTCCGCGTGCGCCACGCCGTACACCGAGATAAAAAAACGTCACAGTTGCGCGTATAAAACCGTCATCCATTGAAAGGCAAGCATGGAACACGGCAAGAAAATGATCGCGTGCCGCAATTGCGACACGTTGTTCCAAAGGCCGATTCTAACCGGTCGCGGTGACGTCGCAGGCTGCCCGCGATGTGGATCGACGCTCTATAGCAGCGCCGCGCGGCGGATCAATATAACGAGCGCATTGACGCTGGCGGCCCTGATCACGTTCCTGATTGCCCAGGCGTGCCCGATCCTCGAACTCGTGGCCGACGGCATCACGTCGCAGACCACCCTGACGGGCGCGATCATGGTTTTATGGCACGAAAATGTGCAATTCGTCGCGGCCTTGGTCTTCGGCTTGACAATCCTCTTCCCGCTGACGGAACTCGTCGCACTGCTGTATGTGCTGATACCCATCAGGGCAGGATATATTCCACCGGGATTCAACAGGGTGCTGAGGACGATCCAGCGGGTGCGACCGTGGGAAATGATCGAAGTGTTTATGCTCGCTGTGCTGGTGGCGATGGTGAAGATGCTGAGTCTCGCACGCGTGATTCCGGAAATCGCGTTTTTTGCATTCGGCGCGCTGACGATCATGCTTGCGATTCTCGTAAAGTTCGATTTGCAAGCCTTGTGGGAACTCGCAGACAGGCTGAGCACCGATGAACCGAATTGCCCAACCGGCGGTGAGCCGAGGACTGAGGCTCTGCAAGCACGACAACCGACCGCGGCGACGGCAGTGATCGCGCAATCAAGCGCGGCCAACCCTAAGCCCATTTCGCAATATGTCACGGCGCTACGGACGGGTCTGGTCGCTTGCAATGCGTGTGCGCAGCTTGATCCGTACAAGCGTTCCGTGAAAAACCAGCACTGCTCGCGCTGCGAAGCGGTTTTGCACCGGCGTCATCCGGATAGCCTGAGACGCACCTGGGCGCTTTTGATCGCCGCTGGTCTCCTGTATATCCCCGCGAATCTGCTGCCTGTCATGCATACCGCCACATTGACGGACACGCAAGACAACACGATCATAAGTGGAGTCATCTATTTCTGGACATCGGGCGAATGGCCCCTTGCTGTGATCGTATTCGTCGCAAGTATCGTGGTGCCGATTCTGAAAATCTCCGTGCTGGTGCTGCTCCTGATTACTGCGCGGCGTCGCTCAAGCTGGCGTCTGCGCGAACGCACCACACTGTACCGGATCATCCAAAGCATTGGACGCTGGTCGATGCTTGATGTGTTTGTCGTCACGTTGACGGTCGCGCTAGTGCGCTTCCAACCCTTCGCCGAAGTTACGGCCGGCCCGGGCGTGATCGCATTCGGTTCAGTGGTCATTCTCACCCTGCTTGCCGCGAAGCAATTCGACCCGCGGCTCGTCTGGGACGCTGCGGAGTCGTAAAACTCCGTTATTAACTCAGGTACGGCGACGAGCGCTGATCACTACCAACGCATCGCCTTACGGGATCTGCGCGGAATGCGTGACGTTGCGAATGCTGTCGAACGCCTTATGCTGCGCCTGCGCACTACAGCTCTAGCGCGCATCGGCGAGTAGTTGCTATCCACCCTTTCCTACGCATCGATCTGGATTCGAAATCGAAAACGAACTTCGGTAGCGCGAGCGGCAAGATGGAAGTCGAAACGTTGGTTCGAGCAAACTCGCGTTGATCAAATATGGAGTCTGTCGTCCCCAAGCGCGGCACCTCCTTTCGAACGAAGCACTATGGACCAGAAAAATTCTCTTGCGTGGAGGACTGAATAGAACACCCTGATAGCCGATCCCCGAGCATATCCTGCGGTACTTGGAGCTTTCGCAACACCGGCTACGCTCGGAACCGGCTGATCGAACATTGGGAAGATTATGGTTAGGGTAGTGGCAATGAGTATTATCCGAGGCTATCCGCTTACGCAACACAGACCGCTTGTCGAATGTCGCCGCTGCGATACCTGGAGTGATGCATGCAGTAACTGCCGTTTGAGCGCGAAGTGCTGGCGGATCGCGATCGGCGCCCACCTTTCCCGGAACGTTGACATGCCCGCGCGCGGTGCAGGTCGAACTGATCAGCAGACCGTCACAAAGACCTCGACCGGTCAGGCACGTTTATTCTAGCGTCATCGCGTATCGAGGTAGGCTGATAGTAAAGACACAGCCCTTGCCCGCTTCGTCTCGCACACTCAGCTCGCCACCGATTGACTCCATGCTACGCCGGGCTATAGAAAGCCCGAGACCAAGGCCTGACTTGTTCCTTCCATTTTGGACAAACGGTAGAAATAACCCTTCTGCGTCCCCGCCTGGTAATCCGCCGCAATGATCCTTTACATCTAGCAATATTCGATCGGCGTCTGCATAAGCATCCAACGTCACTTCGGTATGCGCTTGCGTGAACTTAAATGCATTTTGCAGTAGATTCATGACTGACGAATAAAGTAGGTCGCGGTTGCCGCGGATGCCTATGCGGGAATCAACGTGAGATACGGTAAATACACAACCGCTCACGTTCGCTGCCAAGTCTGCGGATTGCTTCACGTCAGCAACGAGTTCTGCGAGTGAAAAAAGCGAGAATCCTTGATCGTTCTCGGCCGTTTTTCTTACTTCTCCTAGCGATTGATCGACAAGATTAGTCAGGGCATCGAGACTTCGCTCCAGGACATTCCCCGTAGCACCGGAAAAGCTGAGATCTCCAGCCTTGCCGGCAGCGAACGCTAAGGTAGCAGTTCCTAAGAAATTTCGAAGTTCGTGTGAAAAGGACCCATGCCGCTCGTTCATTTCGACAATCTTGCCGCTCTCAACAGCAACATCCCGCTGGTAACTAAATTCTGTAACGGCGTCGGCAATAGCGTTGTCAAGGCATCGATTAAGTGTTCGAAACTCATCTACCAAGAAAGGAGCGTCGCGTTCGTACGCAAGATCCGTAATCGCTTGGCATGGGTCACCATAGTCGTGAACAACCTGGTCAACCGAAAATCCAAGTTCCAACAGCATTTGTCCATGCAGCGCTGCTGACACACCCATCTCGGACAGCGACGATGTCCCATCCGACGGACCCGAAATCTTGCGGCTTTCCATAGGATCCAGTGATTGCTCAATGCGAAGCGTTCTGATCAACTGGTCCAAAAAAGTCGGCACTCCGTCTTGCAGTTGCCCCGCTGTAGCTCCCCGCTCGGGTCTTTGCGCCACCTTCATTCGACAACGATCTATTAGTTCACTTCGATTGTTGGCAAGGAAATTATGCATCATATGCAACACCTCGGAAAAAAACGCCACGTGTGTGCATGGCAATCGCCCACAAACAGTATGACTGCGCTGCGGTTACAAATCGCCTTTTTGGGCAACGGCGCTCTGAGTGAGGTGTGTAACGCAGTCTCGCGGTTCTTGACACCTTCCTAACACTTCCGGCCCAATGCTTGCTCCCAATAAAGCGTTACGACAAGCTGCGACGCAAGGTTCGAACCCAAACCTTTTTTATGCTTGTCGTTCGGTCTGTTGGGTAGAGTAGGCGATTTATTCTACGCGCCCCCGAGGACAAAAAACCCATTCGTCCGAGCCGTCAAAGTATCGCTCAACAGGTCTGTTCTGGCCCTCAACTGTGGCGCTGCATCTGTAAAGATTAAGGAAGCAATATGTTAGCCGTAGGATTAAGGAGACAATATGTCTTTAGAGTCCTTTTTGAACCGACGCTGCATTTCACCACTGGAGGGCGCTGACAGCCAGACCACCGGATCTCGGTGGGTGCAATTCGGCCTGCCCTTCATAGCCATTCAAGCGAGTTGCACGCTGCGGGCCGCTTGGCGGCAGTGACGTACTGCGTACACCGCAACCAGCCTACTATGGGCATATAACGGTAGGAAAACTTGGCAGCTATGCCCACTTTTGTCGCGCTTCCACTTTCTATTTTGACAAACTTCGAACCGGAGCAATGCCACGCTCTCAGAGCGCGAACCAGATGGCCTCATCGGACATAGTCTAGACAATATGAAAACGTGGCGTTGGATCTGACAATTTCGGGAGACACGAGAACAATCAAGCCGTAACACGGTCCGGCCAAGTAATTAAGTTGTATCGAATATTTTCCGTTAGCGTGCCGATCGCGCGGATCATGGTCGTGTTGTATGCGATGTTGACCAATGTCGCCGATAGTATGACCATTAGGAGGGCGAGTTGAAGGTACTGTTCGTTGACGACCAAAGAGATTTAGCGGACATGATGGCGGACCTCGCGTCGGGGCTTGGGCATGAAACGCATTGTGCCTACGATGGTGCAACTGCTCTTGAATGTACATCGCGCGAAGCGTTCGACATCGTAATTGTGGACATTTCACTTCCCGACTTCAATGGAGAAGAACTATGCCGCCTCATCCGAAAAGGTCGATCCAAGAAAGCACAATTGATCGCGCTCACCGGACACCGTGATCTCAGCAAACAGGCGGATCTCTCCGTCTTCGACAGCCGCTTCCTTAAGCCAATCACTGTTCGTCAGCTACGTGGGATCCTGGATCGCTCTTAAAGCCGCGACTCAATGGCACCGAACGTGTGCCATTTAGGTTGCGAGCTCCTAAGCATCCTCGAGGCGCCCCTTCTCCCCCTATATCAGCCAGCGCACTAGAGCCCTCATCAGTGACCGGCATCGAAATTGACAGGCTGGATGTCTACCAACGTTTCCTCTGTCGTGAACTGCCAGCTCAAATTGAAGATGGCTTTGACACGTGCCCCGGAGAACGTCGCAGTGTAGGTCGTGTTCGCGACAAGCGGCGCAGAGGGCAGCAAAAAGACGACGCCATCTGCAAGCAGGTTGTTTGGATCGACGACGGCGATTACCAACGAACCCAGCCTCGCACCTTTCGAGATGAGAATATGAGCGGGCACTACGGAACCGGATGAATCCTGGAGGGTGAATTTCACGACGGTCAACGAGTCTTGATCCTGCGCGTTGACCATAACCATGATTGGCCGACCTAAGGCGGAGCGTCCCAATCTCAGGTGTGGCAATTCCGGGGCCATCGCAAGCGGGACATGGGTCTCGCCATCGTAGGGAACGTGTACCGCGGCACTGGGCGAAATCTGCTGGCCGCCGCTGTAAAGACCCGTATTCGGTCCCGGCGCCCCTCTCACCCCGCCAATAGTTCCAAACTCGGTGGCACAGACATAGATCGGATACGTAGCATTGTCCGATACAAAACCAAGTCCACAGGATTCCTGATTTCTCAGTAGTGGTACTAGATGATAGACCGAATTAATAGCCTGCCCAATGCAGTCTCGCGCATAAGCGTCAAGGTCCGGTTGGTGACGCCCTGCTGCAATGTTTTCCCCAACCCACTCTTTCATCGCGACGCCTGCTTTCCTCGCGCGCGCGAGCGGCGTATCGGCATAGTAGTTTGCAAAATTTGGCACTTCGTTGTGCGATAGCTCAGTGAGCCCACCCAACGCGAGATTCGAAGCAAGATACAACGCTTGAGCCTGCGCCGCCGCGTCTAACCGAGGCTCCTGACGAAGCTTTCCAACATTTACTGAGACGCGGTAAGCGTTGATTAGCTCAAATGCTTTCGCCTGATAGCTCGACGTCTCGTAGGTTGGAGCTCGCACGCGTTTCTGCAGCGCCCGAGAGTGGTTGGATGACATCCACTGACGGCTTGTATTGCTCTCCTCAGACCGGTTCGATGCTTGAAAGGAATCGTGATTGCCGAAGCCAGTACACGCAGCGAGTGAAAACGAAGCAATGGCTAGTATCGCGATGGTGGATTTCGCCTTGCTGCAAAGGGCAGACATCGTCTAGCAACCTATCTGTTAATTTGCGGGATCAGGCAACGCAGGACTCGTCCGTCCCAAACGGATCTGTTCGTCGAGTTCAGATCATCTTCCACCGCTTAAAAATGCCGCCTACGATAGGTCAGGTAAAACCAAAAACAGGTGACCGATAAAGTTAGGGCATCGCTTTGAAAATTTGATTTCCGACGCATTTAAATTTATATGAGTTTTTTAAAACCGATACAAATCGCAATTGTCCGGACAGACGATCTAATCTTTGACAATCGCAAGCAATCGTTGGCCTGTTCGTCGCTAAAGCCGAGCCGATGATCGAGTGACAATCTTCGGCTTCGCTCTAAGTATTGTGTTTTCCAGTTCGCGAACAGCACCATCGAATGCGTGCAGTATTCCCTCGAGCGGATCACTAGTTGTGCTGTGCTCGATTGGGACAAGGCTGTAGTCCAAGGTTATCAAGTCAAGCCGTGCGTCATAAAGTCGGGCGCCCGCAGCGTCGTGAAATGCTTCAATTGCGAGGTGGCATCCTCTAATGAGTTCGCCAAATGGAGCGAGCCTGAGCAATTGAGCGCCAGCCTCCGACTCGATTGCTGGAGATCCGACGAAGCCTAAGTATCGTATTTGCATTCCTACGGCCATACCACCTCCGCCAACATGTAATCGTCCGAGCTGTAGCAATCGCTTAGACTTACGCTAATAGCCGTTCGACGCGTGGGTACCAACGGACGCATCGATCCTGGACCCGTGGAAGCTGTAGGCAGCGACCCGCATTAGAGGCATGGAGTCGTGAGTAAGCCGCTCGGTCCACGTTTCGGGCGACCGTGAAGCTTGTAACGACCGCGGCCCTGTCCGCTACCTGGACTCCGCCCCTGCGTCTGGATTTGAACTTGTAACATAGAGGTGGTACTCCCTCTCTGCTTGCGTAATCAGTTCGGCACACTTTCCATACATCCACGCGGGGGTCCCGTCACTGCTGTACATGCCGCGACATAGTCCTTTTATTCGAATCGTCGAACTGCCGATGGCATCGCCCGCGGCGGTGCGTGACGCCCATATATAAAGTACGCCAGATTCATGTGGCTCCCCTGTCTCAATGGTTGTTTTGTTTGCGCGACGAATGTTCGTCGCTGAATGATGCGTAACGAACTCCAAAGTCCTTTGCCACACGGTGTCGCATGCCACGCGGCCCACGCAACTTATCGACGCGTCATCGCGAGCTTCGTCCAACGCAATGTCGTAACGCTGACTGTCTATTGGTGATCTGCTGGTCGTACAAGCACAGAGACTCGCCACAGCGATCGACAATAAAAGTTTTGATTTCATATTATTTCGGCCATTTTTCATGCGGTCGCCTCATATAAAATGGGCGTATAGAACCGCCGGCACTCAATACTGATCCAGCCGATGCTTTCTTCAGGATTCCTTATCTTTCAATGACCCATTCAATCAAACGCAAAATGCCCTTCTCGCATATGGACATGGATTGCATCCTTTGGACCGAATTTCCCTGCGAGAATAAGCTTGGCCAACGGATTTTCGATTTCTTGCTGGATCGCGCGCTTCAACGGCCGTGCACCAAACACCGGGTCGTAACCCACCTTGCCGATGTGTTCCAGCGCGGCCTCCGACACGTCGAGTTGCATCTCCAGCTTCGCGAGCCGGTCATGCAGCCGCTGCAACTGGATCTTCGCGATCATCTGGATGTTCTCGCGGTCGAGCGAATGGAACACCACGACGTCGTCGATACGGTTCAGGAATTCCGGCCGGAAGTGCAGCTTGACCTCCTCCCAGACCGCTTCCTTGACCGCTTCGTGCGGCTCGCCGACCATCGCCTGGATCACGTGCGAGCCGAGATTCGACGTCATCACGATCACCGTGTTCTTGAAGTCCACAGTGCGCCCTTGCCCGTCGGTCATGCGGCCGTCGTCGAGCACTTGCAGCAGCACGTTGAACACGTCCGGATGCGCCTTCTCGATTTCATCGAGCAGGATCACGCTATACGGCTTGCGACGCACGAGCTCGGTCAGGTAACCGCTTTCCTCATAACCGACATAACCCGGCGGCGCCCCAATCAACCGCGCGACGCTGTGCTTCTCCATGAACTCACTCATGTCGATACGGATCATGTGATCCTCTGAATCGAACAGGAACGAGGCAAGCGCCTTGCACAACTCAGTCTTGCCGACACCCGTCGGCCCGAGAAACAGGAACGAACCATACGGACGATTCGGATCCGACAGCCCCGCGCGCGAACGGCGAATCGCATCGGCCACCGCGCCGATCGCCTCATCCTGACCAACAACGCGGTCATGCAGCTTGCCTTCGATCTGCAGCAGTTTCTCGCGCTCGCCCTGCATCATCCGCGACACAGGAATGCCGGTGGACCGAGACACCACCTCGGCGATTTCCTCGGCGCCCACTTGCGTGCGCAACAAGCGCGGCCGCGTCGGATTGCTTTGCTCCGCGGTCTCGGACTGCGTGACCTGCTTCAGTTGCGTTTCGAGTCCAGGCAGCTTGCCGTACTGCAATTCGGCAACCTTCTCGAGCTTGCCTTCACGCTGCAAACGCACGATGTCCGCACGCACTTTCTCGATCTCTTCCTTCAGCGTCGCGCTGCCCTGCACGGCCGCCTTCTCCACCATCCAGATTTCCTCGAGGTCGGAATACTCGCGACCCAGCCGCACGATTTCCTCCTCGATCAACTGCAGGCGCTTCTGCGATGCCTCATCCTTTTCCTTCTTGACCGCTTCGCGCTCGATCTTCAACTGGATCAACCGACGATCGAGCCGGTCCATCTCTTCGGGCTTCGAATCGATTTCCATCTTGACCCTGGACGCTGCTTCGTCGATCAGGTCGATGGCTTTATCGGGGAGAAAACGGTCCGTGATATAGCGATGCGACAATTCCGCCGCCGCGACGATCGCCGGATCGGTGATTTCCACGCCGTGATGCAGTTCGTACCTTTCCTTCAGGCCGCGCAGGATCGCGATGGTCGCTTCCACCGACGGTTCATCGACCAGCACCTTCTGGAACCGGCGCTCGAGCGCTGC
>NZ_MTHB01000112.1 GCF_002220365.1 Caballeronia sordidicola | reverse complement strand
TTGATGATTCGCAAGTCGGCTGCGCGGCGCACACGTTCTCGGCCGAAGCCGACAAGATGGCTGTGAATTCCGCTACGATTTAACGCGGCCCCGTATTAAACAACATCAGCATACAAGGATCTTCGTCGGGCCCATCGCTGAGAACAACAGGCGTACCAACCGGCACGACCGAACGCCAAAATTTTAGACCCTCAGTGTTATCGAGCATCGTTGTTACTCGCCAATCACCTGCATGCATTTCGAAGAGTGCGCGCACGGCCTCCCGCCCTATTGATTGTCCGCGATACGACTTCGAGACACAAAATTCAGCCATCTCGAACAACGGGGCATTGGTCAATGTTCTAACCAGAGCAAACCCAGCTACCTTTCCGTCCACAAGAATAAAATAAGGGTATCTTTCTGCCTCTTCCCAGTAGAGCGGGAGGTACGGATACTCTGTATCGGCTCCAAGTTCCTGCAGATAATCGACAACCATCTCGATCAAAACTTCTTGGGACTTCCTCGGTGCGATTTCGACTTCAATTTTCAATATCCTGCTCCCGAATGCTAATCAATGCCTTAGCTCGCCGACGCGTTAGTTGTCGGCGAGCTGCCCGATAACGTCGAGCGTCGGTTATGGCCGGTCTCTGCCTCATACGAGCAGCATATCTCGCGCCGCAAGCCAGCTAGGGTTTTGAGAAACATACTCTAAACGAATCTCGTCACCGGACCTCGGATGCGTCCTAAGCGCGCGGACGGGAGGCCTCGAATAGCATCGTCGGGTTCGGCATCGTGCCCGTCCACGAATGGACGGACACCGGCACGCTATCGTTGAAGCAGCGCTGACAGACAACGGTCACGCAAGATTCCGCCAGACAAGCGTTCGTCTGCCGCGATCAGGCAGCGACCCCGGGGTTTGGAAGAACCTCACCAATATCGATGCGATTCCCATCAGGATCTGCCAGCACGAAACACCTGAGCCCGAAGTCGGCATCGCGCAGGGCCTTGATGATCCGAACATCGTGGGTCGTGCAGTGCTCATAAAGGACAGCTGCGTCTTCGACCATGAGGTGCGCTACATTATTTAGCGACGCCTTATGGTTCTTGTTCTGCGACAGATGCAGTTCAGCCTTGTCCTTCTTCAGGATGACGAACCCGACGGGATCCCCGTTCTCGAACACTTTGTTAAACCCCAGCACACCACAGTAAAACTGGAGGCTTCGGTTGAGGTCTTGAACTCCGAGGCCTGGTGCGAGTCTTCCAAAACTGACGCCATGCGGCGGAGACAACGTGGTTTCCATATTGACGCTCCATCGGATGAGCCAGAGGCAGCCCGCAAGGCGGTGCTTATCGAAAGCATGCGTGGTCTCGTTGGCGGAGCGGTGTCCGCACGGTAGGCGCCGCCCAGCGTGGTGTGCGGCGCGCTCAAAACAATATCAGAAAGTTGCAGCGCGTCCGCAAAAGCTTCGAGATAGCTTCGCAAATGCTCGTGTCACAGCCCGGTCAGGAGGCGCAAACGCGTCCCCTGACCCGTGCTTTCTAGGCGAGCGTGACACTGACACCAAAACTCTCCGCGAAGGCCGTTTCGAACCGCTTGACCTGTCCCGCGTCACACAGATCACGTTCCGCTGACCGCAAAATCGCCAACCGCTCTGCCGAGTCGCTGACGATGACATGGTCCACGACCGCTTTCATCGACACCTTCGCTTCCGATTTTGCCCGCCGAATCTCGCGCAACACGTCAGAGACGACGTTCGTGGTGTCGTTGATCACAACCGGCCCCGCAAGGAGGTCAAGCAAAAATGCATCGGGCCATGGAGCGCGATGAACCGACGCTTCTTGCCACCACGACCAGCTCTCCTCTGCGGCGAACGGCAGGAACGGTGCGAACAGGCGCTGGATCACTGACAGAGATTCAGCCAACGCGCAATGAGCTGACACCGCACCGGCCCCCGTGCCGTGCGCTCGACCTTTTACGAGTTCAACGTAGTCGTCGCAATACCACCAGAAAAAAGCTTCTGCCTGTTCGAGAGCTTTGCTGTAGTCGAGCGAGGCAAGCGCAGTCGTAGCGAGGTTCACGACCTTCGCAAGCCGCGCAATCATCGCCTGGTCCAACGGTTCGGTCATGCTGCGCTCGGATTGATGAGCGAAGCCGAGCGCGAACTTCGACACGTTCAACAGCTTCATCGCCAGCCGCCGCCCGTTCTTCATTTGTGTTTCGTCGAAAGCGGTATCCATCCCAAGGCGCCCCAGTGCGGCCCAGTAACGAACGCCATCCGAGCCGTATTTATCGAGCAGCGCGACCGGCGTCACCACGTTGCCTTTCGACTTTGACATCTTCTTTCGATCGGGATCGAGAATCCAGCCTGACAGCATTGCTTGCTTCCACGGCAGTCGCTTCGTTTCCAGATGCGACCTGACGACCGTTGAAAACAGCCACGTCCGGATGATGTCGTGTGCTTGTGGACGCAGGTCCATCGGAAATACCTGATCGAAGCACCCGTTCGCTTCTTCCCAACCGGCTGCGATCTGCGGCGTGAGGGAACTCGTCGCCCACGTATCCATGATGTCGGCTTCACCAATAAATCCGCCGGCTTGCCCTCTTTGATGTTCGCTGTAACCGGCCGGAATGTGCGACTGAGGGTCGATCGGCAATGCCGACTCGTCCGGGCAGATTGGGGCGCCGAAATCAGGCTGTCCTTGCAAATCGAGCGGGTACCACAACGGAATCGGCACGCCGAAAACCCTCTGGCGGCTGATGAGCCAGTCTCCATTCAAACCGCCGACCCAGTTCGCGTAGCGGCTGCCCATGAAGCTGGGAGACCAACTGAGCTCATTACCACGCTTCAAGAGGTCGTCGCGAAGTGTCGAATCACGTCCGCCATTGCGTAGATACCACTGCCGCGTCGCGATGATTTCGAGCGGACGGTCACCTTTCTCGAAGAACTTAACGGCGTGTTTGATCGGCCGCGGCGTTCCGATCAAGCCGTTGCTCGCCTTCAACGCTTCGACTATCCGCCGACGCGCTTCTGCAACCGTACATCCCGCAATCTGCAGGTACGTCGCACGAGCTTCCTGCGACGCGATCCAGTCCGGCACTTCATGCTGCACGCGACCGTCCTTACCGATGATCGCGCGTGTTGGAAGATCGAGTTCACGCCACCAGATCACATCGGTGAGGTCGCCGAAGGTACAAATCATCGCGAGGCCGGTGCCTTTCGCCGGATCGGCAAGCGCATGCGCTCTGACCGGCACGTCCATGCCGAACAACGGGCAGCGGACCGTGCTGCCGATCAGATGGCGGAAGCGCTCATCCTCGGGGTGTGCGACCAGCGCGACACAAGCCGGCAGCAATTCCGGCCGCGTCGTGGACACCAGCACGCCGTTGCCACCGTCGTCTGCGAAGCGAAGATCATGAAAGGCGCCGCCGATCTCGCGATCCTCCAGCTCAGCCTGGGCCACGGCCGTCTGGAACGTGACGTCCCAGAGACATGGCGCCAGCTGGCGATAGAGTTCGCCGCGTTGCAGGTTTCGCAGCAGCGCGCGCTGACTTGCGCGTTGAGCGCGTTCGTCAATGGTCGCGTAGGTCAGACTCCAGTCGACCGAGAGCCCCAGGCGGGCGAAAAGATCGCGGAAGGCGATCTCATCGAGCTCCGTCAGACGATGACACAGTTCAATGAAATTGCGCCGGCTAACGCGAGCAAACGACGATCGCCGGGACGGCACAACATTGGGCGTGCAATAGTCTGGATCATAGACGGTATCGAGATCGCAGACGACGCCGTAGTAGTTCTCCACACGCCGTTCGGTTGGCAGTCCGTTGTCGTCCCAGCCCATTGGATAGAAAACCGTCTTACCCATCATGCGCTGGAACCGAGCGATCATGTCAGCATGGGTGTAGCTGAACACGTGGCCGACATGCAAGGAGCCCGACACGGTGGGCGGAGGAGTGTCGATCGAATACACGGCATCACGCTTCGCGGAGCGATCGAACGCGTATGTGCGCTGTTCGTCCCAATGCAGACTCCAGCGCTTTTCGATGCCTTCGAGTTGAGGTTTTTCCGGCACCCGTATGGCCGATCGCCCTGGAACGTGGTGCGATAGAGCTAACTCGTCAGCGGGGACAAGATCAGGCGCGAGCGAAGAGATCCCGCGAGATTGACTGGCGGCAGAAAAGCCTGAAGGCCAAAAGGTACTGGGAAGAGAAACTGGATAACGCTGCGTGCAAGGACGCAAACCCGTAAGGCGGGAATAATCGGTAGACGGCGGCTCTATTGTGCCGGTCAGAACATCGTTACGTTTAACGGTGACATAGCATCCTCCGGAGGTTGGCGTGAGAAAAGGGTTCTCCCAGCTTGTGACCGGGTTCCACTTTTATAATCGATTGTGCGGCTTCCGGCAACACCCAAGTGCGTCTCGTTTGCCGGGCTCCTGCAGCTTGCTGTCGGCATCCAAGCCTTAAAGTGCCAGCGATTTCGTCGGGGTCTGTCGGTTGTTGACGATCTAGGCGGTAGTGTCGGACGCCCCAAAATCGCCGACCACTGCCTGGTGGCGATCGGCGGCACGCGACCCACTCCGGTCAGACAGATTGTTCCAAACCGGTCAGTCAGCCAGATTCAGGTTTTGCACACTGGAGTGCTAATAAGCGGCCGTTGGCGACCTCACCCAATCGGCCAGTCTGAGACGTTCGATACAGTCGCCTAGATCGTTGACACCGCCTGAAGAACGCCAGATAACGGCCATCATCCATTTGAATAATCCTGGCTCACCATTCTTGCTCGCTTCTGACGTGGACACCGGTGAGTCCTCCGCGGAGCCACAAGCAATTGCGTATGCTGACTCGTTCACCCACGCATCCCGGGTGCTGCATAAAATAAAGTCTGTGCCAGGTAAGTGAAAAAAACTGCCGACACAGTTCCTGAAAAATCCAGGTGGCCCCTGCTCGTTGTCACGACTCGGTCGTCCGCGACTGTCGCAGTTCGACGCTTTTAGGCCGATCGGCTCGACGACCGATCAGCAGTACTCGGCGTATCGATCTTGTTAGCCCTGTTCGCCTTAGCTCGACAGAGCCCTTCAACCTCACTTGCGCTTGATTTGCGAGAGGTCCCTCACGGCGCCACGGTCAGCCGAAGTCGCAAGCGCTGCATAGGCCTGCAACGCCAGCGACACCACGCGTTCACGATTCACGGGCATCCAAGTTTTGTCACCGCGTGCCTCCATAGCCTCGCGACGGCGCGCCAATTCCTCCCCCGATACCCGCAAATGCATCTTGCGCTTCGGGATGTCGATCTCGATCACATCGCCTTCCTCCACTAGACCTATCGTGCCACCTTCCGCTGCTTCCGGCGACGCATGCCCGATCACGAGCCCAGACGAACCGCCCGAGAAGCGCCCATCGGTAAATAGCGCGCAGCTCTTGCCCAGGCCCTTAGATTTCAGATACGACGTGGGGTAAAGCATTTCCTGCATGCCGGGGCCGCCCTTGGGGCCTTCGTAACGGATCACGACCACGTCGCCCGCCACCACCTTGTCGCCCAGAATGGCTTCGACGGCGTCGTCTTGGCTTTCAAAAACGCGCGCGGGACCGGAGAAGGTCCATTGCGATTCGTCGACACCCGCAGTCTTGACGATGCAGCCCTTCTCCGCGAGGTTGCCGTAGAGCACGGCGAGGCCGCCGTCTTTCGAATACGCGTCCTGCTTGCTGCGGATACAGCCGGTCTTGCGGTCGGTATCTAATGAGGCAAATGTGGCTTCCTGGCTGAACGCGACCGTGGTCGGAATGCCACCTGGGGCCGCGCGGAAGAAATCCTGTGCTTGTTCGCCCGCACCACCTGCAATGTCCCACTTGGCAATTGCGTTGCCCAGCGTGCCGCTGTGCACGTTGCCGCACGACAGATCCAGCAGATCCGCGCGGGCCAGTTCGCCAAGAATGCCGAGAATGCCGCCGGCACGATGCACGTCCTCAATATGGTATTTGTCGGTGGCGGGCGCCGCTTTGCACAGGCACGGCACTTTGCGCGAGATGCGATCAATGTCGGACATGGTGAAATTGACGCCGGCTTCTTGCGCCGCGGCCAGCAGGTGCAGCACGGTATTGGTCGACCCCCCCATGGCCACGTCGAGTGCCATGGCGTTCTCGAATGCCTGCTTGCTGGCGATGCTGCGCGGCAGGACCGACGTGTCTTCTTCCTGATAGTAGCGGCGGCACAGGTCCACTATCAGACGGCCGGCCTGTTCGAACAGGCCCTTGCGCCATGCATGCGTGGCGACGATCGTGCCGTTGCCGGGCAGCGCCAGACCGATCGCTTCGGTCAGGCAATTCATCGAGTTCGCGGTGAACATACCCGAGCATGAACCACATGTCGGGCACGCGCCACGCTCGACTTCGGCCACTTCAGCGTCGCTGATTTTGGGGTCCGCCGCCTTGATCATGGCGTCGATCAGGTCGATCTTGGCGACCTGTCCGTGCGTCGGCGATTTAACCTTGCCCGCTTCCATCGGACCGCCAGAGACGAAGACCACGGGGATGTTCAGGCGCATGGCGGCCATCAGCATGCCCGGGGTGATCTTGTCGCAATTGGAGATGCAGACCATAGCGTCGGCGCAATGCGCGTTGATCATGTATTCCACCGAGTCGGCGATCAGCTCGCGCGAGGGCAGCGAATACAGCATGCCGCCGTGGCCCATGGCGATGCCGTCGTCGACCGCAATGGTGTTGAATTCCTTCGCTACGCCGCCGGCCGCTTCGATTTCTCTTGCCACCAGCGCGCCCAGGTCGCGCAGATGCACGTGGCCCGGCACGAACTGGGTGAACGAGTTCACCACCGCAATAATGGGCTTACCGAAATCATCGTCCTTCATTCCGGTCGCGCGCCATAAGGCGCGGGCGCCGGCCATGTTGCGGCCATGAGTGGAGGTTCTTGATCGATAGTGGGGCATCTGTATCCTCAGGTTGTTATTATCAAAATCAGAATTGCGCCCGGGCCAGCCAATGCGCCGTTGCGGACGATGACGGCACACCGATAGCCCGCAGGCGACGGCTCGCGATATCGCGCATGGTGTGCGCCGGGAACTTACAAATAGTGAGAGAGCGTCAGTAAGACGTCCAATATATTTTTTCGACTAAATTAGGTCGTAAAAGATATTAATTGACGGTCGGCCAAGGCGAGCAAGGGACGGTGATGCGCTCCTTCGCATTAGACGGCGCGCTCCTTCAGTCGCCGTACTCGCCTCCTCCATCGCCTGCGCTTTCTACGCAAAAGTCCGCAGCATTTATCGCGGAATGTCCGCTTTGTAAGTAGCCAGACAGCTGCAGCGGGTCGCCTGTTGCCGATCAAAGACTTGCGTGGTTCGGGTTGCGTATGCGATTTGCATGAAGTGGCACGCGGCCATCTGCGGCCACTCATCCACGATGTTGCACTGCCATTTGGATGTCGCTTCGATCTCTTGCAACGGCCATTCGCTTGACGAAGCGAACCGGGTTGGCTTTAGAATTCAGAAAAAATGGTACGGAAAGGCGATTTACTCTCGACAAGAAAAAGAGATGCCATGAAAAGACGATGCATTCTAAAGGGAGTTGCCGCCCTTCCACTCCTCGCCAACACCACGATCTTCGCCGAAGGAATCCCCCCCGTAGCTGGAAAGGGGCGCATCCGACCGAGCGATCCCGCGTGGCCGAAAGCAGAGGAATGGGAGACGTTGAGTCGAGAGGTTGGCGGAAGATTGTTGCAACCAACGACGATTTGGCAGACCTGTGCGGGAGCGCCTGGCACGCCCCGCTGCCTTGCCCGCCTCAAGGAAGCGCGAAACCCAATCGCGCTCGGCGACGATCCTGGCGGCACCCAGATCTCAGGCTGGCTGGACGGATGGGCACCCAGCGCGAGCGCTTACGCCGTGGCGGCCCGTTCTACTGCTGACGTGGTTGCAGGCATCAATTTCTCCCGCGCACACAATTTGCGCCTAGTCGTGAAAGGCGGTGGTCATAGCTACCTTGGCGGTTCGAACGCGCCGGATTCTCTTTTGATCTGGACGCGCGCGATGAACCGCATCGATCTACATGATGCGTTTGTTGCATTGGGCTGCTCGACGCCGGCGATGCCAGCGGTGACTATAGAGGCGGGCTGCATGTGGATCGACGTCTACACTGCCGTCACTACCCAGGCGGGGCGATACGTCCAGGGCGGTGGCTGTGCGAGCGTGGGGGTTGCCGGTCTTGTCCTGGGCGGCGGCTTCGGCTCATTCTCGAAGCGTTTCGGATTGGCGGCCGCGAGCCTGCTCCAAGCTGAGATCGTCACCGCTGACGGCGTTGTCCGCACGGTTAACGCATGGCGGGAGCCCGATCTTTTCTGGGCGCTGAAAGGCGGGGGGGGCGGCAGTTTCGGCGTGGTGACCAAGATCACTTTGCAGACCCACGACCTGCCCGATAACTTTGGCTGGGCCGAGTTCACGGTCAAAGCGTCGTCACGTGAGGCTTACCGACGGCTGGTAGGACAGTTCGTTGATCACTATGCCGAAAATCTGTTCCACTCCCAGTGGGGCGAGCAGCTTGTTTTTCACAACGACGAAGTCCGCGTGGCGATGGTGTGTCAGGGCCTAAACGACGTACAGGCCAAATCGGCATGGGCACTTTTCATCGATTGGGTACAAGCCTCGCCGGTGGATTTTACCTTCACCGAAGAACCTCACGTCGGCGCCGGCCCGGCGCGCCACTGGTGGGATCTCAAGGCCAACCCGGGACTGGTGCCCGACCCACGCGCTGGAGCTGCCACGAACCACGGCTGGTGGCGAGGTGATGAAGACCAGGCATCACTGTTCTTGCACGGCTACGAGTCACAATGGCTGTCCGCGACTCTTCTCGAACCTGCCCAACGCGGTCGGCTTACTGGGGCGCTCATGGAGGCCGCCCAATTTCAGACCGTAGAACTGCATGTCAATAAAGGTCTCGCAGGCGCATCGCCGGAGGTGAACGAGCAGGCTCGTCGGTGCGCTATGAATCCGAAAGTTGCCGACGCGTTTGCCCTAATGATTGTGGCTGCAGGCGGTCCCCCACCGTTCGCAGGTCTCCCGATCACTCCACCTGACATGGCACAGGCACATCGCAATGCCGAGAGTGTCGCCAAGGCGGCGGCCGTTCTTAAAGCATTGTCTCCACAAAGCGGCTCCTATCTGTCGGAAGCCGATTTTTTTCGCGGAGATTGGCGCGAGGCGTTCTGGGGGAGCAATTATGTGCGGCTGAAAACGATCAAAGACCGCTACGACCCGGAGGGCTTCTTTTTCGTCCATCACGGTGTAGGCAGCGAGGACTGGAGTTCTGACGGCTTCACGCCTGTGCGGTCGTGATCTTTGAAGTAAAGAGATGCGCCAGACCGATAGGTGCGCGGTACAAGCGCGAACGAAATGGGCATGGGCTCCGTCAAGCTTCTCGCTATATGCCACTGAAGAACGCCTACACCTTCCATGGACGGTTAGATATGTCATTCGTTGTCCGAGAGCCGAATGCGAGAGATCTGGATGTCCGGTTCGATGAGCGGGATGTGGAAACGGGGTCAGGGTGAAGTTATTCGGGCACCGCTAGGCGAAAAGGGGCGGCAACAGACAAACCAAACCTACTGCTACCGCGCCAAATCTCGACCGACTTCTGCCCGACACGGACCGATCGGTGACGGCTCACTCTGCTAGTTCAACGTCGGACCGGGTTCGGCCCAGACCGTGTCAAAACGCGTAACGGCACAAACTCCGACGACACGTGCTCTCGCAACGAAGTGCGGATCATTGAATGCGGCATGCGGAACATCAATTTCATCAAAGAGGATGTGGTCAAGTCTCCGGTTGGTTGCACGCAGGCCTATGCCTGCATCGCTTTCATGACCGTTTCTGATCCGAGTAACTTAATGACTCGCTTCATGTTGTACGCAAGCACGTGCAGGCTCATCTCGGTGCTGACTCGCTCGATAGTTCGTGTTAAGAAATGCGTGGCTCCCATCCAAGCCTTGATTGTGCCAAACGGATGCTCGACGGTTTGTCTTCGGATACGCATCATCTCGGGGCTG
>NZ_MTHB01000215.1 GCF_002220365.1 Caballeronia sordidicola | reverse complement strand
GGTTGCGCCGAGCGTACTAATTTGGTGGTTGGTTGTTCGCGGATAGCGCGGGATGTTCCTTGGGCAGGTTCAATCACTGGTGGCGAAGCGTGTCAGAACCCGTGTACGGAGAAGGAGGGGTTCAAACATCGGTGGCTCTGGCGAGCACCGTGCTTTTGGGGCACCTATGAATAGAAACTGCACGCTGTGGACACTTAGGGTAGAGCGGTTAAAAGCGTTTTCTTTGCTTCGTTTCTTTGTCGCTAAGGACCAAGAAATGACGTGCCGCCACGCACAGTGGCTAATAGTGCTAAAGAAAACATCCGACGCATGCAGACCACTAAGGCAGAAAGCAGCAACCCGGCATTGACCCCGACCGCCAACCCCGGAACCTAGCACCCCGGCATTGACCCCTACCGCTAACTTCGAGTCCACCAAAACCCTGCCCACTCTCCCCCGACCTACCAACCGTAAAACCGCTCCCACACGACAACCTCACCATCCTCCAATAGCGCGTGATAAACGGGAAATTGCGCACCGGTAGCGCATGCATGATTCGGCAAGATCAACAGCCGCGTCCCAACCGGCAGATGGACCGAGATGTCCCTGTCGGGATGTTCCACGTTCGCGAGAATGCCATGCTCCTGGTTCGCGCCCGTGAGCATATAACCATCAAGCGGTGCACCATCGAGCGTGCAAGCCTGTCCGTAACCATAGTCCTGCGTTTGCTTCGCCGTGCCGCGATCGCGGCTCATCGCCATCCAGCCCGCATCGAGGATCGCCCAGCCCTTGTCCACCTGATGACCGATCACCGTCGTCAACACGCCGAGCGCCAGATCGCCTGTCGTGCAGACGCCAACATTGCGCATGACGAGATCAAAAAACACATACACGCCAGCCCGCACCTCCGTGACGCCTTCAAGATGCTGCGCCGCCAGCGCAGTCGGCGTGGAACCAACACTCACCACGTCGCACGGCAGACCCGCGTCGCGCAAGCGCCCAACAGCACGCACGCAACCCGCGCGTTCCTGTTCCGCCAGTGCGGCAAGCGCGTCGGGCGTGTTGAGATCGTAACTCGACCCGGCATGGGTCATCACGCCACCAAGACGCGCGCCATGAGGCTCACCGTTGCCATGCAGCATCCGCCCGATGTCGAGCAATCGAGATTCATCGGGCTGGACGCCGGAACGATGACCGTCGGTATCTATCTCGATCCACACTTCGAAATCTTCGCCATGAGCGCGGCCAAACTCGGCAACAGCTTGCGCAGCCTCCAGGTTATCGACGATCAGTTTGAGATCGCATCCCGCGCGCCGTAACGCCAGCGCGCGAGGCAGTTTCGATGCAACGATACCTACCGCATACAGGATGTCCCTGAAGCCTGCCGCGAAAAACTGCTCGGCTTCCTTGAGCGTCGACACCGTGATGCCGCGAGCACCCGCGCCGCGCTGCGCCTGCGCGACTTCCACACACTTCGTTGTCTTCACATGCGGCCGGAACGCAACACCGAGCATGTCCATCCGGCTCTGCATGCGGACGATATTGCGCTCCATGCGCGGCTGGTTGATCAACGCGGCAGGGGTTTCGATCTGATCAAGCGTCATGACGTGGACGTTCCCTTCAATGAGTTGTAACCGCGCAGCCAGGGCAGCAACGCATCGAGCGTAGGTGCTTCGAGTTCAGGCGCCCGCGCGCCTTCCACGAGCTCCAGACCCACGCGGTTATGCCAGTAAGTGCGCAAGCCGGTCACGGCCGTGCCGAACATGTCGTAACTCGAACCGGCGACGAACGCTGCATCTCTCGCGTCGACCTTCAGACGATCGAGCGCCATCTGATACGGCCGCGGGTCGGGTTTGTAGAAGCCCGCGCTTTCCGCGGTCACGATCACGTCCCAGTCGATATCGAATATACCGGCGGCCTGCTCGCCGAGACGCTTCGAGCAGTTGGTCACGATCGCCAGCCGGCAATGCGGTGCGAGCTTGCGCAGCACTTCTTTCGCGCCGCTCCAGGGCGCGAGTTGCAGCCATTGCGCTTCCAGCACGCGAGCGGCCGATTCACGCAAGCCGACCTGCAACGCAGCCTGGCGTACGAGTTCCTCATAGGGAACGTAAGCGCCGCAACCGTAGGTCAGCGCCAAGTATTCCGCGCGCCAGGCGCGGCCAGCGGTTTCACTGCCGGCTGCACGATTCCACAGGCTCCATGAATCAAGCAGGGCGGTCAGCAGGTCGAACAGCACCGCTTTCGGATAAGTTGGGGTAGATTGATTTTGCATGATGGAAGCGACTTTACTGACGAAACCCTAAGCTGTGTTTAAATTCAGGCACTTCTATCCTTAAGCAAAATTGAACGATGGAACTCGCTGACCTGAGGCTCGTCACCATGCTTGCGCGCTCGGAATCGTTGAGCGCGGCGGCGCGCGTCCTGAACGTGACGCCGTCGGCGCTCTCCATGCGGCTCAAGAAACTGGAGAAGTCGCTGGGCGTGACGCTCGCTACCCGCGACGCACGGCATATGTCGTTGACTGCGGACGGGGCAAGGCTGGCGCGCGAAGCGCAAGGGTTGCTGAGCGCTATCGAGGCTCTGCCGGACACTTTCCGCGATCAGACCGCGCAACTCGCCGGGCATATTCGGATTGCCGCGCCGTTCGGTTTTGGACGCGTGCATATCGCGCCGTTGCTGGCGCGCTTTGCCCGCGCGAACCCGGGGATTCGCCTCCAGCTCGACCTGCTCGAAACGCCCTGGCCCCACAGCCATGCCGCCGATATCGTGATCCAGATCGGGACCGTCCGCGACTCGTCCTGGAGCGCGCGGCCATTGCTCGCGAACGAGCGCTGGCTATGCGCGAGCCCGGGTTATATCGCGGCACGTGGATATCCGCGCGAGCCGCGTGAGATTCTCGAACACGATTGCATCTGTATCCGCGAAAACGATGAGGATGTGACGCTCTGGCGTGTGCGCAGGCGAAAATCGGACGCGGGCAGGAAACCGTCGTCACCAACCACGCTGCGCGTCACCCCGGCCTTCACCACGAACGACGGTAGCGTCGCACGCCGTTGGGCGGAAGAAGGCCTGGGGCTCGTGCTGCGCTCGCAATGGGATGTGGCGGATGCGGTCGCGGCCGGCAAGCTGGTGAGACTCCTGAGCGATCGGGATTTCGGCAGCGCACCGGTCATCGCGCTGGTGCCTACGCGCAAGGGGCGTTCGCTGCGTATCCAGGCGTTGTTGAGTTATCTCGCGGCGAATCTGGGCGCGGAGCCAGCCGGTGAGAGAACGAAAGGCCGAAGGGTCGCTGACACGGGCGCTTGACGTCTGCGTTCCGGTGGACTTTATAATCGAAACGAGTGAGATCAATCATCGCGTGCCGAATCGATCGTCACGCTTCAGGGAGTGAGCGCATGAAGTATTCGAACCTCGTCGAGCGCCTGCAAGGCAAGCGCACGGCTGCATGGGAAATCCACCACGCCGCGCAGCAAGCATTGCAAAAGGGCGAGGACGTCATCGTCCTGAGCGTGGGCGATCCCGACTTCGCTACACCCGAAGTCATCGTCGATCGTGCGGTGGCGGCGCTGCGGGCCGGCGACACGCATTACGCAGAAGTGGTCGGACGCGAGCCCTTGCGTGCAGCCATCGCCCGGGATCACGCGCGCGACACCGGCACAAGCGTTGACGCGAGCAATGTGATCGTGGTCGCGGGCGCACAGAACGGGCTCTTCGCAACGTCCTTGTGCCTCTGCGAAGCGGGCGACGAGATCATCGTGCCCGAGCCGATGTACCTGACCTACGAGGCCAGCGTCCGGGCGTCGGGCGCCACGCTGGTGCCCGTAGCGGTCGATCCGGCGAGAGCATTTCATCTGGACTGCGCGGCGCTCGAGGCAGCCATCACCCCGCGTACCAAGGCCATTTTCTTCGCCACGCCATGCAATCCGACGGGCGTTGTGATGCCGCGTGAAGATCTTGAACGTATAGCGGAACTGGCTCGCAAGCATGATCTCTGGATTGTCTCCGACGAGGTCTATGCGGACCTGACTTTTGAGCGCGAGCATGTGAGCATTGCTTCGCTTGAGGGTATGGCCGAGCGCACCGTGACGCTCGGCAGCTTGTCCAAGTCGCATGCCATGCCGGGTTGGCGGGTGGGCTGGGTGATCGGACCGAAGACGTTAGTCGATCATCTTGGACGGCTTGCGCTTTGCATGCTCTACGGCCTGCCAGGCTTCATTCAGGAAGCCGCGTTGACTGCGCTCGAGAACCGGGCGCAGATTGTGGCGGACATGCGTGAGATTTACCGGCGGCGGCGCGACGTCGTGTTCAAGCGCCTTCGTGATGTGCCCGGCCTGCATTGCTTGTTGCCCGAAGCAGGCATGTTCATGATGGTGGATGTGACCGGCACGGGCCTGGATGCCTATGAATTCAGTTGGCAGTTATTCCGCGCGCAAGGCGTTTCGCTACTCGATGCCAGCGCGTTCGGCGAGACGGCGAACGGTTACGTGAGGCTGGGTTTTGTCGTCGATGAAACGCGGCTCGCACAAGCTTGCGATCGCATCGCGGCGTTTGTTGCCGGATTGAGGCGGGCTTGACCGTCGGGGAAACCCGGTCGCCGTCGTGAGCGTGGCCGCGCCTGTCGACCGGATGCCTCGCCCAAGACATGAGCTTATTGTCGGCGCTGTGCGATCCGCGCTTAAACGGTGATTGGGCAGGGATATTGAGGTGCGACGATCGCTTGTACCGGTCCGCGAACCGACTGCGCCAGTCCGGGCTCGCAAATAGAATGAAATTATCGAAGATCGCGCTCTAAGTGAGATTTTTTCTCAGCCGACGGTTCCTATACTGGAGCACAGCAGGAATCGAGCGGACACGGGGAGAAACACGATGGACACAAGCAGCGCGGCGTTGGACTTCGACCGGCAATTGACGCAGTGGCGACACCGCTTTCATCGCGCGCCCGAGACGGGTTTCGAGGAACACGAGACGAGCGCCTTCGCGGCGCAGGTGCTTGAGGGCTTCGGGCTTGAGGTGACGCGGGGGATCGGCGGAACAGGTTTTGTCGCGAGCTTGTCCTGCGGCGACGGTCACGGTGTGATTGGTCTGCGCGCGGAGATGGATGCGCTCAACATCCATGAGCAAGCACCGGAGCGCGATCACGCGTCCGTTCGCGCCGGCAAGTCCCACGCTTGCGGCCACGATGGTCACATGAGCATGGTGCTCGGCGCGGCAAAGCTTTTATGCGAGCGGCGCGATTTCAACGGGACCGTGCGTTTCATCTTCCAGCCCGCCGAGGAACACGGCAAAGGCGCGAAGGCGATGATCGCCGACACACTGTTCGAGCGGTTCCCGGTCGATGAAATCTATGGTGTTCACAACATTCCAGGCCTGCGAGCGGGAGCCATCGCCACGCGGGCCGGCGGCATTATGGCGAGCGAGGATAATTTCGTTATCCATATCAATGGCCGTGGCGGCCACGCTGCGCGGCCGCATATGACCATTGATCCCATTGTGATTGCCGCAGAAATCGTGCTGGCTTTGCAGACAGTTGTATCGAGGAGCGTCGACCCCGGTGTGCCCGCGGTGATCTCCTGCACGGAGTTGTTCACCGATGGCATTCGCAACGCGATTCCCGGACAGGTGATTATCAAGGGCGATACACGCAGCTACACGCCTGATGTGCAGCGGTTACTCGAGAGTCGAATGCGCAGCATCTGCGAGGGTATTTGCGCCGCTCATGGCGCTCAATGTTCGTTCGAATACACGCATGAGTTTGTTCCCACGGTGAATACGCCCGAATGCGTTGCGACGGCGATCGCGGCAGCGACCGCAATTGTGGGCGCCGCGAACGTGGACGGCAACGTGGCCCCGATGATGATCTCGGAAGACTTCGGTGCGTTCCTTCAGGTAGTGCCTGGCAACTTTGCGTTCATCGGCAATGGCGCTGAGGGCGAGCCGGGTGCGACACCGCTCCACAACGCCCGCTACGATTTCAACGACGCCATCTTGCCCATTGGCGCGCGTTATCTAGCCGAAATCTCGCGCACGAAACTGCCGGTTGTCCATAGCCATGATCATAGCCAGAACCAGAGGAAAGTTTGATGCTGCAACATAACGCCAGCGCGCGCCGGGGGCGTTACGACGAATCGCTTCGCGACATCCTGAACATTCAAGCCGCCGATGAAAGCCGCGTGTGGTTATCGACGTGGGATGGATTGAACGCCGGTCCGACACCGTTATGGGATCTGCCGGATCTCGCTGCGCGGCTGGGCGTTGGATCGATCAGCTTGAAGGACGAAGGCCATCGTTCGCCGCTTGGCAGCTTCAAGGCGCTGGGTGCACCGATTGCACTGATCCGTTTGATCCGGCGCCTTTGGCCTGAGCAGGACTTCGTCCCGGCGAAGTTAACGGCCGGGCATTACAAGGCGCAACTGCAGGATTTCACGGTCATCAGCGCGACCGATGGTAACCACGGCCGCGCATTGGCAGCGGCTGCGCGCAGCATTGGTTGCCGGTGCGTGATCGTGCTGCATCGCCATGTGAACGATGAACGGCGACTCGCCATAGAACACTTGGGCGGGCAGATCGTACAGATCGACGGCAACTATGACGAGTCGGTGAAGGAGGCTGCGCGCCAGGCAGAAGAGCATGGCTGGCACGTGGTCTCCGATACGTCGTACGAAGGCTACGAAACCATCCCGCGCGATGTGATGCAGGGATACGGGACGATAGCAGCCGAAACAATCGAGCAAGGTGGCGAAGGTCCTTATACACACGTATTCATTCAGGGCGGCGTGGGCGGGCTGGCGGCCGGTGTCGTCAGCTATCTTGCTGAGCGCTTCGGCGAGCGGCGGCCGCTCTGCGTGATTGTCGAGCCGGGCGAGGCAGATTGTCTATTTCAAAGTGCGCTGCGAGGGCAGGCGGCGCATGCTACCGGCTCCGTCGACTCGATCATGGCTGGCCTTGCTTGCGGAGAGACGTCGCCGCTGGCGTGGCGGTTCCTGGCCATTCTCGCCGATTGCTTCATGACCATTCCCGACGATGCCGCCATCGAGGCCATGCGGATCTTGGCCGTTGGCGCTGAGCGCGATGTGCCTATCGTGGCGGGGGAGTCGGGCGCGGCGGGTCTTGCGGGGCTTATCCAGGCGAGCAGCAGCGCGGAAGATCGCGCTGCGCTCGGGCTCAATGAACGCTCGAACGTGCTGCTGCTGAACACAGAGGGTGCTACTGCGCCGGCGTTGTATGAGCAGTTGGCGGGGTTTCGTGCCGATGAGGTGCTAAAGGCGCAGCGACGCCGGCTGTCAGCTTAGGCGACTACCGTGACCGCGGGATCGGCTGCGGCGAATGCCGCTTCGCGATCAGCAGCAGGCGGATAGATCCACTGGGTGCAAATCTGCCGCTTGAGCGCCTTCGCTTCCGGGCCGACGAGCTTGATCTGACGATCCCAGCCTTCGGTAAAAACCGCGCCCCACGATCCGAGATCGAGACACGTCACATACACAGGCTGCCGATAAGGCAAAAGCGCTGCGCCGACCAGATCCGCCGCCACATTGTGGCCCGCGAACCGGCCCATGTTCATTGCGTGCTGGCATGACATGAGCGCGTGATTCCCCGCGTCGTCGGTAGCGGCGAAGGCGACATCGCCGGCGGCGAAGATGTCTTCGGTTCCCAATACACGCAGGTCCGCGTCTACATGCAAGCGCCCGAGCCTGTCGCGCTCGGCATCAAGCTTTTTCGTGAGCGCGTTGGCGCGCATGCCCGCTGTCCAGATCACCGTCTTTGCGTCGATGCGTTCGCCGGTCGATGTGACGATCCCATCGGTGCCGATGGTGCTCACAGCGGTGCCCAGGCGCAGCGTGATGCCGAGTTCGGTCAATGCCTGCTCAATCACAGGCCGCGGACCGAGGCCAAGATCCGGGCCGACTGCATCGGCTTGTTCTATCACGATCACGTTGACAGACGCCGTGCTTCCCAACACGGACCGCAAGCGTGCCGGAAGCTCGGTCGCTATCTCGATGCCCGTAAATCCGCCGCCTACCACGACCACCGTGTTGCGCGCCGGCGTATCAGGTTGATCGGCGAGCTTGCCGACATGTGCTTCGAGAAGCGCGGCGTCCTCGATCTGGTCGATGCTGAACGCGGCAGTAGCCAGGCCGGGCACCGGAGGACGAAAGAGCGAACTTCCGCTAGCCAGAACAAGCTTGTCATACCGTACCGTGAACGTGTTTCCGTCCGCGCCGACGGCCTCGACTTCGCGGGCCGCCGCACGAATTCCGGTCACGCTGCCCTGGATAAAGCGAATCCCCGTTGCCTCGAAGAGCGGCAACAAGGGTGCTTTCATGCCAAGCGGATTGGACTCATGAAGACGCGGCCGGACATGCAGCATTGGCTCGGGCGCAATCAAGACCACTTCGATCCGCTCTCCCGATTTGTTTGCGATGTCCAGCAGACGAGCCGCACCAAGCGCGCTCCACATACCGGCGAAACCGGCGCCGACTACCAAGATTCTCTTGCCGTTATCAGTCATTTTTCAATTCCACTCATTGATCAGTCATTTCACTTCGATGCCATGCGTCGTCGGCATAACTACGACTATAAATGTCGTAGTTAGATTTGGCAAGCAGGTACTTCGTCGATCGGTTTTTAAGACGATTGTGGCAAACCGGGTCGCATATCCACAATTACGAGCTTGAAATAGCGCATATGCGATAAATTAGACGAGACGTAGCAATTGACGTTGCTCGTCATCGGCCGATTGCATAGAATGTTGGAACTAGGATTTATTGAGTCGGAGATGAGATGAGCCACATCAGTTCGGGCGTCGAATATGCGCTGCACTGCCTTTTGTATCTGACCGACGCACCGGCCGGCGTGGGCGAGGCGAGCGTGCGTGACCTGGCCGAGCTGCAAGGGTTATCGGTCGACTACGTCGCCAAGCTTTTTACCAAGCTCCATAAGGCGGGATTGACCGTTGCCACCGAGGGCGCGCGTGGGGGATTCACGCTCGCGCGACCCGCAGAACGGATCACCGTGCTTGACGTTGTGCAGGCTGTCGACGGTCCGAAGCCGCTCTTTGATTGCCGCGAAATTCGCGCACGCTGCGCAATTTTCGGGGATACCGCGCCCAAATGGGCGACGAGTGGAACATGCTCAATTCACGCTGTGATGCTGGACGCCGAGAAGCGCATGAACGAGGTACTTGAAGCACAGACGCTCGCGAGTCTGGCGATGCGAACGGTTGCAAAAGCGCCGCGCACTTACCACACCGATATCGTCAAGTGGATCGACAATCGGGCGGCTAGCCGTTAGCTCGGTGGGCAATGACTGAGCGCGACGGCTTCGCGGGCTCGGCGGTTAATCCGAGAAACCGTTTTCGAAGGTCTTGCGCAGATAGGAGACAAACGCTGTCACCGCACGAGGCACATGCGACGCGTAAGGCCGGACAATATAAAGCTGTTCAGCGAACCCGCCCTTGGGTTGCCATTCCGGGAGTACCTTGATCAACTGCCCGGCGCGTAGCGCAGCCTGCGCGCTGAAATCGGGCAGCAGCGCAATGCCGAGATCGTCGAGTGCGGCGTCGCGCAGGGTCTCGCTATTGTTCGCGGAAAACGGCCCGTTGATCGGCACGGTTACACGCTCGGCCGCGGTCTTACGTCCCGTCGCGCGTTCGAATGTCCAGGCGGGCGCCTCTTGCGCCCGTGGATAAAACAGGCAGTCATGCGAGGCCAGATCGTGTGGCGAGGCGGGCGTGCCGCGCCGGCGCAAGTACGCGCGCGTTGCCACGATCACCGAGCGAGTTGGGCACAGGGTCCAGGCCACATGCGTTTCCGGCGCGGCAGCGCTATGGCGGATTGCGAGATCGAAACCCTCGCTGGCAAGCGAACTGATGCGGTCCGACACTTCGAGCTGCACGCGTACTTCCGGATTCGCCTTCAGGAAGGCTGACAGATGCGGCACCAATTGCTGACGCGCGAACGCGACCGGTGCGGTGACGCGCAGCTCGCCTCGAGCGATACCCGCCGAATCGCGCACGCCCGCGAAACTTTGCGCAATCCCCTCATATTGATCGCGGGTTTGATCGACCAGATGCTGCCCCGCCTCTGTCAGCCGCACGCTGCGCGTTGTGCGCTGCACCAGCGAAACTCCCGCTGCGCGCTCCAGTTCGGCAATCCGCTGGCTCATGGCAGCCTTGCTCACGCCCAGCCGTGTCGCCGCGCGCGTATAGCTGCCTTGCTGCGCGAGAATCGTCAGCCAATACAAATGAGTCCAGAGCGCCTCGACGCGTTGCGTTTCCATATCTTCATTGTTCACCATAGAAAACAATCATTTCAATCATAGCGCCTTTGCAGACGCGTCTGACGTTCTTACACTCTGAAGACTCCCATCTCATTCAGGTGTCACATCATGCAAAGCTTCAGCGATCGCGCGGACGTCGGCCACTTTATCCAGGGGCGCCGTGTTCCCGGCACGGGCACGCGTACCCAGCCGATTTTCAATCCCGCGACCGGGAAGGAAGCACGCACGCTGCGCTTGGGCGATGTCGCCGATGTGGACGCCGCCGTCGCAGGCGCGAAAAAGGCGTTTGTAGCCTGGAGCGAGACGCCGCCCATCCGGCGCGCGCGGGTCATGCTGCGTTTTCTGGAATTGATGAATAAGCACCGCGACGAGCTCGCCGCGATCATCACCGCCGAGCACGGCAAGGTGTTCAGTGACGCGCAGGGCGAAGTGTCGCGCGGTATCGACGTAATCGAATTTGCTTGCGGCATTCCGCAGCTTTTGAAGGGCGATTACACCGAGCAGGTATCCACGGGTATCGACAACTGGACGACGCGTCAGGCGCTTGGCGTGGTGGCAGGCATTACGCCGTTCAACTTCCCGTGCATGGTGCCGTGCTGGATGTTCCCGGTTGCTATCGCTGCGGGTAATGCTTTTGTGCTGAAGCCGAGTGAGCGTGATCCGTCGGCTGCGTTGTTCATGGCGGGGTTGTTGCAGGAAGCTGGGCTGCCTGATGGCGTGTTCAGTGTTGTGCAAGGCGACAAGGTCGTGGTCGATGCGCTGCTCGTACATCCCGATGTGAAGGCCATCAGCTTTGTCGGTTCAACGCCGATCGCGAATTACATCTATCAGACGGGTGCGCAGCACGGCAAGCGCGTGCAGGCGCTTGGCGGCGCGAAGAATCACATGGTCGTGATGCCGGATGCGGATATCGATCAGGCTATCGATGCACTGGTCGGCGCGGGTTATGGCTCGGCGGGTGAGCGTTGCATGGCGATTTCGGTCGCCGTGCTGGTCGGAGATGTGGCCGACAAGCTGATTCCGCGATTGGCAGAGCGGGCACGTACCCTGATCGTGAAGAACGGCATGGAGGCTGATGCCGAAATGGGCCCGATCGTCACGCGTCAAGCGCTGGAACGCATCGAGGGTTATATCGCGCTGGGTGTGGAAGAGGGTGCTTCGCTGGTTGTCGATGGGCGTGGTCTGAAGGTGCCGGGGCATGAAGAAGGCTTCTTTACCGGCGGTACGTTGTTCGATCACGTGACGCCTGAGATGCGGATTTATAAGGAAGAGATTTTCGGGCCGGTGCTGGCGTGTGTGCGGGTGAAGGACTTTACCGAGGCGGTTGATCTGATCAATGCGCATGAGTTTGGCAATGGTGTTGCCTGCTATACGCGCGACGGGCACATTGCGCGCGAGTTCGGGCGGCGGATTGAAGTGGGGATGGTCGGGATCAATGTGCCTATTCCCGTGCCGATGGCATGGCACGGGTTCGGCGGCTGGAAACGTAGCTTGTTCGGCGATATGCACGCGTACGGCGAAGAAGGCGTGCGGTTCTATACGCGGCAGAAGTCGATCATGCAGCGGTGGCCGGAAAGCACGGAGAAGGGCGCGGAGTTCGCGATGCCTACGGCGAAGTGAGGGGGATTTCGCGTCGCCGATGGTGACCGCTGTTCCAGCGGTCGACTGGTCGATTAACCGGGCAGTCGTTTGTCCGACCGAACGTCGAACGTTAATCGACGCGCAATCAGGCTGGGCGTGTCCAATCATCGTTTACGGGTGCGCCTTTGCTTGCCGGCTTGACTGGCGGGGTCGCACTCGGCCTGACGGGTTGTGTCGCAACGGGATTCGCGGTTTGTGGAGTATTTACTGTTTGCGGTGCGCTGTGCCGCTTGACGGCCTCGTCGCCCATACCGGCAACACTTAGCGTGCTGTCCCGCACGTCGACCTTGACCGGATCGGTTTTCTTCCACTGCTTCTTCGGTACCACCAGTTTCCACTTCGAATCCCGCCCGTCATCACGGAAGAATGCGACGATGCCGACGTACTCCGTGTCGTCGCTCATCGGCTCACTGATGCTTGCATTCGCATTAGGTCGAAGCACGAGATCCGTCGATCCAAGCAGGTCAGCCTTCAGCGCATCCATATCATTAGCCTGCAACTGCGCGTAGTCGAGTTGATCGAACGCTTGCGGCGACTTCAGTTGATAGATTCGCACCACGGTCGACAGCGATTGTCCGGTGCCGCTCGTGTTCGCCGATGATCGACCGACGAAGTCAAGGTTCATGGTTTTCACCTGCGTGGTGAATGCCCATTTTGCTGCGTCCACGGTTCGGGTTTTCACGGACTGGGCCACGCCGCATCCTGCGAGAGTAAGAATGGCGCACGCTGCGGCGGCGAGTTGCGTCTGTCGGATCATCGTGGGATAATGCTGCATTCCATTGTTTTTAATGTGTTGGTCGCGTGTTCGCGGTTCGACCGTCTCACGTGCCAAGTTGCACTCGGGTGATGGCGTCTGTTGCGTAGGGCCGTTCAGCTTGCGCGAGTTGGGTTGTATATCCAAGGCTCACCTGGTCTGATGAAAGCACGGCTTTTGGCATCAGTTCAGGCGCGACATGCATCTCCAGATGCGCATTCGCTTCGTAGCCGAGGTAGAAGCTCAGCAGCGCCATGACTTCGGCATGCACCTCATGACCGGGCGTCAGGCCCAACACCGATTCGGCTGTCGCTGGCGCGATCACTACGCGCGCGCAATTACCTCGGTCGTAGAAGCCGCGCCCCAGGACGCAGTTCTCACCCAGCGCTGTCGGCTCGAATTCGTTTAGCTGAATCCATACCGGATGGAATTCGGTGACCGTGATTGTTGCGTCGGGGACCGCGTGTTGCAGCACGCCCGCGAGACCTTCTGCTGTGCGCGTGCGCTGACTGGCGAGCCCGAGCATTGAGAGAAGCTTGCGGGTGCCAACGGTCTGCTCGATCGCCGGATGTCCAATCCCCAATCCGACAAGACTGAGCAGGTAGCGCGAGACGTCATCCGTACCGCCCTTTGCAAAGCCGGCCGGGAATCGATACTTGCGCCACGCTCGATAAAACTGCGTCGCGATCCTGTGATGGAACATGTCGAGAAAGCCCGACAACGGTTCAGCGCCGTCGCGGTTCTGCGCGACCTCGTCGATGAAATACGAAGGCATGCGGGCATCGACGCCGTAGAGGCCGAGGAAAGTCGTGCGGATCGCCGGTGGTTTCGATGTGTCGTCGTAGTCGATTTCAACCGCATCAATCTCTTTGCTTGGAAACCCAAGCCGAGCGTGCGAGCGAAAGCGCACCGGTTCGTTTGCTAGTGAGTCAGTCGAGCCAAGCGATGGCAGATTCGGCGCGGCGAGTTCAATCAGTTCACAAAAGCGCATGAAGTTCATGCGTGTCGCGTCGTGCAGCAAAGCGGGCAGCAGTTGACGCTCCACACGTTCACTCAGCACCGGAAACTCTCGATGAGGCACGTTCAAAACGGAGCTCCCTCAGCTTTGTTATCGGGCCACGTTATCCGGCGTCCACTCGGCAACGAGACGACAACAAGCTTCGTATAGATATTCATCGTCGCGTACAGCGCGAGGAAGCGATTCAGCATCTCGCCAAACAACGCGAGATCGCCGTCGCCTGCAAACTTGTCGCTGTTAAGCGTGACTTCGATTTCCACACCCCGCAGCAAGCCGCCCTTGACGAGCTTTTGGAGCAGCCGATGTTTGACATCGATAATCGCTTCGATACGCCGCCGGTTCAGTTCGCCATCAGTCCAGTCGTAGAGCGCAAGACTGCCGCGCAGGATTTCTGCATCGAGCAGCGAGAGATAATTAGGCGCCAGATGCGATAACACGCGCCAATGAAATCGGTCACCAGTGGGCGGGTACACCGGCAAGGTTGGTGCGCTCAGATTGCGCACAGCCCCTACATGTGTAAAGCCATCACGCATGTGGCGGATGCTGGATTCACGCAGCCCCTTGCGCGGCAACATGCCATTCGTGCCTGTCACCGATATCGACAAAACCTCTTGTGGCAACGTTGTCTGATGTTCCCAAGCATGGCCGCCGAGTACGATCCATGTATTGAAGCGTCCGGACGCGCCACGCTGCAGCCGCGTATGAAAATATCGCTCGGGCATCTCATGGCGCAACATGCCACCGCGATGCCGGAAGGCTGCAAACGGCGCATATTCGAAGCGCTTGCCGGTGCACGCTTCGCGTCCCACGACCGTATCGACCGAATAGGTTTCGACAAACTTGCTGCGCCTCTCGGCGGTGCGCACGCGATACTCGGTCTCGAACTGAGTCGCCGTGATCGGCTCGGCTTCGAGCGCGAAGAGATTGATGATCGGCGTGCAAAACAGGCGTACGTTCTCGGCGGTGAAGCGCATATCGTCCGGATACGGTTCGGCGAGCACGACCTCGACATCGAACGATGTTGCGTCGGACGGGATCGATTGCATATCGAGGCCGACGAGGTCCACGAACATGAATTTCTCAGGGAACGTGAAGTATTCGAGCAGCAGTTGATAGCCACCGAACGCGTTGTCGGCTTTCGGCCATAGGCGTTCGTTTGCCGCAAACCCCGCTGCTTCGAGATGCAAGCCGGGCATCGATTGCGGCATGCCGGGACGGTCTTGTGGATAACCTGGCACGCGCACATGCACCGCGATGGGTTTGGCAGTGAGCGCCGTGTATAGCGTCAAGGCAACGGGTCGATCGGCGTTCAGATAAAAACGCAAACGAGGCACGCTCAGATGTTCACGCCGCGCCTGGGGTTGCAGTGCGAGACGCAGGCGAATGACGGAGCGGCCATCTTCGCGTGAATACGCATGCGCTTCGGTTAGCTTGAGCGGATACAACTCAACCGGCTGTGTCGTCCGATACACGCATTCAATTTTGTCTTCGCCAATCGGATCGGAGAACACTTCAAGTCCGGCGGCGAGCGTGTCATGTGCTTGCAGCGCGCCGTTCGCGGGCGTGACTTCAAGAATCGAGACGGACGGAATCATCCGAAGATAGTGCGGCCAGAGCATGCTGACGAGACCTTCAGTCAACTCCGGGAGTTCGTCGTCGAGTTTCTGGCGCAAGCGGCCGACAAGAAACGCGAAGCCTTCGAACAGGCGCTCAACGTGCGGATCGCGGTCCCCGATGCGGTCGATGTTGAGCATCTTCGCCCTATCAGGAAACGCCTGCGCGAATTCCTTTCCAGCTTCGCGCAGATAGCGCATTTCGGCTTCGTAATAGCGCAGGACATCGTTGTCGTTGGGACTGTTCGAGGATTGGGTCACGGGTCTGGTCTTTGAAAGGCTAGTCGAGCGCAACGGCGCGGGCGGCGTCAATGGCGGTCAGCTCGCCAATCAACGTCTCGATGCGTTGAGCAAGCGCGGGCTTATCGGCATCCTTACGTGTCATGCGCACTTTGAGCAGGCGCATCAGGTGCTGCTTGGCTTCGAACGCGAGCAATGGTTCCCATAACGCCAACTCGAAACGGCGCGCTGCGGTATCGACGTTCGATAAGAGGTGCAGCGCCGTGTCTGGACGTTCAGCCCGTTCGGCGACGCGCGCCATGACCAACTGCCTGACAAAACGGTCGCGATCGCCGTCCTGCGCGGGCAGGCGTTGCAGAAATGAGAACGCGGAATCCAGTCCTTCCTGAGAGGCGAGATTGTTGGCCTTGGCTTCGGTGTCCGCCCAGTCTGTGCTTGCCGATTGCGCAGCGACTGGGACCACGGTTTCGCCGCGGTCTATGTCTCTGACAGTCGCGTAGCGAGCGATCCATTCGAGTGTGGAATCGTCTGCGAAAGGCGAACCATCGGAGAAAGACAGCAGGTGGAAACCGGGCAGGCGTTCGAGCATCAGCGCGCAATCGGTTGCGGCCAGATCACGCACAGGCGCATATTCTCCGCCCGCCTGCTCCTGGGCGACGAACGCGTAATATTGCAGGTCGAGCCAGAAGTGATTTGCGCCTTCAGCGAAGGCGAGTTCAACGCGATCGAGGAGTTCGAGCCATTGCTTTTGCATCAGCAAGCGCTTGAGTTGCGCGCGAAGCTCAGCACGTGGGGGCACGAGTCGCGTCTTGCTGGTTGGATCGCACGGAGGGACTTCGGTGAGCGTGTCCCATCGAATGCAGCGCATCAGGCGATACGCGGCGAGATACCCTTGCGGTTGTTCGCGTAGGAATGTTGCCATCTGACGCGCACGGTCGAGCAGGTCGCGCGTTGAAGACACTTCAGTCGGTGAGGGCAGCGACGCAGGTGCACTCATGCCGGATAAAGAGTCTTGCCGCGTGCTGTTCGATGCGCTGTCCGATGCGTTGGGCGATTCGATATGCCCCTCGAAGCGTCGATACAAACCGCTGAGGTGTGGCCGTGCGTTGTCCGGCCACTCGGCGGTGCGCTCGGTGATCAGCGCTAGCGCCGACAACGCGCGCTCCAGCAGATCGCCCGTCAGTCCCTGAACACGGTCGAGCCGGTCGGCGAAGGTCGCGCCGGCGAGCCATTCGAGCGCGGACTTGCGTGTTTCCGCGCGTGTCGGGAGCAGGTCCATATCGAAACGGTCAATCAGCGCCGACAACAGTTCAAAGCCTTCAGCCACACCTTGCGCGCCATCGCGGCGCATACGGCCGTAGACGTAATACACAGCCACGCGAGCGTCCTTCGCCGAATGCTTCAGAAGCCGTTCAGCGGTCTCGATGATCAGCGTGTCATTGACGTCCGACAGTTTTGCCACTTGCTCTTTGATCGCGAGGAAGCCGTCGTCGTATCCCGGGTCTTCGCCGACATGTGCTGCTTCGGTCGCGACATCACCCGGATGCAGTTCGATGATCGGCTGCAGCCATGCATCCCATTGCGATTGCGAAGAGCGGGCGAGATCGGACGGCGTGCGTGTGCCGAAGAGCGCGTTGAGGAGCTTTGAGAAAGTGATCATGCGGTGCGTGCTCCTTGCGGTAGGGCGACCGGGATAGCGGCCTGTGGTGATGCGAGGCAATTCATAGCGCAGCTTCCTGAGCAGCATCAGGCAGCGGCGTGACGGCGTGTTTCGCAGCGTCACGCGCAGCTTTAGGCAGCGGCGGTGGACTAGCGGATGTACGGATGTTCGCCCCATGTGCTGGCTTGTCGATGAACATGCGGTCCGGTAGCGTAAAACCCTTCAACGCGAGCAATTCGAGCGGGCCTTTGCCGACGTCGGTGCGCATCACGTAGCTCAACGGGTACGTCAGGTTCGAAGAGGCCGGCGTGAGCGGTTGTTGCGTCACGAGGCTATCGAGCGCGGCGTGTTCGGTCGATCCGCTGTCGTCTTGTGCGGAACCGCTCCATTCGTCGGCGGTGCGATGCGAAGGTTTCTGCACGATCGACGCTGCAGGAGTCGGTGCTGTCGCTACACGCACCGTCCGCGTATCGGGCTCCGCCTGCCATGTCAGCTGAAACGTAGCGTTATCAATAGGCTCGACCTTCGCGCGCTCCAGCATCCGGATCAGCGCCCAGCGGCCGGCGAACTCGAAGTTTTTGCTCGTGCCCGCCTGTTCGGTCTGCCATTGCAAACGCGTGCCGATGCTCAGGGTATCGTTTGACGGCCATATCAACGCTTGCCATCGTTCGCGCTGGTTGTAGTAGTGCAGCTTCTGCGCATCAATGGTCAAGACCGTGTCGGTAATGCCCGGCGTCGGAATCGGTTTGAAGTCGAAGCGATACTGCGGCTCGCCCTGTGCCATTAAGTGTCCGGCAACGCGTTGCAGCGTATTTACCGCTTTCAAAAACGCTGGATCGAACTGCAACGCGCCGCCACGCGTGTTGACTTCCACCCATTGATCGCCTTGCAGTTCCAGTACGCCGGCGAGCTGCGTGCTCAGGAACGTCGTCACCAGTCCGCCTTGGGGCCGGATGAAGCGAGCGAGCTCGGGAATGGATGCGTCGTTATCAGTGTTGTCGAATGGATAACGGCCCGTGAACGACTTGTTCCAGTTGGCAACGATCGATTGTCGCCATGCATCGTTCAGGCTCGCCTGTGCCGGTTGAAGCACGATCTGCGTAGCCTGTGCGACGGGACGCACGAAGAGCGCGTCGCCCATGCCCGACCACTGGGCGCCAAGGCTCGCCGCGATCAATTGCGGGTAGGCTTGAGTATCGGCGAGTTCTGAGCCCTTGCCCTGGAAGAGCGCTTGAGCGAGTTGACGGGCTTGCGCGTCGGCATCGGCGTCTGTGCCGTTGCTGATTTGTTGAAGCTTCAAGCGAAGCGCTGTCACGCGTTCGAGATAGCGTTGAAGGCTGACATCGCTTGGTGGCGCGTTGCCCTTAGCTGACGCTGTGTCGCTGACCTGTCCGATCAGGCGAAGCACAGGGCCGAACGAGGCCGAAAGCGGTCCCGCGTCGTTGGCGAGCGCCGCTGCTTGTGGATCGTCTTTTTTACCGAAGATGTTCTGCGCCTTAGCGACCAAGGTGTCCGATAGCGACGCAAGATGCACCCCCGCCGTACCCTGATAGTCGAGCGATTTCATCAACGCTATAACGGGTGACTGACGCGCATCGGCAAGCAGTTTCATCTGCTCGATAGCAGTGGGAATGTTCGGCGCGGCCTGCCATTGCAACGCATTCATGAACCCTTGCCAGTGCTCGGCGTAGTCGTTGAAATACTGCGTGGTGAGTGACTGTTCAAGGGCGTCCGTCGATGTGGCGGGCAGTGTTTGATCGGTCGTGTTAGCCAGCACCCAGTCACGCGTGACGTCACGGCCCTTGGCCGCTTCACTGATTGCCGCTGCGACGTAGCCCTCATACGCTTGCCGCGTATAGACGCCTGGAACGGTGACGCTTGTGCGAATCAGGCCACGCGTATCCGTTCCTGTTGTGAGCGATGCCAGCGTCTGGTCTGGATACTTGTTGCCGACACCGGAAAGGATGCTTTGATAGACGGTATCTTCGGAGTTACGCGTGCCGATCACCGACAACAACGTCTGGCGGGACGCGTTCACCAATTCCGGTCGGGGCTGGATGCGCCATGCTTCATGCGCTTTCAGGTGCGTCGCATAAAACCCCAGCAGCCGTTCCGACATATCCAGCTTCGCGCCGACGGAAACGTTTGCGTTCGTGCTCCAGTAATGCATGAGTTGCGGCGTGATGAATCCTGCATCGACGCGGCTCGGCTCCGCCAGCATCAGGTAAGTTTTAAGCGCCTTGTGAGCATCGAGCGCGGCGGCGTTCGCCTGGTCATCAAGCGAATTGGTGGGCATCTGGCTCAGGTCGACCAGCGCGGCTTCGAGGTTTTGCTGGATGGGTGTGATCAGGACCGATCGGCTCGCATTGGTGTAAGACGTCCAGAGCGCGGCGAGAACCGTGGCGTCCTGATTCAGGCCAAAGCGACTCCATAATGGCGGCTGATGGGCGACACGGGGTTCATAGCGATCAATCTGCTGCTGCAACCCGAGTAAGGCTTGCAACCGCGCTGCCGGGTCGGGCGCGGTCTTCAGCGCTTGAATCGTCTGCCGTGCTTCGATCAGGTCACGTCCATTCGTCATGCCTGAGACCGCCATACCCGCGATCCATACGCCAATCACACCTAGCGCGATGGTAGAAAACACCGTGACCGGGTGCCAGCCCATGCGAGCGCCGCGCTGCTTGCGAGCAACTGTCGCAAGATGATTCCATATCGGCAAGTCAGCGCCATCTAATGCGATCGGATCGGCTGCTTGATGGTCAGCATCGGTAGCAACCGGAAACGGCGCGAAGAATGCGCCGCTCACCGACTGATGCCGCGCCTTGCGATTTGCCAAGGACGCAATCATTGCGGCAAGCGGGGCGCTACGTGCGTCAAGTCGCTGGGACAACTGCGCGGAGTATTGGTCTTTATAGCTTCGAATCAACTGCCCGATACTCATATGCCCGATACGGCTGCGCAACTCTAGCAAGGTTGACTCAACCGCGCGTTCGTTGGCGTCAGGGGCGAATTCACAACCGAGCAAGGCCGTGCGACCGTTGTTGAAGGCGTCCGTTTCAGCGAGGTCCAGCACATACACCGGCGCGGACCAATGCAACACATGGGCAATACGCGAAAGATTGACGCTATAGGCGCTCGAGCCGCGACGTCGCGGTGAAAGGTCGTCGGTTTCATCGAGCACAAGAACGACAGCATCGATCGGACGAAGGCGGCGAAACAAGTAAATTTGTCTGAGCCAGTGTTCGTCGGGCCGACCATCGGGACCCGGCTTGCTTGACAATAATGCCACGTCATCGCTGACAAGCCAGCCCTTACCAACGATGTCAGGCAAGAACGTGTTGATCGTCGCCGCATTGCCCACAAGCAGAAAGAAAGGACGACGATAGCGCCACCAGACACGGCCTTCGGATCGAAGGGCCGAGCCAAGCGCATCGATACCAGCCAAGGCAAGAACACTCGCAGCCGGGGCGCGCGCGGCATCGATATCAGCCTGCGCGACAGGGGCCAGTTGCTCGCGAATGATCAGGTTTTCGGCCTCTTTTTCAATGGATGCCCGCTTCGGATAAACCCAATATGCCAGCGCTCCAAGCATGCAAACCAGTGCACTGAGAATCACGCGGTTCGCGTCTGCCCAACGGTAGATCGCCGTGTGATCGGTCGTAAAATAGAGCGTTCCCCCAAGCGCGAGCAATGCCGCGCCAATGAGCAGGATCGGACCCAGGTGTGTAAGTTTCTTCACGTCAATCCACATTAAGTTCGCTAACCATGCAAATGGCCATCGATTTTCCGGTACTTGCCGAAACGATAAGCTGCGAGCGGCAACGGCGAGGCGACGCAAGAATGGCGAGGCTCATTGCAATCCAGCTACTAACTGGCCCAGGGATGCCTGCGGCTTCGTCGAACCGGTTTTGTCGCATGTCTCGTTCGTTCGCAGCCAGGCCGCCCGTTGCTATGCTCAATGCCGTCAAGACATCTCCTTTGGCGTTCCCGTCCAGGCCGGTGTGCCAAACATCAATAGGCATGTCTGCCGTCGACTGCGCGAAAAGCAACTGCGCAACATCAACTTTTAGTGCTTTCACATTTGACACCATCGGGCGAAAAATGCCCGTTGCGGCGGGACCGCGTGACAGAACTGATGCGTCATCTGGACAGAACAACAAAGCACAAGCGCCTTCGCTGTACAACGCGGGGTCTTCAATGGATGAACGTTGTCCGGCGATCAGGAGGACCGGATTGGTTCGCGTCTTGTCCATCCAGTCGCTTATATGATCGATCGCCACCGCCATCTTTGTTACGACCGTGACTTCGATCTCGACTCCGGCCATTTTCAGCAAAGATGCGAAGACACTTGTTGCGTCAAAAACACGAACCTGCAATTCGCTGTAGGTTTGTGCGTCCAGCAAAAACTGCACTTCCAGCGGGCTTTTGGTCGTACTGATGTCCTGCACAAATCGTTCAGCGACGAGGCCCAACAAATGCGTCACCCACTGCTCCGCAGTGCTTGCAAATGACCACCCGAGCGAGACGCAACGGTCTAGGTTGACGGGTAACCGCGGGTTCTCGTCTAGCCATACGGACACGTTGAGACCGGGTGGGAGGAAGACGCTGGCTTTTGCGACCACTTTGGATTTCCGGGTCCATTGCTTCCATTCGCCAGCGACGCGTAAACGCGCTTTTTCCCAGACGTCGTGCCGAAGCTTCGCTTGCCCATAGTGCGTGAGGCGCGCTCCCAGCATGGCAAGGAAGACTACCGCAGGAGCACCAATGGCGAGCAGCCACAGTTCGAGTTGGCGGTCAGTCTTTCCGTGTGGCCAACAGTACAGCGCTAACGCGGCCCCGCAGACCATGATGACGATGAAAATCGTGATCCAGTTTCGCCAACGCAGCGGAACAGCGGCGGGACGGGCGCGCAGTGTGGGAATTGGCCACGGCATAAGTCAGCCAACCTGTGCCGTGGACTGCGTGGACAGCACCCAACAGCCGCACGCCGCCTTGCATAAATGCACGACCAGATATTTGCCGTCCCACATCATGGTTTCGTCTGCTTCGACGATTGGGTTCACGCCGTGCCCGTCGATTTTGCAATTCACCAGGTCGCCCAACAGCATGGCGCGCTTGCCGTTTTCGAAAAACGTCGACGTCGCGGTCATGACGTAGCCGTCACGATTAAGCGGATCGCCTTCGTAGATCAGTCCTCTGCTCATTCTCTCTTCCCCTGACTTTCTATTTGATGAACCAAGACGCGGTATACGCGTACACGGCAAACGTACATCCCACCCACAACAGAATGAACGGCACTTCCTTGAGCACGATCCGCAAGCGCTCCGATGCTGCCCCCTCCGGCGGACGCATCGCGCCACCGTCCTTCGCATAATCATCAATGTCCTTGGGCCATTTTGGTATCCGGTTGCACCGGTACGCGATATAGCTTGCCAAGTTAAATGGCAGGATTCCCCAGCCGAGCAGCATGCAAAAAAGACTCGCGAACACAAGGCCGTAACCGCCGGTTTCACCTGGGCGACGCCAATCGATGTTGCGAGCGAGATCGAGAAAACCGAAGAAGCGCACGATGTCTCGAAACACCGTTCGGTGTTCGAGATAGGTTGCGCACGATGGAAGATGCGCGGGGCCCGCCTCCATGAACTGGCGCACGTATTCGTACTGGCTAATCGCCTGCTGTTCATTCAGCGATGTTTGTCCAAGGCTCGCAATGCGCGGGTATTTGCCGTCGAACTTGACGTCACCTTCTGCATCGAGATCAACAAGCAATACCGAGCGGAACGTATTGATGTTGCTGTTGGCCGGCGTTATGCCTTGAGAGACTGGCGTCAAGCGATTCCAGTCAAGCTCGATCGGCGAACGCGTGCCGACAAACATCCACACCTTACGGCGAACACGGTCGAAGCGAAGCAGCGCGTCCGTGTAGCCGAAGAAGTCGGTTAGGAAGACGTTGAGAAACGCTATGCCCAAGGGGAGTGCGATCAACAGATCGGCCAGAAAAACAATGCCTTTCTCGACCGGTCCAGAATATGGAGGTTTGGCATCGAAGTACGTCGGTGTTATCACAAGCAGCACGAACAGCATTGCGCATAATCCGCAAAGACCCGCCAGCCCCATCATTCCCTTGAACGTATTCGCGCCTCGCCCGATCTCCAGTGTTGTCCCGTTCATCCGGTAGACGAGTGCATCGCCATTGGGCGCTGTCCCCGTGGTAGCGCGTACCGATCCGAGACCGCGCCACTGCCTGACCGCACGGTCTAGCGGACCATACGCACTGGCCTCGCGTATGCGGCGCGCCCACCAGCCCATTTTTTTTACTTCCGTGGTATTCATGGCGAACTTAAAACCCTGGCGCAAAAGAAGGATCTGGCACGAAGCCTCGCTTGACTTGCGCCGCTGCGTTGCTTTCGGGGATCACGAAATCAGGCCGGCCCGCCTGATCCGGGGAATAGCCTAGGTCGATTGTGGCAGTCGAATAAACCCGTGCATCGACGCGCACGACCTTGCTCTTTTTGCGGGGTGTCATTTGATAAACCATGAGGCAAACCATGCGTACACCGCAAAGGCACATCCCACCCATAGCACGATGAACGGCACTTCTTTAAACACGATCCGCAAGCGCTCCGACGTCGCCCCCTTCGGCGGACGCATCGCGCCACCGTCCTTCGCATAATCATCAATGTCCTTGGGCCATTTTGGTATCCGGTTGCACCGGTACGCGATATAGCTTGCCAAGTTAAACGGCAGAATTCCCCAGCCGAGCAGCATGCAAAAAAGACTCGCGAACACAAGGCCGTAACCACCGGTTTCCCCCGGACGGCGCCAATCGATGTTGCGAGCGAGATCGAGAAAACCGAAGAAGCGCACGATGTCTCGAAACACCGTTCGGTGTTCGAGATAGGTTGCGCACGATGGAAGATGCGCGGGGCCTATCTCCATAAACTGACGCACGTATTCGTACTGGCTAATCGCTTGCGCTTCGTTCAGCGAAGTCTGTCCGAGACTCGCAATGCGCGGGTATTTGCCGTCGAACTTCACGTCACCCTCTGCATCGAGATCAACAAGCAATACCGAGCGGAACG
>NZ_MTHB01000011.1 GCF_002220365.1 Caballeronia sordidicola | reverse complement strand
CAATGAACCATCGAAAGTTTGCGTCGCGCCCTGGCTCGTGACGGTGACCGGCACGGTCACGTTCTGCGACTTGCCTTTGATGGTCAACTTGCCGCTCACGTTGAACTTCGTGCCGCCGGCCGGCGCAATCGCCGTCGAGGTAAACGTAGCCGTCGGGAAATGGGCGGTATCGAACCAGTCCTTGTCGGTCGCTTGCTTGTTGTAGCTGTCATCGCCGAGATCGTAGCTGCCCGTATCGATGGTGAGATTCGCGCTGCCCGCAGCCGGCTTGGCCGGATCGAAGTCGAGTTGCGCGGTGAACTTCTTGAACTTGCCTTCAACCGGCACGTTCATTTGCTTCGATGTCGCCGTCACCGTGCTTTTGGTCGTGTCGACCTGGGCTTGAGCAAAGGCGGAAACCGCTGCGACCAGCGATGCAGCGGAAACACCTGCAAGCAACCAACGGGAAAATTTCGCGTGTTTCATGTATGTCCTGAGGCCACCGGGATAACCGGTTGAACCGCTATTGAAAAGTCAAACGCAATCCAGCGCAACCTGTGCGGAGGAAACTGGCTATCAACAAGAAGGAATCAATTACGTCTCATTTTTATTGACTGCGAACCGGACAGTGCTTATCGGAGGAACGGAATCATGCGTGCGAGCAAACCGTCACGGTCGACGAATTGATGCTTCAACGCCGCCAGGACGTGCATGATCACGAGCACGAGCAGCGTGTAATTCAGGTAAATATGGACCATCTTCAGCGTGACTTTCAGCGCGGTATCCGGTCCGATAATGGTCGGCAACGGCACCAGCCCGAGATACACCACCTGAATACCGGCCGCCGAGCTATAGAGATACCCGGAAGCCGGAATCACCAGCATCAGTGCGTAAAGCAGAAAGTGCGTGAGGTGAGCGACGCCCTTTTGCCACGTGGGAATGCGGCGCGGCATGGCCGGGGCCTTATGCGTGGCGCGCCAGAGCACGCGCACGACGGCGAGCGCGAACACGGTCACGCCGATCCATTTGTGCCAGGAGAAATATTTGAGCTTGGTTGGCGTGAAACCGGGAATATCGGTCATGATCCAGCCGAGATAGAAGCCGCATACAATCAGCAATGCGATCAGCCAGTGAAGGCCGATCGCGGTCCGGCTGTAGCGCTCGGAGCTGGCGAAATTCGGGCTGCGTTCCATACGTGGTCCACCAGAAAAAGTGCGGAATTGATGACTTGACCCGAAGCGGTTTATCGCGCGGCAACCGCAATAACCCGGCGACAAGGGTCTCAAGGCCGCCATCCTACCCGAACAAGTAAAAACCGGCTTTTCGATAAAGAAATAGTTGCCGACCCGTCCGCGGCCGCGTTACAAATCTGGTATCAGTGGCTTGGGCATCCAGATTAAACGAGCCCCGCACGCCGACAATTCCATTTGGGCGAGGAGCCAATCAAGGTCCGCGCACCGGTACGGGCCCGCGCCGCAGCGCCTTGCCTGTGACGCAATAGCAAGTCAGGTCAGTGCGGCGCTTCCGCGCGGCAGTCCGCCGTTTGTTACCATGCCCGCTGGCCCGGCCTTTGCTCTGGTATGCAGCCGTCCCGGAACCACGACGTTTAAGACACTAAAACAACACGCCAGTACGAGCTTAGTATTCCGCCTATGGAAGAAGACGATCTGATCGCATGCCACGAATGCGACACGCTGTTTCATAAGCGCGCCCTGCCGTCCCGCAGCTCCGCGAAATGTACGCGCTGTGGCGCTACGCTCTACCAGAGCGTTTCGTCGAATCTGGACAAGCTTTGCTCCATCACGCTCGCCGCGCTGATCACGTTTTTAATCGCGCAGGCTTTTCCTATCGTGGAACTGGAAACGAACGGCATCACGTCCCAAACGACCCTGATTGGTGCGATTGTCGCGCTGTGGGGTGAGAACATGGAAGTGATCGCCACCATGGTTTTTTGCGCGACCATCCTCTTCCCGCTCACCGAACTGATTGCAATGCTGTATCTGCTCGTGCCGTTGCGCGCGGGTTTCATTCCGGCCGGCTTCAGCCAGGTGCTGCGCGCGATCCAGTTCGTGCGGCCGTGGGGAATGATCGAAGTGTTCATGCTTGGGATACTCGTAACACTGGTGAAAATGGTGAGCATCGCGCGTGTGATTCCAGAAGCGGCGCTGTTCGCGTTCGGCGCGCTGACCTTGCTGTTCGCGGTCATCCTCACCTTCGATCCGCGCGCGCTGTGGGAAATCGCCGAGCGTGCGGGAGGTCACGGACCGTTGCGCTACACGCCTTTCGGCGGCCTCCGGTCCGGCCCGGTATCGGCTTATTCAGCCGAGCCGCATTCCAGCCTTTCATCCGACCTGCTGCATCCCGCGCCTTCGCACAGGACGCCGCAAGGGACACCGCCTGACGCCGCCGCTCCACCGATGAAGCCATGACCGACAAGCCCGATCCCGACACCGCCGGCACCGCCGACACTCCCGACACATCCGGATCTCCCGAGCCGTTATATACCACGGCCAAGGAGGCGGGTCTGATCGGCTGCCACGCGTGCAACCGCGTGCAAAAGCGCGTGTTCACGGTCGAGCGCCAGCTTTGCGTGCGCTGCGGCTCGCCGCTGCATCGGCGCAATCCTGACTCGGTTGCGCGGACCTGGGCGTTGCTGCTGTCCGCCGCGATCCTGTACATTCCGGCGAATTTATATCCGGTGCTCCACACGTCATCGATCGTCGGTTCAGAAGACGACACGATCATGAGCGGCGTGGCGATGTTCTGGAACGACGGCGACTATCCGCTCTCCGCGATCATCTTTATCGCCAGTATTCTCGTGCCGATGCTCAAGCTCGGCACGCTGGCGTTTCTCACCTGGGCCACCCAATCGGGCTCCAAGTGGCGTCCTCGCCAGCGCACGACGTTGTATCGAATCGTCGAAAAAATCGGCCGATGGTCCATGCTCGATATTTTTGTCGTGACGCTGACCGTTGCGCTCGTGCGCTTCGGTTCGCTCGCCGTCATCACGCCAGGGCCGGGCGCACTTGCGTTTGGCTGCGTGGTGGTGCTCACCATGCTGGCCTCCATGCAATTCGACCCGCGACTGATGTGGGATCACATCGAACCTTCAGGAAAGAAACATGACTAGCCCGCAAGGTCCTTCGAACAACACCGTCAAAGGCCCGAACGAGCCGTCGCGAAACGCGGGCGGCGGCGGTGGCTTGCCGCCCAATCTCCCGGAACCGGTGATCGAACCGCGCAGCCGCTGGATACCGTCGCTCGTCTGGGTGCTTCCGCTGATCGCCGCGCTGATCGGCATTGTGCTCGTGGTGAAATCGGTGTCGGGACGCGGACCGACGATCACCATCAGCTTCGTGAGCGCAGAAGGCCTTGAGACAGGCAAGACCAAGGTCAAATACAAGGACGTCGATGTCGGCACGGTCAAGGAGATCACGCTGTCGAAAGACCACTCGCGCGTGCTCGTCGATGTCCAGTTGACCAAGGTCGCCGAGGACTTCGCGGTGAAAGACTCGCGCTTCTGGGTGGTGCGCCCGCGCGTGGCCGCCAGCGGCGTGACCGGGCTCGGCACATTGCTGTCCGGTGCGTATATCGGCGTGGATGCCGGGAAGTCCAAAGAGGACGAGACCCATTTTGTCGGGCTCGAAACCCCGCCAGCGGTCACCGGCGATCAAAAGGGACGGCAATTCACCTTGCGCGGTGAGTCGCTGGGCTCAATCGATATCGGCTCGCCTATCTATTACCGGCGCGTGCAGGTCGGGCAGGTTGTCGGCTTTTCGCTCGACAAGGACGGCACGGGCGTCACCATGCAGGTGTTCGTGAACGCGCCGTACGATCAGTATGTCGGTACGAATTCGCGCTGGTGGCACGCAAGCGGCGTTGACCTGCGGCTGGATGCAAGCGGCTTCAAGCTGAACACGCAGTCACTTGCGACCGTCGTGCTGGGGGGTATTGCCTTCCAGACACCGCAGAATCAGGAACCTGGACAGCAGGCGCCTGACAACATGACTTTCCGCCTCGGTTCGGACGAACAGGACGCCATGCGCGATCCGGACGGCCAGCCAATCCGCGTGGTCATGAATTTCAACCAATCGCTGCGCGGTTTGTCCGTGGGCGCCCCAATCGATTTCCGCGGCATCCTGCTCGGCAGCGTGACGGGCATCGGGATCGAATACGATCCGAAAACGCGCACCTTCCAGATGCCGGTGACCATGAATATCTATCCGGACCGGCTGGGCAAGCGCTTCCGGGACTCTGCGCCTCGCCCGAACACCGTGGCTGGCCAGGAACTGCTCCAGAGACTGGTGTCGAATGGATTACGCGGACAGTTGCGTACCGGCAATCTGCTGACCGGACAGCTTTATGTCGCACTTGATGTGTTCCCGAAAGCGGCCAAGGTCACGGTCGACGCCACGGCCGATCCGCTCGAATTGCCCACCGTGCCCAATACGCTTGACGAACTGCAACTGCAGGTGGCGGACATCGCGAAGAAACTGGACAAGATTCCCTTCGACGACATCGGCAACAATTTGAATAGTGCGCTGAAGAACGCGAACAGCCTCTTCAACCAGCTCGGTACGGAGGTTGTGCCCGAAGCGCGCGACACGCTCACCGCCGCGCGGAAAACGTTCGGCGAGGCGCAAAACACGCTGCAACAGGACTCGCCGCTGCAGTCGGATGTCCATCAGGCGCTGCAGGAACTCACGCGGACACTGCAATCGCTCAATGCGCTCGCCGATTATCTGGAACGTCATCCGGAATCGCTCGTACGTGGAAAACCAGGAGATAAGCCATGAGCTTGGCCAGAGTATTGAGGGCCGTCGGCGGGGTGTCGGCGATAAGTCTGGTCGCCGCGCTCGCCGCGTGCAGCAGTTCGCCGGCCAGCCGCTTCTATACGCTCGGCGGCAACGACGCCGCGACGAGAACGGCCGCGCCCGCTTCGTTCTATCTGGAAGTGTCGCCGGTGGACATGCCTCCTCAAGTCGCCAAGAACCAGTTGGTCGTGCAGGATGGTTCAGCGCAAGTCCGGGTGCTCGAGGACGAGCGCTGGGCGTCGCTTCCCGCCGACGAAGTCCGGCGTGCACTGTCAGCGGATCTGACGCAGCAGTTGGGCGCTATCGACGTCTACGGCACGCCGCATCCCGAGGGCGTACCGGTGTACCGCGTGAAGGTGAATGTGCAGCGCTTCGAGTCGTCGCCGGGCCGGCGCGCGTTGATCGACGCGGTCTGGAGCGTGCGCGGCGTGAACAACCAGGCTGTGCTGACGTGCCGGACGCAGGCCGAACAAACTGTCGATGCCGGCTATGACGCGCTGGTGGCGGGGCATAGGCGAGCGGTCGATCAACTCGCCAGCGAGATTTCCGCCGGGATTCGCACGGTGAGTTCCGTGCCTGTGCCCATGTCGTCTTCCGCTACGACTGGGAAGGCCGGAAAAGTCGCGACTCGCGCGCCGGCTGTCCTTCCCTGTCCTGCTCCGGCCATGTCCGCAAACGCGGCCGCGCCTGCACAATAGCCACGGCTGACGCGGCTGCGCTCAACGTCTTGCGAGGACGCGGCGCCTAAGCCGAAGCGCCTGTCACGGGCGCGACTTCGTGCCGCCAGACTGCAACCCGGTTGCACCGAAAGGTGCACCGGTTTTTTTGTCGCCCGACCACAACGCCGCCATCTTGAATTTACAGCCGGCGCGCGTTCGGGCGGTTAAGATCCATCTCCGTGACTACTCTTTGCAGAAACGACAACACAGATGATGAAACTGATCGGTTCGCTCAACAGCCCGTACGTCCGAAAGACGCGGATTGTGATGGCAGAAAAGAAAATCGACTGCGAACTGGTGCTCGAAAACGTCTGGGCATCCGATTCGAAAATCCATAGTTTCAATCCGCTCGGCAAAGTGCCGTGCCTGATTCTGGACGATGGCGAAGCCGTTTTCGATTCGCGCGTGATCTGCGAATACGTCGATACGCTGACCCCCGTCGGCAAACTGCTGCCGCAGGAACGCCGCGAGCGCACGGAAGTGCGTTGCTGGGAAGCACTCGCCGATGGCATGCTCGACGCCGCCGTTCTGATTCGCCTGGAAACCACCCAGCGCGAGGAAGGGCAGCGCAACGAGGCGTGGGTGGCGCGCCAACAGCGCAAAATTGACGACGGCCTGAAGGCCATGTCGAAAGGGCTCGCCGCCAAGAACTGGTGTTCGGCGAATCACTTCACCCTCGCTGATATCGCTTGCGGTTGCGCGCTCGGTTATCTCGATTTCCGGATGCCCGAAATGAACTGGCGCGAGGAGTATGCCAATCTGGACAAGCACGTTCAGCGTTTGTCGCAGCGCCAGTCTTTCATCGATACATTGCCTGCCTGAAGGCTGTTGAGACTTCGTTTGCAGCAGTGAGAAGGACTTGAAAAGCCCCACGCGTGGGGCTTTTGCATGTCGGCGATTCCCAGCGTACGGATCCGCTTATTTCGCCAGCGCGCGCTTCAGCACGGTATTGGCCTGTTCGATCGCCGCGCGCGTGGCCGGGGTATTGGCCAGTGCGTTGAGCATCACGAAGTCGTGGATCGTGCCGGCATAGCGCACCGCCGTCACCCGGACGCCTGCCTGCGACAGCTTTCTCGCATACGCTTCGCCTTCGTCGCGCAGCACGTCATTTTCGTCGGTGATGACAAGCGCGGGCGGCAAACCCTGCAACTGTTCAAGCGATGCACGCAGCGGCGACACCGTAATTTTTTCCCGATCGGCGGCGTTCGGCGCATACGCGTCCCAGAACCATTTCATCGCGTTTTTGGTCAGCCACGGACCATCGGCGAATTCGTTGTACGAACCGTCGTCGAAATTCGCATCGGTGACCGGGTAGAACAGCACTTGGTAACGCAGCGCCGGGCCGCCCTGCTCTTTTGCCATCAAGGTGACGGCCGCCGCCATGTTGCCGCCGACACTGTCGCCCGCCACGGCCATGCGCGACGCATCGACATTGAACTGCTTTGCATGCTCAGCCACGTAGCGCGTGGCGGCGTACGCCTCTTGCGTCGGCACCGGGAATTTCGTCTCCGGCGAGCGATCGTAATCCACGAAGATCACCGTGGCCTGTGCGCCGTTTGCGATCTCGCGGACCAGGCGGTCGTGCGTATTCTTGTCGCCCAGCACCCAACCGCCTCCGTGGAAATACATGATCACGGGCAGCACGCCCTTGGCGTGAGCCGGACGTACTATGCGGATCGCGATCTTCCCCGTCGGACCGGCCTTGATCACACGGTCTTCAATCTGCGCGGCTTCTTTCGTCACTGGCTGTGACTGGGCGCCGGCGAGGACGTTGCGGGCATCGGCGGGAGAAAGGGTGTAGATCGGCGGACCTTTTTGAGCCGTGAGCGCGTCGATAAACTGCTGCGTGGCGGGTTCGAGCACTGGCGCAGCTTGCGGGGAGGCGCTTGCACCAAGTAACGCAGCAACAGCAGAGGCGATGGCGAAGGACTTGAGCTTGTACATGGTTCACTCCTGTTAGCGAAGGTACGGCGGGTTAGAGCCCGGTGCGAAAACCGGGTTGTTGCGGCTGGGTAAGACGGGTAGTGCGTGGCTGCGTGCGACTTTCGACGGGAGACGACTGAGATACGGGATGCCGAAAACGGAACACCAAAAACGAAGGAACAAAAACGGAGGAACAAAAATGACGAAAAATCAGGTCATATTTATCTACTCATAGATAGATGAATTGATACATCGGCGACCCTAGCTGGGTTTTCTGTTAGCTACCGCATCAGCTACGACGAAGACAACAAAATTGCCGCGAGCCGCCGTGTGCCGGCACCCGGCAAGTGTTCAATCAATTAACAGCATAAGCCTCAAGACGACGCACATTGGCCGGGTTGGCTGGAAAGCAAATCGATTGATACTGATTTCCCATTTACACGACAGGCCACAACTCGCCGGACTACCTTCGTCGATGCTTTTTTGATGACGGTAAAAATAACTTCCAAATAACTTAATGCAGATAAAAATCGGAAACCAAAATCTACCTACTCCAAGATAGACAACTTCAAAATAGACAACTCAATTAATGACAATTTTGGTACAGGCTAAATCATTATTAACAATATTCCCTGCGGTCAAGGCAGGGCGACCGCGAAAGCGTCCTTTCCAACGCGCTGCGCTTGATATCTGCCTCTTCGATTCAACGGCCTTTCGCACGGCGCTCAAATTTGTTCGCGGATGTTGAATAATCAACTCTAAGCAGCGCGCTTTCGCTCATATCGTGAATTAGCGTTTCACAGTTTGGGTGACTTCATCCAAACGTACCTTCGTGTGAAACAATCGACAGGCCAACAGACTGCCCTGATACGCCGCGAACAACGCACGCGCCGTCACGTCAGGCTTTCCATTTACCCTGAGGGTTTCTTGCTTATCGCCTTCGGCCAGCACCTTTGCCAGCCAAGTTTCATTAGCTTTAAAGAAAGCCTGAACCGCATGGCGGACACCTTCGGGAAGCGATTCAATATCGGCAGCAAGCATTCCGCAAAGACAAACCTGATCACCTTCACCCACAATTTTGCCGAACAGCTTTACGTACCGGTCGAGCTTTTTCTCGGCCGAGGCGGAGCTATCGATGGCGTAAATAGACGACATCACGTCCGCGCTGTACGTATTCACCGCTTCGAGCACCAGATCTTCCTTCGACGGGAAGTAATAATGAATGCTCGAAGTCTTCACGCCGACCAGCGTCGACAAATCCCGATAACTGAAACCGTTGTAGCCGCGTGTCATCAGCAAGACCTGCGCGTGATCGAGCAATTGCTCGCGCACAGTATTTTTGTCAGGGGTTCTGTCAGCATTCATTTCGGTTTCGACTCGCGGCTTCTACAGGTTGTTCTGCTTGTGTTGTCTCGTGGTGGAGAATTACGATCCAAACAATTCACGCCATCTCGCCACACGCATCTCAGAGCATCTCATGACATCTCATGACATCTCGTGGCATGTCGTGGCATGTCGTGATCCACGCCGTAAATTTATCTACTCATAGATAGATAGTCAAGACCTTCGTACGATTTTTTCGGAAGTTTTTCACCACGTAGCCTCAATTTTTTCCTTCTGGACTGCTCAGAAGGCTCCCCAACTGCACCGGGTATGTACCGATTTTTTGTGAATTACTGATTTGCCCATATTTCGTGGCGAACTTTGAGCAACAAAAAGCGGGCCGCAGCCCGCTCTCAACCAGCGTGATGGTCTGAAGAACCTACCTCGCCGTGAGCAACGCAGCTCCTGCGTCGCGTCGCTGGGGCTGGGCAGTCGCGGCCGATTCAATGATGCCGCCGCCCAGGCACACATCGCCCTGATACAGCACGGCCGATTGTCCTGGCGTGACGGCCCATTGGGCGTCGTCGAAGCGAAGTTCGAAACGACCGTCCGCTGGTCCCGACGCCCCGACCACGCAAGGCGCATCCGACTGCCGGTAACGCGTCTTGGCCGCGCAAACCGTGCCTTCGACCGGCGCGGCGCCCGCCACCCAACTGGTATTGCCGGCCACAAGCGAGTGCGATAGCAGCCACGGATGGTCATGCCCCTGCACCACGTACAGCGTGTTCGACGCCATGTCCTTGCCCGCGACAAACCACGGGTCACCGCTACCGTCCTTGCTGCCGCCGAGCCCGATACCTTTGCGCTGTCCGAAGGTATAAAACGCCAGCCCGACATGCTCGCCGATCACTTTCCCATCGGGCGTTTTCATAGGACCGGGCTGCGTCGGCAGATAGCGGTTCAGGAACTCGCGAAATGGCCGTTCGCCGATAAAACAAATGCCGGTGGAATCCTTCTTGGCCGCGTTCGGCAAGCCGATCTGCGCCGCGATTTCACGCACCTTCGTCTTGGGCATTTCGCCGAGAGGAAACAGCGTCTTCGACAACTGCGCCTGATTCAACCGATGCAAAAAGTACGACTGATCCTTGGTCGAGTCGGTGGCCTTCAGCAGGTCGAACAGCCCGTCGCGCTCGCGCACGCGGGCGTAATGCCCCGTCGCGATGGTCTCGCCGCCAAGGGACATCGCGTGGTCGAGGAAGGCTTTGAACTTGATCTCGGCATTGCACAGCACGTCCGGATTCGGCGTGCGGCCGGCTGAATATTCCCGCAGGAACTCGGCGAACACGCGGTCCTTGTATTCGGCCGCGAAGTTGACCGCTTCCACGTCGATACCGATCAGGTCCGCCACCGACACCACGTCGATCCAGTCCTGCCGCGTCGAGCAATATTCGCTGTCGTCGTCATCTTCCCAGTTCTTCATGAACAGGCCGATCACGTCGTAGCCCTGCTCCTTGAGCAGCCATGCGGTCACCGACGAATCCACGCCGCCCGACATGCCCACCACGACTTTCTGTTTTCCGGCCTTGCTCATTTCGCTCTCTATATTGCTTGCCTTAGGTTGAAAACCAGCCTAGGTCCCAGCCTGCACCGGCGCGACCGAATGCGTATGAATGAAGTCGAGCGGCACGCGGCGCCCGGCGAGGTAATGTTCCAGACATTCCAGCACGGCCGGCGACCTGTGCCGGTCAGCGCACGCGCGCAATTCGTCGGCGGTCAGCCACATGGCTCGCACGATGCCCGAGTCCAGCGCCATGCCCGGCACCTCGCCTGACGTCGTGCCGCAGAACGTGAACCGCAAATACGTGACCGACCTTCCCGGCCGCTCGAAATGCGTGAGATACGTGCCGACAAGCGCTTCAGGCTCGAAATGGTGCGCTGTTTCCTCGAGCGTCTCGCGCTTCACGGCGTCGACGAGTGTTTCTCCCGCTTCCAGATGCCCGGCAGGCTGATTAATCTTGAGCCCGTCCGACGTGTGCTCCTCGATCACGAGAAAGCGCCCGTCCCGTTCCACAATTGCCGCGACCGTCACGCGCGGTGCCCATCGTTCTGGTTTCATGGGACCGTATTTTACCGTTTTGCGGGTTTTTACGCCGCCTTCGGCGTTAGTGAACGTTGTTGCCCGATCGCGTCATTTTTCGCGAATGTTTCGGTTACAGTGACGATCAGTCGCAAATAACAGCTTAAATAACCGCTTAATCAAGTGCGCAGGCGTCTCGCAAGATGATTGCTGCCTACAGGCGAGCGACTGCACACGGCCATATCAAAAACTAGAACGTGAGGAGGATTGAAGATGCATATCGGAGTGCCTGCCGAAACGCGGGCGAACGAGGCGCGCGTTGCCGCCACGCCGGAGACGGTCAAGAAGCTCGTGTCGCAAGGTCACCGGGTCACGGTGCAGCGCGGCGCGGGCGTGCCAGCGAGTTATATCGACGATGCCTTCGCCGCTGCCGGCGCCGAGCTGGTCGATGTCAACACCGCGTTTGCCGCTGATCTCGTCCTCAAGGTTCATTCGCCCAATGAAGCCGAATTGCTGCTGCTGAAACCGGGTGCGTTCCTAGCCGGAATGCTGGACCCTTTCAACGCCGATAACAACGCGCGCCTGGCTGCGTCGGGAATCACCGCGTTCGCGTTGGAAGCCGCGCCGCGTACTACGCGTGCGCAGAGCCTGGATGTGTTGTCGTCGCAGGCGAATATCGCCGGTTACAAGGCCGTTCTGGTCGCGAGCAACATCTATCAGCGCTTCATGCCGATGCTGATGACCGCCGCCGGCACCGTGAAAGCAGCACGCGTGCTCGTGCTCGGCGCAGGCGTGGCGGGCCTGCAGGCTATCGCCACGGCCAAGCGGCTCGGCGCGGTGATCGAAGCCTCCGATGTGCGTCCGGCCGTGAAGGAGCAAATCGAATCGCTGGGCGCAAAGTTCCTCGATGTCCCCTACGAAACCGATGAAGAACGTGAAGCCGCGGTCGGCGTCGGTGGTTACGCGCGTCCCATGCCGCCAAGCTGGCTCGCGCGGCAATCGGTGCTGGTAGCCGAACGTGCAAAACAAGCCGATATCGTCATCGCGACCGCGCTGATTCCCGGTCGCCCCGCGCCTACGTTGATCGCGGCGGAAACCGTCCAGCAGATGAAACCGGGCTCGGTCATCGTCGATCTGGCGGCCGGACGCGGTCCTGAATTCGAAGGTCGTCGCGGCGGCAATTGTCCGCTCACCGAAGTCGATCAGGTCGTGATGAAACATGGTGTGCATCTGGTCGGCTACACCAATCTCGCTTCCATGGTCGCCACCGATGCCTCCGCTCTCTACGCTCGCAACCTGCTTGATTTCATCAAGTTGATTGTGACGAAGGAAGGGACGCTGAACATCGATATGGCCGACGACATCGTCGCCGCGACGCTCCTGTGCCGCGACGGCCAGGTTACGCGCGGGATAAAAGGAGACTGACATGGAACTGGTAAATCACACGGTCATCAACCTGATCATCTTCGTGCTGGCGATCTACGTTGGCTATCACGTGGTGTGGAACGTCACGCCCGCGTTGCACACGCCTTTGATGGCGGTAACGAACGCCATTTCGGCGATCGTGATCGTTGGCGCGATGCTCGCCGCTGGCTTGACGATTGGCGATGCAGGCAAGTTCTTCGGCACGCTCGCCGTTTTATTGGCAGCCGTCAATGTGTTCGGCGGGTTCCTGGTCACGCGGCGAATGCTCGAGATGTTCAAGAAGAAAGCGCCCAAGCAAATTACTAACGCTTCGAAGGGGGCCGCGCAATGAGCATGAGCGTTGTCACTCTCCTGTATCTCATCGCCTCGGTGTGTTTCATCCAGGCGCTCAAAGGGCTGTCGAATCCGAAGACGGCGCGTATCGGCAATACGTTCGGCATGGCCGGCATGGCGATCGCGATTCTCACGACTATCGCGTTGATCGTGAAGCAGGCTGCGGCGCTGGGATCGGATCTGTCGCTCGGGCTTGGCCTGCTGTTTGGGGCGCTCGTGGTCGGCGGTGCGGTTGGCGCGTATGTCGCGGCGAAAGTCGAGATGACGAAAATGCCCGAACTCGTCGCCGCGATGCACTCGCTGATCGGTCTCGCCGCGGTGTGTATTGCGTATGCGGTTGTGTCGGAACCCTCAGCGTTTGGTCTTGCTGCGTTGGGTGACCCGATTCCCGTGGGCAATCGCGTGGAATTGTTTATCGGCACGTTTGTGGGTGCGATCACGTTTTCCGGTTCGGTGATCGCGTTCGGCAAGCTCTCGGGCAAGTATCAGTTCCGCTTGTTCAAGGGCGCGCCGGTCGTGTATCCCGGCCAGCACATGATCAACCTGCTGCTCGCAATCGCGATGCTCGGGTTTGGCATTATCTTCATGCTGACGCAGTCGTGGCTGCCGTTCGTGATCATGACGCTGATCGCGTTCGCGCTTGGCGTGCTGATCATTATCCCGATTGGCGGCGCGGATATGCCGGTGGTCGTGTCCATGCTGAATTCGTATTCGGGCTGGGCGGCGGCGGGTATCGGCTTCTCGCTGAATAACCCGATGCTGATTATCGCCGGGTCGCTGGTTGGATCGTCGGGTGCGATTCTGTCGTACATCATGTGCCGCGCGATGAACCGATCGTTCTTCAACGTGTTGCTCGGCGGGTTCGGTAATGAAGGCGGTGCGGCGGCAACGGGCGGTGCGCAAGAGCAACGTCCGGTGAAATCCGGTTCCGCCGATGACGCCGCGTTCATGCTCGGCAACGCCGAGACAGTCGTGATCGTGCCGGGGTACGGGCTGGCCGTGGCGCGCGCTCAACACGCGCTGAAGGAACTCACGGATAAGCTGATCGAGAAAGGCATCGACGTTAAGTACGCGATTCACCCGGTGGCCGGGCGGATGCCGGGGCATATGAACGTGTTGCTGGCTGAAGCCGAAGTGGACTATGAATTGGTCCACGAGATGGAAGACATCAACGGGGAGTTTCAGCAGACGGACGTGGTTTTGGTGCTGGGGGCGAACGATGTGGTGAACCCGGCGGCGAAGACGGACCCTAAATCGGTGATTGCGGGCATGCCGATTCTGGAGGCTTATCGGGCGAAGACGATTATCGTGAACAAGCGGTCCATGGCGGCGGGTTATGCCGGACTGGATAATGAACTGTTCTATATGGACAAGACGATGATGGTTTTCGGCGATGCGAAGAAGGTGATCGAGGATATGGTGAAGGCGGTGGAGTGATACTCGCTGCAGCGTGAGACGAAACGCCGGTGTGCTCCTGGAGCCACCGGCGTTTTTGTTGATTCATTGTGTCCGACCGCGTATAGCCCGTTCGCACCCCCTCCCCCGCGTACAATATCCCCCTTCAATTCCCAAAAAAGCACCGCCGATGGCCACTACTTTCCTTTTCGACTGGTTTGTCCCCTGCCCGCGCGGTCTCGAGGCCCCGCTTGCGGCCGAACTCGGCGAAATCGGGGCTAAGCATGTGGAGGGCTCGCAGTTCAGAACCGGCAAGGAGGTCCCCGGCGGCGTGCATTTGCGCGGCAGCTGGGCCGCCGGCATCGCCGCCAACCTGCATTCGCGCATTGCAAGCCGCGTGTTGCTGAAACTGGCCCAAGGCCCGTATCGCAGCGAACACGACATTTACGAACTCGCCTATCAGCAGCAATGGGAGAAATGGTTCTCGCCGAATGAAACCATTCGTGTCGACATCACCGCGATCAAATCCCCTTTGCGCAGCCTCGAATTCGCGACCCTGCGCGTGAAAGACGCCGTGTGCGACCGCTTGCGCGAATTGACGGGCAATCGTCCGAGCGTCGATACCGCGCAACCCGACGTGCGCGTCTTCGCGTTCCTCACGCTGAACGAATGCACGCTCTACCTCGATACCTCCGGCGATCCGCTCTTCAAACGCGGCTGGCGACTCGACAAGGGCGCGGCTCCCTTGCGTGAAAACCTCGCAGCAGGAATTCTGCGCCTGACCGGCTGGACGCCCGGCACGCCGCTTTACGATCCGATGTGCGGCAGCGGCACCTTCCTCGCCGAAGCCGCACAAGTCGCGCTGAACATCGCGCCGGGGGTGGACCGCAGTTTCGGCTTCGAAAAGCTGAAGCAATACGATGTGAACGCTTGGCAAAAGCTGAAAGGCGCAGCGGTCGATGCCAAACGTGCCGCGCAGTCATCACGTGCGGATATCCGGATTTACGGCAGCGACATTTCCGGCGACATGCTCGACAAGGCCTACGCGAATCTGGAACGCGCAGGTTTGCCGGAACTATCGTTGAAACAACTCGACGCGCGCCACATGACGTCGCCGTCGGACACCCCCGGCATCCTGGTCGCAAATCCTCCATACGGCGAGCGGATTGAAGTGCGCGGGCGCGGTCCGCGCGGTGAGCTTCGCGAACCGAAGAACCGTGGTCACGACGAAGACGAGGACGCATTCATTCGCGCGCAACCTGATCCCGCCGACCAGGAGTTTTTTATCTCGTTCGGCAACGCGATGAAGCAGCGCTTTCCGGGCTGGCGCGCTTATGTGCTGACGTCGGATCGAAAACTGCCGGGCATGCTGCGACTGCGTGAATCGACGAAAACGCCGCTTTTTAACGGCGCGCTCGAATGCCGGCTGTTCCGCTTCGACATGATCGCCGGCAGCGTGCGCAATCGGCCGGCGGCAGCGGAACCCGCCGGGGATCAAACGCCTGACTCCGAGGCTTGAAGCACAGGCGTGAAGCATCGCGGAGGCGGCGCTACAATCGCTGAATGAACTCATCGACTGAAGCCCAATCCCTATTAGCCATCGACGTCTATCGCAGCCGCCGTGACCGCGTCCTCGCGGCGCTGCGGGAAGCAGGCGGCGGCGTGGCAATCATTCCGACGGCGCGCGAAGTCATGCGCAACCGCGACGCCGATTACCCGTTCCGCCACGACAGCTATTTCTATTACCTGACGGGCTTCACGGAACCGGAAGCGACCTTGGTGCTCAACGCCAGCGCCGACGCAGCAGACCCCGCCGCCATCCTGTTCTGCCGCGAGAAAAACGTCGAGCGCGAAACCTGGGAAGGTTTCCGCTACGGCCCGGAAGGCGCACGCCTCGCGTTTGGTTTCGACGCGGCGTTCCCCATCGATCAGCTCGATACGGAAATGCCCCGCCTTCTCGCCGATAACCCCGCGTTGCACTATGCGCTCGGCAGCTCCGCCGAGTTCGACGCGCAGGTTCGCGGCTGGCTCGCGGCGGTTCGTGCGCAGAGCCGGATTGGTGTGAAAGCGCCCACGAAAGCGATCGATCTGTTGCCTATGCTCGATGAAATGCGCCTCATCAAGGACGCGCACGAACTCGAAATCATGCGGCGCGCAGGCACCATCTCTGCCGTTGCGCACCGGCGCGCGATGCAAACCTGCCGTCCCGGCATGCACGAATACGAGATCGAAGCCGAGCTGCTCTACACGTTCCGCCGGCGCGGCGCGCAAGCGCCCGCGTATGGCACGATCGTCGCCGCCGGCGCGAATGCCTGCACGCTGCACTACCCGGCGGGCAACACAATCGTGCGCGAGGGCGACCTGATCCTGATCGACGCCGCGTGCGAGCTCGACGGCTACGCGTCCGACATCACGCGCACGTTTCCGGCAAGCGGGAGGTTCACATCGGCGCAAAGGGAAATCTACGACATCGTGCTGGCCGCGCAATATGCCGCCGTCGACGCAACCCGCGAGGGCGTCAGTTTCGACGCGCCGCACGAAGCCGCCGTACGCGTATTGGCGCAAGGTTTGCTGGACACGGGGATCATCGACCGGAATAAATTCGCGACGCTCGACGATGTCATCGCCGAGCGGGCTTATCAGCGTTTCTACATGCATCGGACGAGCCACTGGCTCGGCATGGACGTGCACGATGCCGGCGATTATCGCGACGCCCGCGCGCAACTCGACGACCAGGGCGCACGCGCGTGGCGCACGTTGAAGGCGGGCATGACGCTGACCATCGAGCCGGGTTTGTACATTCGCGCGGCCGTTGACGTGCCCGAACGGTATGCGAATATTGGTATCCGGATCGAAGATGACGCCATCGTCACAGCCGACGGCTGCGAATTGACGACGCGCGAAGTGCCGGTAGATGCCGACGAAATCGAAGCCTTGATGCGCGACGCGCAAACGCCAGATGCAAATTGAAACCGCGGAAACTATCGGCCATGCACCGCCTGCCGATTATCACTTCGATATCGCCATTGTCGGTGCAGGTCCGGTTGGGCTCGCGCTCGCCGGCTGGCTGGCGAAACGAAGCGCAACGTCGCGCTTGTCGGTGGCATTGATTGATGCACGCGAGCCTGGTGCGGCGTCGGCCGATCCGCGATCCATTGCGGTGTCGCACGGCAGCCGGGCGATGCTTGAATCGTCGCTGGGTTTCCCCGCCGATGCCACGCCGATCAAACGCATTCACGTTTCACAACGGGGTCAGTTCGGCCGCACGCTGATCGACCACGATGAACATGGTTTGCCCGCGCTTGGCTACGTCGTGCGCTATGGCTCGCTTGTTACAACGCTCGCGCAAGCGGTCAGCAAAACCGGCGTGCACTGGTTCACGGAAACTACGGCATCAACACCCTTGCACGACCACGAGGGCGTCACGCTCTCGATCCAAACGGCCACCGGCGACCGCACGATCCGCGCACGCATCCTGGTGAATGCCGAAGGCGGGTTGTACAAGGAAGCGGACACTTCGGCCGCCCCGTCCGCTCTTTCCGACGACGTCAAGAACACGCGCGATTATGGCCAGACGGCTATTGTCGGGACGGTGAGCGTATCGACGCCACAACCTGGCGTTGCGTGGGAACGCTTCACACCCGAAGGGCCGATCGCGCTGCTGCCATGCGGCGGCGCCCGCCAGGCTGACTACGCGCTCGTCTGGTGCTGCGACCCCGAAGAAGCGGCGCGCCGCTCGCAACTCCCCGACGCTGAATTCCTCGCCGAACTCGGCTCGGCCTTCGGTGAGCGCATGGGCCGCTTCACGCGAATCACCGGGCGGGCGATGTTCCCGCTCGGACTGAATGCGCTGAATGCGCTGGTCGACCGGCGCACGGTCGCTATCGGCAACGCTGCGCAAACGCTGCATCCCGTTGCGGGTCAAGGGCTCAATCTGGGCTTACGCGATGCCCACGCGCTGTGCGATGCGTTATCGACGAACGGCCCAACAACGGTCGCGTTGAGTCTATTTGCGCAACGGCGCTCACTCGACCGGCGCATGACAATTGGCGCAACCGATACGCTCGCACGTTTTTTCACCGTCGATTTCGCGCCACTCGCTGCGATGCGTGGATTGGCGTTGAGCGCGCTGGAACTCGTCCCGCCGGTTAAGACCGTGCTGGCGCGACAGATGATGTTCGGGCAACGGCGCTGACTTGGCGGAATACTTGCAGCGGCTTCGAGTCAGTACGGCGAGCGGCGTGATTGCGGCGAATGAATCCTCATGAGTCGATCACGCTGGGAACACCTTGGGGCGCGGCATGCGCTAGCGATCCGTGCGATCCGTGCGATCCGTGCGATTTGCGCGGTCCTTCTGCATGCCCTGCGTGAGGTCTGCGGGTTCGATCGCGACGAGCGTCGCTCTCGCGCTCGGCTCGCCGCACCGATCACGACAAACATGCGTACGCCGCACTGCATTCATCTGCCTATAGTTGAGCGTTTCTTCTACGACGTTCCCGATATTCATCGAAGATTTAACAACTTGCGCGTCGATTCGACTTAATTGACTCATCGCGTTCGCGTTAAAATAGGCGTTTCCTTAAGCGCTTTTGCGTCCCTTTATTTGGGATCTCTGCGAGCTCATGCCCATTTCCACCCCGGCCATCGGCCCCCACATTTTGCGCAACAACCTGTTTGTCGCCCCCATGGCCGGGGTGACGGACCGCCCGTTCCGGCAGTTGTGCAAACGCATGGGCGCGGGATACGCGGTGTCCGAAATGGTTGCGTCGAATGCGCAATTGTGGAAAAGCGAGAAAACGCTCCGTCGTGCGAATCACACTGGCGAAGTGGAGCCTATTTCCGTACAAATCGCCGGCGCTGATCCGAAAATGCTCGCTGAAGCCGCGCGTCATAACGTAGCGAACGGCGCGCAGATCATCGACATCAACATGGGTTGCCCAGCCAAGAAAGTTTGCAATGTGGCGGCTGGCTCGGCATTGCTGCAAAACGAAGCGCTGGTCGCGCAGATCGTGCAGGCCGTGGTGAACGCAGTCGGCGTTGGTCCGGACGCCGTGCCCGTCACGCTGAAGATCCGCACGGGCTGGAATCGAGAGAACAAAAACGCGCTGAATATTGCGCGCATTGCGCAAGACGCGGGCATTTCCATGCTGACCGTGCATGGCCGCACCCGAGCTGATCTCTACAAAGGCGACGCGGAATACGAGACCATTGCCGCCGTCAAAGCTTCCGTGCGCATTCCGGTGGTGGCCAACGGTGACATCGCCACGCCCGAAAAAGCGCGTCACGTGCTGGCCATCACCGGTGCGGATGCGATCATGATCGGCCGCGCCGCGCAAGGGCGCCCGTGGCTCTTTCGCGAGATCGAACACTTTCTGGCAACGGGCGAACATTTGCCGGCGCCGCGTATCGACGAGATCCAGCAACTGATGAATGAGCATCTCGAAGATCACTATGATTTCTATGGCGAATTCACGGGCGTTCGTACAGCGCGCAAGCACATCGGCTGGTACACTCGCGGCCTTTCCGGCGCCAACACGTTCAGACATCGGATGAACACGCTGGATTCCACACGCGAACAATTGCTCGCCGTGAACGAATTCTTCGACGCCCAAAAGGCGTTGTCCGACCGTCTCGTCTATGTCGAAGAACTCGGCGCAGACGGCGACCGCGGCGGCAACGACGAAGCCGAAGAATCGTGCGACGGGCAGAACCACACAGACCGACTAGCCGCATGAGTAGACATCACATAGAAGAATGCGTCCGCCAGAGCCTGGACAATTATTTCCAGGACCTGGACGGTTCCAAGCCGCACGACGTCTACGAGATGGTGATTTCGTGCGTCGAAAAACCGATGCTGGAAGTTGTGCTGAAGCAAGCCGAGGGCAACCAGTCGCTCGCGGCCGAATTTCTCGGTATCAACCGCAACACGCTGCGCAAGAAGCTGCAACAGCACGGACTCATTTAAAGCACTTGTTTTAATCCGGACCGTCGCGGCGTACGGCGGTCGACTCGAATTTCCTGATTCCCCTCGACTCCCCTACCGGCTCCCGCCGTTCCCATCATGATCAAGCAAGCGCTCCTTTCCGTTTCCGACAAGTCTGGCATCGTCGAATTTGCGAAATCGCTGTCGGAGCTAGGCGTTAGCCTGCTCTCGACCGGCGGCACCGCGAAACTCCTGGCTGATGCAGGTCTGCCTGTGACCGAAGTCGCCGACTACACCGGTTTTCCGGAGATGCTCGACGGCCGCGTGAAAACGCTGCACCCGAAGGTTCACGGCGGCATTCTCGCGCGCCGCGATTCTCCTGAACACATGGCAGCGCTCGAACAACACAACATTCCGACCATCGACCTGCTGGTGGTGAACCTGTATCCGTTCGTGCAGACTGTATCGAAGGAAGAATGCTCGCTGGAAGACGCGATCGAAAATATCGATATTGGCGGCCCGACCATGCTGCGTTCGGCGGCGAAGAATCATCGTGACGTAACGGTGATCGTCGATCCCTCGGATTACGCGATCGTCCTCGAAGAAATGCGCGCGGCTAAAAACACGGTCAGCTACGCGACGAACTTCAAGCTCGCCACCAAAGTGTTTGCGCACACAGCTCAATACGATGGCGCGATCACGAATTACCTGACGAGCCTGACCGACGAGTTGCGGCACAAGAGCCGCAACACCTATCCGTCGACGTTCAATCTCGCGTTCACCAAGGTGCAGGACCTGCGTTACGGCGAGAACCCGCATCAAAGCGCTGCGTTCTACCGCGATCTCACCACGCCGGCCGGCGCGCTCGCTAACTACGAGCAGTTGCAGGGCAAGGAACTGTCGTACAACAACATTGCGGACTCCGACGCTGCGTGGGAATGCGTGAAGACCTTCGATGCGCCGGCCTGCGTGATCATCAAGCATGCGAATCCGTGCGGCGTGGCGATCGGTGCGGACGCGCACGAAGCGTACTCGAAGGCATTCCAGACGGATCCCACCTCCGCGTTCGGCGGCATCATCGCGTTCAATCGTGAAGTGGATGAAGCAGCGGCGCAGGCCGTTGCCAAGCAGTTCGTGGAAGTACTGATGGCACCTTCGTTCAGCGATGCGGCCAAGCAGATTTTCACAGCGAAGCAAAACGTGCGTCTGCTGAAGATCGATCTCGGCGACGGTCACAACGCGTTCGACCTGAAGCGCGTGGGTGGTGGCTTGCTCGTTCAATCGCTGGATTCGAAGAACGTCCAGCCGCACGAATTGCGCGTGGTCACGAAGCGTCATCCGACGCCGAAGGAAATGGACGATCTGCTGTTCGCGTGGCGCGTCGCCAAATATGTGAAGTCGAACGCTATTGTGTTCTGCGGCGGCGGCATGACGATCGGCGTTGGTGCCGGCCAGATGAGCCGCGTGGACTCGGCGCGCATTGCCAGTATCAAGGCGCAGAACGCAGGCCTGTCGCTGGCTGGATCGGCCGTGGCATCGGATGCGTTTTTCCCATTCCGCGATGGCCTCGATGTCGTGGTCAACGCCGGCGCGACCTGCGTGATCCAGCCGGGCGGCTCCATGCGCGATGACGAAGTGATCGCTGCTGCGGACGAGCACAACATTGCGATGGTGTTGACCGGAACGCGGCACTTCCGTCACTAAGCACGACACTAAGCACGACACCGAGCACGCTTCACCTTTAGAAAGTCCGGCGGCCGGCAGGCGCGCCGGGCTTTTTACTTTTTGCGCCGCGCTGTTAGTATCGCAAGCACTACGTTCCAACGGCACTCCATGAGAATTCTCGGTATTGACCCGGGCCTGCGCGTGACGGGGTTCGGCGTCATCGACAAGACCGGTCAAACGCTGACCTATGTGACCAGCGGCGTCATCAAGACTGCCGACGCAGATTTGCCGTCGCGTCTCCACACGATCTTCGAAGGTATCTCGACGCTTGTCCGGCAACACGCGCCCGACCAGTCTGCTATCGAAAAAGTGTTCGTCAACGTTAATCCGCAGTCCACGCTGCTGCTCGGCCAGGCGCGCGGCGCAGCCATTTGCGGCCTGGTCGCGAGCGGCGTGCCGGTCGCCGAATACACGGCGCTGCAGTTGAAGCAGGCCGTGGTGGGCTATGGCCGCGCCACGAAAGAACAAATGCAGCAAATGGTCGTACGCTTGCTCGCGCTTACCGGGGTGCCGGGAACGGACGCCGCCGACGCGCTCGGCATGGCCATCTGCCACGCGCACGCCGGCGGCGCGATGACGGCGCTCGGCGAGATCGCCCCATCGCTGGCTAAAAAGGGCCTGCGCGTACGGCGCGGCCGTCTTGTCGGCTAACTCCACTACAAGTTCCTCACCATGATTGGTCGCATTGCAGGCGTTTTGCTGGAAAAAAATCCGCCGTACTTGCTCGTTGATTGCGGCGGCGTGGGCTATGAAATCGCCGTACCCATGAGCACTTTCTACAACCTGCCGAACAGCGGCGAGAAGATCGTATTGCTGACCCAGTTGATCGTTCGTGAAGACGCGCATTTGCTGTACGGCTTCGGCACGCAGCAGGAGCGTGTGACCTTCCGCGAACTGCTCAAGATCAGCGGGATCGGAGCGCGCATGGCGCTGGCCGTGCTGTCCGGCATGAGCGTTCAGGAACTCGCCCTGGCTGTGACAATGCAGGACGCCGCGCGTCTGACACGCACGCCCGGTATCGGCAAGAAGACGGCCGAGCGCCTGTTGCTCGAACTGAAGGGCAAGCTTGGCGCGGATCTGGGCGCGGCAGCGGGCACGGTAAGCGGCCCCGACCATGCGAGCGATATCCTGAATGCATTGCTGGCATTGGGTTACTCCGAAAAAGAAGCGCTTATGTCGGTCAAGAATGTTCCGGCCGGCACGGGTGTCTCGGAAGGCATCAAGCTGGCCCTGAAAGCGCTGTCCAAGAGCTAGTCAGGCCAGTCTCTCACGCCGCTGATCTGGCCAACAGTCGGCCGATCGGCCAGCTTTTCGTGTTCGAGCCACGCGGTACAATCGACGCATGATAGAAACCGACAAACTCGCCGCCGAACGCATCATTTCGGCTACTCCCGTCTCGCCGAACGAGGAAGTGTTCGAGCGCGCGCTTCGGCCGCGCGATCTCGAGGAATACGTCGGGCAGGAGAAGATCCGGGATCAGCTTCAGATTTTCATCGAGGCCGCGCGGCGACGCTCCGAGGCGCTCGATCACGTTCTGTTGTTCGGGCCGCCGGGTCTCGGCAAGACCACGCTCGCGCATATCATCGCGCGGGAGATGGGCGTGAATTTGCGGCAGACGTCGGGACCGGTGCTGGAACGCGCCGGCGATCTCGCCGCGCTGCTGACGAATCTTGAGAAGAACGACGTGCTTTTTATCGACGAAATTCACCGGCTGTCGCCGGTCGTCGAAGAAATTTTGTATCCGGCGCTCGAGGACTATCAGATCGACATCATGATCGGTGAAGGTCCGGCGGCACGTAGCGTCAAGCTGGATTTGCAGCCGTTCACGCTGGTTGGCGCGACCACGCGGGCGGGCATGTTGACCAATCCGTTACGCGATCGCTTCGGCATTGTGTCGCGGCTGGAGTTCTACACCGCGAGCGAACTGGCGCGAATCGTTACGCGCTCGGCGTCGCTGCTCAAGGCCGATATTGTCCCGGAAGGCGCGTTGGAAATTGCGAAGCGGGCGCGCGGGACACCGCGAATCGCGAACCGGCTGCTTCGGCGCGTTCGTGACTACGCCGAAGTGAGGGCGGACGGCAACATCACAGCCGAAGTAGCCGATGCCGCGTTGAAGATGCTCGACGTCGACCCGGTTGGCTTCGACCTGATGGACCGGAAGCTGCTGGAAGCTATCCTGCACAAATTCGATGGCGGTCCGGTCGGGGTCGACAATCTGGCCGCGGCTATTGGCGAAGAACGCGACACCATTGAAGACGTGCTTGAACCCTATCTGATCCAGCAGGGGTATTTACAGCGCACACCACGCGGACGCGTTGCCACGTTGCTCACGTATCGCCACTTTGGCCTTGCCGCCCCCGACGCCGGCCCGGTCCGCGAAGTGTGGGACGCCAACACCGACAGTTAAGCCAACCGCCGTATTAGCCGCTACAGCCTAATCGCAGATAGCCGAACCGATGTCCGATCAAGCAAGTCCGCGCCCTGACGATTCATCCAGCCTTGTCGGCCAGATGGTCAAGCGCGTACGCTCCAGACTTGCCAACGGCGTGACGAGCCTGACTACCGGAAGTGGGCCATCGCTGGATTATTCGTCGCCGCCTGGCGACCCGGGACTGTTCGGACCCGACGCCATTTGCTGGAAAGTTCACGCCGACTTTACGTCGATGATGACCGGCGGCGTCAGCGCCCTCCTGCTTCAGGCCCTGCACCCAATGGCGCTCGCGGGCGTCTGGGAGCACTCCACCTTTCGTACCGATATTCTCGGACGCCTGCGCCGCACAGCCACGTTTATCGCGGGTACGACGTACGGCAATAAGCATGACGCGCTTGCGCTCATCGAACGTGTAAAGCGGATTCATCTTTCAGTGACGGGCACGGCTCCCGACGGGCGGCCGTATCGCGCAAGCGATCCTGAGTTGCTGACATGGGTTCACGTCGCGGAAGTATCGAGTTTCCTCAAGGCGCATTTGCGGTACGTGAACCCGCTGCTTCCGCTTGAGGCACAGGATCGCTACTACGCGGAGACATCGACCATAGCGGAGATGCTCGGTGCGACCAACTTGCCGAAGAGCTGTGCGGAGATCGACACGTATCTGGCGTCAATGCAGCCACGGCTGGAAGCAAGCGAACGCACTCGGGAAGTGCTGAAGGTACTGATGAACGCGCCAGCGCCCAGTGTCCTGATGAAACCCGCCAGCACGCTGATCCTGAACGCGGGTGTGGACCTGTTGCCAGACTGGGCGCAATCGATGCTCGGATTCAGCACGCTTGCGCCGCTACGCCGCGCGTGGACCCGGCCGGGCGTCAAGATGATTGCGCCGTTGATACGCTGGGCGCTGAACAACGGCGTGTCCAAGCGAGCCCGGCGCCGCGCTGCGATGAAGCCTGATTAACGCGGGACTTCCTTGAGGTCGTCGTCGCTTCCGGGGGAAGAAAGATGCGCGACATCACCCCATGAGACGACCTTCGCTTGACCGTTCTCAAAGTCCACCACGTTGATGCTGGAACTCAGCAGCGGCCAGTCACGTGGCACGTCGAGCGGCAATCCACGCACGAACCGATAAATGCAGTCCAGCACGCCCCCGTGAGCGACGACTGCGATACGTCCGTCCGCATGCGCGGCCACGATCGGCTCGACAGCGCTCAGGACGCGTTGTGAGAATGCTCGCTGCGATTCACCGCCGGGCGGCGCGAAGTCCGGATTATGGCTCTGCCAGTCCGCGTATTCGGAGGGATACTTCGCGCGTATCTCTTCACCGCTGTGACCTTGAAAGTCACCGTATAGACGTTCACGCAAACCTTCGTTCAGGTTCAGCGTCAAACCAAGCGCGTCGGCAAACGGTTTGGCGGTTTGCTGGGCACGCAGCAGATCACTGCAATACACCGCGTCGGGCCGGGCACCGGCCTTCGACTCTTGCAAGAGGCGCTGCGCGAGCTGCCTTGCTTGCGCAATGCCGGTCGCAGCCAGTGGAATATCAATGTGCCCCTGAATACGCTTGATGCGATTCCAGTCGGTTTCGCCGTGCCTGATGAAGAGGACTTGCGTGGTCATTAGATGCTTGAAATTCCGGAAGATGCGCCCGATACGATGGGTGCAGTGACAAAACTCGGGAGACGTCTCGGGGGCGTCTCAGGAACGTACTTGCAGCCAGAATGTGACCGGCCCGTCGTTGACCAGCGACACCTGCATGTCCGCGCCGAACTCGCCCGTCTCGACAATGGGATGCGTGGCGCGCGCCTGCGCAACGAAGTAATCAAACAACCTTCGGCCTTCCTCTGGCGGCGCGGCCGGTGTGAAGCTTGGCCGCAACCCGCTGGACGTATCGGCGGCGAGGGTGAACTGCGACACCAGTAGCACGCCGCCCGCACGCCCAGAGCCGTCCATATCCCGCACCGGCAGATTCATCTTGCCGGCGGCATCGCTAAAAACGCGATACGCCAGCATTTTCGCCAGCAGCTTGTCCGCAATGGCGGAGGTGTCTCCTCGCTCCGCGCACACGAGTGCCAGCAAGCCAGCATCGATCGCCCCCGTCACACGGTCGCCCACACGCACGTCTGCTCGCAAGACTCGCTGAATGAGTGCAATCACTCGCTTACGCCGCCAGCGTGACGCGCGCGAAACGGCGCTTGCCGACCTGCACCACAAACTCGCCCGCCTCGATCTTCAAGCCCTTGTCCGACACCGTCGCGCCGTCGATCTTCACACCACCTTGCTCGATATTGCGCAGCGCCTCGCTGGTCGAGGGCACCAGCCCGGCTTGCTTCAACAGTTGCCCGATGGCGAGCGGTGCGCCGCTGAGCGTCACCGAAGGAATCTCGTCCGGCACGCCGCCCTTCGCACGATGGTTGAAGTCTTCCAGCGCCCGCTCCGCGTCAGCCCGCGAATGGAAACGCGCGACGATCTCCTGCCCCAGCAGCACCTTGAAATCACGCGGATTACGACCACCCTCGGCTTCGCTTTTGAAACGCGCAATCTCTTCGATACTTCTAAACGACAGCAACTCGAAGTAGCGCCACATGAGCGTGTCGGAGATGCTCATCAGCTTGCCGAACATGTCGGTAGGCTTCTCGCTAATGCCGATGTAATTGTGCTTCGACTTCGACATCTTCTCGACGCCGTCCAGCCCTTCAAGCAACGGCATGGTCAAGATGCATTGCTGCTCCTGGCCGTATTGCTTTTGCAATTCGCGTCCAACCAGCAGATTGAACTTCTGGTCCGTGCCGCCGAGTTCGAGATCGGCGTTCAGCGCAACCGAGTCGTAACCCTGCATCAGCGGATACAGCAACTCATGAATCGAGATGGGCATGCCACCCTGGTAGCGCTTCGTGAAATCCTCGCGCTCAAGAATCCGCGCGACCGTGTAACGCGACGCGAGCTTGATCATGCCGTCGGCGCCGAGCGGCATGGACCATTCGCTGTTGTAGCGCATCTCGGTCTTCTCACGATCCAGCACCAACGCAGCCTGCTCGAAATAGGTCTTCGCATTCGACTCGATCTGCTCGCGCGTCAACGGCGGGCGCGTGGCGTTACGCCCCGACGGGTCCCCGATCAGCGAAGTGAAGTCGCCGATCAGGAAGATCACGGTATGGCCGAGATCCTGCAGCTGACGCATCTTGTTCAGGACAACCGTGTGGCCAATATGAATATCAGGCGCCGTCGGGTCGAGGCCAAGCTTGATGCGCAGCGGCTTGCCGCTCGCGGCGCTGCGAGCGAGCTTCTGTGCGAACTCGGCTTCGATCAGCAGCTCGTCACAGCCCCGTTTCGCGATGGCAAGGGCGGCCTGCACTTCGTCGGTGAGGGGCAAGGTTTTCGCAGCCGAAGCCGGAGAGTCGTTCGGATCAGTGGTCATGCTTGCAACTTTTTCGGGTGATTTATTCGGGGCGCTAACAGGCGCCGATCGGGCAACAGCCGCTGCTTCCGGATTCGTCCACAGTCGCGTTCGGACACGGAAAAAAGTGCGGCATTCGCTTGTTCAGGCAACGGATTTTACGTGATGTCGTCTGCCTTCGCCCCGTTTTCCCCTCATGTGTGCCGTGCGTTGGCCGTTCGGCCATGTTTCGAACGCCCCGGCTCCGGAAGCCGTGTGCGAAACATGGCCGAACGGACAGCGGCTTAACGAGTCGCGTCGATGCGTGGATAATCGGTCCATCGCGGCTGCTTTGCCCGAAAGAATTGCACCGATGACTGCTTGAACAAGGTCATCGGTGAACCCGCATCGAACAGGAGAGCAACGTGGCGCGACGGACCGAGGCAATGGAGGCAGGCGACATGGCGGACGGCGTGTACTTTGGGCTGATGTCGGGCACGAGCATGGACGGCGTGGACGGCATTGCCGTCCAGTTCACCGCCGGCAAGCCGCCGGTTGTACTCGGCGAGGCTCACGTCGGGTTCTCGCAAGGCCTGCGCGACGCGCTGTTCGCCCTCCAGGCCCCTGGTGACAACGAACTGGAGCGCGAAGCCCTTGCAGCGAACGCGCTGGCCACGCGCTACGCCGTGTGTTGCCACGAACTGGCGAGCATGAGTGGCTACTCGTCCGCTAAAGTCCGCGCGATCGGCGTACACGGGCAAACGGTGCGGCATAGGCCGGAAAAGGGCTACACACGGCAAATCAATAATCCCGCGCTGCTCGCAGAGATGACCAACATCGACATAGTCGCCGACTTCCGTAGCCGCGACGTCGCTGCCGGCGGTCAGGGCGCGCCGCTCGTCCCGGCATTTCACGCGACCATTTTCGGTAGCAAGAACGAGACGCGCGTGGTCTGCAACCTGGGCGGCATCAGCAACATCACCATTCTCTCGGCGAATGGCGGTGTCCACGGCTTTGATTGCGGACCAGCGAACGCATTGCTGGACGAATGGGCGCACCGGCATCTGAAACGCCCCTTCGACGAAGGCGGTCATTTCGCGGCGCGAGGCCGGGTGCACCGTCCGTTGCTGAACGCCCTACTCAACGAACCGTTTTTCGAACAGCAGCCGCCTAAAAGCACTGGCCGAGATCTGTTCAACCCTGCGTGGCTCGACACCAAACTCATCAGTTTTGAAAAAATGTCGCCGGAAGATGTGCAAGCCACGCTTGTCGCGCTGACCGCCATCACCGTTGCAAGAGAAATCGAGCGGCATGCTTCCGATTGCCGTGCGGTCTACATATGCGGCGGAGGTGCCCGCAATCCGGTGCTGATGCAGGCTATCCAGCAGGCGCTTGGGGAGAGCGGCGTGGCCGGTGTCCCCGTGATGACCACTGAAGCGCTCGGCGTGCCACCACAGCAGGTCGAGGCATTGGCGTTTGCTTGGCTTGCGATGCGCTGCGTGGCTCGTAAGCCGGGCAATGTTTCGGCAGTAACAGGCGCTGCCGGGGAACGGGTTTTAGGCGCGATTTATCCGCGTTAAGGGCATCCGGCCCCTAACCACCTTTGGTTCGTGAAGTGGCTATCGGCACAAAAAAGAAACTCACGGCTCTCTCAGGCGTACCGCAGGGAACCTGATCCGCTGCCCCATAGCCTCAGTTTTGATCGAAGCACACGTCCAGCCGGACGCACCCACAAAACGCACACGCAAAACGCACACGCAAAACAAAAACGGAGCCCGAAGGCTCCGTTTCACATCTGCATAATGCCGCGCAATCGAATCAACTAATCAGGATCACGCCGAGAACGACGATCCGCAACCGCAGGTGCTGGTCGCGTTCGGATTCTTGATCACGAACTGCGCGCCGTTCAGATCGTCTTTGTAGTCAATCTCAGCGCCGACGAGGTATTGATAGCTCATCGAGTCGATCAGGAGCTGGACGCCCGCCTTGTCCATCACGGTATCGTCTTCGTTGATGGCTTCGTCGAACGTGAAGCCATACTGGAAGCCCGAACAGCCGCCGCCCTGCACGAACACACGCAGCTTCAGTTCCGGATTGCCTTCTTCGTCGATCAGTTGCTTGACCTTGTCAGCTGCTGCGTCGGTGAAAACAAACGGCAACGGCATTTCGGTCGTGGGGGTGTCGGTGACAGCGTTCATTCGAACTCTCCAAAAAAGCTTCTAGCACCCATTGTAGGGCTGATCTCAATATCGTGCTGGAAGCCCATGTAATCAATAGGCTATCGCTTCACACTATCCCGAATTTGCCGCGGCTGCTGGGGACATCGCTGAAAGACTGCCGCGATCCGTGACCATTGGCCACGAAAAAAGCCGCCAGCGCAGACACGCAGGCGGCTTTTCGAGCCATTTCGCCGCAACAACGACGAAACCGCCAAACAGCTTAACGCTTCGAGAATTGTTTCCTGCGACGTGCCTTGTGGAAACCAACTTTCTTACGTTCAACTTCACGAGCATCGCGGGTAACAAAGCCGGCTTGCGACAGCGTAGGCTTCAGCGTTGCGTCGTAGTCCATCAGTGCGCGGGTGATGCCGTGGCGAACTGCACCGGCCTGACCCGTTTCGCCGCCGCCGTTCACGTTGACTTTGATGTCGAACGTGGTGGCGTGGCTCGTCAGTTCAAGCGGCTGACGCACGATCATCAGCGACGTTTCGCGCGAGAAATAATCAGCAATGGGCTTGCCATTGACGATGATCTGACCCGTGCCGGACTTGATGAACACGCGGGCAGTGGCGCTCTTGCGGCGACCCGTACCGTAATTCCAATTACCGATCATATGGGCTCCCTTTAGATCTCGAGCGCTTTAGGCTGTTGAGCCGTATGCGGATGCGTTGCGCCAGCGTAGACCTTGAGCTTCTTGATCATCGCGTAGCCGAGCGGACCTTTCGGCAACATGCCCTTAACAGCTTTCTCGAACGCGCGGCCCGGGAAGCGTTCTTGCATCTTGTTGAACGTCGTTTCGTAGATGCCGCCCGGATAGCCCGAGTGACGGTAGTACTTCTTGTCAGTACCCTTGTTGCCCGTGACGCGCAACTTGCTGGCGTTGATGATGACGATAAAATCGCCAGTGTCGACGTGCGGGGTGAACTCGGGTTTGTGCTTGCCGCGAAGTCGGGCGGCCACTTCACTGGCGACACGTCCGAGAACCTTATCCGTCGCGTCAATCACGTACCATTCACGCGTCACCTCATGGGCTTTTGCGGAAAACGTCTTCATGATCGATCCAAAAAATAAATCTGCCCTGCTTTGTCCCGCTTGTATGTTCGTGCGCATCGAGGCGCGTGCGGGCTCTCCCTGGTTCTCGTCCACGGGCATGGTGCGGATAGAGAACTTTGAATTATAAGGGAAATTTCGATGTGAAGTCAAAACTTGCCTGTCGGCCAGGCAAATTCACTCCGATTCAGCGCTGAACGCTCGCAGCGCAGAGTCATTTTGCGAGCGAACGACCGAGCTGCCATGACCGAAATTGATGCTAAAGCAGACGAAAAAAAGCCCGAGCCTTGGGCTCGGGCTGAATCCACCTAGGAGGAGGTGGAGGAGACAGAGCAAGTATATGAACTGCTTTTGTGCAAAGCAAGTAAATTTGCATTATGGGATAGAGTTTCATAATGTAAAATTACATCGAAACCCAAAATCAATAAATTTATTATTTACAATCATATACTTATATAAAAATAAAAAGTCCGGCTGACGCGATTTATGACAAAAACCCCCTATTCCCAGTAGGGAAATCGCGGATTTGTCTAATGTATTGCAGCGCAACAATATCTTGCGACTGACGCAAACGCGGGCACTGCTTCAATTCCTACAATCAGCTAAAACGCTACAATCGACACGTTAGACAAGTGTCTTAGGCACCGGAGTTTTCTTATGGAATGCAAAGTTAGCTGGATGGGGCAGGACGGAATGGCGTTTGCCGCGGAGACGGGCAGCGGTCATCTGGTCACAATGGACGGCGCGCCCGAAGGCGGCGGCCGCAATCTCTCGCCGCGGCCAATGGAAATGGTCTTGCTCGGCACGGGCGGCTGTACCGCGTACGACGTCGTGATGATTCTGAAGAAAAGCCGTCAGGAAGTCGTGGGTTGCTCGGTGACGCTCAAAGCCGAGCGCGCAAGCGAAGATCCGAAGGTGTTCACGAAGATCCACTTCCACTTCACAGTGACAGGCAAGAACCTGAATCCCGCGACGGTCGAACGCGCGATCACGCTCTCACACGACAAATACTGCTCGGCGTCGATCATGCTGGCGAAGACGGCCGAATTGACGCATTCCTTCGATATCGTCGCGAGCTGAATTCCTGGCATTGTAGAAAAAAGCAGGTCGAAAAAAAGCCGGCGTCATCACTGACGCCGGCTTTCTTTTTGCATCTCACAAAGCAGGCCGATAAGCCGGATTCTGTGCGCACTTCACGCCCGAAAGCGTGACGCGCGTGGCAGCCATTCCTCTAGTCGCGCCATTACTGACGCGCTCAAGCTCCCTACCCGCAGACGAGACGGAGGCACCGTCCTGCATCTCGAAGATGCGCGCCTGCCTACTTGGAATTGCTCCGGGTGGAGGTTACCTTGCCGGTCTGCCTTGCAGCAGCCGCGGTGCGCTCTTACCGCACCGTTTCACCCTTACCTGATCCCCGAACTTGCGCCCGGGGCCATCGGCGGTTTGCTTTCTGTTGCCCTGTTCCGCGTGTCGCCACGGATGGCCGTTAGCCATCACCCTGCCTGGTGGAGTCCGGACTTTCCTCGCCCTCTCCGGCCGAAACCGGATCAGCCGCGACTGCCTGGCCTACTTTGCGACAACGATTTTAGCATGGAGGATGCTGCAGCCTCGACGTCAGGCTCGGGCGCCCGCCAAGTCGGCGATCGGCGGCCCGATCGAAAGACTTGGGGGTCATCGTAGAAAGAAGGGACTTCGTTCTCAGGCCACCAGCCCGGCACGCCCAGCACCGGCAGTGGCGTGAACGATCGGCTGGAAATGGCTTCGCTCTTTAGCCGTTCAGACACTGCATGGTCAAGGATCGCGCGGCGCCCGGCATCGGAGGCGGAGGCGGAGAAATAGGCCGGCTCGACTTCTACGATCCAGGCGTGCCCCGTGCACGCCTTGTACGGGACGACGAGCTTTTGCAGCAGCGCGTGGCCGAAGATGCGTGCCTCGCATCGAAGGCCCCAGGCTGCGCGTTGTTCGCCGAGCAACGTGCGCCAGTCGAATGCGCGAAGTGCAGCGGCGAGCGACGCGTCAGCGCAGGCAAAGAGGATCGCGTTTTCGTCGAAGAGCGTTAGCGCGTCACGCGCTGCGCCTCGTGTGGGACCAATGCCAAGCACATCGATTTCCGCAGCTTGGCCGGCGTTCAGCGCCGCCTTGATGCGCGGATACTGAAACCACATCGCGGCGTTGAAGAAATCGTGCAGGTTGTAGCGCGTGGGCACGCACCCGGTCTCGGCGATATGCCCTTCATACGATGCCCCCGCCGGCAACTCGTCCTGCGCAATGAACGACAGCGGCTTGCCCTGTCCGGTTACGTGCGGGTCAGTGTGTGCATCGGAGTTAAGCGTGGAAAGATAGGCTGGATAGCTTTCGAGTGCGGCCCGGCGCCAGCGCTCGCCACGCTCGGCAAGTGGCGCCAGCCACGGACGCGACCAGTCAATGTCCATGAAGCCCTGCGCCGCGCGCGTATTGGCGAGGTGCGATGCCATTCTCGCGCTTTCAGGCTTCGGTGCATTTTCCCGGTCGGACATACGAGTAGCTCGAGAGGCTGCAAGGTCTTGAATCAAGCAAACAACTGGCACGCCCGGACCTGCCCCAAGCGTTCCCCGGCAACCGTCACTCCATGCGCCAGCCGATCGATTCTCCGCCGCCCAGCGGCACGATCTCGTCACCGCCCGCCATGAACTCCGCCGGTAGCGTCCAGGGTTCGCGGCGCAGCGTCACGCTCTCGGTCGAGCGCGGCAAACCGTAAAAGTCGGCACCGTGGAAACTCGCGAAACCCTCGAGTCGATCAAGCGCGCCGGCCTGATCGAAGGCTTGCGTGTAGAGTTCCAGCGCGTGCAGCGCCGTGTAACATCCCGCGCAGCCGCACGCGTGCTCCTTCAGCCCTTTCGCATGCGGCGCGCTGTCCGTGCCTAGGAAAAAGCGCGGATTGCCCGACGTAGCCGCCGCGAGCAGCGCCACGCGATGCGTCTCGCGCTTGAGCACCGGCAAGCAGTAGTAATGCGGCCGGATTCCGCCGACAAACAGCGCATTGCGGTTGTACAGCAGGTGATGCGCGGTCAGCGTGGCGCCGGTCGGGCCGTCGGCATCGCGGACGTAATCGGCGGCGTCCTTCGTCGTGATGTGCTCGAACACGACCTTCAGCGCGGGAAAATCGCGGCGCAATGGCGTCATCACCCGATCGATAAACACCTTTTCGCGATCGAACATATCGATGGCCGGGTCTGTTACTTCGCCATGCACGAGCAGCGGCAGGTCGTGCTTTTGCATCGCTTCCAACGTCTTCGCGCACTTCGCGATGCTCGTGACACCAGCGTCCGAATTGGTCGTCGCCCCAGCGGGATACAGCTTTACCCCGTGGACGAAACCGCTTTCGCGAGCGAGGCGAATTTCGTCGGGCGGCGTGTTGTCGGTGAGATAAAGCGTCATCAGCGGCTCGAAACGCGCACCCGGGCCGTCCTTGGGCAACGCGGCCAGAATGCGCCCGCGATACGCCGCCGCCATGTCGGTCGTCGTCACTGGCGGCCGCAGGTTCGGCATGATGATCGCCCGGCCGAACTGTCGCGCCGTGTGCGGCAGGACAGCGGCGAGCACGGCGCCATCGCGCACGTGCAAATGCCAGTCGTCAGGACGCACGAGCGTAACGGAGTAAACGGAAGGTGAGGACGAGGCGGAGGCAGGCGTGGAAGCGGACATTGGCGTGATAGCGATGAAAATAATCGGATGACGAAAACGCAGGGACTGTGGCGGCCGCGAAACCAAAAAGCTTCAGCACGCACGCAAACATAAGCGAGGCTGAAACACCTCCAAGCGGCGCAGCTCCGCTATGAATATCGGCGGACCGGATCAGTGAATCAAGCGCCGGCACCAGGTGCTCAATCAGGCTACCAGCGGAAGCTTCGAACCCAATCGGTCAGTTTTTCGTCCGCAAACCAACCATACCGTGGAAATTCCACAACGATGCCACCCCGCGGTCGAAAGCCGCGATTTTTTGGCGGTTTCGTCGGTGCTATGCTTTGGCAACCCGTATTGTAACGGTTAGCTCCATTCACCCAGTCTGCAGCCTCAGCAATGTGCCAACTTCTCGGAATGAACTGCGCGGAACCAACGGACGTGACTTTCTCGTTCACCGGTTTCGCGGCGCGTGGCGGCGTTACCGACCATCACGCGGACGGCTGGGGCATTGCGTTCTTTGAAGACAAGGCGTGTCGCCTTTTCATCGATCACCAGTCGTCGGCCAGTTCACCGCTCGCCGAAATGGTCAAGCGTTATCCGATTAAATCGAAGAACACGATCGCGCATATTCGCAAGGCCACGCAAGGTCACATCCTGCTTGAGAATTGCCATCCGTTCATGCGCGAGTTGTGGGGACGGCATTGGATTTTCGCGCACAACGGCGACCTGAAGGATTTCAAGCCCTGCCTGAACGGGCAATATCAACCGGTCGGCACCACCGACAGCGAGCTGGCGTTCTGCGCTTTGCTGCAAGGTCTGCGACGCGAATTCCCAGGCTGCCAACCGCCGCTGGACGAACTGTTCGCGGCGCTGGAAAAGCTCACGCGCGAGATTACGCAATTCGGTGTATTCAATTTCCTGATGTCGAACGGCCAGGCGCTGTTCACGCATTGCTCCACGCACCTGTACTACCTCGTGCGCAGTTGGCCGTTCTCCACGGCGCATTTGATCGATGCCGACATGTCGATCGATTTCGCGAAGTACACCACGCCGGAAGATCGAGTCGCGGTGATCGCCACGTCGCCGCTCACCGACGACGAAATCTGGACGCGTTTCGCGCCCGGCGACCTGGCGTTGTTCCAGCACGGCGCGTTGCTCAGGACGCTCAACGTTCCGGTGCCAGAGGACGTCGCGGAGAAAGCGCGCGAACCGTTGTGCAAGGTTTGCGTTGAATCGGTGCTGCGTGTTGAGACTATAGAGACCATCGCAACGACCGCGGATGTGGAGACCGAACTCGGTATAGAGTAGATGCGGAGTAGATGCGGAGTAGATGCGGAGTAGATGCGGAGTAGATTCGCGGCCGAGGAATCACCTGAACTCACGCTTGTTCCACTACCCAGGGAGCTTATGCCATGTCAGGAAAATTCGTCATCGACCGTGCCCGTAACGGCCAGTTCTATTTCAACCTGCGGGCAGCCAATGGCGAACCGATCCTCAAGAGCGAGACGTATGTCACGCGAGCGTCGGCGGAACATGGCATTGCATCGGTCAAGGCGAATGCGCTGATCGACGAACGCTACGAGCGCAAGACGGATAAAAGCGGCGCGCCTTATTTCAACCTGAAGGCCGGCAATCACGAAATTATTGGCGTGAGCGAGGCTTATAGCAGCGCGGCCGCCAGGGATGCCGGGATTGATTCGCTGAAGAAAAACGCGCCCGATGCAGTGACACAGGACAACACGAAAGCAGCTTCAACCAGCCACTAGCGCTGGACAACACACAAAGACAAAAATGGCCGTTTTCCAGCTCACGCTGGAACGGCCATTTTCACATCGCACGCTTCTTTGAAACCAATGGAAACAACACGCCAGGCTGATCGGCGTTAGCCGACGCAGCCTGTATCACACCATCAATGCAGGATCTTCGCCAAAAAGTCCTTGGCCCGATCCGACTTCGGATTCTCAAAGAACGCGTCCTTCTTGTCGTCTTCCACGATCAAGCCCTTGTCCATGAAGATCACGCGATGCGCAACCTTCTTCGCAAAGCCCATTTCGTGCGTCACGCACATCATGGTCATGCCTTCCTGCGCGAGTTCGACCATCACGTCGAGCACTTCGTTGATCATCTCCGGATCGAGCGCGGACGTGGGTTCATCAAAGAGCATGGCGATCGGATCCATCGATAGCGCCCGCGCAATCGCCACCCGCTGCTGCTGCCCGCCGGACAGCTGACCGGGGAATTTATCGGCGTGAGTGCTCAAGCCTACGCGCTCCAGCAGCTTCAATCCCTTGGCCGTCGCTTCGTCCTTCGAGCGCCCCAGCACCTTGATCTGCGCCAGCGTCAGGTTCTGCACGATCGTCAGATGCGGGAACAGTTCGAAGTGCTGGAACACCATGCCAACTTTCGCGCGCAGCTTCGACAAGTTGGTTTTCTTATCGCCGAGCGATTGCCCGTTGATCGTGATCTCGCCCTTCTGGAACGGCTCGAGTCCGTTCACGGTTTTAATCAGCGTCGACTTGCCCGAGCCCGAAGGACCGCACACCACGACCACTTCGCCCTTTTTGACTTCCGTCGTGCAATCGGTGAGGACTTGAAACGGGCCATACCATTTCGAAACATTCTTGAGTGAGATCATCGAGCGACCTTTTTCTGAAGACTTTTGACAAGACCCGATGCAACCAGGCACACCACGAAATAACAGGCGCCGGCGAACAGCACCATTTCGACGGTCGTGCCGTCGCGATCGCCCACATTCGTTGCCGTGCGGAAAAAATCCGCGAGGCTGATCACATACACCAGCGACGTATCCTGGAACAACACGATAGCCTGCGTGAGCAACAACGGAACCATCGCCCGAAACGCCTGCGGCAGCACGATCAGCTTCATGGACTGCGTGTATGTCATGCCGAGCGCGAACGCCGCGTTGACCTGCCCGCGCGACACCGCCTGAATCCCTGCACGGATAATCTCCGAATAATACGCGGCCTCGAACAACGAGAAAGCGACCATGGCGGAGGCGAGCCGGATATCGATTTCCGGCGATAACCCAAGCACATTCTGCAGGAATTGCGGCACGATCAAAAAGAACCACAGCAGCACCATCACGAGCGGGATCGAACGAAACAGCGTGACATACCCCTTCGCGAACCATTCGAGCGGCTTGATGCCCGACAGGCGCAGCAGCGCGAGCACGGTGCCCCAAATAATCCCGAACACGAGCGCGAGCACCGTGATCTTGAAGGTGATGATGGCGCCGGTCCAGAGCGTAGGCAGCGAGCTCAGCACACTGCTCCAATTGAAATGATGCATCACTTGCCTCCAATGTAGCCGGGCAGCCGAGTCTTCGCTTCGACTACCTTCATCAGTTGCATGACGACCAGATTGATCAGCATGTAGGCAAGCGTGACGGCGATGAACGACTCATACGACTGCGCGGTGTAGTCCACAAGTTGCCGCGCCTGGGCCGACAATTCGAGCAACCCGATGGTCGACGCCACCGCCGAGTTCTTGAACACGTTCAGGAACTCCGACGTGAGCGGCGGCACGATGATCCGGTACGCGACGGGCATCAGGATGTAACGGTAGGTCTGCCATTCGGTGAACCCCATGGCGAGACCAGCGGCGCGCTGTCCGCGCGGCAAGGCCGCAATGCCCGAGCGCACTTGCTCGCACACGCGTGCTCCGGTGAACAACCCGAGGCAGATAATGGATGACGAATAGAACTGCGCGTTTGGCGGCAACTGCTTGAACCAGTTGCCGATGGAAACGGGCAGCAACTCTGGTATCACGAGATACCAGATGAAGAACTGCACGAGCAGCGGGATATTCCGAAAGATGGCGACATAACCGGTGCCAATGGCAGCCAGCTTCCTGTTGGGCACAGTGCGAAGAATGCCGAACAACGAGCCGACCACGAGCGCCACGACCCATGACGCGAGCGACACGGTCACGGTCACCCAGAAACCGGAAATGAGCCAGCCAAGATAGGTTGTCGGCTCGCCGGTCGAGACGGGGCTTAGGAAAACACCCCAATTCCAGTGGTAGGACATGGACTCCCTCCAAAAGAAAACGGAAGAAGCAGCGCTCCTTCCGTTTCCATCAATCAAGCAGAACCGAGATTAGTCGATTGCCTTGTCGTTCGGGTTCTTGAAAAGCGCCTTCATGTCATCGCTTTCCGGGAAGTTCAGGTTAAGACCCTTCGGCGGAATCGGACTTTCGAACCACTTCTTGTAGATCTTGTCGCCTTCACCCGAGGTTTCGACCTTGGCGATGGCGTCATCGACTACCTTCTTGAACTCCGGATCGTTCTTGCGCAGCATGCAGCCATAAGCTTCACGCGATTGCGGCGTACCGACAATCACGAAATCGCCCGGATTGCTTGACTTCGCACGTTCGCCGGCCAGCAACGCGTCGTCCATCATGAACGCGACGGCGCGTCCCGTCGACAACGTCAAAAACGAGTCGCCGTGATCCTTTGCGCTGATGATGTTCATGCCCATGTTCTTGTCCTGGTTCATCTTGCGAAGCAGGCGCTCGGACGTGGTTCCAGCGGTCGTCACAACGGTCTTGCCTTTCAGGTCGGCGAAGTCCTTGATCCCCGAATCCTTCTTGGTCATCAGGCGCGTGCTGATCACGAAGATGGTGTTGGAGAACGCGACTTGTTGCTGACGCTCCAGGTTGTTCGTGGTCGAACCGCACTCGAGGTCGATCTGGTTACCCGTCACGAGCAGCAAGCGGTTTTGCGACGTGACCGACTTCTGTTGAATCTTCAGGTTCGGCAGGTTGAGCTTTTCCTTGACGGCTTCAACCACCTTCAAAGCAAACTCATACGAATAGCCGATGACCTGTTGCTTGTCGTCGTAGTACGAGAACGGAATCGACGACTCGCGGAAACCCAGGTAGATATTCCCTGAATCCTTGATCTTCTTGAGCGTATCGTTGTTTTGCGCCTGCGCGCCCGATGCGAAAAGACCCAATGCGGCGAGCAGCAGCGCGGCTTTTTTAATCTTCATGTGTTGATCTCCTTGGCGAAAACGGCGCAAGTTTAGCAGGGTAATAAATTTGAAAGAATGAATGTTGTCCACAGTTGTTATTTTTGAGACACCCGCTGTCATGTCCGGCTGAGCGGGGGTTTCAGCGCTTTCAATTGCTCTGGTTCTGCCCTAATTTTCTTGTTTTTTTACGCGAAAAGCCCGTCGAGGTCCCGAAGGACGCCGACGGGCGTCTTGATGCTTTTTGCGTTAGCGCCGCTTCATGCAGCCGCGCGCTCGCAAACGTTTCTTTTGCCTGAAATCACGGATACAAACCGCGCATTTCGCGCGCTTGAAGAATTCGCGTACAAGCGACAATAAATGCCGCCGTGCGCACTGACACCGAATGCTCGCTCGCCACTTGCCACACGGCCGCGAACGCTTCGCGCATCACACGTTCGAGTCGCTGGTTGATTTCGTCTTCAGTCCAGAAGAAGCTCGAGAAGTCCTGCACCCATTCGAAATACGACACCGTCACGCCGCCCGCATTCGCGACCACGTCGGGGATCACGAGAATGCCCTTGTCGTGGAGAATGTCGTCGGCCGCCGTTGTGGTCGGACCGTTTGCGCCTTCCACCACGATCTTCGTCTTGATTTTCGGTGCGTTTTCTTCCGTGATCTGGCCTTCAAGCGCAGCCGGAATCAGGATATCGCTTTCAATGGTCCAGAACTCGTCTTTGCTGATCGGATCCGCGCCTTCGAAGCCGCCCACGCCGCCATGCTTCGCCACGTGTTCGAGCAAAGCAGCCGCGTTGATACCCGACGATTTGTACAGCGAACCAGTGTGATCCTGCACCGCCACCACTTTCGCGCCGGCTTCCTGGAACAGCCGTGCAGCGATCCCGCCGACGTTACCAAAACCCTGCACGGCGATGCGCGCACCTTCAATGTCAAAGCCAATCCGGCGCGCCGCTTCCGAGCCCACGACAAACACGCCGCGGCCGGTTGCTTCCTTGCGGCCGAGCGAACCGCCGAGGGAGATCGGCTTGCCGGTCACAACGCCGGTTGCTGTCTGGCCCTGGTTCATGGAGTACGTGTCCATCATCCACGCCATGATCTGCTCGTTCGTGTTGACGTCCGGTGCAGGGATATCCGTATTCGGCCCAATGATGATGCCGATTTCACTCGTATAACGACGCGTCAGCCGTTCGAGTTCGCCACGCGACAACGTGCGCGGATCGACACGAATACCGCCCTTCGCGCCGCCGTACGGCACGTTCACAGCCGCGTTCTTCACCGACATCCACGCCGACAGCGCCATCACTTCGGAAAGCGTAACGTCCTGGTGATAGCGCACGCCGCCCTTGCCCGGACCACGCGACATGTTGTGCTGGACCCGATAGCCTTCGAAGTGCATGACCGTGCCGTTATCGAGTTCGATAGGGCAATCGACGATCAGGATGCGCTTCGGGCGCTTGAGGGTTTCAATCCAGCGCGACAGCGAGCCGAGATACGGCGCGACGCGATCGACCTGCTGGAGGTAGTTACCCCAAGGGCCGAGATGCGTGGAATCGAGATAGGAGGGAATGACGTGCTGAACAGCGGGAACAGCAGAAGCGGTGCGATCTTGTTGCGGCGATGACATCGAAGCTCCAGCGTTGTGTGGAATAGCTTCATTGTGGAAAATTCGGATATTGAAATCCAATGCCGTTTCATCATTGCGTTATGTTTATCTTGCATAACGTCTGTGAGGCTTATGTGGCAGGGGTTTGCGCGGGCCTCGATACCTCTTCGCCCACGGCTTCCCAAAGATTACGCATCAGGGCCTGCCGCGGATCGTCACCCTTCGCCGCCATTTTGTCGCGGTACAAACGAATTTCCATCGTGAGCGTGAACTGACCCGCCGGTGTTCCGCGGGTTCCCCGGTCGAGCCGGATCAAGCTGCCTTCATCGACTTCCTTCTCAACCGCGCTGTGCGGCAGGAAGGCCACGCCGTGACCGGCCAGTGCCATTGCCTTGAGGCCTTCGGCCATGTCGGTTTCGTAGACCTTGTCGAGATAAAGACGTGTTGGCGAGGTCGCGATGATCACTTCCGTCATGCGGCCGAGATAAGCGTTAGGCGTGTACGAGAGATACGGCGCGGGGGCATCGGCGGTAGCGGGCAATGTGTAGCGCGCGCGGCCACCTTTGTTCACCGATGAGAACGGGCTGATGGGTTCGGTGCCGAGCGTCAGCATGTCGTAGCGGGCGGGATCGAGCGCCATCGGATGGCTCGGATGGTGATAACCCATCACCAGATCGCAGCCGCCTTCCACCAGCGACAACACGGCGTCATGCACGTTCAGCGCGCGCAAACGCGTGTTGATGCGGCCAAGCCGCGCTTCTATGTGGTGTAGCCAGCGCGGGAAATAGGTCAGGGAGAGCGTGTGCGGAACCGCAAAGTCGATGGTCGCATTGGGCACGCCGGTCTGTCCACGCAACAGCGTGCGCGCTTCGTGGAACTGCGAGAGCATCGCGAGCGCCTGCTCGTAGAAAACCTGACCGGCTTGCGTGAGGCGGGTCGGGTAGACGGAGCGGTCGATAAGATCCGTGCCCAGCCACGCTTCGAGCGCCTGGATCCGGCGCGAGAATGCCGGCTGCGTGATGTGCCTCAGTTCAGCCGAGCGGCTGAAACTGCGCGTCTCCGCGAGCGAGACGAAATCTTCGAGCCATTTCAGTTCCATGCGGCTCCCTCGGCCTGATTGGTGTGCGTCTGGAGACGCGCAGGCATTTTACCGTTCTGGCCGTTTCGACCTTGGGCGGGTTTGCAACGATCCGACATGAAACGCACGGCGCAAAAACTCCGCGCACAACGCTCGATGCGAAACTAGACGCGCCATTGTTACGCCGAGCGCACACGTCGGGTGCCGCGTCGCAGTGTCGTCAGTGCATGTTCGCCGCGAGCGGTTGCCTGAGCGGGTGCCCATGAAAGAAGCGAGCAAGCGCGCAGCCATTCGTTCTGCCAGCGTTCTTCCACGCGACAGGCCCGCACATCTTTCACGGCGCTTGCGTTTCTAACAGACAGCGTTTTGTTGGCGATCAATTGATTCCATGTGTCGCAGATGCGCAAACATTCATCATGAACGATGTAAAATTTATTCACAAATATCAAATTTCAGAAACGCTTTCCTTGAAATATGGCGCCGATATATCTAATGTTGAATCGTGTTACATCCATTTAAAAGGAAGATTATGCGCTGCATTAGATCCTATATTTTTTCCATCGTCGTGGTCCCTTTTTTATTTCTTTATGGCAGCACCTCTTTCGCGGCATGCACCGCCTGCTCTCAGGTTTCCAATTCTCAAGTGCATTTGAAAGAAGTAGGGTTCGCGGCGGGAGACTTTTACTGGGCGGAGTTGACTGACGGACGAGTTGTAGAACTGACCGACGGCGCGTTTAAACTAGCACAGATAGCAGTCATGACGGGAGCAATATTTTATATCGACACTCCGACACGCACATTTTCCATGTTCCAACCGTAGTAACCAAGCGCCAGCACCTGCCTCAATCAACGGTCTTTCGCTCTATGAATAGCCTGGCTCCTCTAAGGCACCGCCTGGGAAGCGTTCCAAGTAGCCTCAGCTATAGGCCGGTACAGTTAAATTTTTAGCATTATTCAACTTAGGAATTTCAGCGTTTTCTAATCGACCTGCTGAAGCAAAGAGTTATGTAGATAATACATCGCACTCTCTTCCCGACAGAAAGATGGTTACCGGTGCCGTGCCAGTGAATCACGACTGGCCGGATTACGAAAAACGCTTTTTATAATTTTTACTATCCGATATTCGAGTATTTTGACCTGGATCAGACGATCAAATTAAAACCCTTGAAGGGCAGCCGTGCAGCATTTAAAGCCCGATCACTTCCACTTATTTTAAAGGAAAAACCATGACCAAATTCAAGCGGGGAATGCTTGTCTCCTTGTTAGCGCCATTTGCCTTTTCGCTTGGAAACATGGCAGTCGCGGCATGCAATGACTGCGTTCAAATTCGGGGAGAGACGGTTACGTTGAGAGAAGTAGGCTTACAGGAAGGCAGCCATTACTTCGCTGTGACGAGCGATGGAAGACGTATCAACCTGACTCCAGGCGCATGGAAATTGGCGCAAATTGCTGTCGTCACGGGACAAAGAATGTATGTCGACACCACTAAACCATCAGCGTCATTGTTTAACGACTAAAAGATCCCTGCTGAAAACCGCATATCCACAGATTTGCTGCCGGCGAAACTGCTGACTTCGGGAAAGCATCTTCACAATCGGACGAAACGACCCGGCTAAGCGCCGGGGTAGCGCCGCCGTACCTTTTTCCTTCTCCGACATTCAATGGGAGACGCAGATGAACACGCGATCCGTATTTTCCTTTTTAGTATTCATGCTTGTTTCGTTATCTGCCCTGGCAGGTCCCTGCCTAAGTGTATGCAAAGACGGGCGGACCTACGTTTATCGCGGAGACTCCCGGCCTCCCGAAGTCGTATTTGCCGAAGGCTTTCGGCCCAGGGGCGGCAATCAGGACCTGCAGGCATACCTCAGCGGTCGTCTGACCGAGACTGCTTACGTCGGCACCTCGCGGGACATTGGGCGCGCAACGGTGTACGCAGCCCAGGCCGCTCAAGCCACCTACGACAATCCCGCCACCGCTGTCGAGCACCCTCGAGGGTATGTGTATGAAATCGAGATCCCCGAGAGCGAATCGGGCGGGGGCGGAAATATCTGGATCGATATCGCGAGAAGGTACTCGCATGACCCGGCGGTTCAGCGCAATGCGGAGGTCGCGCACCTGGGTGCGATTGATCCCTCGCTGATCCGCCGCGCGTTTGCGGTGACATCTTATCCGCCTTCAATTCAAATCCGTCGGGATCGGGCGGCGTTCTTCAACCCAGCGTGGCGCGCGCAGCGAGGGAACGCCACCGTCGCGCCCATCAACGTGGACGATATGCCGACTGTCGCCGCAGCGTCGGGCGCACCGTTCACGACCTCCTGCGGCGCGTCCCATTCGGAACGCGCCGCAGACCCGAAAGGCACGGACGCCAGTAAGGATTATTGCAAAGCACGCCCGCGAACAGTCATCAAGCAAATGCCGTGGTGCACAGGAACCACGAAGGGCATCTGCGCCGCGCTGATCCTTTCACCTTCGAGTGAACAAGAGCCGCCCGTCGAAACGCCTGAAAGAAACGAACTTTGACCCGTCTGGCGAGACGCCGGCCCCGTTTCACGCACGCGCCGGCGCTTCCAGCGCATCGGCGGCCACGACTCCCGCCGAGCGCTGCTGCAACGCCCACATCTGCGAGAACAGCCCACCCGCGCGCAGCAACTCCGCGTGCGTCCCCCGCTCCACAATGCGCCCGTGATCCAACACGATAATCTGCTGCGCATGAACCACCGTCGATAACCGGTGCGCAATGATCAACGTCGTCCGTTCCTGCGCGATCAGATCCAGTTCGTGCTGAATGGCGCGTTCGGATTTTGAATCGAGCGCGGAGGTGGCTTCATCGAAGATGAGGAGCGGCGGGTTCTTGAGCAACGTCCGCGCGATAGCCACGCGCTGCTTCTCCCCGCCCGACAGCTTCAGCCCGCGCTCGCCCACTGGCGTCTCGTACCCAGCGGGCAAGCTCTCGATGAAGTCGTGAATGTGCGCTGCTCGCGCCGCCGCGATCACTTCATCGCGTGAAGCGGATGGCCGGCCGTACGCGATGTTGTAGTAGATCGAATCGTTGAAGAGCACCGTATCCTGCGGCACGATGCCGATAGCCGCACGCAACGAATCCTGCGCGACATCGCGAATGTCCTGGCCGTCGAGCAGAATCTGGCCGCCTTGTTCGCGGTCGAGATCATAGAAACGGAACAGCAGACGGCCGAGCGTCGATTTACCTGAACCACTGTGGCCGACCACCGCCGTCGTGGTCCCCGCCGGAATCGTAAAGTCCACACCATGCAGGATCGGCCGCGCGCGTTCATACGAGAAGCTCACGTTCTCGAACCGGACCTCCGCACCCTTCACGACCAGCGGCGGAGCGTTCGGCACATCCGGCACTTCACGCCCGGCGCCGAGCAAGGTGAACATGCGGTCCATGTCAGTGAGACTCTGCTTGAGCTCGCGATACACCACGCCCAGGAAATTCAGCGGGATATACAACTGCAGCATGAACGTGTTGATCAGCACGAGATCACCGAGCGTCAGATGCCCCGCAATAACACCTTGGGTCGCGCGCCAGAGAATGAACACGAGCCCCGTGCCAATAATGAATTGCTGTCCGAAATTGAGCACCGACAACGACCGCTGCGAGCGAATGGCCGCCGTGCGATAGCGCCGCAGGTTTTCATCGTAACGCTGCGCTTCCCACTCTTCGTTGCCAAAATACTTCACGGTTTCGTAGTTCAACAATGAATCGATGGCACGCGAATTCGCCTTCGAATCGAGTTCGTTCATCGTGCGCCGGAAGTGCGTGCGCCATTCGGTGAGCTTGATCGTGAACACGATGTACGTCACCAGCGCGATCAGCGTGACGATCGCGTAATACGCTTCGTATTTCGCGACAAAAAATCCAAGCACGAGGCCGACTTCCACGAGCGTCGGCAGGATGCTGTAAAGCGAATACGAAACGAGTTGCTGGATACCTCGCGTGCCGCGTTCAATGTCTCGCGACATGCCGCCGGTCTGCCGGTCGAGATGAAACCGCAGCGACAGCGAGTGCAAATGCCGGAACACTTTCAGCGCGAGTTGCCGCACGGCGCTTTCGGTGACCTTCGCGAACAGCATTTCGCGCAACTCGGTGAATAGCGAAGTGGACAGGCGCACGATCGCATAAGCCACGACCAGCAGGCCCACGCCGCTCACCAGGATGATCGCCGCGGAATCCTGCGCGCGTCCGAGCGCGGTCAGATGCTGGATGGAACTGAGGCTGTCGATCACCTTTTTCATCACGATCGGCACACCCAGATTCGCGACTTTCGCGCCGATCAGGCAGGTCAGCGCAAACCCGACGCGCCATTTGTACGTGGCGAGGTACGGCAGCAGCGAGAAAATGGTCTGCCAGTCGTTACGCGGGCCTTTCGCGACGGGAGCCGGTTCGGATGGAGAGTTGCGGCGCATGAATTCCAGGTCTGCAGAGGTCCGCGCCGCAGTATCACAGGGTGTCACTGCGGCGCGCACGAGCGAGGTATCGCGGGACGGGCGCCCGTCTCAAAATGCGGGCTTTCCCGTACAATTCGATGTTTCCCGGCGCGGGCAACGCGTGGTCAACGACCAGCCAACCTTTCGCCAAACGCCGTAAAAACACGCTAAAACGGGTGTGATAAGCCAAATTGAGGCCAAATTCAAGCCAGACTCGTTCGAGCGCAAAGCAACATCGTTTAATCCAAGCATTGTCGCAGAAGGTGCCACGGCGCGCTGAGCGCCGGCATCCCGTCACTCTTTCATGGAAATCCGCCCGTGACCCAATCCCTGCAACTCCCGAACAAACCGGTCGCGCTGCGCGTAGTGCCGCAACCGTCCGATGCCAACGTTCACGGCGACGTCTTCGGCGGCTGGATCATGGCGCAAGTGGACATCGCCGGATCGATTCCGGCCAGCCGGCGCGCGAACGGGCGCGTCGCGACCATCTCCGTGAATTCGTTCGTATTCAAGCAGCCGGTGTTTGTCGGCGATTTGCTGAGCTTTTATACGGATATCGTGAAGACGGGCAATACGTCGGTGACGGTATCGGTCGAGGTCTATGCGCAGCGCATGAGCCTGGCGGAAGACGTGGTGAAGGTGACGGAAGCGACGTTGACCTACGTCGCCACCGACAGCGACCGCCGTCCGCGCGCATTGCCCGCCCTGGACTGATCGGACGGTCCCTGGCGCACACCAAGCTGCCGGCTGGTCCGGCTGTTGAGCAGCAGCGCGGGAATCTCGCCGGCCGGCAGCGGTTGCGAGAAGAAAAAGCCTTGCATCTCGTCGCAGTCGCGGGCAACGAGGAAGTCCAGTTGCGCCGCCGTCTCCACGCCCTCCGCGATCACCTGCAACTCGAGCGAGTGAGCGAGCGCGATGATCGCTGAAGTAATCGTTTCATTGCCTCCCGATTTGCCGATATCCGCAACGAACGAGCGGTCGATCTTCAACCGGTCCACCGGAAAACGCTTCAGGTAACTCAGGCTTGAATACCCGGTCCCGAAGTCGTCAATGGCAATGCTGATGCCGAGCGCCGCCAACTCCGTTAGCGTGGTGACGGTGTCTTCCCCGTTGCGCATGATCGCGCTTTCGGTAAGCTCGATTTCCAGGTAATGCGGCGCAAGCCCCGTTTCCGCCAGCACGGACGTCACCAGCACGCGGATATCCCGTTGCTGGAATTGCCGCGCAGACAGATTCACCGACATCCGCGCCGGCGGCAACCCCTCGTCCTGCCACGCCCTGTTTTGCCGGCACGCCTCGCGCAACACCCACTCGGACAATGGCCCGATCAGCCCGCATTCTTCGGCCACCGGAATAAACGCGCCCGGCGAGACCAACCCGAACTCCGGATCCATCCAGCGCACGAGCGCCTCCATGCCGACAATCTCGCCCGTCGTCAATTCCACTTGCGGCTGGTAGTGCAGCAGGAATTCGCCGTCGCGCAACGCCCGCCGCAAACGCCGCTCGACGTCCATCCGCGCGCCGACGCTCGCGTTCATTTCCGGCTGATAGAACTGGTACGTGTTGCGTCCCATGTCCTTCGCGCGATACATCGCGATATCGGCTTTCTTGAGCACGGTCTCGGCGTCGTCGCCGTCTTGCGGGAACAGGCTCGCGCCCATGCTGCAGCCCACGTACATTTCCGTGCCATCGAGCCATACCGGGTCCGAAATGGCGGTCCGCACGCGCTCCATCCAGGCAATCAGCGCGCTTTCGCCAACCATGTCCGGGAGCACGATCACGAACTCGTCGCCGCCGTGACGCGCGACCGTATCGCCGGCGCGGCCGCAACGCGCCAGCCGCTCGGCGACCACCGCGAGCAACCGGTCGCCTACGCTATGGCCCAGGCTGTCATTGACGTTCTTGAACCCATCGAGATCGACGAAAACCACGGCCAGCGTGGTGTCCTCCTGCCGAGCCCGATCAATCGCGTGTTGTAGCCGGACACGCAGCAGATTACGGTTGGGCAGGCGCGTAAGCGTGTCGTAGTTCGCCTGATATTCGAGCTGCTCCTGATAGCGGACTACTTCGGTGACGTCGTTGATCACGCCGACGTGATGCGTCGTGCGGCCCTGCGCATCTGGCACGGGCGCGATGAAAAGCCGATTCCAGAACAGCACGCCATCCTTACGATAATTGCGCAGCACAGCGCTCGCTTCGCGGTTCGCGGCCAGACCCGTACGGATTGCCTCGAGGCCTTCCTGGTCGAGATCATCGCGCTGGAGGAAACGGCAGTCGCGGCCCACGATATCGGCCGGGTCGTAGCCCGTAATGCGTTTGAACGCGGGATTCGCATATTCGATCACGTTGCCCGTGGCACTCGTGCCAGTGATCAGCACGGCGTTCACGCAGGCATCCAGCGCCCGGCTTTGCAAGCGCAGCGCCAGTTCGGCGCGCTTGCGCTCGGTCGTGTCATCGTACGAACCCAGCACGCCGATAATGCGCCCCGCCCCGTCGAGCAGCGGCATCTTGCTCGTGATCGACGCGCGCACTTCATCATCGCGTTCAACGTCGCTTTCGACGTTCATCAGCGGCTGGCCGGTCGCGATGACCCGGCGATCGCTGTCACGAAGTTGCGCGGCCGAGCGCCACCAGGGCAGCTCGGAATCCGTCAGGCCGACCACCTGGTCTTTGCTGGCGAGACCGGCATCGCGGGCAAAGGCGGAATTGCAGCCCAGATAACGCGATTTGCGGTCCTTCCAGAAGATCCGCTGCGGAATATTGTCGATAAGCGACTCCAGCATCTGCTTCGAACGCCGCGCCTCGGTTTCGGCATTGATGCGGTCGGTGACATCGTTGGCGAGCATGAAAATACCCGGATGCCCTGAATAGGTCAGCGAGTGCGATGAGATGTCGGCGCTCACCTGCGCGCCGTCGCGACGCTTGTGCTGCCAGACGCCCGCCGGCCGTTGCGCGCCCGTCTGGCGCGGCTGACTGTCCGTCTCGCTGCGCGTATGGCTGCGCGTGTGGCGCGCGAGGAGTGTGGCGAACCGGTCGAAGTCGTCATCGGCGTGCAGGTCCCGCACGCTCATCGACAGGAATTCGAGTTCGTTGTAGCCATAATGCGCCAACGCCGCCGGATTCACTGCAACGAAGCGATACGTCGCGGCATCGACAATCCACATGGGGACCGGATGCGCGTCGAACAGATCGCGGAAACGCTCGTTGCTGCGCTGCATTGCCCGGGCAATGCGCAACTTGTCGCGCGCCGATTTCTCGTGGCGCGCGAAGGTGTAGATCAGCGCTGCGCCGCCGGCAAGCATCGTGAGGATCAACAGGAATACGGCGCGGGTGGACGCCAGCGCGGATTCATTGAGCGCGGCCGCGAGCGAATCGGCTTCCCTCGCGCGCAGCACCGCCAGTTCGACATCGAGGGATTGCTGATCTTCTGCGAGCCGACGGACCGCTTGCTGGGTCCAGTCGCGGGTCGCGCCAGGTGCGTCTATGGCGGCGCGTTCGAACGCCGATTGAGCGTCGCGTTTCGCAATACGCGCGCTTTCGCCGAGCAGGTAAAACGCGCCTTTCATGTCGGGTTCGTAATCGAACTGGGCGCGCAGGCCGCTTTCCAGCGCGTTGATATGCGCTGCACGCGCCTCGCGAACGTCGAGCGGCGTAAGGACGCCGCTCGCCTGGTACCAACTGATTTCCGGGAGGATTTCGCCAAGCGCGCTGCGGTACGCGTCGAGGTCGCGCATGAGGCTGAGCGTGCGCTGCGTGCGCGCATTGGCGACGCTTTGGCGGTCGATTTGTTGGTACGCGACGAATGCGTTCGCCCCCATGGCGATCAGAACGACGGCCAGGCTTACCAGCAGACGGCGGGAAAAGAATGAGTTCATGGGTTCGATCGCCGTCCGGGAGGCGGGGCTGGGAAGACTGAGCGCGTCTTCGCATCGATTTCCGTGCATCGATAGTTGATTATCGGCAAACGGTGGGGGGAATTTAGGGTGGGTGCTTAAAAGACGCCTTTTGCGGGATAGTCAGTCGTGCAGGCAAGCGCGGCACGACATGCGGCGACCGGTGCCAGTTCGCTGCCGGCCGCTGTTTGCGGACGGATGCAGCGGGCGAACCGCGGTTCCCCGGCGGCGAATTTGATCTCGCGCCCTGACAATTTCCACCCGGCGTGGTTCTGTCGCGTTGGGTTGAACACGATGAGCCGGTCAGCCGCTAGCGGTCTCGTTCAAGGGCGCGAGTAACAACATGACCGAACTTGACCGATCTTAATCGGCTACCCCGAACTCCCGCATTGCCGGAACGAAGTCGTGGTTGACATCGGCCTTGCGCGATAACTTCGCCAGCGCATAGCGCTGAAATCGCGAAAGCTCCGACCATCGCCCAAGACTCGGCGAGCCGATCCCGCACAAACTGCTCTGGCGAATCACGGTTTCAGGCACGACGTCGGTATGCACCCAGATCGGATCGCTATCAGGTTCAAATGTCTCCGGCGCCGCGTCAGCGTGCGTCCGAAGCATCTCAGCGAGCGCCTGATCGAAATTCGGTTCGATCGCGGCGTCATCCTCAACAGGAAAGCGCGCAAGCAATTCCCGGTCGCTATGCGGCAGTCGTCTCCACTGATCGAGCGAGATGATCCGGCCGAAGCGGTCCAGGTTAAAGCGCACGACGAGCGGGATGAAGCTCAGATTCTCAGTCGACTCCAGTTCGAATCCGAACAGGCGCGGAGCGTCGTAAAGTGCCATGGCAGGTGCCTCGTTGGCGGTAATGGACAAGGAAAGCGAGTGAGGCCGCGGTAGGTTATCGTAGGGCCTTGAACGGCTTGTAGTGTGTCTGCTGCCCCATAAAGGAGCAAGCGTTGTGCCCGAATTTATCTCGTGGATGCCCACGGAAAGCGGTTAAAACGCAACATCGAAAGCAATCAGCAAGTGAGCCATGCAATGAATGACACCGACATCGACGATCAGCCCGGCTACGTACAGCGCCCGGTGCGGCGGCACCGGCTGGGTGAAACACGCGACGCCGCCGACGACGTCGGCCAGGAATGGCCCGTCGCGCTCGTGTACAACGGCATTTCGCACGCGGTCATGATGTGCACGCCGCGCGACCTGGAAGCGTTCGCGGTGGGATTTTCGCTGACCGAAGGCATTGTGGAGCGCGGCAGCGATATCCACGACATCGAGGTATTTTTCCACGATACCCCCGCCGGCGACACCCTGCCGCACGCAGAAGTGCATCTGCAGGTGGTGCAGCAGGCGTTTGTCGCGATGAAGCAGAAGCGCCGGGCGCTGGCCGGACGCACGGGCTGCGGGGTGTGCGGGATAGAGAGTATCGACTTGCTGGATTTGCAACCTGAACGCGTGCCCGAAACGGGTTTCCTGAGCCGTCTTGCGGATGACGCCATTGCTCATGCCGCGCATGAATTGCCGGCGCATCAGCAGTTATCGAAGCTGACCGGCGGATTGCACGCAGCCGCCTGGTGCGACGAACGCGGCGCGGTCAACTACGCGTTCGAGGACGTGGGCCGCCATAACGCGCTCGATAAACTGATCGGGCATCTGGTGCTGCAACGCGTGGACACCACGCAAGGTTTCGTATTCCTTTCGAGTCGGGCAAGCTATGAACTCGTGCGCAAGTCGGCGCGGGTCGGTGTACCGATGCTCGTCACCATTTCCGCGCCTACGTCGCTGGCCATTTCCATCGCGGAAAAGGCGGGGTTGCGGCTCGTGAGTTTTGCGCGGGAGAACGGGTTCGTGGAATATGGCCGCGTGGACGGCGCCACGCGTTGAGCGAAGCCTCGGCGTGCTTCAGACAACGCCTGAAGCGCCACCGTCCACAGGAAGGAACGTGAGCCCTCGGGTTATCCAGGAGCCCAAGCCCGTTGTCAATTAAACCGGCTGAAATCCGGCTTGCGCTTCTCAAAGAACGCCGTGAACGCCTCCTTCGCCTCAGGTGCGCTCAGCATGTGGGCGAAGTGTTCCGCCTCCGCGGCCATCTGCGCGCTGATTTCGCCGGCCTGAGCGCCCTTCATCAACGCCTTGGTAGCCTTCAGCGATGCAGGGGGCAAGGCTGCGAGTTTTTTCGCCTGTTTCAGAGCGAAGTCGTCGACCTCTTCCGCCGGTAAAACCCGGTTCACGATACCCATGCTCGCAGCCTCGGCAGCATCGAAAGGGTCGCCCAGCAGCAGCTTCTCCGCTGCCCGCTGATAACCCGCAACGCGCGGCAGCAGCAAGCTCGACGCCGCCTCCGGACACAGCCCAAGCTGCACGAACGGCAACGCGAATTTCGCTGTAGACGCTGCGTAGACCAGGTCGCAATGCAGCAGCATCGTCGTACCAATACCCACAGCCCCGCCTGCCACCGCCGCCACCACCGGTTTCTGCGCGGTACTGATGCGGCGCAGAAACTGGAACACGGGCGCGTCCTGCTTCGCGGGTGGCGCCTTCATGAAGTCTTCCAGATCGTTGCCTGCGCTGAACGTGTCGCCCACGGCGCGAATCAGCACCACGCGCACGGCCGGGTCATTTTCGGCGTCGAAGAAAGCGTCGGCCATGGTTTGATACATCGCGGCCGTCAGCGCGTTCTTGCGCGCCGGACGGTTGATGGTAATGCTAAGCACGCCGTCGACGTGTTCGGTGATGATGTCCATTCTCGTCTCCTGAATGAAGAAACGGCTCGCGAACCGGATGGTGCGCGAACCGTCGTTTTACGTTTCAGCAATACCCGTTCACATCCGTTCGATAATGCCCGCCGCGCCCATGCCCGTTCCCACGCACATGGTCACCATTCCGTACTTCAGGTTGCGCCGGCGCAAGCCATGCACGACTGTCGCGGCACGAATAGCGCCGGTCGCGCCAAGCGGATGGCCCAGCGCAATCGCGCCGCCCAGCGGATTGATCTTCGACGGATCCAGTCCCAGGTCCTGAATCACCGCCAGCGATTGCGCGGCGAACGCTTCATTGAGCTCAATCCAGTCGATATCGTCCTGCGTGAGGCCGGCCGCTTTCAACGCTGCAGGAATTGCTTCCTTAGGGCCGATGCCCATGATTTCCGGCGGCACGCCACGCACTGCAAAGCTCACGAAACGCGCGAGCGGCGTCAGGTTGAATTGCTTGAGGATCTTCTCGCTGACCACGATCAACGCACCCGCGCCGTCCGACGTCTGCGAGCTATTGCCCGCCGTCACCGAACCCTTCGCGGCGAAGACGGGACGCAGCTTCGCGAGCCCTTCCATCGTCGTGCCCTCGCGCGGACCTTCATCGTTCTTGATCTCGCGTGCGTTGACGCGGATCTCGCCTGTTGCCAGATCCGGGAACCGTTCGTTCAGCGTGAACGCTGCGATTTCATCGTTGAATTCGCCGGTACGTTGGGCTTCCAAGGCGCGCCGGTGCGATTCCACCGAAAACGCGTCCTGCGCTTCACGACTGATCTTCCAGCGTTCGGCCACGCGTTCGGCGGTCAAGCCCATGCCGTAAGCAATGCCTACGTTCTCGTCACGATCGAAGATATGCGGCGACAGCGACGGCTTGTTGCCCATCATGGGCACCATGCTCATCGACTCGCATCCGCCCGCGATCATCACATCCGATTCGCCGACGCGAATCCGGTCGGCAGCCATCGCCAACGCGGTCACGCCCGAGGCGCAAAACCGGTTCACGGTCACGCCGCCGACCGAGTTCGGCAGACCAGCCAACAATGCGCCGATACGCGCCACGTTCAGGCCTTGCTCGCCTTCAGGAATCGCGCAACCGATGATCGCGTCTTCAATCAGCTTCGTATCCAGCCCCGGCACTTGTGCCACGGCTGAACGGATCGCGTGGACCAGCAGCTCGTCGGGCCGCGTGTTCTTGAAGATGCCGCGCGGCGCCTTGCCGATAGGCGTCCTGCTCGCGGCGACAATATATGCGTCCTGCACTTGTTTGCTCATTTTGCAGCTCCTTTGTCGACCAGAGTTGGCGTGTCGGCTGGAGTTAGCGCTTTAGCGCTTACTCCAGCCCCATAGCGCTTACTCTTGTCCCATGCAATTGGTTGCGGTCAGCGCGCGTTAGTTACGAACCGGCTTGCCGGTCTGCAACATGCCCATGATCCTTTCCTGCGTCTTTGCAGTGCCGAGCAAATCGACAAACGCGCGACGTTCGAGCGCCAGCAGCCATTCTTCATCGACGAGACTCCCCGCTTCCACATCGCCGCCGCACACCGCTTCCGCGATACGGCTAGCAATCAGGAAATCGTGATCACTGATGAAGCGGCCATCGCGCATGTTCACGAGCGACGCCTTGATGGTCGAGATCGCCGAGCGTCCTGCTACGGGGATTTGCGTGGCCCGCAACGGTGCACGATAACCGGCTGCCGAAAGCGCCCGCGCTTCCTTCTTGGCGATATCGAGCAATTCGTGCACGTTGAAAACGATCGTGTCCGATGCCTTCAGATACCCCATCGAACGTGCTTCCAGCGCCGATGCTGAAACCTTCGCCATCGCGGCGTTTTCGAACGGCTTCTGCAGGAATTTCAAAAGATCGCTGGTCGCGTTCACGGCGCTGGCTGCGCTCGCTGCGCGCAACGCCGCTTCCTTCAAGCCACCGCCCGCCGGCACGAGACCGACACCCACTTCCACCAGCCCCATATAGCTTTCGATATGCGCAACACGCTTCGCCGAATGCAGCGCGAGTTCGCAACCGCCGCCGAGCGCAATGCCCGACACCGCAGCAACCACCGGCACGCTTGCGTACTTCACGCGCAGCATGCCTTGCTGGAACATTTTCACGAACGGTTCAATACCCTTCGCGCCGCCCGTCATGAACGCGGGCATTGCTTCTTCAAGGTTCGCACCGGCCGAGAACGCGCCGCCCGGATTGCCGAGCTTCAATGCGGACGTTTGCCAGATCACGACGCCCTTGTAATCGGCTTCGGCGAGTTCGATCGCTTTCGTCAGCCCTTCGATCACCGACGGTCCAATCGTGTTCATCTTGCTTTTGAACGAGACGATCACGACATCGTCTTCACCGGCGCGGTCATCGACCCAGGCGCGCACGGCGTCGGTTTCGAACAGCGTCTTGCCATAGGTTTTCGGATCGACACCCGCTTCACCGATAAGCGGTGCGCGGAATACTTGCTTCTTGTATACGTCGAGCGATGAACGCGGAATGAATTTAGAAGCTGCAGGCGACCACGATCCTTCAGCCGTATGCACACCGCCCTTTTCTGCCACAGGACCGTCGAACACCCACGAAGGCAACGGCGCTTTCGACAACGCCTTGCCTGCATCGATATCTTCCTGCACCCACTTTGCTACCTGCGTCCAGCCAGCCGCTTGCCAGCCTTCGAACGGACCTTCGTTCCAGCCGAAACCCCAGCGAATGGCGAGATCGATATCGCGTGCATTGTCTGCGACAGACTCCAGATGCACGCCGATGTAATGAAACACATCGCGGAAAATGGACCACAGGAACTGAGCTTGCGGATGCTGCGATTCACGCAGCAGCTTCAGGCGTTCAGCCGGCGCACGCTTCAGGATGCGGCCGACGAGTTCATCCGCCTTGCCGCCGCCATCGACGTACGTTCCCGTTTTCGGGTCCAGTACCTTGATGGCTTTGCCCTCTTTCTTGTAGAAACCCGCACCCGACTTTTGACCCAACGCGCCGTTCTTTACCAGACCCGCGAGCACAGCCGGCGTCTCGTACAACGCCAGGAAAGGATCGTCCGGCAGGTTGTCCCGCATCGTCTTGATGACGTGCGCCATGGTGTCGAGACCGACCACATCGGCCGTGCGGAACGTCGCCGATTTCGCGCGACCCAGTCGAGCGCCAGTCAGGTCATCGACTTCATCGAAACGCAGTCCGAACTTCTCCGCTTCCGCTATCACCGCGAGAATCGAGAACACGCCCACGCGATTCGCGATGAAATTCGGTGTGTCTTTTGCACGCACGACGCCCTTGCCCACCACGCTGGTCAGAAACGTTTCGAGTTGATCGAGGATCTGCGGTTGCGTGGTATCGGTCGGGATCAGTTCGACCAAGTGCATGTAGCGCGGCGGATTGAAAAAGTGCACGCCGCAGAAACGCGCCTTGAGTTCATCGGAGAAACCCTTCGACAACTCCGTAATCGACAGCCCCGACGTATTGGTCGCGAAAATCGCCTTCTCGCCGATGTACGGCGAAACCTTCTTGTACAAGTCGTGCTTCCAGTCCATACGCTCGGCGATCGCTTCGATCACGAGATCGCACTCTTTCAGCTTCTCGATGTCGTCGTCGTAATTCGCGGGCTGAATGTATTGCGCGTCGTCCTTCACGCCGAACGGCGCGGGCGACAGCTTCTTCAGATTCTCGATCGCTTTCAACGCGATGCCGTTCTTCGGACCTTCTTTGGCCGGCAGGTCGAACAGCAGGACCGGCACCTGGGCGTTGATCAGGTGCGCAGCGATCTGCGCGCCCATCACGCCGGCGCCGAGCACGGCCACCTTGCGTATGTTCAGATTGCTCACGTTGTGTCTCCGGGAGAGGTATTCGGTAAGACGGTGCGCCGCGTCTTTTGAACCAGCTAAAACGCGGCGCAGTGCAAAAGAGGCCTAGAACAAGGCTTCGTCGTAGTCCATCAACGTCTTCGATCCGGCGCGCGCAGCGCGGATCGTCGATGCCGTTTCAGGCAGCAGCTTGGCGAAGTAAAAACGCGCGGTGGCGAGCTTCGCCTTGTAGAACGGATCGCCTTCGGCTTCCTTGTCCAGCGCAATACGTGCCATGCGCGCCCAGAAATACGAGAACACCAGATGCCCGACGGTGCGCATATAAGGCACGGCAGCGGCGCCGACTTCGTCGGGATTCTGCATCGCCTTCATGCCGATTTCCATGGTCAGCTTCTGGACCTTGTCGCCGATATCCGCGAGCGGGTTGATGAACTCCTGCATCTCCGGCTTCACGCCTTCTTCTTCCACGAAGTCCGTCACGAGCTTGCCGAACTTCTTCAGCTTCGCGCCCATGTCGCCGAGAATCTTGCGGCCGAGCAGATCCAGAGCCTGAATCGAATTCGTGCCTTCGTAGATCATGTTGATGCGGGCATCGCGCACGTACTGTTCCATGCCCCACTCGGAGATGAAGCCATGGCCGCCGTAGATCTGCATTCCCATGTTCGTGCCTTCGAACGCGTTGTCCGTCAGGAACGCCTTGATGACCGGCGTGAGCAGCGCGACGAGGTCGGCGGCGTCTTTACGCGCGGATTCATCGGCGTGGGACAGTTCTTTATCGATGTTCAGCGCAGCCCAGTACGTGAACGCACGGCCCGCTTCGGCATAGGCCTTTTGCGTGAGCAACATGCGGCGAACGTCCGGATGCACGATGATCGGATCAGCCGCTTTTTCCGGTGCTTTCGGACCAGTCAGCGAACGCATTTGCAGACGTTCCTTCGCGTACACGAGCGAGTTCTGATACGCGATTTCCGTCAGCCCCAGCCCTTGCATGCCGACGCCGAGACGCGCGGCGTTCATCATCACGAACATGGCGTTCAAGCCCTTGTTCGGTTCACCGACAAGCCAGCCGTTCGCGTTATCCAGATTGATCACGCACGTGGAGTTACCGTGAATGCCCATCTTGTGTTCGATGGAACCGCACTTCACGCCGTTGCGTTCACCCGGAGCGCCCGCGTCAGTCGGAATGAACTTCGGCACGATGAAGAGCGAGATGCCCTTCGTGCCCATCGGCGCGCCCGGCAAGCGAGCCAGTACCAGATGCACGATGTTCTCGGCCAGGTCATGTTCGCCGCTGGAGATGAAGATCTTCGTGCCGCTGATGGCGTAGGATCCGTCGCTGTTCGGCTCGGCCTTCGTGCGCAGCATGCCCAGGTCCGTGCCGCAATGCGGTTCCGTCAGGCACATGGTGCCGGTCCAGGTGCCGTCGACGAGTTTCGGCAAGTACGTTTTCTGCAACTCGGGCGCGCCATGCGCGTGAACGCATTCATACGCGCCATGCGACAAGCCGGGGTACATCGTCCAGGCCTGGTTCGCCGAATTCAGCATTTCAAACAGCGCGTTGTTCACGAACGCGGGCAGCCCTTGGCCGCCGTATTCGGGATCGCAACCGAGCGCCGGCCAGCCCGCTTCCACGTACTGCTTGTAGGCTTGCTTGAACCCCGCCGGCGTGCGCACGACACCATCGCCTTCGTACGTGCAACCCTCGCGGTCGCCAATCTGGTTCAGCGGAAAAAGCACCTCGGCGCAAAACTTGCCGGCCTCTTCGAGAACCTGATTGATGGTATCCGCGTCGAGGTCGGCATGCTTCGGCATGTTCTTGACCTCGGCTTCCACGTTGAGCAATTCATGCAAGACAAATTGCATGTCACGCAGCGGCGCTGTGTACTGTCCCATTTTTCTTCTCCAAGTGTCCAGGAAGCTTGGGCCTTGGTCGCCGCCGAATCTGCCGTACTTCTACCCTCTGCTGATCCGCCCGGCGCCTAACGGCCGTTGCTTTGATACGAAACAATCGTTTTTTCCAGCGCGTCCCGCGTCAGTTGCACGGCATCCGGCAAGTGCAGGAAACGCGCATCATGATGCAGGCCGAGCGTGAAGCTATAGAGTTCAAACAGCATCAACGCCGGATCCGTGTCCGCGCGCAGATGCCCTTCATCTTTCGCCTGGTTGATCGCACGAGTGAGCGCCGCTCGCCAGGTCGTCACGCTGTGCACGAGTTGCTCGCGGACCGCGCTGTCGGCGCGATCGTCGTACTCCACCGCGCCGCTGATGTAGATACAGCCCGTTGTCACTTCTTCAATGCGCTTTTCCATCCAGCGCGCCAGCATTGAACGCAAACGCGGCAAACCGCGTGCTTCGCGCAGGCTCGGGTAGAACACCTCGTCTTCAAAGCGACGGTGGTATTCCTTCACCACCTCCACCTGAAGATCCTCACGCGAGCCGAAATGCGCAAACACACCGCTCTTGCTCATCTGCATCCGTTCGGCCAGCAAGCCGATCGTCAAACCCTCCAGTCCGTCCCTGCTTGCCAGGTCCAGCGCAGCATCGAGGATCGCGACTCGTGTCTGTTCGCCTTTTCTCATGATCTTTACCGTTTTCATTGAATCGAAATAAAATCGAACGGCCGTACTATTGTTATAGCTAGCCGTTCATGAAACAAGCTTTTTATTAGAAAAGCGGGTCTAACTTCTGACCACATCAATCGGATGAGTCTTAGTTTGTCCCGGTTTGCTGACGGACAGCCAGTCGGGGCTGCCCGGGTTTGACCGCGCGGCGTTTTTACGACTTAATCGTAGCGGCCGATGGTGAGCATTTTCATCATCGTGCGATACGCGTTGTACGCGAGCCAGTTAAGCAAACGCTCACCAACGGGGCGCGCCGCGTATTGCTCGACGGTAATCGGCCGGCCGTCATGGAAAGCGGCCAGGATCGCGTCGCGCAGCTGCACGATCTCGTTCTCATGATTCACCAGCACCATGTTGGCCTCATTGTTCAGCACGAGGCTCAATGCGTCCAGATTCGATGATCCAACCGTAGCCCAGTTCGAGTCCACCACGGCCACTTTGCCGTGCAGCATGGTCTTCTCGTATTCCGCGATCCGCACGCCGTACTTCAGCAGATTGCGATACAAGAACGGCGTGGCGTAGTCGAGCGCGACAAACTCCTTTCTTCCAATCACCAGTGTGACCCGTACGCCACGCTGCGCTGCACGGACCAGCGCGCGGCGCAGCTTGCGCCCCGGCATGAAGTACGGATTCGCCAGCATCACTTCTTTTTCCGCGTGCGAAATCGCGGCGAGATACGCCTTTTCGATTGCGCGCCGGTTGAGCAGGTTGTCGCGGGCGACGAACGCCACGCACGGTTGATCGACCGCGTGGATCAGGCCCCGACGCGCTCGCAGCCGTGCTCGCAATGCGCGCCGGTTCGTTCTCGACGATGCGCCCGGCGTAGGTTGCTGATCCTGCTGCCGCGGCGCCAGCGGCTTCACGCCGAGGCGAATCCGCTGCCATTGGAGATCGAAGGCTTCCCGCACGTCCTTGACCACTGGGCCTTGCGCTTCCAGAGCAAAATCCCAGCGCGCTTGATCGAGACGCACGCCGTTCTGCTCGAAGTCATCGACAATATTAATGCCGCCGCAGAACGCAATGTGACGGTCGATGACCGCCAGCTTGCGATGCGTCCGAGAAAAACCGAGCTGCCCGAACAGATGCGGGTTGTACACGCGATGCTCGACGTTCGCCTGCGCCCATTCGTTGAAGATCGGAAGCTTCGCGGTACCGATACCGTCCGTGATCACGCGTACGTGCACGCCGCGCCGGGCCGCATTCATCAGTGCGGTGGAAATGGCACGGCCGGCTGCGTCGTCGCAAAAGATGTAGGTCTCGAGCGAGACGTCGTGCTGCGCGGCGTCGATGCGTTCGATCAGCGCCGGGAAAAATTCCACGCCGGATTTGAACAGCCGCACCGTGTTGTTGATGGTGAAGCATAGCCGTACCGGGCGGCGCCCTCCAAACAGGGCTAGCTTGAGTCGGGCGAACCGCCGTTTGGGCGTGGCAAAACCGATCACCGGTTGTGCTCCGCAAGACGCTCGGGCAAATGCAGGATCGCCTCACGGTTCGACGACGAGAAACACTTCGCCGCCGCCTCGCGAAGCGGCAGCCAGAGAAAGGCGGTGTGCTCGCGCGGCGCAAGCTTCACTTCCACACAATGCGGAACGAGCAGGCTGAACTGGTGCTCCACGTTACGCACGACGCCTTCGGCATACCGATGCCGCCATTCTGGATAGATGTCGTATTCAATCTGATGATGCCAGTCGATCAGCGAGCGCTCCGGCACGCCTGGGCTGCCGACCACGATCCCGGTTTCCTCGGCAACTTCACGCGCAGCCGTCAGGATCAGCGGTTCGTCGATGTGATCTTTTGAACCCGTCACGGATTGCCAGAAACCCGGCCGGTCGAAGCGCTCAATGACCAGCACGTCCAGTTCGGGCGTATGAATGACAACAAGGACAGACTCGGGAATTTTCGGCGGCTTGGACATGGTGGGAACGTTGCGGCCTTTCTAGGAGGCTGGCCGAAGAATGTAACCTAAAAACGGGAAAAGGCGCACTGGGCGCCTGTTTCGTTTCGGATGTTGCAAATGGGGGACGGAGGGTGCTACTGGGTAATCGGCCCCATCAACCGAAAAAGGCGCCTTGCGGCGCCTTTTTCGTGTCTCACGTTGTTGCTCGTTACGCTTACTGCGGCTTCGGCTCGGGCGCACGCAAACGAATATGCAGTTCCTTCAACTGCTTTTCGTCCACTTCGCTCGGTGCCTGCGTCAACAGATCGGTCGCACGCTGCGTCTTCGGGAACGCGATCACGTCGCGGATGGAATCGGCGCCTGCCATCATCGTGACAATCCGGTCCAGCCCGAACGCAATACCACCATGCGGCGGCGCGCCGTACTGAAGCGCGTCGAGCAGGAAGCCGAACTTGATACGCGCCTCTTCCGCGCTGATCTTGAGCGCGCGGAATACCTTGCTCTGTACTTCTTCCTGATAAATCCGCACCGATCCGCCGCCGATTTCCCAGCCGTTCAGCACCATGTCGTATGCCTTTGCAAGGCAACGGCCCGGGTCCGTTTCCAGATATTCCAGATGCTCGTCCTTCGGGCTCGTGAACGGGTGATGCGCGGCCACGTAACGGTTGTCTTCCTCATCGAATTCGAACATGGGGAAGTCGGTTACCCACAGCGGCTTCCAGCCCTTTTCGAACAAGCCGTTCGCACGGCCGAATTCCGAATGGCCGATCTTCAGACGCAACGCGCCCAGGCTGTCGTTCACGACTTTCGAACGATCCGCCGCGAAGAAAATGATGTCGCCGTTCTGCGCGCCAGTCCGCTCGATGATCGCGGTGATCGACGCGTCGTGCAGGTTCTTCACGATCGGGCTTTGCAGGCCGTCGCGACCCTTCGCGATGTCATTCACCTTGATCCAGGCCAGGCCCTTCGCGCCGTAGATACGCACGAATTCCGTATAGCCGTCGATCTCGCTGCGCGTCATCTCGCCGCCACGCGGCACGCGGATCGCTGCCACGCGGCCATCCTTTGAATTGGCCGGCGTGCTGAAGACCTTGAAATCGACGTCGCGAACGGCGTCCGTCAGGTCCGTGAATTCCAGCTTCACACGCAAGTCCGGCTTGTCCGAACCGAAACGGCGCATGGCTTCCGAATACAGCATGACCGGGAATTTCTCGTCGAGCGAGACGTTGATCGTTTCCTTGAAAACGTGACGGATCATCGCCTCGAACAGATCGCGGATTTCCTGTTCCGTCAAAAACGACGTTTCACAGTCGATCTGCGTGAATTCCGGCTGACGATCCGCGCGCAGGTCTTCATCACGGAAACATTTCACGATCTGATAGTAGCGGTCGAAGTTCGCCACCATCAGCAATTGCTTGAACAATTGCGGCGACTGCGGCAGCGCAAAGAACTGACCCGGGTTCGTACGCGACGGCACCAGGTAATCGCGCGCACCTTCCGGCGTGCTCTTCGTGAGCATCGGCGTTTCAATATCGATAAAACCCTGCGCGTCCAAATATTTGCGCACTTCAATAGCAACCCGATAACGCAAACGCAGGTTCTGCTGCATTTGCGGACGGCGCAGGTCGAGCACGCGATGCGTAAGGCGCGTGGTTTCGGAGAGATTGTCGTCGTCTAGCTGGAACGGCGGCGTCACCGACGGGTTCAGCACATTCAGCTCATGGCACAGCACTTCGATCTTGCCACTCGTCAGCCCAGCGTTCGCCGTGCCTTCCGGACGAGCGCGCACGACGCCTTTCACCTGCACGCAAAACTCGCCGCGCACGCCTTCGGCCACCTTGAACATTTCAGCGCGATCCGGATCGCAGACAACCTGCACGAGGCCCTCGCGGTCGCGCAAATCGATAAAAATAACGCCGCCATGGTCGCGCCGGCGATGTACCCAGCCGCACAGCGAAACGCTTTGGCCCAGCAGGGCTTCGGTCACCAGACCGCAGTATTCAGATCTCATCGACATGATGTTGTGTCTTTCGTTATTCATTGATCAACGGTGCGCGCGCACAAGCCCTCAAGCGTTATTCGCAGCGCACCGGCATTACAGCGGCGGATCGACGGGACGACGCGGCGCGGCCTGCGCTTGCGGCATGGACGGCGCGACTACTCCCATAGATACGATGTACTTCAACGCAGCATCGACAGACATGTCGAGCTCGATGACTTCGCTTCTCGGCACCATCAGGAAGAATCCCGAGGTGGGATTCGGCGTGGTCGGCACGTAGACGCTCACATGTTCTTCAGTCAGGTGATTGACTACGTCGCCGCCGGGAATGCCCGTCAGGAAACCGATGGTGTAGGACCCCGAATGCGGGTAACGGATCAGCAGTGCCTTGCGAAACGCGTTGCCGCTGCTGGAGAGCAACGTGTCCGACACTTGTTTAACGCTGGTATACAGCGGTCCAACCACGGGAATGTGACGCACGATCACATTCCACCACTCGACCAGTTTCTGGCCGACGAAGTTCTGCGTGAGCAAGCCCACGACGAAAATGAAGGCAAGCGTCAGCACGGCGCCGAGGCCAGGCAGATGAAAACCGAACAGCCGCTCGGGCTGCCAGGATTCCGGCAGCAGCAGGAGCGTCTGGTCCATGGTCCCGATCACGAGCCCGATCACCCACAGCGTGATGGCGAGCGGAACCAGCACCAGCAGGCCGGTCGCGAACACGGATTTCAACGTAGTCTTTTTGGTCGTCATTTACACAGCCGGAAGGCCGCCCCGCCTGGGCTTCAACGGTTTGGCTGGTTCGCCGCCCGGCGCACATTCATGGTTTCGGGCGGTCATCTTCTTGCGTGCGATCGGACAGATCGAGCAGGTCGTGCAACTGAGCGCGCTGGAAGCACGGGTCGGGCAAGATTGCGTTGCAGGCTCCGCGCTTCGCGCAAGCCACAAGCGCCAAGCGTCACTTCGATGCAGGCGACGCCGGTTTGCTCGATGACGCCGCAGCCGACGTCGTGCTACTTGACTTCGAGCTATCTGCTGCAGGCGCACTTGCGGTGGACGAATCTGTCTTCGACGACTGATTGCCCAAATCCTTGCTCGACTCTTTACTCGAATTACTCGAATCCGATGCGCCTTCACTTTTCGTTTCGGCTTTGGCGCCCTCATCCCTCTTGCCGCTCTCTTCCTTCTTGGCGGCAGCGGCGCCGTTGTTGCCACCGCGGAAATCGGTCACGTACCAGCCGGAACCCTTCAATTGAAAGCCCGCGGCCGTAACCTGCTTGGCAAATGTATCTTTCCCGCACTGCGGACAGTGGGTAAGCGGCGCATCGCTCATTTTCTGGAGCGCGTCTTTTTCGAAGCCGCAGGACTCGCAGCGGTACGCGTAGATCGGCATGTCACTCTTCCTACGATTAACGTTTCGGCGCTTGCAAAGCCTTGAATTATAGCCTCAAACCATCGGCCAACCCTTAATTTTGGGCTCCCAGGCCCAGGTTTCAAGGGGACGCGCCAGGTTTGCGCAGGTTTCTTTTGTCGAAACGCAGCATATGCAAGCGCGGGCCGATTGATGCAGATACGGGGAATCTCAACGGCATATCAACGACGCTTCAGCCTCGGCATGCAACGCCCGGGATACGACAGATTCAGGCAACAGGGTTAGCTTCCGGCGCACGCCGGCGCCAGGTAAGCCAGCGCTCGCGTCCCGCGAAGACGTCGATGGATCCCGTTACTTCATGCTCTTCCTCGAGCTCGAAATACGGCGTCAGCAAGGCATCGAGCGCGCCCCGCTCAATACCGAAAGGCGGCCCCTTGGGCGTCTCGCCGAGGAAATAGAAACCCGCCAGCAGCGCACCGGGCCGCAGCAGTTCGGCCATGCGCACGGCGTAGTCCTGCCAGCGGTCTCGCGGCAAGGCGCACAGGAACGCGCGCTCATAAATCCAGTTTGTTTCAAACGGCGGCTTGTACGCAAAGAAGTCGGCTTGTTCCACCACGCCGGCGTGTTCGCCCAGGTGCTCACGCGCCGCCGCAACGGCGCTTGGAGAGAAATCGATAGCCCTGACTGGCCAGTTTTCGCGCGCAAGCCACAACGCTTCGTACGCACTGCCGCAGCCGGGGATCAGGACGTTCGCCAACGCATTCCGATGTTCGAGGGCAAATGCCTTGAACGCTTCAGGCACGCCGGCCTGATCCCAAGGCGTAAAGCGCTGGTCGAAGCGCTCGCTCCAGAAATCGGGGGAATTCGGGTCGCGCGTGTCGAAGCTGGGAGGCACAGTAGGCACAACGGGTTTGCGAATGTCGATCATGGTGCCCTCAACCTCCGTATGCAAATACCTGCCAGAACTGGACAAGCACGGCGCCCGCGCCCACCGCGAGCCCAAAGATCAGCAAGGCTTGCAACAAACGATTCGTGCGTTTCTGCTCGATCAGGATCATGCGCATGAGCTCGTCGTTGCCGCCGCCCGGCTGATCGTGCCGGTCAGCCAGCACCTGATGGATCAGGCGCGGCAACTGCGGCAGCGTCTTGCTCCACTGCGGCGCTTCGAGTTTCAGCCTTTCGTACCAGCCGCGCCAACCGACCTGCTCGTTCATCCAGCGTTCGAGATACGGCTTGGCGGTCTTCCACAGATCGAGTTCGGGATCGAGCGATCGGCCGAGCCCCTCCACGTTCAGCATCGTTTTCTGCAGCAGCACGAGTTGTGGCTGAATCTCGACATTGAAGCGGCGCGAAGTGGAAAAGAGCCGCATCAGCACCTGGCCCAGCGAAATATCCTTCAACGCCCGGTCGAAGTACGGTTCGCAAACGGCGCGGATAGCGCTTTCCAGCTCTTCGACGCGCGTGCTCGGCGGCACCCAGCCTGACTCCAGATGCAGCGTGGCCACACGGTGGTAGTCGCGCTTGAAGAACGCCAGGAAATTCTGCGCCAGATAGTTTTTATCGAAATCGGACAACGCGCCGACAATCCCGAAGTCCAGCGCGATATACCGCCCAAACGTCTCTTCTGCGAGACTTACCTGGATGTTGCCGGGATGCATGTCAGCGTGGAAGAAGCCGTCGCGAAATACCTGCGTAAAGAATATCTCGACGCCTTCCTGCGCCAGCTTCGGAATATCCACGCCGGCCGCTCGCAGCACTTCCACCTGGCTGATCGGCACGCCGACCATGCGCTCCATCACCAGCACGCTGGGCGCTGAATAGTCCCAATACATCTCGGGCACCATCAGCAAATCAAGGCCCGCGAAATTGCGCCGCAACTGGCTGCCGTTTGCAGCCTCGCGCATCAGGTCAAGTTCGTCGTGGAGATATTTATCGAACTCGGCGACCACCTCGCGTGGCTTCAGCCGCTTGCCGTCCGCCCATAGCCGCTCGGTCCAGTAAGCAATGTCTCGCAGCAACGCCAGATCCGAGTCGATGACGGGCAGCATGTTCGGCCGCAACACTTTCACCGCCACTGCCTTGCCCACATGCACGCCGGCCTTGATCTTGGCGAAGTGGACCTGCGCAATCGATGCGCTCGCCACAGGCACACGCTCGAAGTCGTCGAACAATACGTCAATGGGTGAGCCCAGCGACTTCTCCACAATCGCGATAGCCACATCCGAATCGAATGGCGGCACTTGATCCTGAAGCTTGGCGAGTTCGTTCGCTATGTCGACAGGGAGCAAATCGCGGCGCGTTGACAGCACCTGCCCGAACTTGACGAAGATTGGCCCGAGACTTTCGAGCGCAAGACGCAGCCGCACGCCGCGCGCGACCTCGAACTTGCGGCCGAACGTGGTGATGCGCATGAGCAGGCGGACACGCCGGTCCTGAATACCGCTCATCACCAGTTCGTCGAGCCCGAATCGCACCACGGTGAAAAAAATCTTGAGGAAACGCAGAAGACGCATGGTTCAGCCCATTACTTGCTCGTGCCGCGCGCTGACGCGGCGCCGGACGCTGACGCGCCTCGGGCTTCGGCTTTTTGTTCGAGTCGCTCGATGCGTTTTTCGACGCGCGCGAGCGCGTCCCGGGCTACCGACAGTTCGGCATTGAACGTGTCGAGGGCGCTGCGGCGCACGAGTTGAGGTTGTTCGTCGAGCAGGTATTCGGTTACCGATTCAAGCAGATTCCGTCCCGAGCGGCGCGCTTGTTCACCCGCCTTGCGTACGGTCGAGCCAATGCGGTGAGCGGGGCCGTCGCCAATCACGCGGGCCAGATCTTCTTCGGGCTCCCAGCGCAGATGTTCGGCCAGCTTCGCGATCGTGGTCGCGAACTCCGCGTCGCCTTCTATGCGGACGTGTTTCATCACACCCGCCTGCCCGCCCTGCAGGAACGCCGGGACGGCTTCGGCGGGAACGCAGAGGGTAACGTCAAACGTACCCGCCTCGGTCTCGTCGACGGCAGCAATCAGCCCGTCCGGCTGGACCATCAGCAACAGTGAAAACGGCGAGAGCGCCAGCCGCGCGGTCTTGCCGGCGTAGGGCGTTAGACGCTCGCGGGCCCAGGATTCGCGCGCGAGCACGTGGTTCACAGCCGCCGCGAATGCTTTCGATGCGGTTCTGGCTGCGGCCTGAGTGGCAGAAGGTGCGGCGGGGGGGGCGAATTCGTCTGCGTGCGTCATCGGCTCTGAGATGAAAAAACCCGCGCAAGCGGTCTCTCGCGCGGGTTTCTATTCTACCTTTGCAACTGGCGTTGTCGTTTGGCCCCCGGCGCCGTCAACGTCACGTTAGCCATAAAGCCTACGCTCCAACACCCGGACAACCGGCTTTTTCAGCCCGTCATCCGACCGGTTAACTGACCTGCTGAATCCCGGCCAGCAACCAGCCTTCGTTGCCGTACTTCTGTTTCGACAAGTTCCAGATCTCAATGAACGGCTCGGCAGCAGCGCCTTCCGTTTCACGAATCAGACCGTGGAAACGCACGCTGGCAAGGCTTTCCGTGCCGCGCTCCTCAACGCCGAGGATGTCCGCGTTGAGTTGGACGACGTCGGTGCGGTTCGGCTGCGTACCGCGTGAATCAATGTCGAGCTTCACTTCTGCGAACATTTCCGGCGTGGTGAATTCGCGGATATCGTTGGAATTGCCTCGATCCCATGCGTCCTGCAAGCGCACGAAATAAACCTTCGCGTTACGCACGAACGCTTCGCTGTCGAAGCCTGCGGGCACCTCGACTTGCGGCGCGCCATCCACGGCGCCCACTGTGTTCGCGCTGCTCAGCGTAGCGGCGGACGGACCATAACCGCCCGGCGCCGAAGGCGGCACATAGCTTGGCTCCTGCGAGTTAAACCCGGTACGCGCCGATCCGCCGAACGGCGAACCCGCACCGGCGGCTGCGTACGCCGGTGTATTTGCGTTCTTTCTACGGTTCATGATGAAGCGGAACACCATCACGGCGGCCAGCGCGATCAACGCGATCATGATCATGTTTGCCATTGCGCCCGCGAACGCGCCGCCAAGACCAAAGTGCGAAAGCAGCGCTGCTATGCCAAGACCTGCCGCGAGACCGGCGAGCGGCCCCATCCAGCGATTACGCGCAGGCTGCGCGGCAGCGGCAGCGGGCGCCGCTGCCGGCGCTGCACGCTGGGCGTTGGCCGCCTGACTCGACTGCATGGACTGCGAGGGCGGCGTAGCTTGGTTCTGCTGAGCTGCGCTCGTTGATTGACGGCCGAGGCTGCGGCCGCCACCCATGCGGCGTGCCTCTGCGTCTTCAGCGATCAAAGCACCGGCCATGATTACGCCAGCCAGCGCAACAACCCCGGCTTTCCTGAATAACGACTTCAGGAAACCCCGAGTTTGGGGTAAGCGCGAATCGGACATTTCGAATCCTTATAAAAGTGGAACATTAAAATTTTGTCCCGACGTGCAACGCTACCACGCCACCTGACAAATTGTAATATTCGACTCGATCCAATCCCGCGCGTTCCATCATTATTTTTAAGGTTTCCTGGTCCGGATGCATCCGGATCGACTCCGCGAGGTAGCGATAGCTGTCCGCGTCCTTTGCAAACTTGTCGCCAAGCCACGGTAAAAACTTGAAACTGTAGAGATCGTACGCCTTCTTCAATGGCTCCCACACCTTCGAGAACTCCAGGACCAAGAGTCGACCGCCCGGCTTCAACACCCGATACATTTCGGCTAACGCACCATCTTTGTGCGTCATATTACGAAGTCCAAAGGCAACTGTAATGATATCGAAATAATTATCCGGGAACGGGATCTTCTCAGCGTCACAGATCAGGGTAGGGGTGATCACGCCGCGGTCGATCAGGCGATCACGCCCGACGCGCAGCATCGATTCATTGATATCCGTGTGCCAAACTTCGCCCTTTTCGCCGGCCTGTTTCGCGAACGCTTTCGCCAGATCGCCCGTCCCGCCTGCCAGATCGAGCACTTTGTAGCCTGGACGAACCTTCGCTTGCCCGATCGCGAAGAACTTCCACGCGCGATGCAGCCCCCCCGACATCAGGTCGTTCATCAAGTCGTAATTGCTCGCGACCGAATCGAAAACGCCCGCCACCTTCTTCGCTTTTTCCTGTTCGTCGACCGTTTCAAAACCGAAGTGGGTCTTGCTCATCGCGTTCGTCCTCATCTTGTTCGTGTTGTAGGCCTCGCCCGAATTCGGACTTGGCCGGTTGCCGCGACAAATCGCCGCGGCAAGGTAAAAATCGGTCAATGGCGGTGGCCGCCGGACGCTTTTGGCGTCATTGGGGTATCGCGGTCGATGCCCGCCGCTTCCAGTTTGGCGAGATAGTCTGCCCAGAGTTCATCCTGGCGGACCGCGAGGTCATGCAGGATGTCCCAGGAATACAGACCGGTGTTGTGGCCATCGGAGAAATTAAGTTGCAGTGCATAGTGGCCGACCGGCTCAATCGCGCTGATCAGCACGTCGCGCTTGCCCGTTTGCAGCGTTTCCTGCCCGGGACCGTGGCCCTGCACCTCCGCCGACGGCGAATATACGCGCAATAACTCGAACGGGATTCTATACGTCTGATCATTCGCATATTGCAACTCGAGGGCGCGCGTTTTCGAATGCACGACAATGCCCGTCGGAATCGGCGTTTGTTTGGTCAGTCCGCTCATGGTGAGCCTTTAATGAATCGGGTGGTCGGTTAGCCGGGGCGGCCTGGGTCAGAGGCTCAGCCGAACGCCAGCGTCATCTCGGCGCGTACTGCTTCGCGCAGCAAGGTGGCCTGCGCCCGGCGATTCGACAACAACGCCTGAGAAACGGTCCGCTGGCGCGGCGCCCAGACGGGCAGCGGGAAACGGGAATCGTTGGAATGGCGCGGAATGACGTGCCAGTGGACGTGAGGAACCTGATTGCCGAGGCTTGCAAGATTGACCTTCGCAGGCGCGAGCACACGACGGATCGCGCGCTCCACGCCGTTCACCGCAGTCATCACCCTGAGGCGCGCGGCGTTGTCGAGATCGGACATCTCAGCCACATGCGCATGCCAGATCACGCGGCAAAAGCCCGGCCACTCGGGCTCATCGGCAAGGACGACGCGCACTGCGTCGTCCGACCACAAGACCTCGCCGCCGTCTTCACGGCAAAAGACACAGTCCATCATTTTCCTCTAGCGAAACAAGCCCCGGTTCCACTATTACACCAGCACGCGCTCGATACCGCCATCGTTAGCGCGCGCCACGTAGTCTTCCATCCAGCTCGGGCCGAGCACCTTGCGAGCAATTTCCACGACGATATAGTCCGCTTCGATGTTCGCATCCTCGTTATACCGCGACAAACCTTGCAGGCACGACGGGCAGCTCGTGAGGATCTTGACGTCGGTCCCGGTGGATTGGGTTCCATCGCCTGCTTTTAGCACCGATCCCGGTGCAGCACCCGCCGTTCCCGCAGACGCGTTCGCCAGATTGATGCCGTTCGCACCCGTCTCGCCCACGAGCGGAATGTCGCGCAGCCTGGCCGCGCCCTTGCGGATTTCCTCTTCCTTGCGGAAACGCACTTGCGTGGAAATGTCCGGCCGCGTGACGGCGAGCGTGCCCGATTCACCGCAGCATCGATCATTCTTCTCGATCTTGTAACCGTCGTGCGCCGAACCCATGATTTCATTCACGAGCTTGATCGGGTCCATCGTCTTGATCGGCGAGTGGCAGGGGTCGTGATACATGTAGCGCGTACCGGTCACGCCTTCCAGCTTGATGTTCTTTTCCAGCAGGAATTCGTGGATGTCGATAATCCTGCAGCCCGGGAAAATCTTCTCGAATTCATACCCGGCCAGTTGGTCGTAGCAAGTCCCGCACGACACCACCACCGTCTTGATATCCAGATAGTTCAGCGTATTGGCCACGCGGTGGAACAACACGCGGTTATCGGTGACGATCTTCTCGGCTTTATCGAATTGACCAGCACCACGTTGCGGATAACCGCAGCACAGGTAACCCGGCGGCAACACGGTCTGCACGCCCGCTTCCCACAGCATCGCCTGCGTGGCGAGACCGACTTGCGAGAACAAACGCTCAGAGCCGCAGCCCGGGAAGTAGAACACCGCTTCCGTGTCCGAGGTCGTTGTCTTCGGATTGCGGATGATCGGAACAATCTTGTTGTCCTCGATATCAAGCAATGCCCGCGCCGTCTTCTTCGGCAGGTTGCCCGGCATCTTCTTGTTCATGAAGTGGATGACTTGCTGCGTCACCGGCGGCTTGCCGACCGTTGCCGGTGGTTTCGCCGTCTGCTTCTTCGCAAACTTCTTCAGCACTTCATTGCCCAGCCGCTGCGCCTTGTAACCCACGCCCATCATCGCCGTGCGCGCCAGGTTGATGGTCTGCGGGTTCGTGGCGTTGAGGAAGAACATGCCGGCGGCGTTGCCCGCGTTGAACTTCTTCTTACCCATCTTGCGCAGCAGGTTGCGCATGTTCATGGTCACGTCGCCGAAATCGATCTTCACCGGGCACGGCGTCACGCATTTATGACAGACGGTGCAGTGATCGGCGACGTCGTTGAATTCGTCCCAGTGTTTTATCGATACCCCGCGGCGGGTCTGCTCTTCATACAAGAACGCCTCAACCAGCAGCGATGTCGCGAGGATCTTGTTGCGCGGGCTATACAGCAGGTTGGCGCGCGGCACGTGAGTCGCGCAGACGGGCTTGCACTTGCCGCAACGCAGGCAATCCTTGATCGAATCAGCGATCGCGCCAATGTCCGACTGCTGCATGATCAGCGATTCATAGCCCATCAGGCCGAAGCTCGGCGTGTAGGCGTTACGCAGATCGGCGCCTGCCAACAGCTTGCCCGCGTTGAAACGGCCTTCCGGGTCAACGCGTTGCTTGTACTCGCGGAACTCCGCGATTTCGTCTTCAGTCAGGAATTCGAGCTTCGTGATGCCGATGCCATGTTCGCCCGAAATCACACCATCCAGATCCCGCGCCAGCTTCATGATCCGTGCGACCGCGACGTGCGCGTCCTGCAGCATCTCGTAGTTGTCGGAGTTGACCGGGATGTTGGTGTGGACGTTGCCGTCCCCGGCGTGCATGTGGAGCGCGACAAATACGCGGCCACGCAGAACCTTCTTATGGATGTTCTGCGCTTCTTCGAGAATGGGCTTGAACTCGCCGCCATTGAAGATATGACGCAGTTCGGCGCGGATTTCCTGCTTCCAGGAAACGCGAATGGTACGGTCTTGAGCGACATCGAATACGCGTACGCCCGGCTGGGAATCCACGCGATCGGCCATCTTCTCAGCCAGCCCTTCGTAGCCGAGCTGAACCATATAGTGCTGCGCTTCGCGCAACGGCAGATCCAGCTTCTCGCCCACGAACGTCCAGCGTTCGCGCACTCGCTGAAGCAGATCGAGCGCTTGCTGTACGCGGTCTTCGAGCAACTCGGCGCTTGGAATTTCGTTTGCGTCGTCGCTCTTTCCGAGCGGCAGCTTGCCCGTCTTGAAGAACGTTTCGAGGGCATCGACGAGTTGCAGCTTGTTCTTGATCGACAACTCGATGTTGATCCGCTCGATCCCGTCGGTGTACTCGCCCATGCGGTTCAGCGGGATCACGACGTCTTCGTTGATCTTGAACGCGTTCGTATGCTTCGCGATGGCCGCCGTGCGCGAGCGATCGAGCCAGAAACGCTTGCGCGCTTCGGCATTCACCGCGACAAACCCTTCGCCGCTCTTGCCGTTCGCCATGCGCACGACTTCGGACGTGGCTTGGGCGACTGCATCGGGATCGTTACCCACGATATCGCCAATCAGCACCATCTTCGGAAACGCGTTGCGCTTGCTCTTGGTCGCGTAGCCGACAGCGCGCAGATAGCGTTCGTCGAGATGTTCGAGACCGGCGAGAATCGCGCCCCCCTGCTTCGACGTCTCGAACAAATAATCCTTGATTTCCACGATGCTCGGAATCGCGTCGCGCGCCTGGCCGAAGAATTCGAGGCAGACGGTGCGCGTATGCGCGGGCATTTTGTGCAGGATCCAGCGCGCCGATGTAATCAGGCCGTCGCAACCTTCCTTCTGCACGCCCGGCAGACCCGACAGGAATTTATCCGTCACGTCCTTGCCGAGCCCTTCCTTGCGGAACTTGCTGCCGGCAATATCGAGCGATTCGGTGCGCAGCAATTTCTCACCCGGCGCGCGCGTTCCGTCGAACCAGTCGAGCCGGAAACGCGCCACGGGAATGTCGTGAATCTTGCCGCAGTTGTGATCCAGGCGCGTGACTTCGAGCCAGTTGCCCTGCGGATCGACCATGCGCCACCAGGCGAGATTGTCGAGCGCCGTGCCCCACAGCACGGCCTTTTTACCGCCGGCGTTCATCGCGACATTGCCGCCCACGCACGATGCATCCAGCGACGTCGGATCGACGGCGAACACGAAACCGGCGTGTTCCGCGGCTTCGGTCACACGACGCGTGACCACGCCCGCACCCGAAAAGATTGTCGCGACTTTGTGGTCGACACCCGGCAGATCCGTCATTTCAACGGGTCCGAGTTGCTCGAGTTTTTCGGTGTTAATGACGGCCGCGAACGGCGTCAAAGGAATCGCGCCGCCGGTGTAGCCCGTACCGCCCCCGCGCGGAATCACCGTGAGTCCTAGTTCAAAGCACGCCTTGATCAAGCCTGCGATTTCCGCCTCGGTGTCCGGCGTCAGCACGACGAACGGGTATTCGACGCGCCAGTCGGTTGCGTCCGTTACGTGGGAAACGCGCGACAGGCCGTCGAACTTGATGTTGTCTTTCTCGGTGACCTTACTGAAGACCTTCGACGCTTTCTTGCGCAGGTCGTAGGTCTGCTCGAACTCTTTCTTGAAATCTTCAACCGCCCGGCACGCGGCGCTGATCAGTATTTCCACACGCGCCGCGCGGTCGCGGCCGGCGTCGTCCTGATGTTGCGACAGATCCGCTTTACGACGCTTTTCGATATCTCCCAGGCGGTGATTCAACGCTTCGATCAGCAACGCGCGGCGTTTCGGGTTGTCGAGCAGGTCGTCCTGCAGATACGGGTTGCGACGCACGACCCAGATATCGCCGAGCACTTCGTACAGCATGCGTGCCGAGCGGCCCGTGCGGCGTTCGCTGCGCAGAATGGCCAGCGCCGCCCAGGCTTCCTCGCCCAGCAGGCGAATGACGATTTCGCGATCGGAAAACGATGTGTAGTTATAGGGAATTTCGCGCAGGCGCGGCTCGGTATCCAGGGCCACGGCATGCGCGGCGCCGTTCGGATCGAAGGCTTGGGGTGCGTTCATATTCGACAGTTCGGTGAGCCGGCGCTTGTGCTGACGATAAGGTCACGAGCAGCGCGATAGCCGGCAAAGCGCTGTGAAGCGCAGATTTTCGAGTGATACTTTTTTGTGAAGGTGCTCGCCGGCAGGGGGTGGCGAACGATGCAAAACCTTCGGAGGGTCCGGAATCAGCGGCACGATCGCTGATGACGCGCATGCCGTTCCGAAGCCGCGTGGATAGCGCAGCAGAGCGCGCAGCACTCGCGTAGAGCGTCGCGGGGAACATGCGTCAAAAAGCCGGTCCGGGACTGCCGTTGCATCTTCCGATCCTGTATCGAAAACGGAATTCTAACCTATCGCAATATGCGTCGTTCGCGCTGCCTAGCGGGTTGAAGGGCTTTGTGCATGGCAATTTTGGACAAATTCTTGGCCATTCGCGCGCGCTCACGTTTCTCGGGGCGCCAATGATCGGCTTGAACCGGGTCGATGTCGCAGAGCAATGCGGGTGTTGCCCATGGCCCGAAGGGTCGGCTAGATTGTTGCGGAAATTTGTTGGTTGCTGCTTTCGGGCGAACTCTCCGGACGCCAAGGTGCCTGCATTGCATCAAGGATGCTGCGCACCCGCCAATTTACCTTGCAGCCTGCACCAGACGGGCGATAAGCGCCATGATGGCGTCAGTCTGGGCGGCCAATTGTTCTGCCGGCGGTGACACAGCTGCGCTCGCTACCGCCAGCCGCAGGATCGGCACCCACAGCGCGAACTGGCCGCCATAGCCCCATCCCCAAACAACAGCATGGCCGTGAAGAAAGCCGGTGAACCACAAATAACCGTAGCCAATATCAGTGACAGGCTTTACGCGCCAGCTCGCCGCACCACGGGATCTCGTGCTGTCGCCAACCCACTCCTCCGGGATCACCCCACGGCCTCGCCATTTACCCTTTTCGGCCATGGTCCATATCACCTTCATCAGGTCGCGCGGACGCAGTGCCAAGCCGGCATAGCTTAGCGACCGGCCCGCGTTGTCGCGAGTCCATTCATAGCGCTCGATGCCGAGTGGCGTGAAAAGGTCGCGAGCAGCGATGTCCGCAAGGTCGGCCCCCTCCACCCTCAACAGGATCGGCGAAATCAGGCCTATAAGGGGATCGTTGTAGGTCCAAGCCCGCGGAGTGATGGGATCAGCGGGGAGCGCGAGGGCCATGGAGACCAGATCGGGCGCGCTTATGAGCTCGTCATACTGCACTTGCCAGTCGTAGCTCAGTCCCGCTCTGCCCGAGAGGATCTGTGCGACAGTCACATTGGCTGCGGGCGAATCAGGCGCCATGGCAACCGCCTCCGGCAATAGTTCGCGGACCGTCGCCGATACTCCCCCCCGGATAACGCCACGTTGCAGCGCCTGCCCAACCAACACGGAGCTCACGCTCTTGGTAATTGAATTGAGGGGTTGAAGGTCGGCCGCTGACGCGCCACCGTAGTAACGCTCTCCGACCAGCAAGCCGTTGCGAACCACCAGCAGGCTGCGAAGGCCGGGCTCTTGCGCCCCCTCCTCAAGTACGTCGGCCAGAATACGAGCGTCGAGCCCGTGCTTTTCAGGCTTGTCTGACAGCCAATCCGAATGCATATACACCCCACCGTGAACAATCGAGGCCAGACAAACACATACGGCAAACATGACTGCGGCCTACCGCATGCCATCCCCGTCTCGATGCATCGGGTCATTCAAATTTGCGATGCAAACCGGGCTGGAGACGCAAAGTCCCTGAGGAACGGAACGACAGTTGTTCGTCTATTCGTATGCAGAATAGAACGCGGTACGCGGGGCAGGCTCAATCGAGACAATTTTTGATACTTGTTGGCGGCATTTCATGCAGGCGGAGTTCTTTAATTGACACAGTCGGGCTGGGCCCGATTGCGCACCAAAGCGACCCGAACCGCAGCGTCGGCGATCCCCTGAGCTATTATTGATGTTTTCGCTCTCAAAAATGGCGCGCACAGCCGCGCGCGAACGGCTCCGGAATGGCACACCCCGATTACCTCAAGAAAGTCCTGACCGCGCGCGTCTACGACGTCGCCCGCGAAAGCGAGCTCGAACCCGCCCGTAATTTGTCCGCTCGGCTGCACAACTCGGTCTACCTGAAGCGCGAAGACAACCAGCCGGTTTTCTCGTTCAAGATTCGCGGCGCGTACAACAAGATGGTGCAGCTTTCCGCCGACGTGCTGGCACGCGGCGTGATTACGGCATCGGCGGGAAATCATGCTCAAGGCGTCGCCTATTCAGCCACGCGGCTCGGCTGTAAAGCCGTCATCGTCGTGCCGGTCACTACGCCCCAGGTCAAGATCGACGCCATGCGCGCGTTCGGCGGCCCGACCGTGGAAATCGTCCAGCATGGCGAATCCTATAGCGACGCGTACGGCCACGCCGTCAAGTTGCAGGAAGCGCGGGGCCTGACCTTCGTTCATCCTTTCGATGACCCCGACGTCATCGCCGGCCAAGGCACCGTCGCGATGGAAATCCTGCGCCAGCACCAAGGGCCGATCTACGCCATCTTCGTGCCCATCGGCGGCGGCGGCCTCGCGGCGGGCGTCGCGGCGTACGTCAAGGCAGTGCGCCCGGAGATCCGCGTCATTGGCGTGCAAGCCGTCGACTCGTGCGCGATGAAGCAATCCATCGCGGCAGGCGAGCGCGTCACGCTGGCCGAAGTCGGGCTGTTCGCCGATGGCACAGCGGTAAAACTCGTCGGCGAGGAAACCTTCCGGCTGTGCCGCGAGTTGCTCGACGAAGTCATTACCGTCGACACCGACGCCCTCTGCGCCGCGATCAAGGACGTCTTCCAGGACACGCGCAGCGTGCTGGAACCGTCGGGTGCGCTGGCGGTTGCGGGTGCCAAGCTGTATGCAGAGCGCGATGGGCTGGAAGCGCAGACGCTGGTCGCCGTCACGTCCGGCGCGAACATGAACTTCGACCGGATGCGCTTTGTGGCCGAACGCGCTGAAGTCGGCGAAGCGCGCGAAGCGGTGTTCGCGGTGACCATTCCGGAAGAACGCGGCAGCTTCAAGCGGTTCTGCGAACTGGTCGGCACACGCAGCGTGACGGAGTTCAACTACCGGATTGCGGATGCCCACGCCGCCCATATCTTCGTCGGCGTGCAGATCAAGACGCGCGGCGAAGCGGTGCAGATGGCGAACGCGTTTATCGAACACGGATTTGCTACGGTCGATCTCAGCCACGACGAGCTCTCGAAGCAACATATCCGCTACATGGTGGGTGGCCATTCGCCGCTCGCGCAAGACGAACGGCTACTGCGTTTCGAATTCCCCGAGCGCCCGGGCGCGCTGATGAAATTCCTTTCGTCGATGGCGCCGAACTGGAATATCAGTCTGTTCCACTATCGGAACCAGGGCGCGGATACGAGTTCGATTCTCGTTGGCGTCCAGGTGCCGGCAACGGATAACGCGGCGTTCGGGCAATTCCTTGCGACCTTGGGTTATCAGTGGTGGGACGAAGGCGCGAACCCCGTCTACAAGCTGTTCCTCGCCTGACGCCCGCATGGCCTTCACGCTGGACGACAAGCTGGTGGTCGCGATTTCGTCGCGGGCGCTGTTCGACTTCGAAGAAGAAAACGAAGTCTACGAAGCGGGCGACCTGCGTGAATACGAGGCGCTGCAACGCTCGCGGCTTCACGTTCCGGCTAAACCCGGCATCGCCTTGTCGCTGATCGAGAAGTTGCTTGCGCTGAACGTGGCCGGCGAGCGGCGCGTGGAGGTGGTGATCCTGTCGCGCAGCGATCCCATCAGCGGTTTGCGCGCGTTCAGTTCGTGCAAGGAGCATGGACTGGCGATCGAACGCGGGGTCTTTACGCGCGGCCGGTCACCGTTCCGGTATCTGGAGCCGTTTCGCGCATCGTTATTCCTGTCGGCCAATTCCGCCGATGTCCGCGATGCCCTCGCCGCCGGCTTTCCGGCCGCGACGGTCGTGCCGCGAGCGCCGCTTGCCGCGAGCCGGTATCCTGATGAAATTCGGATTGCTTTCGACGGCGATGCCGTGCTTTTCTCCGACGAAGCCGAACAAGTGTTCCAGGCGCAAGGTTTGCCCGCGTTTGTGGAGCACGAAGTCGGCAAGAAAGATCTGGCGTTGGCAAACGGACCGTTGAAACCGTTGCTCGAAGCGCTTCACAAGCTGCAAAAACTTAGCCATGCCACATCCCGGATGCGGATTCGCACGGCGCTTGTCACGGCGCGATCGGCGCCCGCGCACGAGCGCGCCATCCGGACGTTGATGGCCTGGAACATCGAAATCGACGAAGCGATGTTCCTCGGTGGATTGGACAAAGGCCCGTTCCTGGGCAAGTTCGAACCCGACTTTTTCTTCGACGACCAAATTGGCCATTGCGAGTCGGCCCGTGTCGTGACAGCGACGGGGCACGTCCCAAGTGGCATATCGAACCCATCGTGAATACGCCCGAACACTCTCCCCTTGGCAAGCCGGTCCACTACTCTGAACGGTACGATCCGGCGCTGCTTTTTCCCATCGGCCGCAAGTCGGGGCGCGACGCGCTCGGGCTCACGGGTCCGCTGCCGTTCTTCGGCACCGATATCTGGAACGCATACGAACTGTCCTGGCTCAACCGCAAGGGCAAACCGCAGATCGCGGTGGCGACGTTCATCGTGCCGGCGGATTCGCCCAATATTGTGGAGTCGAAGTCATTCAAACTGTATTTGGGATCTTTTTCGCAGACGGCTTTTGATTCTATCGACGAGGTTCGTGCGGCGATCCGCAAGGATGTTTCCACCGTGTGCGGTGCGAATGTTTCCGTACAGCTTGTGGCGCCGTATGAGTTTGGCGTGAAACTCAAGATGGAGGAGTTTGAGGGTTTGTCGCTGGATCGGCTGGATCTGGATGCCGATGTTTATGCACCCGATCCTTCGTTACTGCGCGCGTCTTTTGGCGAATCGCCGGTTGATGAGACGCTGTTTTCGAATTTGCTCAAATCGAATTGTCCGGTGACCGGGCAGCCGGATTGGGGCAGCGTGCAGATTCGTTATGTAGGCGTGCCGATCGATCACGCGGGATTGCTGCGATATATCATTTCTTATCGCGAACATACCGGGTTTCATGAGCAATGCGTTGAACAGATATTTCTGGATGTGATGCGTGAATGCAAACCGGAACGGCTAGCCGTTTATGCGCGCTATACGCGACGCGGCGGTTTGGATATCAATCCGTTCCGGACCAACTTTAATCTGCCGCTGCCGGATAACGCGCGGCTGGCTCGGCAGTAAGAGCATTCGCGCCGGGGCTGGCATTGACCGGCGCGAACAAACCAGCCGTCAGGCGCCAGCTTTCTTATAAGCCACGCAATCCACTTCGACCTTGCAATCGATCACCATCGAAGAAACCACGCAAGCACGTGCCGGCGGATGTTCCCCGAAGTACTCTTTGAATACCTTGTTAAACGACGCAAAATCCCGGGGATCGTCAAGCCAAACGCCGCACCGCACGACGTGCTCCGCACCATATCCGGCTTCTTTCAAAATCGCGAAGACATTCTGAATAGCCTTGTGCGATTGGGCAACAATCCCGCCTTCAATCACTTCGCCATTTTCCATCGGCGTCTGGCCTGAAACAAACAGCCACCCATCCGCTTCAACCGCACGCGAAAACGGCATTACCGCGCCGCCTTGTCCTTTACCACCTTCCACGCCATATCGTTTCATTGCACATCCTCAACGTTAATCAAAAGTGCCCAAGCGCATCGAGTCTGGAACCCTCGCCACGCGCCACAAAATGTCCCGCTCTCAGTCCCGTCACCGCGCCATCGAGATAAGAAAGCACCCCGTTCACCCAAACCGCATCAATGCCATCAGCCGCCTGCCGAGGCTCGGCGAACGTTGCGGTATCACGGACCTTGTCGGCATCGAAGAGCACCAGGTCCGCGTGATATCCCACCTGCACCAGACCGCGCTCGCTCAAACCAAATCGCCGCGCCGATAACCCCGTCATCTTCCGCACCGCTTCTTCGAGCGCGATCAGCGACGTATCCCGTGCGTAATGGCCCAACACCCGCGGAAACGCGCCCCATAAACGCGGATGCGGCAGCGGATCATTCGGCAAGCCATCGGAGCCGACCATGGTCGCGGGATGCGACAGGATCCGCCGCACATCGTCTTCCGACATGTTGTGATAAACCGCCCCCGCCGGCTGCAAGCGCTTGCCCGCCTCCGGCTGCGTCACGCCCCACTCGGCGGCGATTCGCGAAATCAACTTGCCCGCCATCTCCGGATGCGGCTCCGACCACGTGATCGTGATCTCGATATCGCCCGTCACCTGCTTCAAATCGAGCGTCGATGAACTCCTGTTGTACGGATAGCAATCGCATCCCACCGGCTGACCCTCGCGCTTGGTGTCAAGCGACTGCAATACTTCAATGCTGCGCCCCCAGTTCGATGGCCCAGCGCATTTCAAATGCGAGATCACGACGGGAATGCGCGCGTGCTTGCCGACCTGATACGCCTCGTCCATTGCGTCGAGGATCGCGTCGAATTCGGTGCGCATGTGCGTGGTGTACAGCGCGCCGGCGTTAGCCAAAGGCTCGGCCAGCGCCATCACTTCTTCCGGCGGTGCATTGAACGCCGAGCTATAAGCAAGACCGCTGCTCAAACCAAGCGCCCCATGCGACAACGCTTCTTCCAACTGAGCACGCATGCCATCGATTTCCTCAGCCGATGCCCCGCGATCCAGCCGATCCATATGGTTGTTGCGCAGCGCCGTATGCCCGATCAACGCGCCCACATTCACGGCCGGTCGCGCCTGATTCACCGCATCGATATAAGCCGCAAAGGTCGGATACTGAAAGTCATCGAACGCGCCGAGCAGGTTCATTGGATCGGGCGGATCACCCTTCAACGTCACCGGCGACGCGCTGATACCGCAATTGCCGACGATCACCGTCGTCACCCCCTGCGATATCTTCGGCAGCATCTGCGGCGATCGAATGACGTGGGTATCGTCGTGCGTATGGACATCGATAAAACCCGGCGCCAGCACCCGGCCCTCCGCCTCTACGACGCTATCGGCCGTCCAGCCCGTCAGCTCGCCGATCGCGACAATCCGGCCATCCTTCACCGCCACATCGCGCTGGACTGCCGGCGCACCCGTTCCGTCGATCATCCGCGCGCCTTTGATCAGCGTATCGACGTGTTCTCCATCCGATGCCATGCTCTATCTCCTCAATATTCGCGCGTTTGCCTGGAAACCCGGTCAATCGCCCAAAGGCTGACGTTCGTCGACGCCGCCACCACGATAAGCGTCCAGCGCGTGTTTCATGCGCCGCAAAAGCTCGCGGCTCGTATCGCCCTGCTTCACGGCAAGTTCAGTGACGAGCAGGTCGAGCGCCATCAACATGGCGTAGCGGGATGTCGAAGGCTTGTAGATAAAATCAGTTTCTTTCGCGATGATCGGAATCAGCCAGTCGGCCAGTTGCGCGAGCGGCGACGCGGGCGCCGTCAGCGCAATGACACGCGCGCCATATTCGCGCGCGATCCTGCAGCTTTCGACCATTTCCGGCGTCTGCCCCGTCACCGACAACGCCACCACCACGTGTTCACGCGAGAGCGTTGCGGCGACCATCCGCTGCAGCAAACCATCCTGATACGACGCGACCGGCCGGCCCAGCCGAACCAAGCGAAAACGCATTTCATCGGCTAAAGCGGTCGAGCCTCCGCCCATGCCAAAGACGTAGATCATCTGCGCATCAGCAAGCGCGTCGGCGGCAGCGGCAATAGGCGCCGCACGCAACGCGCCACGATTGTGAGCGAGCGTGGTCTGGATATCGTCGAAAATACGGGCGGCGAGTGAATCGGCAGGATCGTCGGCGTCGGTTTCATCATATGAACCGCCGCGCAAGAACCGCTGGCCGACAGCCGCCGCCTGAGCCAGCCGCAATTTAAGCTCGCGCACGTCATGGCATCCGACCGCCTTCGCGAAACGCGTCACGGTCGCAATGCTGACCTCGGCTTTTTTTGCGAGTGCACCAATGCTGGCGCGCGATGCACCGGTCAAATCGTCGAGAATGAGCGCCGCGACCTTCCGTTCCGCCGAACGCAGTTCGGGCGCGCGCTCGGCAATCCGGGCGACGATATCGAAGACTGGCGGTTCGGACGACACGTTCATGAAAACCCTTTCGGTGCGCTTGGTACTAAATAACAATGTCTCGGGCATCGTACTTTCTGTACCATTGTCGAGTCAATCTCGATATTGAATCGAACGCAGAAAATCAAGCCCCGAACTCTATACAAACGAACGATGGAGTAGCAGCACATGAAAGTTACAAACTATCAAAGCGCGACAATCGACCCTTTTGGCAAGGGTCTGGGCATGGTGCCGGGCGTCAGCGTGCATCTGGTGGATGCCGCGCGCCTTGACTGGAATCTGCTGGACGAGGACGTGAGCCTGCCGGCCGCCGTGCTATACGCGGACCGGATCGAGCACAACCTGAAGTGGATGCAAGCTTTCGTGGCCGAATACGGCGTAAAACTCGCACCGCACGGCAAGACGACCATGGCGCCGCAACTGTTTCGCCGCCAGCTTGATGCTGGCGCTTGGGGCATCACACTTGCCACCGCGCATCAGGTGCGCGCGGCGTATCGCGGCGGTGTGCAGCGCGTGCTGATGGCGAACCAGCTGGTCGGCAAACGCAACATGGGCATGATCGCGGAATTGCTCACCGATCCCAATTTTGAGTTCCATTGTCTCGTCGATTCCGCCGATAACGTCGATCAGCTCGGCGCGTTTTTCAGCGATGTGAACAAGCAGGTGAACGTGCTGCTGGAACTAGGTGTGGCGGGCGGCCGAACGGGCATTCGAGACGACGCGCAGCGCGATGCGGTTTTGGCCGCCGTTGCACGCTGGCCCGACGCCGTGAAGCTGACTGGCGTCGAGTTGTACGAGGGCGTGCTGCAGGACGAATCGAAGGTACGGGCTTTTCTACAGAACGCGGTCGACGTGACGCGCGCGCTGGTCGCCGATGGGAAGATCGAACGCAAGCCGGCGATTCTGTCGGGCGCGGGATCGGCGTGGTACGACGTCGTCGCCGATGAATTCGCGAAAGCGAATAGCGATGCAATCGAGGTTATCCTGCGTCCGGGCTGTTATCTGACGCATGACGTGGGTGTGTACAAGAAAGCGCAGAACGAGATTTTCGCGCGCAACCCGATTGCGAAGAAAATGGGCGAAGGGTTGAAACCGGCGCTGCAATTGTGGGCCTATGTGCAGTCGATTCCGGAGCCGGATCGCGTGATCATTGGCCTCGGAAAACGCGACGCCGCCTTCGACGCCGGCATGCCCGAACCCGCTCGCCACTTCCGTCCCGGTACGCAATGGCCGCGCGACATCAAGACGGATGAAGGCTGGGAGATCTTCGGCATGATGGATCAGCACGCGTACCTGCGGATCAAGCCGGGCGACGACATCAAGGTCGGCGACATGATTGCGTTCGACATCTCGCACCCCTGCCTCACGTTCGACAAATGGCGCCAGATTCTGGTCGTCGATACAAAATATCGCGTGAAGGAAGTGATCGAGACGTCGTTCTAGGCGTCTTCGGAAACGGCGCTGCCCAGCGCGCCTGGGCCGTTCAATTCAGCGGTTCCGGCGGCAACTTCCTGGATGCGCTGCTCGAGCGCGCGTAACGCGCCGGAGAGTGCCGTGACGGCGTCGTCGGGAAGCGTCGACAGTGTCTCGTGAAGAAAGGCATTGCGGCGCGGCATGCCGGCTTCGGTCACGGCGCGGCCGGTATCGGTCAGGATGACATTCGATACCCGGTTGTCACGCTGGTCGACACTGCGCGCGATCCAGCCCAGCGCCTCCAGCGTCTTCAACTGCCGCGTAAGCGCGCCCGGGTCCACGCGCAGCCTCTCGACCAGACGCTTTTGCGACAACTCGCCCGCGTGATCGTGCAGCGCGAGCAGGATGCGCCAACGCGGCATTGGATGGCCGACCTGCGACTCGAACGCCTGCATGAACGTTCGATAAGTGCGCCCAAACTGCTGTATGAAGGCGATACGTTCCGTCTCGTCCATGCTGGTTGGTTCCCGGCTGACTGCTTCAGTGCTGATTGCTTTAACGCTGCGCGTTTGCGCGTCGTTCGTGGCCGTGGTGCTCTTCACGCGCTTGCTTGCTGTTATCGAACTCATTCGGCCACTATCGTCGGTTCGATCTTCGCGCCCTTCAAACGCACCGTTGGTACGCGACGCGATTGCCACACAGCCAGCACCGCTACGACCGCCGCCACCGCCAAACCAATGTGAATGGCCGCAACCAGCGACTCGCGCGCCGATTCGAGCAGCATCGCGCCGTTATGACCCGCCGCCGCGAGTTGCGAAAGCAGCGTGGTTTGCGCGTCGTGGTTGATCAGGATCTGCGGATCGCTCAGGTCGCCGAGCCAGTGAGTGGCACTGTCCTTGTCGAGCGCGAGCTGCACGCCGCTCGCATACAGATGGCCGATCAGCGTGCCGGTCAATGCAGTGCCAATCATCCCGCCAATCATGCGCAGCGACTGCAGCAGCGCCGTCGCAATCCCCAGATGTTCGCGTCCCGCGGTCAACTGCGCGAACACGGTCAGGTTCGGCATGACAAAGCCCAAACCCATTCCGCCCAGCACCATGAACATCATCAACAGCGGACGCGGCATTGAGCGCGTGGCGATCACCACGCCGAGACATGCCACCGCCAGCAACGCGAAACCGACGAACAACATTGCGTTGGGATTCTTCACACGTGTCACGATCCGGCCGTTCACGATACTGCCGATCGTAATGAACACCACCAGCGGCGTGATCATCAGGCCGGCGTCTTTCGGCGACATGCCAAAACCGCCCTGGAACAGCAGAGGCGCGTAAAACAGCAGCGAAAACATCGTGAACCCGCCAAGAATCGCCAGCGTAAAGAGCGCGGACAGACTCTTGTTGCGGAACATATCGACGGGAAGAATGGCGTAATCGCAGCTACGTTCCCACTTCCAGAGCGCATAGCTGGACGCAAGGCTCGCGACCAGCAGCATCAACGACTCGGCCGACAGACCGTGCTTCGGCAACATTTCGACGAACAATTGCAGCGAACCCAGCGCAATCGCGATCAGGCCCGCGCCTTGCCAGTCCAGACGCATCTTGCCCTCATGCTTGACGTGCCGAAGGTGCGGAAGGAAGCGCCAGACGAAAAACACCGACAGCAGGCCGACCGGCAGATTCACGTAGAACACGGAGCGCCAACCGTAGTATTGCGTCAGAATTCCGCCAAGCGAGGGGCCGACCGCGTTCGCAATACCGAAGGCCGAACTCATCATCACCTGCCAGCGCAGACGCACGACGGAGTCAGGAAACAGATCGGCAATGCACGCAAACGCGGTCCCGACCAGCATGCCGCCGCCAATGCCCTGAAGTCCGCGCGCGAGCACGAGGAAGAGCATGTTGTTGGCGAGACCGCAAAGCGCGGATGCGACGGTGAACACGACGATAGACGCGATCACGAACGGTTTGCGACCGTAATAGTCGCCGAGCCGGCCGAAAATTGGCACGGTGATGACGGACGTAAGCAAATACGAGGTGGCGACCCAGGCGTACAGGTCAAAGCCCCTGAGTTCGGCGACGATGGTGGGCAATGCCGTCCCGACCACGGTTTGATCGAGCGCGACCAGCATGGTCACGAAGCAGATGCCCAGCATCGCCATCAGCGATTCGCGAAACGGGAGCACTTGTCCCGCGGAGTGATGCTCGGCAGTATGAACGGCCATTTTTTGATACCACAATGATTGACTTGTCAACAGAATGTGAATCATAGCACGGTGATAGGCTCTCATCCAAGGCCAGACGCCTTCTCAACCCTTTTCTAAAATTGCCATGGAACCGACGCCAATCGCCGCTTCGCCCCTCTCGCAGGAAGATCTTGCGACCTTGCGCCGTGCCAAGGAAGCACTGGAAAGTCCGTCGCTTACGATGAAACTGGCGAGCGTGGTTGGCTCGCCGATCGAAAAATTGATGGCGCGAATGCCGAATGTCGCGCAGGAAAAAATCGACGATGCGACCCAGGCCGCGCTCAAGAAATGTCTGCAACTCGCGCTGCGCACGCTCAGTAAAACGACGATTGACGGCGTTCTGCTGCCACCCGAAAAACCACACAACCTGATGCACAAACTGGCTGTCGCGACCACTGGAGCGGCTGGTGGTGCGTTTGGGTTGTTCGCTTTGCCGGTGGAATTGCCCGTCACGACCACGCTGATGTTTCGTTCGATCTGCGACATTGCGCGCAGCGAGGGCGAAGACGTGCATCTCATCGACACCCAGTTGCAATGCATGATGGTGCTTGGCATGGGCGGCCCAAGTTCGAGCGACGATGCCGCCGATATCGGCTATTTCATTGTGCGCGGGACTTTGGCGCAGTCGGTATCGAAGGCCACGAGCGAGCTTGCGGCGAAGGGGCTGAGCGGACACGGCTCGACCGCATTGCTGAAGTTCTTGCAGACGGTCGCGTCGCGGTTCTCCGTGCAGGTCAGCGAACAGGTCGCCGCCAAGTCGATCCCGGCGATCGGCGCGGTGCTCGGGGCCATGGTCAACACAGTCTTCATCGATCATTTCCAGCAAATGGCGCACGGACATTTCACCGTGCGCCGGCTGGAGCGGGAATACGGGCAACTCGCGGTCGAGCGCGCTTTTCAGACCATCGATATAGCGAGCGGGAAGTGAACCGCCCGCTTCCTACGATGTTTCCACGGCCTGCGCAGCCGTGACCCGGCGCACAAACCCGGCTGCCTGCTCCAGCGCGCGGTTCGCCTCCGGCACGAACGGCGCGAATATCTGGAAGACGTGCGGCATCTTCGGCCAGATCTGAAGCTCCACGCTCACGCCTGCTGCACGCGCTTTCTGCGCCACGCGCGTGGAATCGTCGAGCAGCACCTCGGTATCGCCGACCTGGATGAAGAGCGGCGGCAGACCGTCGAACCGCCCATACAGTGGCGATACATAAGGGTTACGCACATCGGCGTCGCCCGAGTAAAGCTTGCCCGCCGGCGCGAATGCGCGGCCGTAGAACATGGGGTCGAGGCCATCGTTGGTCGTCATTGACGCGCCGGTCGCCGCCAGATCCGTCCACGGCGCAAACAACACTGCGCCTGCGGGAAGTGAATCACCTGCATCGCGTAAAGCCAGCAATGTCGCGAGCGCAAGACCGCCGCCGGCCGAATCGCCCGCTATCACGATGGACCCAGGCGGCACGCCATCGGCCAACAGCTTTCGATAAGCAGCCAATGCGTCGTCCAGCGCGGCGGGAAACGGGTGCTCGGGCGCAAGCCGGTAGTCGAGGGAAAAGGTCCGCGCGCCTGAACGTCTCGCGAGGGGAAAGACGAGTCCGCGATGCGTCGCGGGCGAGCAAAAATAATAACCACCGCCATGCAGGTACAGGACCGTGATATGAGACGGCTGGCCGTGCAACAGCCACTCGCCACGGAGCGGCGCGGCGTCATGGCCGTATCGCTCTTCAAGACGCCAGCCCGACGGCACTTTCGGCAACCACGCGCGCTTCGACGTCAACCTACGCGCTCGCTCAACATCGATACCCGGCTTAGCCGTTTCGGGGCGCATCCGGCGACGTAAAACCCAGCAGGCCAACGCACTTTGCCAACTCATGGCGACTCCTCTTTTCTATGAACGTCAATAGTACGATCGTTCGCGAAGTCGCGTGTAGAGAAGGCCGCAATGCGTGTCCTGCCAGCAAAACGCCTCATCAGTTCGCCGGCATCACCTGCCCGCGAATCTCTCCCGTCGGATTCTGCTCGGTATGGATATTGAAGTAGTACTGCCCGGCCATCAGGTCGGTGGACTGTTGCTCGGACAGCGTGGCCTGGCCGGTGATCGGACTGGGCAGCGCGTTCTTGTCGATAGCAACCTGCACCTTCGCGTTCTGGCCCACGGGCGCGGGGCCGTGAAAATGGGCCATGGTTGCGGGGCCTGACAAGTCGCCGTACGTCACGGTCCACTGCAGTGTCTTGGTGGTGGTGTCGAAGGTGGCTTTCAGGACCCCATGGCCCTTGCTCACGCGCGGCGGCACTTCACTCGACGGTTGCAGGTTCGCTTGCAAGGCGACGGTATCGGCGAAAGTCGAGCTCGACGCCATTGACGCGACAGACGACATCAACACCATGCTCAAACCCAACACACTGTTACGCAGACTTAATCTCGTGAACATGTTTGCACTCTCCTGGGTGACTGACGAGTGGACGAGTCGTCTGCTCATCGACGCGCCATAGTAGTGCATTTTGCGTGTCAAGCCGTTGCGCGTGAACCCGGGTAGCCGACACCAGGCCGGAAACGCGAAAGGCGCCTTGCGGCGCCTTTTCGTTACTACATCAAACTTTCAGCACTTTAGAAGCGGTGACGAATACCCGTCGTAACCACGACTTGGTTGCCATGAACCGAGTTGGCATTCGTACCATACACTTGTGCTTCAGCACCTTGCTTAGCAAGCTGAACCACGCCTTCCGCGTAGATGTCCGTACGCTTGGACAACGCATAGTCCGTCTGCAAACCGAACTGATGGAATTTCTCGTGGCCGTTGTTGTCCGGGCCCGTGGTGTAACCCTTCACATCGGTGTACGTATACGCGGCGCCAAGTGCCAATGCCGGCGTCAGTGCATAACGTGCATTCACTTCATAGTTGTTGAAGCGCGCGGTGGAATCGCCCGCTACGAACTGGAAGCGGCTTTGCGTCCAGGCACCGCCAACCGTCAACGGACCAACCGCGTAGCTCGCGCCAGCACCGTACGTACGTTGCGTCTCCACCGACGCGCCCACCAGCTTCGTCAACACGGTCGCCGCGGCGCCGTTGTCCGTCACCGCACCGCCAGCATTGTTGGCGCCAGGATTTTGCAGTTGCAGGTAAGCTGCTGCAATCTTCAACGGACCGTTTGCGTATTGTGCGCCCGCGCTGTAAGCACGGTTGTTGGCGAATCCGCCAGCCTGGTTCGAGAAGCCATACAGGCCACCAAACGTGAGGCCGGAGTAGTTCGCGCTTTGGTACTTGACCGAGTTGTTGACGCGGAACGAGTTCTGCGTGTTGTCGTTGTCGAACGGATGCGAGAAGTACGTACCGCCCCAGCTACCGTTTGCCGTCAACGGCGCGAGATAGTCGACCACTGAGTCATACTGACGACCCAACGTTACCGTGCCGAACTGAGCAGTCGAGATACCTGCGAACGCCTGGCGACCGAATTCAGTACCGCTGGCGCTGCCGTTCTGGCCTTGAAGCGCCTGTCCGTTACCCATGCTGAAACCGCTTTCCAACGTGAAGATTGCCTTCATGCCGCCGCCGAGGTCTTCCGTGCCCCTCAGGCCCCAACGGCTGCCGTTGAGGTTGCCGCTCGACAGGCGGAATGCTGCAGCGCTGCCCTTCGCAGTGTTCGGAGCAGCTTCATTGTTCACATAGCTGAAACCAGCATCGATAAGGCCGTACAGCGTAACGCTGCTCTGCGCATTTGCGGCGGTCGCAAAAGAAGCGGCAACGGCCGCGACGATCAGAGTCTTTTTCATGTGTGATCCCTTTAATGAGTCTGACGACTCGACTGGTTGCATAACGCGACGCCTTCTTGCTTGACATCAAGGCGACTCGCTCCGGCGTTCACCGGACACCGTGAATCGGCTGAGCAAAGTTTAGGGCGCTGGCTTTTAACCGAACCATCAAGGCGCACACAAAAGGCTTTTTGAATAAGTCGAAAAGTAGCGCGATATCTTGCTCAAACGCTTGTTCCATCAGGCATTCGAGCTATCTCGAATTAATATCCGGATGCCTAATTAGTTGCACGCGTTGCAGAGTTGCGACAGTAGCAACCGTACGACACAAGCGCGTTTTGGTCGACTTTCGTCCAATTCCTATTTCACCGACAGCCCCACCGCATTAGCATCGCGCACGCGAGTAGAAGTTTTTAGAAAGACGGCTCTACTCGTGTCTCTTTCGGCCCCGAGGCGTGACATACACGGGGCGACTATTTGTTCATCGGTTGGTCATGAATCATCTTCAAGCCATGCGCGTCTTCGTGAAGGTCGCGGAAACCGGGTCGTTCGGCCGGGCTGCGGCCGCGCTCGATTTATCGAACGCTGTCATCACGCGTTACGTCGCGTTGCTCGAGGCGCACCTCAATACGCGACTGCTCAATCGCACGACGCGAAGCGTGTCGCTCACCGAAGCCGGTGCGTCGTACGCTGACGGCTGCCGGGCGGTCATAGAACAGGTCGAGGCGATTGAGTCGACGGTGTCGCAAACTTCGTTCGATCCCTCCGGTACGCTGAAGCTCGTGGCATCGGCTTCGTTCTCACTGTTCGGACTCACGCCGCTGCTATGTGAGTACCGCGAGGCGTTTCCTGACGTGAAGTTGCGTCTCACGCTGCTGCATCGACCAGTGGATCTGGTGGATGAGGGTTTCGATGTCGGTATTGTGGTGCCGCGCATGGTGAACAGTGGCACGTTGATTAATCGGCCCTTGTTCAAGGTGACACCGGTCATCGTGGGCGCACCGGGCTACCTCGCGAAACACGGCGTCCCGCTGCGGCCCGCTGATCTAGCTGCCCACGCGTTCCTGTCACCATCAGCGGACATACACGGATCCACGTGGTCGTTCACGGGCGCAAACGGCGAGGACGAAGATATCGTCATCGATCCGGATTACACGGTCAACAATTCGCAAATGCTTCGACAAGCCGCCCTGTCCGGAATGGGTATCACAGCCCTGCCGGAAAGCCATGTCGCGGATGATTTTGAACAGGGTGTGCTCGTACGTTTGCTCACTGACTACGCGGTGAGTAACGCGGACAAGGAAGTGTCGCTTGTGTATCCAGGACGCCGTCACGTGTCCGCAAAAACACGTTCATTCGTTGATTTCGCGCTCGCGCATTTCAGGAAAGACTCGGCGATAAACGCGTTGTTTTAACGGACTTGAAAGCGCCGGTGTGACGTGTTGTTTGCAGAACCGGTCGAAACGTCAGCGTTGGATAGTCATGCGTTTAGCGACCGCAAGACGAATGGCATTGCATGAACAGCCCCTCGCCTCGCCCCGCCCCGCAAACATCACGCCATCTCCAAGCATTGCGCTTCAATACGCTCAAGCAGAACCGCGCAGCGTGCGATCAGTACCGCGCCATCTTCGCGTCGAAGGGCGTCAGGCTTATCGACGAGGTCGCGTCGGAAGCTATCGAGTGCAATTTGCAACGGCCGATACTGCAACACGCTAGCCGCTCCGATCACCCGATGATGCCACTCGCGCAACTGCGTCACGCTACCGCCATCGAGCAGGGCTCTCAGCGCGTCGAGATCATCGCGGAACGACGACACGAACGCGTCGAGCAACGCCTTGACCGTAGTCTCGCTGCCCCAGAGTTGCGTCATGTAGCCCAGATCGATCTTATCGGTTTCTGCGTCGAAGGTCTCTACGTCCTGTTCCTCGACAACAACCGGTTCCGGCGCCGCTGATGCGCTGTCCATCACACGCCATCGATTCAAATGGTCGCGCAAAGTAACGAGCCGCGTGGGCTTGACGAAGCAGTCATCCATGCCGGCTTCGCGGCACATGGACAACTCCTCGGGCGCAGTGCTCGCGGTAATGCCCAGGATCGGCAATCGCTTCGACAACCCCAGCTCGCTCGCCCGCACGCGCCGCGCCAGTTCATACCCGGTCATGTTCGGCATGTGACAGTCCGTAATGAGAAAGCCGTAGTGCGTCTGCTTCAGTGCCGCGAGCGCTTCCACGCCGTCCTGCACCACGTCGCACGCGAAGCCCAGCAGCGCCAGCTGATGACGAATCAGCTCCTGATTCACGGGATGATCTTCTGCGACGAGCACAAGCCGCCCCATGCGAATAGCGCGCTCACGATCGGGCGGCTCGTTATTCGTATCAATACCGCGCGTCGCACGCGAGACAAGCTGCGGCAAGCCCGTCAACGCGGCCACGCATGCAGCGCCCAAGCCGCGCCAGGAGATTGGATTGACGCTCACGCGAATGTCGTTGTCCAGGATGCGATAACCCGTGGGTTTCGGTTTCTCCGTGACGTGAATCACGCGGGTCTTCAGCGGCAGCGCTTCCGGATGAGTGTCGCTGAGAAACACGAGGTCGATGCCATCGAAGGTCTGCGGATCACGCAGCGTGGCGTCGTCGCTGGACCGGATTGCCAGCTTCAGGCCGAGCGCCTGACCATAGTCAACCAGCGCACGCGCCACACGCTGATCGTCGATAGCGATAATTCCGCTCTTGCCCCGCAAGCCATCGATCTGATAGTTCGTCGTTTCGACCGGCATGTCGAGCCGCACGATCATTCGCGTGCCAACGCCCACCTGACTTTGCAGCTCAAGCGTTCCTCCCATCAGTTCGACCAGCTTGTGACAGATCGTCAACCCGAGGCCCGTGCCGCCGAAGCGGCGCGTAGTGGACGATTCCGCCTGCACGAACGGCTCGAACAGACTCGCCTGCGCGTCCGCCGCAATCCCGATTCCTGTGTCTTGCACGCTCAGCTCGACGGTCTGCACACCGCGCGCGCTGTCGACTAGATTTACCGTGAGCGCGATCTCGCCTTTCATCGTGAACTTGATGGCATTACTGATCAGATTGAAAAGCACTTGCCTCAGCCGAACGCTGTCGCCGCGCAAACTCGCGGCGATATCCGGCGATACGTCCACCCGCACGCGCAATCCTTTTTCGTGCGCGCGTCCCGCGAGCAAACCAATGGCGTTATCGACCAGTTCGCGCAGGTCAATCGGCATGGATTCAATGGTGAGACGCCCCGCCTCGATCTTCGAATAGTCGAGCAGATCGTCGAGAATCTGCAGCAATGCACTCGCCGAGTCCTGGATCATGCCGAGCATCTGCGATTGATCGGGATTGAGCGGCGTGTTCTCGAATACTTCCACCAGTCCGAGCACGCCGTTCATGGGCGTACGGATTTCGTGGCTCATCATTGCGAGGAAATCATCCTTGGTGCGCGAGGCGGCTTCCGCAGCATCGCGCGCCGCGGCGAGTTCGTCGGCCCGCGCGCGCTCAACACTGGCGTCGACCCAATAGCCATTCCAGACAACCGCGCCGTCCGCCTCGCGGTGCGCCACGAGATCCGCGCGAATCCAGCGACGGCCTTCGTCGACGATCGAGCGAAACTCCGTGTGAACCGGCTCGAGCGTAAGCGCCGAACGCTCGATCGCCTCGCGCACACCGCGCTTGTCGTCAGCGTGAATCAGCGATAGACCCGCCATCTGGTCGTTGCCGAGCGCGGCGAGATCGGCGGGATCGGCGAGATCGGTCCCAAATAAATGACGCGTATCGCCGCCGACGTACGGGAAGCTGTACGACCCATCTTTCGCGCGCCGCAACTGAAATACAACAGCCGGCAGCGAGCGTGTGACGTCGTGCAGGCGGCGTTCGTTTTCGCGCGCGCGCATTTCAGCGTCGCGGATGTCCGTGATGTCGATCATCGTGCCGACGACACCCGCCATTGCCCCATTCGCCGCCGCGAATTCGCCGGTCCAGAAGAGCCCATGACGAGGCACGCCGTCGCAATCGTGAAAGGCGATTTCGACCTCCTCGCGCCGCCCGCTCGCGATACTCATGCCCACGAGATCATGCAGGCGCTGGCTGTTATGGGAGCCCCACGATTGAACCTCGAGCGTCGTGCGTCCGATGATGTCCTCGCGCTTCAGCCCGAGCGTCTTTTCGAACGCACGGTTCACCGCTATATAACGATTCTCCCGATCCTTCGCGACCAGCGGATACGGCACGACTTCCATCATGGTCTGCTGAAAACTGAGTTGCGTAGCGAGACGCTGCTCCGTTTCCACGCGCCTTGCCATTTCACGCTGGAGGACAACGAACGCGCGCAACGTGACCGCCAGCACCACGCCAATTGCGATCAGCGCCGGCAGTAGCCGCATGGCGCTGACACTCCAGCCGCTTGACAGCGGGTCGAGCGCTGCCTGGCGGACGGCGAGGATGCGTTGTTTGTCGGCGTAGGGCATAGCGCTCAACGCACGGTCGATCAGTGGCGCGAGCCGGCTGAATTCCGGACGCAGCGCGAAGCTCATATGCTCGAAGTTGCCGGCCGGCCCGATGATCTCCAGCTCGTCGTCACGCGCGGCCAGCGCGATATCGACAGCAACGAGATCGCCGACGAACAGATCCACCTCGCCCCGGGCCACTCGGTCGAGTGCGGCACTCAGGTTGGGCGCGATGGTAAGCACGGCGCCCGACGGCAAATTGCCAAGCCGCCCGCTAGCCGCCAGACGCGCCGTCACGACGATCCGCCGCGATGACGCGTCCTGAATACTTTTCATCACCGGTTCGTCCGACCGCCCGACTATGACGAGCGGATAGTCCGCCAGCGATTTGGTCGAGATTCCGCCGGCAAGACGCGGCGTCTCGCGCTCGGTAGTCGCCACCATGTCGATCTGCCCGCGAGCAAAGGCTTTCGACACATCGGCCCAGCCCGGATACACACGCCGCTCGAGATCGATATCTAGCGCCTTCGACAAATAGGTTGCGTATGCCATCGCGATACCTTTCGGCTCGCCACTGGAATCCACATAGGTGAACGGCGCCCAACCGGCATCAACACCCAGCGTAAGAGGCGGCAGCGAGTGCAAATAGGCACGTTCGCCAGCACTTAAGCTCAGCGTCTGCGATTGTTCCGTACCGGTGCTTCCTGACCGGGGTTCTGAGCGGCGAACCTCGGCTGCGTCGGGGGTCACTGTCGGATAGTCTTGCGTAGTTTGGTTCGCGCGTTCAACACGCAAAGGATCGGCTGAAACGCTCGATGCGGCCCACACGAGCACAAACAGCGTCATCAGGCGAACCAGACGAAGGATGGAGGAGGACGACATGATGTTCGCGCCCGTTACGACAGTTGCTTGTCGAGCACGCCGTCGATACGGCCGACGTGCGTCAGCGGCTCGCTCTTACTCGTTGCGCTGCGCTGGAGCATGGGATGGACGAGGCCTGCCAGCACACCGCCCGCAAGCGGCGCCGCCCAAAACAGCCAGAGCTGATCTAGCGCCCAGCCGCCCACCACGAGCGCGACGCCGGTGGAACGAGCGGGGTTCAAAGACCCGTTTGTCACCGGAATGGCGAGCAGGGAACACAACGTCAGCGACAGCCCGATCAGCACGGAGCCGTTGAAACGCGCTTGCCTGCCGGACGCGACCGAGAGCGTCACGAGGACAAACACGAAGGTCATCAGCGCCTCGACGATCAGCGCGGCGTGCAACTGATACCCGGCGGGCGAATGAGCCCCGTAACCATTCGCGCCGAACGCGATGAGATCGGGCGAGACACCTGGGCGCCCGCTCGCAACGACATATAAGAACCACCCGCCGGCAGTCGCGCCCCCAATCTGAGCGGTGATAGTCGGGACCAGGTCCCGCACGGGAAAACGGTTGGCAATGGCGAATCCAACGGTAACCGCGGGATTGAAATGAGCGGCGCAAACGGGACGCAGAACGTAGACAAGCGTGGTTGCCGCAAGGCCGAAGGCCAGGGCTTGGCAGACGAGCCCGATATCGGAGCGAAAATAACCACTCGCTAGCGCGGTGCTGCCGCAGCCGAAGAAAATAAGCGAAAAGCTTCCCGCGCACTCGCCTATCAGTTTCTTGAACATGCCGTCACCCCGTCTGAAATTCGCTCTCGGCCAACGCACGCCCGACCGCACAAAAAAGATTGGCGGGATCACGCGCGTTGGCGAAGTAAAGCGTTCAAGTCTGGAGCGAAAGGCGCACCGGTTTAATCAGACCATTCCTAAACATTTCTGAGAAACAATGTTGTCTGTTCGTTGCCCATGCGATTCTGGTGGTGTCGATTGGAAAGGGAATTTCGACATGGTTTCGACGCGGCTTTTTACGTTACACGAGACCGATTTGTCTCAAGTAGTCGATCAGTTCAGTCTCGCTTTTCAGCCCAAGCTTACGCATTGCGCTGCGCCTCTGCGTACCAACGGTTTTGACGCTGCGCTCCAGACGTTTCGCAATGCTGATCAGCGACAAGCCACTCGCGTACAACTGGAAAACCTCCCATTCGCGGGCGCTCAGTACCCCGGCGCGACCGGCAACGTTGACGAGTTCGTTGCCCAACAGCGCCCCCGCGTGCTTGGAGACGAAACGTCCGCCATCGACAACCTCGATAACCGCCTGGTTCAGCGCTTCCATGCAATCGCGTTTGTCGACGAGGCCGTCTACGCCCAGTTCCAGCAAGCCGGTCAGCATTTGAGGCTGCGCGATCATGGTCACAACGATCACGCGCGGCCGCTGTGCTTGCCTCAGGAAACGTCGTAGAAACGCGATGGCGTTGTTTTCGCCGTTGATGCCCCGCATGCCAATGTCGGATATCACGACCTCGCACGGAAAGCTGTCTATCCGGTCTGCGAGTGATTCGGTATCTACAGCCGTAGCCACTACCTTTACTCGCGGGTCCCGCTCAAGCCAGATGCGGATCCCCTCTCGCACGACCGCATGATCGTCTGCCACGATAATCCGGATTTTCGAATCCATTTTTGTTTTATACGCCTGGTACGTGATGGCCCACGTGTCTCCGGGACCTGATGTATACAAGTCGTACTTGTATTGCGACGGCTTTTAACGCCGTTGGCTAAACCCCTAGCCGTTGTGCCTGGACCAGACCACTGTCGAATGCAAATCGGTAAAGCTCGGCATCCGTCGATAAATCGAGCTTGCGCATGGCAGCGCATTTTTGCGCGCTGATCGTCTTGACGCTGCGGCCGAGTTCGCGCGCGATTTCAGTGACGTTGCCACCGCGCGCATAGCGGGCAATGACGTCAAGTTCACGGCGCGTGAGTTTCTGTCGAATGAGATCCACCTGGTTTGCCGAACTCGCGTCCGCGAGCAGTGCGCGCACCGACGGTCCAAGATAATCCTCGTGCGCAAGCACCGTCACGATCGCCACGTAGATAAGCTCGAGCCGGTCCTGCTTGCTGACCACCGCGTTGGCGCCCGCATCGAGCGCGCGCGCGATCAGGTCCGCATCCGTTGTCATGGATAAAACGACGATTGCCGCTTTCGGATGATGTTCGACGATATATTTGATCAAATCGATACCATCGCCATGCTCGCCGCCCGGCATGTAAAAATCCATGATGACGACGTCGCATTCCCGCTTCTCGAGTGCTTCCACCAGCCCGGTTGAATCTTGCGCGCGACACACAATTTCAATGTTTTGCACATTAGCGATCAGCCGCTCGATGGCAAGAACAACTAATGGATGATCGTCCGCTACCGCCAATTTGATTCGTTGAGTGAACGCAATCATTTACTAACCTCTTCTAACCTGAAATTCGCCCAGGTGATGCGTCCGCTCGCGGCGGGTTTCAATTTGCCGGTGCTCGCACGGCCCGCTGAAGGATCGTTGATCTGCGCCGTCATCAACATAAGATGCCTCCGAAAGCCTTTCGCAATCTGCAGCATCACGTCATTCCGTGCGCGCGTGCAAAGGCGAATAATCCCGGATCGTTCTGGACCCCGAGCTTGCCCATGGCGTCGCGCTTCTGACGGCTGATCGTGCGGACATCGCGTTTCATGAAACGTGCAATCTCGGTGATCGACAAACCGCTCGCGAACATCCGGACGACTTCGATCTCCCGCGGCGAAAGACGCGGGCCCTCCCCGAGTGCGTCGGCTTCTGCTCCGGCCACCGCCAGCGCCGAGACGATCGACGTGCTCAGGTAGCGGCGTCCAACGCCTGCAAACTTGACCGCTGTGGCAAGCTCGTCCATGAACTCGACCTTGTTGAGCAAGCTCATTGCGCCAGCGGCCAGGATTGACCGGAGGATGGCGACGTTGCTCATGCTGGTCAGCACGACAATGCTGATGGCCGGCCAGTCTCGCCGCAAGCGCTTGATGAGCCGCAGGCCGTCTTCCGCCTGCAGGCCTTGCTCGGGCATCGCGAAGTCGGTCACCAGCACGTCGCATGGGGTGTATGCCAGCAGCCTCAGCAACTCTGCAGCGCTTGCAGCCTCGGCCACGACTTCCAGATTTTCATCCATGCTGAACGTCGCTCGAATGCCGAGTAAAACGAACGGATGATCGTCTGCCAGAACGATTCGCAGTTTCAATGCTGCCTCTCAGTTTTCTTGTATGCACTTCGGGTTGAATCCGCGCCAACTGGCAACGACCATTGGTAATGCGCCGTTGCACATAAGAACACGGGGATAAGCCGCTCTATATAGGAACACTCTCAATGTTCCTGCTACACAGCGCGTCACTTCCAAGACTTGTCTAATTGCGGCGCGGGTGGGCGCGCTCGTTTGTCTGACTGTTGCTTGCCATGGGCGCTTGTGGCCGGCATGCTGCACCACATGGTTCAACGTAGGCCAGAGTAGATTTCAAATAGCCGACTGTTCTATACGAATTGTCCTAATCCTCTCTGTTTAGAAACGAAGCTCTAAACCGTTGCTAGTTAGCAATCCGACAATCGCACGGAGGACGGCAATATGCACCGGTCAACAGAGCGGTGGACGAAAATTGGGCTTTGTTGAGATTTGTCACCGGATGGCACGGTCGCTTGTCCACGCGCCTTTTATTTTGGTGATGAATAGACCAGAGGCCGCTTTCACCGGAAGATCGTGTGCTGGAGCAGTCGAAATGGACGCATGGAGGTCCTGCGTTTCATATCGGACATTTTTTCTCCGTCTTTCTCTTTTCGGCGATTGCGTGCTGGGCTGCCGACACGTGGCGCGATCGCAACGCGCATCTTTCCCGATGCCACCGCTCGAAAGGCACCGCTGCCCGACACGGTGCGGCGAATGCCAGCGACCGGTTCATCGTCACCTCGACGCGCGCGCAAAGCAAAAAGCCCGCACGAGGCGGGCTTTTTAGTCAAACGCAACAAAACCGCTGGGTACGCCGATCAGAACGGAATATCGTCGTCCATTTCGTCGAAACCACCGCCCGCCGGCGCGCTCGGACGGCTTGCGCCTCCTGCATTCCCACCGCCCGCAGGACGCCCGGCCGCGGCACCGCCGCGGCTCGCACCACCACCGCTGCTACGCTCAGCCGGCGCGCGGCTGTAGCCTTCATCACCGCCACCACCGCCGCCTGCACCGCTGCGTCCACCCAGCATCTGCATTTGTTCCGCGACAATCTCGGTCGCATACTTTTCCACGCCGGCTTGATCGGTGTACTTACGCGTACGGATCCGGCCCTCGATATAAACCGACGAGCCCTTCTTCAGATATTCGTTCACGATCTCGGCAAGCCGGCCGAAAAACGACACGCGATGCCATTCCGTCAGCTCCTTCATCTCGCCGGACGTCTTGTCCTTGAAGCGATCGGTGGTGGCAAGGCGGATGTTGGCCACGGCGTCGCCGCTCGGCAGATAGCGGGTTTCCGGATCGGCTCCCAGATTGCCGACGAGAATGACTTTATTGACGGATGCCATGATTTCTCCAGTTGATTCAATTCAATTCAATTTGACCTGATGCGGTGCGCTCGCAACGCGACACGCGGTGGCAGTCGACCTGTTCAGCAAGACCTGCAAAATCCGCAAACCTCATGCACCACGCTGCGGCAAAATTTTGCCGACACGGCAAAATACGCCCGACAAAAAACGACAGCTGCTTAAGCCGTGCGCCGGATTTTCTGCGGCGGCGGTTTCATGTTCGCCGCCACGATCAGCCATGCAAAAACCAACCCCGAGCACGCGAAAAATACAGCGCTCTGCCCGTCTACTTTCAGCAGCCAGCCACCGATCACCCCGCCAATGGCGAGGCCGATCGACTGCGTTGTGTTGTAGACGCCCGCCGCCGCGCCCTTCCTCGTGCCAGGCGCGAGTTTGGAGACGAGCGACGGCTGCGACGCTTCCAGCACATTGAAGCCCAGGAAGTACACGAACAAAACTGCGGCCACTGACCACAGGGTATGCGGAGCGGCGCCGAGTAACAACTGGCCAATCAGGATAAGACCTATGGCGCTGACCATCACGGCCTTCATTTTTCCGCGTTTTTCCGCGGCGATAATGGCCGGCACCATCATGACGAACGCCAGGCCCATCACGGGCAAATAGACTTTCCAATGGGCTGCGACCGGCAAACCTCCCGCCTCCAGAATGCGCGGCACAACGAGAAAAAGCGCGGTTTGCGTGGCGTGCAAAACGAGCACACCGAAGTTCAAGCGCAGCAATTCCACGTTGTGCAGTACTTCGGCGAACGGCGCTTTCACGTGCACGGGCGGTTTGGGTGCGTCCGGGACGACCCAGATCACGACGCCGACCGCGAGTATCGATAAAAAGCCGATCAGCGTAAACAGTCCGCTCATGCCGACCCACTCGAACACAATCGGCGCGCCAACAATGGCCACCGCGAACGAGACACCAATGCTCGCGCCCACCATGGCCATGGCTTTCGTGCGGTTTTCCTCAGAGGTCAGATCCGCGATAAACGCAATCACCGCCGACGATACGGCTCCCATGCCCTGGATCACGCGGCCGACAATGATCCACGTCATGGAATGGCCGACCGCCGCCACGAAGCTGCCGATGGCGAACACGATCAGCCCGAACGCGATCACCGGCTTGCGCCCGAGCTTGTCCGAGACCCAGCCATAAAAGATGTACAACAGCGACTGCGTGACCCCATAAGCGCCGAACGCGATGCCGACCAGCAGCACGTTGTCGCCGCCCGGGATGGTTTTCGCGTAGATGGAAAACACCGGCATGATCATGAAAAGACCGAGCATGCGCAGCGCAAAGATAGCGGCAAGCGACACGGTCGCACGCAACTCGGGCGCGCTCAAACGTGTGGACGTAACAGACGGATTGGACATCGGGACGAGGTAATGTGGAAACGCGTCTGGCCGTGCGCGCGGACGCGGAACTCAGGCACGGCCGCCTTGTGGTTGCCCGGAACGGCACTATATGAGACGGGTAGCTGAAGCGTCTGGACTTGCTTCAAACCTGCGCCAGGGCGGCACGCAAAACTCGCGCGGATGGTGCCCGAGCGCCGCTTGAATGGACCATTAGTAATCCGCCAACACCCTTCGCAATCCCGCCGCACGCTTGATTGACGCCGATGAGCGCGGGCAACGCGCCCTCGGTAGGGTAGCCCACCATCCTTATGGATGATGGGCCCCCTAAGAACTGTACGTGCGAGTTTCCCCGCATACAGCTCAAGCCTACATTCAAAGCTCCGTTCAAGACAGAACCGGCTTCGTCACAACAATTTTACCAGCATGCACCTGGTGGTGGCAGTGCGGATGGAGCAAAGCTCGGTTGGATAACGTGTCTTTGCCACCATGCATCCGATATTCCAGATGATGATCGTGCCAACCCGTTTCATCCGTTAGAGCCGTGCCACAGTGCGCACAAGAGCCGCCCTGTGACATGTACAGCGTCGCCCACTGCCGACGGTAACGCATCGAGTCCCACATGCGATCCTGCCGCAGTTTCTCGCCGTACTGCTCCCACGTTGGATCAAAAGGATCAAAATCCCCTTTGATCTTCACGTGTCGCTTAATGACCGTGCCGCTGATCTGGTACAGCTCAAGCAAACCCTTGCTGCCATCTTTCGTAACTACGGGAGCAGCAAACACCCACCTGCGATCGCCAACTGAGTGAAAGTACTTCTTTCTGACCCAGTCGGCGCTTTTCTGCGGATGTCGCCTCTTAGCCCACCACCAGAGCCTTTGAAAGATCAAATGCTCCATGCGGCTGTAAGCCTGCTTAGCAACTACGGGATGGTGGTACTGCGCCCAACCCCGTAGCATCGGATTTAGCAGGCGGATCAGATCCTCCTGCCGAACCGCTTTGTTTCCGCTGATCGTTTCCCCCACTTTGCAGTAGAACGCTTGTGCGTTCTTCTTACTCGGCTTGATGAGCATCTTTTTCGAGTACTTCCGAAAATTCCACCCCAAGAAATCGAAGCCGTGATCGATGTGAGTGATCCGCGTTTTCTCCTCAGATAACTGCAACCCTCGAACCGCAAGGAATGCCTCTACCCAAGGTCGGACTTCACTGACCAGTACCTCTTTCGAGTCACCAGTAATGACAAAGTCGTCCGCGTACCGCACCACATGAATTTTCAACTTCTTGGCCTTCGCAATTCCAAATTTCGCACCGAGATGCGAAATCAGTCCTCGTTCGAGCCCGTTCAACGTTACATTGGCAAGCGTTGGGGAGATGATTCCTCCCTGTGGCGTACCGGCCTCCGTCGCCTGTAGCTGACCTTGATAAATCAGGCCAGCCTTCAGCCACTTCCGGAGGATTGCTGTGTCCATCGGGACATTGCACTCCAACCAGTCATGGTTGATATGGTCAAAGCATCCCTTGATATCCGCTTCCAGCACCCAAGGAGCCGAGCCCTTGTCATGCAAGGATTTGAATAACTGAGACTGGGCATCGGCTGTCGAGCGATGACTCCTAAACCCATATGAGTTCGGGTCGCTC
>NZ_MTHB01000136.1 GCF_002220365.1 Caballeronia sordidicola | reverse complement strand
GCGCGTGCTGTGGCCGTGGCGCAGGCAGGCAATGAGCTGACGACGCAGTTCGCCGCGCGGCTGGGCGTAGATAGCCGTGTAAATGGTTTCGTGCGAAACGTGCTGGGTCGAGTCGGTCGGATACATACGTTTAAGTGTGCCCGATATCTGTTGGGGCGACCATTTCCACTCGAGCAGGGTGAGAACCACTCGCCAGCAAACGGTTTGCAGGCAAAGCTTATTGGGGCGGCGTCCCGCGCTGCGGCGTGCGACGCTCAGTGCTTGAGCCGGCTGGGATGAATAGCCAAGCGCAGAGCTGTTTCGCGTCAGTTCACGGCTAACGGTGGCTGGCGAGCGCCCGAGTATCCGGGCCATGGCCCGGATACTCACATCCTGTAGCCGCAAGCTTGCGATGGCCAGGCGCTCTTCAGGTTGGAGTTGCTGGTACGAAGTTTTTTCGGGCATTGCGACACCTTATACGAGATAGGTGTTGCACTTCGCTTTTGAGGCCGCCCATCAATATGAGAAAGAAAAAATAATTTTATTAAAGGCATGACGCAGTGCTTGATTTACATAGAGTACTCAGATAAACCGATCTATTCGAATGCTTATAACGAAAACGATTTTCGTAAAGAATCGTGACCGAATAGAAAGAGGCGCCGTTACAGGCGCCCTTCCTGATTTCACTTCAATTATACAAATAATGACAAAGAAAAATACTATGGGGCTAGTGACCCCTCTAGTCAAATGGCTCTCCGCTACCATCCTCGCAGCGTCTCTTGCTGCATGCGGCGCGAACGACAGTGGTTCGTCCTTGGCCACTGCTGCAGTGACCAAAACCGCCGACTCAAACACTGCGAAAGACACGCGGTCGAACAAGGCGGCTATGCATTTACCAACATTTTCGGAGGTTAAATTTTCTCCGCCCGTACTCAGCAGCACGGACACAACAAAAGCGGTATTAAAAACGGCTGGCCAGCCAAAAGGTTTGGTAGGCGGCTATTTGTATCCCCAGTGGATTTGGAATTCCCACCGGATAAATGTCTGCTGGGATAACCCGTCCGGGTGGGACGAAACGGAACGTAACTGGACAAAAGAGGCCGTCACTGGCGCTTGGGACGCTAATTCAGACGTGACGTTTGTCGATTGGACCAAATGTCCGGTATTTGGCGAATCGCCTCCATATTTGGGCATTCGGATGTTGATCATGTCGGGTAAGCCCGTCACGAGGCAGTTAGGTGAAGCAGGCATCGGTTGGAATCAAAATATTAAGCTTAACCTTGATTTCGCGTCATACGAAACTGGTTGTACCGCTACGTCGATGAAAGAAATGTGCGTCAAAAATGAAGCCATTCATGAATTTGGCCATCTGTTGGCATTCATTCATGAGCAAGACCGACCGGACACACCTACTGCTTGCATCGATCAAGTGCTGAAAGACGATCCCGACTACAAAATTATGACGGGTGGTGCCGTGCTTGGGCCTTGGGATGCAGGCTCCATTATGAATTACTGTACGCCGGGCGGATTTTTTAATGGCGCTCGTGGACTGACCGCCGGTGACATAACCATGGTGCAGAAGTACTACGGGAAACCTGGAAGCAAGATATATTCGGTCTTTACAGCGAACGATCCACCCATCGTATCGATACAAGATAGCAAGACTTTTGCTGATGTGGCCGATTCCATCACCATTCCAAACGCAGATGGTTTCATACTTCGCCATTTCTTCGCTACTCCCGACGGAAACAAGGTCGCCTACACGCTATTCAACCAGCAGAAAGGCAGCTCGGTTCTTGGCTACATCGACACCCAAACGGATACGCTGAAGGGACAAAAAGCGATTGTCGAAGAAGTTGTAGACATGAAAATGTCGGGTGACAGCAAATACGCGTATGTCGTCTGGAAGCAAGGCGCTGCGGGAGGATTGCGAGCCTACGACCTGAGCACGCTGGCTGTAGCCTGGGATTTGCCAATTACCGGCGCAAAACAAATCGTTGCGCAGCGTAATACCTCAGGCCAGCGGCTCTACGTCGTCAGGAACAGCGGGACGGGCAGTGCGCAGTCGATCGTCGTGGTGGATACAAACTCCCACACCCAAATTGCCTCGTATTCTGCTGGCACAGCTCGGTCGCAACCATTGGTCGCGGGTGCAACGCCCGACGAGAAAACGCTTTACCTTGCTGATCCCGGTCCCGACAACCAGCTTGCTCCTTTCATGGCTAATCTTGACACTCAAAGCGGTCAATATAATGTCTTGCAACCGATCAGCCCTGCGGATGCCAGCGTTCATGACTTGCACGTACTCGACAGCAATCAGGTTCTGCTAGGAACGAACAAGAAGGGTATTGCACCGCTTATTTACACCGTCGCCACAGGGTCATTTAGCGCTATCACCGGTGGTATTCCAAGCAATTGGTCTCTCCCATATGTCTATTCTCCTGACGGGAAAACGGTGTTCACAATGGGCCAGTATTGGGACGGCAATATTCCTTACTACTCGTTCATTCGCCTTGATAGCTATAGAATGAATCAGGCCACTACCCCCGTGGTGTGGGATGGTTCCAACCACCCTGTCTGGAGTGTTGGCTTCGGTCAAGACGTGGTTAGTCGCCCGTTCGCAGTAATCTATCGTTGATTGATTTTAGGGTCGGCCGTTTGTAAACCGACGATTTGTCGCCGATCGCCCCGTTCGCGCGCCAAGTGCGAACGAGGCGATCCTCCGAGGCTGACGCCTTGGCGGACGCGAGTGTTGAAGAACCGTAGCCTTTTCGGCACTACCTCTCCACGCTGGTTGACCTAAAGACACTCCGCTTAAAGCCTCACGCTGCAAGCCTTGCGATCGCCCGCCCCCTGATCACGCAAACGTATCCACCAATCCAACCTGCTTACGCACCGGGATGCTGACCGTGCTGCTTAACGCATCCACGCTGCCGCCATCATCCGCGCTATTCGACCCACTCGAACCCCGGCCACCGCCCCCCGCATTCGACGACGCCCCGCCACCCGACTGGCCCACAAACCCATCGCTGACGCTCGCGCTACCCAGACCAATCCCGCTAGCTTGCATCGCTTCACGCAAGGTCGGTAACGCCGCTTCGACCGCCGCCCGAACCTGTGCGTGCGTCGATACAAACAACGCGTGCGCGTGGTTGTCCGTGACCTGCAAGACCACTTGCAGCGGCCCCAGATCCTTCGGGTTCAACGTCAATTCAGCACTCTGCTGATGACCGTTCGACAGAAACACCACCTTCTGGCTGAACGCCTCATCCCATCCACTCGACCCGACATGCGGCGCAATAGCCGCACTGCCAGCCGCCGTCGCCGCACTCTGGACCAGAGCACTTCCCGCTGTCGCCGACGCTGCCTGCATCGAAGCCGAATGCGCGGCAGCGTCAGCAGTAGCCTTGTAGGCAGCACTGCCGTCATCGGCCGACGTAGCAGAAGCCTGTGCGGTTGCATCGGCCTGTTGCGTAGCCGAGGTCGCACCAGCCTGCTGCGTCGTCAATGAACGGATCGCAGCATCGCCCGAGGACGCTGTCACCGATATCGCCCGGCCCGACTGTCTGGAACCACCGCCCTTGCCAGCCACCGCGGCATTCGCACCGTTGGCCGCATTCGCACCATTCGCGGCAGTCGCCGCAGCTGCCGCAGCTGCCGCTGCCGCATCGGGCGACGGCGTTGCAGCCCCCCGCGTATTCGCCAACTGCGCGAGCGCAGCCTGAAGCGCATCATCCGCAGTCTTGGCATCGCTCGACTTGTCCTTCGACTGCGTCGAAGACGTCCCGCTCATCGCTTGCGCATCCATCGCGGCAGTAGCCGGATCGGTAGAAGCGGTCGCGGGATCAGCAGCCGCACCACCGCGCGCCTTCAACATGGCCGCCGCGGTCGCCGCCGCCGTCGCGGCTGCGGCTGCCGCGGCCGCCGTAGCTTCCGGCTGCGCCTTCGCCGCATCCGTCTGAGCTGTCTCGTCCGCAGCGCTCGCGTCAGCCGCCGTCGTAGATGCGGTCGCAGCCTGCGTTTGATTAGCCGTGGATGAAGCCGAGGACTTCGATGAAGTCGATGAAGTCGATGAAGTCGTAGAAGACGACGACCCCGCCCCTTGCGTCTGATCCGCTGCGGCCGCCTGGTCCGCGCTGTCGGCCTGATCCGCCGCCGCCTTAGCCTGCGCAGTTGAAGCGTCGTCGGGCTTGGACGCGTCGTGAACACCGCCGCGCGCCGCCGATGCCGCCGCCGCAGCTTTCGCCGCCTGCGCCTGCGCTTGCACCCGCGCCTGAGCCGCCGCTTCCTCGTTAGCCTTGGTGGTTATGTTATGCAGCGTCGAAACAAACGATGCCGCCGCACTGTCGCTTGCCGACGTTGCCGCCGCGCTTCGCGATTGGGCAGCGCTCAAGCCAAGCATCGTGCTGGCAGTATTAACGGTCGACATTCATGGCCTCTCGTATCTTGTATGCGATAAAAATCGCTAAAATCTTCATGCCTTTTCGGCGCGCATCCGTAGCATCTTGGAGGCGTGTTCATCGGAATCACGTTGTTCAAGCCGTGCTTCCTGCTTCGCCTGCACTGCCTCGCCGCGCGCGGCCAGCACTTCGTAAGAACCCAGTTTCTGCTTGCGCTGCTGCCATTCCGGCTTGGCCGCTTCCAGCCGCTGGTTCGCGCCCACGAGCAACACGCGCTGCTGGTTGATGGCGGAATCAAGGGTGTCGACGAATGCCTGGAAATTGCGCAGCGTCTGCGCGGTCGTGCCTTCCTGCGCCGACGCCGTAAAACGCGCGTGATACTCGTCGCGATACGTGACCAGCGAGTTCAACTGCGCCTCCACCTCATTGCGTTCTTGCTGGAGCTTGCCCAGTTTTTTCGTGGCGGCCTCCAGTTCTTCTTCCGCGAGGTTGATCAAGGTCTTGATCGGCAGATGCTTGGACATGGACGTCAAATTCCTAAATTGTCTTTATTCGAACAACGCATCGAGTTGGGCCAGGCTCGGTTCAAACATGGCCTGCTCACGAAATCCTTGCTGCAAAAATGCTTCTATCCGCGGGTACAGCGCAATCGCCCGATCGAGTAACGCATCCCGCCCCGTGGAATACGCGCCTACATTGATCAAATCGCGGTTGCGCTGGTAGCGCGACAACATCTGCTTGAACAAACGCACCCGGTCCAGATGCTTGTCGTCGATCAGCGCCGTCATCGCCCGGCTGATCGACGCCTCAATATCGATGGCCGGGTAATGCCCCGCTTCGGCCAACGAACGCGATAAAACAATATGGCCGTCGAGAATGGCGCGCGCTGAATCGGCGATAGGATCTTGCTGATCGTCCCCTTCCGTCAAGACCGTATAAAAGGCCGTGATCGATCCTGCCCCTTCCCGGCCGTTCCCGGTGCGCTCAACCAGCGCCGGCAGTTTGGCGAACACGGAGGGCGGATACCCTTTGGTGGCGGGCGGTTCGCCGATCGCGAGCGCAATTTCGCGCTGTGCCATCGCATAGCGGGTGAGCGAATCCATCAGCAGCAGTACGTGTTTGCCCTGATCTCGAAAATATTCGGCCAGAGAGGTCGCGTAGCTCGCGCCCTGCATCCGCAAAATGGGCGACACATCAGCGGGCGCCGCTACCACCACCGAGCGCGCCAGCCCGTCCTCGCCAAGAATCTGCTCGATGAATTCCTTCACCTCGCGGCCCCGTTCACCAATCAGCCCGATCACGATCACTTCGGCGCTCGTATAACGCGCCATGGTGCCGAGCAGCACGGACTTGCCCACGCCCGAGCCCGCGAACAGGCCCATGCGCTGGCCGCGTCCCACGGTCAACAACGCATTGATCGCGCGCACGCCGACATCGAGCACCTTGTGAATAGGTTCGCGATTAAGCGGGTTGATGGTCGGCGCGGTCAGCGGCGCATCGATCTTCGAGCCGAGGGGCCCAAGCCCGTCGAGCGGCTTGCCCGACGCATCGACCACGCGGCCGAGCATTTCCCAGCCGACCGGCAGACGCTTGGCGCCGGCCATCGGGTCATTGATCGGCGCGCTTTCCAGCGGATACACGCGCGCCCCAGGCAACAGGCCGGAGACTTCGGTGGTCGGCATGAGGAACAGTTTGTCGCCGGAGAAACCGACGACTTCAGCCTCAGCCATGGGAATCGAACTGCCGGCAGGCAACTCGATCATGCATTCCGAGCCCACGCCCAGTTTCAATCCCACCGCTTCCAGAACCAGGCCGGCCGCACGCGTGAGACGCCCGCACGCACGCAACGGCTTGGATATCTGGCTGCGCGCCTTGCTGGCTTCGAGGTGCGCGCGCCAGCCATCCAGATGCGGATTGTTCGCCATACCGGCGAGATCGACGATCGTCTGGGCCGCGATTTCTTCGATCGTCGGTTCGGCGTCGTCGTCCGCGGCAAGCGGCCCGAACGACGCGCGCGCCAGTTCCTGTTCCAGCTCGCTCAATCCTTCCTGCGTGACGCGGCGCGCAGCGCTTGCTGTGACATGGGCTGAGTTCACCATGGTTGTGACCTCCCGAGCGCCGCCGCCACGCGCTCCCAGCGCGTGACGTTGGTTGCATCGACTTCACCGCTTGCCGCGTGTGCCCGGCAACCGCCACGCTCAATATCCGGATCGGTCCTGACCGACCATCCGGCCGCCTGGAGTTCTTCCAGCAAATACGCTTCGACAATCGGCAGATCCGCCGGATTCACTGTCAGATACGGCGCTCCCGCCAATGCCGGTTCGGCCGCGATCACCGAGCGCGCGACGGCCAGCACAGCGGTCGGATCGAGTGTCAGATGCTGCGAAACCACTTGCTGCGCAATGTCCAGCGCCAGCGCCGTCAGCGCCTCGGCAACGACTGCGTCCGCAGCTTGCAGCGCGATCTTGAAGGTATCGGCCATCTGCGCCAGCCGCGTGGCTTCCGCCCGCGCGTCGCGGCGGCCTTCTTCCACGCCTTGTTCGTAACCCTGGTCGTAACCGGCCTTGTAGCCCATTGCCTGACCCGCCACATGGCCCGATGCCAGCCCCTGCGCGTGCGCTTCATCGCGAACACGGCGCAAGTGCTTTTCCAGCGCGGCTTGATCGGCACCGCTGCGATCGATCGGAACCGGATCGAACGACGCCATCTCCCAGCGCTGGTACGCGGACATGCGAGCCTTCTTGGCCGCATCGGCAGCGTGAGCCTTCTTGGCGGCTTCGGCAGCGTCAGACATAAGCGTCCTCGGCCTTGCCGCCTAACTGGATCTGACCCGATTCGGCCAGGTTGCGCACGATCTGCAGGATCCTGCGCTGCTGCGTTTCCACTTCCGAGAGCCGCACCGGGGCGCGCGAGTCGAGATCTTCGGCCAGCAGTTCGGCGGCGCGCTGCGACATGTTCGCGAGGAACTTCTGCCGCAGCGGCGGTTGGGCGCCTTTCAGCGAGATGATCAGCGTTTCGGATTCCACTTCTTTCAGCAGCAACTGGATTGCCCGGTCTTCAAGTTCGAGCAAGTTCTCGAACACAAACATTTGATCGATGATCTTCTGCGCCAGTTCCGCATCGAATTCTTTTACGTTTTCGATCACGGATTCTTCGTGCGCCGTCGACATGAAGTTGAGGATTTCCGCCGCCGTCCGGATGCCGCCCATCGGCGCGCGCTTCAGGTTGTCGCTGCCGGAGAGCAGCGTGGTCAGCACGTCGTCGAGTTCGCGCAGCGCGGCCGGCTGGATGCCGTCGAGCGTGGCAATGCGCAGCAACACGTCGTTGCGCAAACGTTCAGTCATCAGCGCCACGATCTCGGACGCCTGGTCGCGGTCCAGGTGAACCAGGATCGTCGCAATGATCTGCGGATGCTCGTTCTTGATCAGTTCGGCCACCGCTGCCGAATCCATCCACTTCAGCCCTTCGATGCCGCTGGTATCGCTGCCCTGCAGGATCCGGTCGATCAGCGCGCCCGCCTTGTTTTCGCCCAGCGCCTTGGTCAGCACCGCCCGGATATATTCGCTCGAATCGAGCGACAGCGCGGTGTGCTGCTCGGCTTCATTGACGAACTCGGTCATCACGTTATCGAGCTGTTCGCGCGTGACGTTTTTCAACGTCGCCATGGTCGCGCCGATCTTCTGCACCTCGCGCGGTCCAAGGTACTTGAACACTTCCGCCGCTTCCGATTCACCGATCGACATCAGCAGGAGCGCGGCTTTATTGAGGCCTTCAGCGTTCATCGGACACCCAGTTCTTGACGACCGTCGCGACGATTCTCGGGTCCTGGCGCGCAACCATGCGCGCGTAGTCGAGATTGCGTTCGAACTTGGCCTTGTTGCTTTCATGACCGAGCAAACTGACCTCGGCATCCCTTTCTTCTTCTATCTGCGACTTCGGCATGGCCGGCCCGTCGAGCAGCGACAGGTCATCCGGCGCGGCAAGCGCTGACGGCTCCGGAGGCGGCGGGAATGCGCGGCGCAGCGCCGGCTTCACCATGCTGAAATAGAGGAACAACGCCACCGCACCGATCCCCGCGTACTTCGCGAGCTGGATGGCGCGCGCGATCATGTCCGGGGTGCGCCACCAAGGCACATCGGGAATCACGGTCGAATCCACCAGGAAGGTGCTGTTGACCACGTTCACCGAATCGCCACGCTTTTCGTCGTAGCCCATCGCGTCTTTCACCAGTTGCTGCACCTGCTCGAGCTTGTCGGCGGGCAGCGGCAGCATGGTCACCCGGCCCTTGGCATCGACCTGTTTCAGATAGTTCACCACCACGGCAACGGACAGGCGCTTGATGCCGCCCATCGGCTGCTCGTAGTGGCGCACGGTGCGGTCGACTTCGTAGTTGGTCGTAGTGTCCTTGCGCATGCTGACCGGCGCGGTTTTCCCGGCGTCGGCGCCGCTGGCGGCAGCATCGACAGGCGCGGACGCCGCGGCCGGCGGCTGGTTGGACAGCGCGCCGGGCACGCCACCCGCGTTCGCGCCGCCGCTGTCATTCGAAACACTCGACTGCTGGCTGCGGATTGCCGTGTTTTGCGGGTTGGCGTTCGGACCGTAGCTTTCGGCGGTTTGCTCCAGCTTCGAGAAGTCGATATCCGCGCTCACCTGCGAGTGCGCATTGCCGGCGCCGAACAGCGGCGCGAGGATCGCGTCGATGCGTCCCTGGGTGTTGCGCTCGATTTGCTGCACATATTTGAGCTGCGACGCGTCCAGGCCGTTCGCCGAGCTCTGCTGCGTGAGGAGGTTGCCGTCCTGATCGACGATCGTCACGCCCTTCACCGGCAAGTCCGGCACGCTCGACGACACCATGTGCTGGATCGCGAGGATCTGGCCCTCGTCGAGCGCGCGGCCGGGGTAGAGATTGAGCATGACCGACGCGGTCGGCAGTTCCTTTTCCCGCACGAACACGGTGGGCTTCGGAATGGCGAGATGGACGCGGGCTTCGCGCACCGAGGAGATCGACGAGATGGTTTTTTCCAGCTCACCTTCCAGCGCGCGCTGATAGTTGACCTGCTCGGCGAACTGGCTGATGCCGAACTTCTGGTTATCCATCAATTCGAAGCCGACCGAGCCGTTCTTCGGCAGTCCCTGCGACGCCAGGCGCAGCCGGGTTTCGTGCACCGCGTCGCTGGGAACCAGGATCGCGCCGCCCGATTCGGCGATCTTGTAGGGAATATTGCCTTGCTGCAGCGCAGCGACAATCGCACCGCCGTCGCGGTCGGACAGGTTGCTGAACAACACCCGGTAATCCGGCTGGCGCGACCACATCACGAGGCCCGCTATCACCACAGCCAGGATGGCCACGGCGATGATCAGCGGCATGCGCGGGTTGTTGCGGAACTGGTTGAGCATCGGCATGCGCGGACCAAAGCCGCCGCTGCCGCCGAAGTCAGCGCCGCCCGCGTAGCCGGCTGCGCCCGCACCTGCGGTGATCGACCCGGCGGCGCCTGGCGGCGCGCCAGTCAGACCCATGCGGGCGTCCGGGTTGATCAGGTTGGTTGTGGAATCCATGCTTCGAAACTCTCCGAGTCTTGCGTTTTCTGCGAGTTGCACCGGCGATGGCCGTGCGCACTGCAGGCACTTTCATGAGAGGAATTATCCGTAAGCAGGATTGAGTTGATCCAACGAATAGAAGCGAGTTTTGGTTTCCTTTCCCCGATTTGCAAAACGGCGCTGCTGCTAGACTTTTTCCTAATCGGTCAGGCCATATGGCGAACCGCCCAGGCTTCGGCGAGAGACGCCGGCCTGAGGCCCGGGACAGGCCCCGGTTCGAATTGTCCCAGATGTATCGCTGTCCATATGTCGCCGCCGATGTTCAGTTCCTTTCCGTTCCTTCTGGAGACCCCATGAATGCTCCTATCAGCCCGTTGAGTTCGGCGCTCCAGCAAATGCAGACCATGGCGACGCAGGCTGCGGGCGGTGCCGGCCAAGTCGCGAGCGGCAGCGTCGTGCCCGAATCGGGTGCCGCGAGCGCCGGCAGTTTCGCCGACGCGCTGAAGTCGTCCCTCGACAGCATCAGCAGCAGCCAGAACAACGCGATCAACCAGGCGCATGCCTTTGAAGTGGGCGCGCCAAACGTTTCGCTGAACGACGTGATGGTCGACATGCAGAAGGCGAACGTGGGGTTCCAGTTCGGTCTGCAGGTCCGCAACAAGCTCGTGTCGGCCTATAACGACATCATGAACATCTCGGTTTGAACGCTGCGCCACCGGTTTTCCGCACCATCGACCTGCCGACTATTTCCCCTCCTGGAATTCGTTGTGACGCAAAGCACGCCTAAAGCTTTTGCCGCTTTTTCCGATAACCCGGATAGCAGCACGATAAACGATCAGACAAATAGAAGGGTCTCGATCAGTTCATCGGCAACGGTTCATCACGGTTTTCGTCAATAAGTGCGCTGTCGTGCTGCGCATTCGCGCGAACGCCCATGACGACGCAAGCGCAAAAGGAGAGGGTCGGATGTTTTCCCAGGGACACGGTGGAGCGAACGCCTATGCACGCGTCGGCGTTCAGACAGGCGTAATGGGCGCGAGCCCGCACAGGCTGGTCGCCATGCTGTACCAGGGTGCGCGACAGGCAATTGCCCAGGCGCGGATGCACCTGCAGCAGGGCAATATTCCGGCACGCGGCGAAGCGATCACCAAAGCGATCAATATTATTGAAAGCGGTTTGCAGCAGTCGCTCAACCGGGACATCGGCGGCGACATCGCGGCCCGCCTGGATGCGTTGTACACGTACATGTCGCATCGCTTGCTGGAAGCAAATGTGCGTCAGAGCGAAGAGGTGCTGGTGGAGATCGATGGCCTGCTGGCGACCCTGGAGGAAGCCTGGATGGCGATTGCACCCGATGCAGCAAAAATGGCTGCGGCCTGAAGCCGCGAAACATGCTTGCACATAATGAAAACCACACAAGATTATTTCGCTCATTATGAAGCGATTGCCGCACTTTCTGCGTGCATGCTGGCCGCAGCACGCAGTGGAGAATGGGGCGAATTGAAGACTATGCAGAGCACGTACCGGGATTTGGTCGACGGCTTGAGAGAAGCCGATCCCAGTTCTGAACTGGACGATACCGCGCGTGCCCGCAAGCTCGAACTGGTGCGCCGGATTCTTGCCGACGACGCCGCCATTCGTGACCTCAGCACCCCCAGCCTCGCGCGTTTGTCCGCAGCGTTATTCACCGTGAACAGGCCCGTGCGAGTTTTGAAAAAGATGATCGGGTTCCGCTAGGCGCGTTTGACGCGTTCGGGGCTCGTTGAAACCGGTGGCCGGCCGTTCGGCTGGACTGCTGACCCGAGGATACTGGCATGACTGGACTGGACTCCGCCGTCGCTGCGCTGCTTGCCAGCCGCACTGACATGCTGTTGTCCGCGCTTAATACGCAGACCAGTTCGACCGCGCCTCAAGCCAATACCTCGCAACTGCTAGTCGATACCCCGCGGGTCGCCACGCCCGCAGCCGTTATCAGCGCGTATGCCGCGCCGGGACCGTCGACGCAGACCGCATTGAGCGAGATTGCGCGCACGCTCGACATCATTTCGCGATTCGGCGGCGGCGCGACGCCCGCTTTGCTCGGCAGCTCGCCGTTGTGGCCAACCGCGCCGCGCCTGGTCGTGGCCGCCAGCGCGTTCGAGAGCCTGTCCGGATCGTTGTTTTCCTCCAGCTCGGCGAATGCCGCGAGCGCGGTCAATCCGCCCGCGCCGCCTTTGCCCACGCCCGTGCTGGCGGCAATGCTGGCCAGGACCGTCGTGGACAGCGGGCTTTTCTACGAAAACCATATCGCGCTCTGGCTGGGCGGGCAGCGTTCGCTTGCGTCGCTGCGCAATGAGCCCCAGGCACGCGTGGATAAATTGGCAAGCGAATTGACGTCGGATTCTTTCCCGGCTGCGGCGGAAGCGGCGCCTGAAGTCTGGATCGACGAAACGCTGCTGCCGCCCACTTTCGCCGCCGCCGATACCCCCGACGCGCCCACTCCCATGCGTCCCGTGCCGACCCCTCAAACGCCGCAACAGGCGGCGGCGCTGGCGGCATCGGTGCGCGCGATGCCCACGAGCGTGTTCTCATCGACGGCGCAGGGGGCAGGGACAGCAGGAACGGGCGCGCTGCCGTCGGCTGCGCATCTGCAGGATTCGGCCGTGCAGGCGGCGATCGCCTCAGGTATCCATCCGTCGACTATTCCGCTGGTCCGCCAGCAGCTCGACATGCTCGCTTCCGACCAGTTTCGCTGGTCCGGCGAAGCGTGGCCGGGCGCGAAGTTCGAGTGGGAAATCCAGCCGCAGAACCGCGCTCCCTATGGGCGCGATCCGTCCCACGATAGCGATGCGCGAGCAAGTCCGGCCGATACGGATCGCGCCTGGCACACGCGTGTCACGCTGAGCTTGCCCACGCTCGGCAATGTGGACGCCGATCTCGTGCTCACCGGCCAGCATCTCGTGGTGCGGCTGAATGCGAGCGAGGGCGGTGCCGCCCGTCTTGCCGCCGATGGCGATCATTTCCGGCAACAACTCGACGCTGCGGGATTGCAGCTCGCCGGATTGACGGTGCACGCCCGCGACGCGCTGGCCGACCTGGCCGCTGACCCGGCGTTCCCCCATTTCGCCGATGTCGCTAGCCCGGCGGTATCGTCGCCGGCCTCAACATCGCCATTGGCTGGGAGCGACACGTGAGTCAGCGCAACGATTCGCGCAAGCAGGCAACCGCGCTCACCTACGACACCAAAAACGCCGACGCCGCGCCGCGCGTGGTCGCGAAGGGCTACGGGCTGGTTGCTGAAATGATCGTGCAGCGCGCAAAGGACGCGGGGCTGTACGTGCATGAATCGCCGGAGATGGTGTCGTTGCTGATGCAGGTCGACCTGGATTCGCGCATTCCGCCCGCGCTTTATCAAGCGGTGGCAGAACTGCTCGCGTGGTTGTACCGGCTGGAGAACGGGGTGGAGGCGGGGCCGCCGCCCGAGGTGGACCCCGCAATTCCAGTGCGCAAGGGGCGTAGCCGCGCGGCTTGATTCATCGAGCGTCACATTTGCGCGCTATCCCGAAGCTATACCCAGACTATCCCGCGAACGCGCGCTCGATCAGTGCGTTGAAATCGAACGTTGCCGGCAGCGTTCCATACACGCGATTGACCGAACCACGGGCATCGCCGAGACGGGTTTCCACGAACGCCGCCGCCACGCCGGCCGGCGCGTGCTGCGCGAGCAGAACCCCTTGCGCCGTGAGCACCAGCTGCTGCGCGATCCCCCGCGCCGATGCTTCGCGCGTAGCCGGGTCACCTTGCAGCATGGCGAGCAGCGTTTTCAGCGCATCGCCGAGTACGCGATGTTCACCCGCGACCGCCTGCCACGAATCGAACATCGCGCGGGCCGCATCGGGTTCGCGCTCGAATGCCCGCAGCACGTCGAGGCACATCACATTCCCCGATCCTTCCCAGATCGAATTCACCGGCGCCTCCCGATAAAACCGCGCCATCGGTCCCGTTTCGACGTAACCGTTTCCTCCCCAAACCTCCATTGCCTCGCCCGTGAATTCCAGCGCGCGCTTGCAGATCCAGAACTTCGCCGCCGGCGTCACGATACGGCGCCACGCGCGTTCTTCCGGCTTCGCTGAGTTCTCGAAGGCGCCCGCGAGTCGCATGAACAGGACGGTGGCCGCTTCGGATTCCAGCGCGAGATCGGCGAGAACGTTGCGCATCAGCGGCTGGTCGATGAGCTTCGCGCCGAACACCCGCCGATGCCGCGCGTGATGAACCGCCTGGATCAGCGCGGCGCGCATCAACGCAGCGCTGCCGATCACGCAATCGAGACGCGTGAAGTTCGCCATTTCGATGATCGTCGGCACGCCGCGCCCTTCTTCGCCAATCATGATGCCGTAGGCGTCGAGGAATTCGACTTCGCTGCTGGCGTTCGAACGGTTGCCGAGCTTGTCCTTGAGTTGCTGGACCTGCACGGCGTTCTTCGATCCATCCGGCGCGAAACGCGGGACATAGAAGCAGGAAACCGGGCCGTTTTCCCCGGTGTTGCCGCCCGTGCGGGCGAGGACGAGATGGGCGTCGCATTGAGGCGCCGAGAAGAACCACTTATGGCCGATGAGCCGATACTCGCCGCCCCGTCCGCCCGCACCCTCGGGAAACGCGCGGGTCCGGTTGCTGCGCACGTCCGAGCCGCCCTGTTTCTCGGTCATGCCCATGCCGATCATCATCGATCGCTTGCTGGCGTCGAGCGAAATATCGCGCGGATCGTGGTGGCGCGAGAGCAATTGCGCTTTCAACTTTGCGTACAACGCGGGTTCCTGCTGCAGCACGGGAATGCTGGCGAAGGTCATGGTCAGCGGGCACAACGAACCGCTTTCCAGTTGCGCGTGGAGAAAATATCCGGCGGCGCGTGCGGCCATGGAGCCGGGTTTCGGCGTGGCGGTTTCAAACGGCAGCGAGTGAATGCCTTGCTCGCGCAGCATCGAAAGCAGCGTGTGCCACGCCGGATGGAATTCGATTGCATCAATACGCTCGCCGCGCGCGCTGAACGGGTGGTGTTCGGGCGTATGCCGGTTGGCCAGGTCGGCGAGCGCGAGAATATCGGGATGGGTGAGCGCCAGACCGTCGCGGGTGAGTGTATCGAGGTGCCACGCCGCACCTTCGCGTTCTACTGCTGCCAAGAGCGCCGCGTCGGTGGTCATCGCGTTGCAGCGCTCAAGCGGTGGTGCCTGGTTCGTGACTTCGTGCGTCTGGCCGTAGGTGGATGAGCCCATCGCGTTGCCTCCGTCATGCGGTCATTCAGTTTGCTCGCTCGCCTCAATTTTTGCAAAAACCTTGATCGCCGTCATGTACCGCAGCTTCGCGAATTGAATCGACTAGTGCGAATTAACGTTCATTCAAAGTTTGCGCTTCGATTACTGCATCAATGCGATGCCATTCATGGGTGATCCATGATGTTTTGGGAACCGTCTCAAACTTTCTGCTTTGAGGTATTTCCGATTTTTAGTCTGAAGTCCTTATTTGTTAAATGCCGAATCTATAATCCGCTTCGCTCAATCTGGGCAGTTAGTGAATTCACGCAAGTAAGGAAAAGGCAATTTAAATGAGCATCAATGTTATTCAGCTAGTACAGGGCGCTTTGACCGAAAGCGTGTTGCAACAACTCGCTACAAAATTGGGCGTCGCTCCCGAAGCGGCGAAGCGCGTGGTCGGCATGATCGCGCCGGCACTCGTCGGGTCGCTGATGAACAAAGCCGCATCGCCTGAAGGCGCGCGCGGCTTGTTCGCGTCGATCATGTCACCGGATGCGAACGCCAATATCGTCGATATGCTGCCGCAACTCGTCCACGGCGACGGCCTGCAATCGTTGCTCGCGTCGGGTACGCGACTCGCGAGCGGCGTGGCGTCCGAAGAACGCGTGAACGCGTTGAGCAACGCGGTGGCATCGAAGACAGGCGTATCGGTTGGCGCCACGCATGCATTGGGCGGCATCGTCACGGCTGCATTGTTCGGCGTGCTAAAGCATTACTTCACGAAGTCCGGCGGCAATGTCGGTCAGTTGCCCACGCTGCTCGGCCATCAGTTGCCGATGGTGAAGGCAAGCATGACGGAAGAAGTAGCCAGCGCGCTGGGTCTGGGCGGTGCGGCTAGTTTCCTGTCCGGCGTTGGGGCGCAGATGAAAGCGGTGTCGTCGCATCTTGAACACCCGTCAACAGTCGGCGCATCGCCGGCCGTCAACCCTTCGCTCGACCGTATCGTGGTGGAAGAGAAGGCTCGATCGAAGAAATGGTGGTGGCTGGCTGTCGCCGCCGCTCTCGCGTTGCTTGCGTTGCTGTTTGGCCGAAGCTGCGTCAACCAGACGCCGCTCGCACCGGCACCCGCTGCGGCTCCTGTTGCAGCGTCCGCCGCAGCGCCCGTGGTTACATCGACCCCGGCGGTTGCTGCTGAAGCGGCGTCGGAACCTGCTTCCGAACCTGCACCGGCTTCGGCGCCTGCCGCCGCACCCGCGCCTACCAAGGATGCGCTGCTGACGTTCACCGTCGACAAGCTTGGCGCTCCGACCATTCACGCAACGGTCGGCAGCGAAGAAGAGAAGGCCACGCTGCTTGCCGCACTGACGGCGAAGTTCGGCGCGGACCATCTGAACGCGACCATTGCCGTTGACCCGGACACCAAGCCGGCTAGCTGGCTCGACAAGCTCGACGGCCTGTTGCCGCTGATGCAATTGCCGGGCGCTGAAGCCAAGTTGTCGGGTGAAAAGATCGAGTTGAGCGGTACCGCTGCAGATGTGCGCAACGGCTGGATGGACAAGCTGAAGACGTTGTTCGGCGCGGGCTTTACCATCGGTACTTTCAACGTCACGCAAGCAGTCCAAAGCGCGAAGGACTCGTTCATGAGCGCGTTCTCGTCGTTGAGCGATGATTGCTCGGCCGCCGATGTCACCAAGGTGCTGAACCTGCAAGTCATCAATTTCCGTACGGGTTCCGACGTGCCGCCGCAAGACGCGCAACTGGCGTTGGCGAAATCGGCAGAAGTGCTGAAGGCGTGCGAGACGAAGGGCAAGACGGTCAAGCTGAACGTGGGCGGTTATTCCGACAATGTCGGCCAGCCGAGTACGAACCTGATGTTGTCGAAGAAGCGTGCGGAAGCAGTGCGTGCGGTCCTTGTGAAGCATGGCGTTTCTGCTGATTCGCTGACGGCCCAAGGTTTTGGCGACGCCAATCCGATCGCGGACAACGCAACGGCCAGCGGACGTTTCGCGAACCGCCGGATCGACTTCTCAGTGCAGGAATGATCGCCTGACCGGACGCCGCGAAGGTTCGGCACCGGCCTGGCAGCAAAAAACACCCTGTCCCGCGCGAGCGGTACAGGGTGTTTTTTTGGCGCTGAGTGACTCGTTACCTGACGCGCTACCTCGTCGCGGCGTTGCGCACGCGCGCCGGAAATCGGTCAGCGGGGCCTTGCAGGAAGTCATCGCCGAGATTGGCCGGTAGTGTTTGTCGCACGACCTCGAGCCACGCACGTGCCGCGTTTGACAAATAGCCGTTGCGGCGCCACCCCACGGCCATGTCCCAATGAATTTCTGGCGCGACCACCGGCCGGCAGGTGAATGCGTTGACATCGAGCCGCCGGCAATACGGCGCGGGCAGCAACGCAATACCCACGCCCGCCTGCACCAACGCCGCCATGAAATCCCAGTGGCCGCTGCGCCCCACGATCGCCGGCGTGAACCCGGCTTCGCGGCAAGCGTTGAGCACGAGGTCCGATAACGCGAGGCTTTCGCCATAAAACACGAACGGTTCCGGCGCGAGATCGGCGAGCGGCACATCTACCAGCGAATCCCAGCGAGAACCCTTTGGCGCGACGAGCCAGAGTAGTTGGCGGCTGATCGGCAGCACGTCGAAGGTCGCGAGATCGACCGGTTGCAGCACGCCGCCGAGCTCCATTTCGCCGTCGATCAACGCCGCCTCGATCGCTTTCGAGCCACGTTCGAACAGCTTCAACTCCACCTTCGGATAGCGCTTCTTGAACGTGGCAATGGCCGGGGTGAACAGCGATCCGCCCATGGGCGGAATCCCGATAGTGAGCGTGCCGCGCCCAAGTTTGCCGAGATCGTTGAGTTCAGCTTCGAGTTGCGCGTGTGCCGCCAGTACTTCGAGTCCACGCTGATAGACGATCTGGCCGGCGTCGGTGAGCACCATCTGGCGGCTCTCGCGCAGCAGCAGCGGCGAACCGATTTCGTCCTCGAGCGACTTCACCATCTTGCTGATGGTCGGCTGCGTGACGAACATTTTCTCGGCAGCGCCGGTGAAGCTTTTTTGCTTCACGACTTCGACGAAATATCGCAACGATCGCAATTCCATACAGATTCCTTGAATTCCAGATTGGAATGCATTTGATAAGTTTAAGTCATTTTTATTATGTTGTAGTACGCGTTATATTCGTCTCAAGGTTAACCCTTATTAGAGTGTTGAAAAGCCTGTCATGTTCATTCCTGCCGAGGTTTTGCCTGCATCGACCCGTTCCGCCAGCGCGGGCGTTGCCGCTCAGTCGCGCGGTGCAGTCGGCCGGTTTGCACGTATTGCGCTGCAGAGCGCTGGAATTGCGGCAATCTGGCTGGCCGCGGATTTCGTTGCGCGCACCTGCCATTTGCCTGTGCCGGGCGGTGTCGTGGGATTGCTGATCTTGCTGATGCTGCTGTTTTGCGGCGGCGTTGCGCCTCGTTGGGTCAAGGCCGGCGCGGACTGGTTGCTCACCGACATGCTGCTGTTCTTTATCCCTGCCGCGGTTGCCGCCGTTCAATACGGTGGTTTGTTCCGGGAAAACGGTTGGCGCCTGGCGCTGGTCGTGGTGTTCGGCACGCTGATGGTCATGGTGGCCGTGGCATTTGCCGTGGAACAGGCTTCCAGGCTCGAACGCTGGCTGGAATTGCGCCGCATAACGGCTGCGCGGCGCACGCGCCTCCGCGCCTGACGTTCGCTGCCATCGCGATGACCCATCTCTACGACTTCCTATTCGCCGATGCCGCCGCGCGTCCGATCGCGGCGGGATGTTTCGTGCTGACGGTGGTGCTGTATTTCGCATCGAAGCGCCTTTACGCCCGTTGTCCGCGCGCCTGGCTCACGCCCATGCTGACGGTTCCGGCGGCGCTGGTCGCTGTGGTGCTGTGCGCACGCATTCCGTACCCCGTTTATTTCGCCGATACCCACTGGCTCATGTGGCTGCTCGGGCCCGCTACCGTTGCGTTCGCCGTGCCGATTTTTGAATATCGGCAATTGTTGAGGAAGCATTGGTTGTCGTTATCGGTGGGCGTGACGGTTGGGATCCTGGTGGCTGTCGGCGGTTCGTTGATGCTGGCGAAATTGCTGCATTTGTCGCCGGAATTGCAGCGTAGCCTCGCTACTCGATCGGTATCGACGCCATTTGCGCTCGCTGTCTCCGACAAGCTTCACGCGCCGAAGGATCTCACCGCGTTGTTCGTAATCGCGACGGGCGTGGTCGGAATGCTGTTCGGCGAGATCGTGCTGGCGTTCGTACCGTTGCGCTCGCGACTCGCCCGTGGCGCGCTTTTTGGCGCGGCGGCGCATGGCGTGGGCACGGCGAAAGCGCGCGAACTCGGCAGTGAAGAGGGCGTAGTCGCCAGCCTGACGATGATGATCGCCGGCGTCGTCATGGTGTTACTGGCGCCAGCATTGGCATTTTTGCCGTTCTAGGGCGCGCGGGAGGGTCGTCCGCACGCGCGGATTTGCTGCGGGCGCGGGCAAAACAAAGCCCGCGCTCAAACGTGCTCCCTCCATCCCAATTTGCTACAATCCGATTTCGCTTCGAGGAGCGTTGCGACGGCTTTCAACAACGAAGGCCGCCAGGCTCGAAGCTTTCAATCGGACGGATTGACCGGCGCTTTTGCACCATTAAGCGCTTGTTGAACCACCGCATCGAACGGCGCTCACGTCAAATTTCTATATTTCCATTTAGAAAGGAGGGCGTGATGAACGCCGCAGTTCTCGATTCAAACACCAACAAAGATTTCGTCGTCGCCGATATGTCTCTTGCTGCCTGGGGCCGCAAGGAACTGAACATCGCTGAAACGGAAATGCCCGGCCTCATGCAAACGCGCGAGGAATACAAGGTATCGCAGCCGCTGAAGGGCGCGCGTATCGCGGGTTCGCTGCACATGACCATCCAGACCGGCGTGCTGATCGAAACACTGACAGCACTCGGCGCGGATGTCCGCTGGGCATCGTGCAACATTTTCTCGACGCAGGATCACGCGGCCTCGGCAATTGCCCAAGGCGGCGTGCCGGTGTTCGCATTCAAGGGCGAATCGCTCGACGAATACTGGGAATTCTCCCACCGCATCTTCGAATGGCCGAACGGCGAATTCGCCAACATGATCCTCGACGACGGCGGCGACGCCACGTTGCTGCTGATCCTCGGCTCGAAGGCAGAAAAGGACCGCTCGGTCATTGCCAAGCCGGAAAACGAAGAAGAAGTCGCGTTGTACAAGTCGATCGCCGCTCACCTCGACATCGACCCGACGTGGTATTCCAAGCGCCTCGTGCATATTCAAGGCGTGACGGAAGAAACCACGACGGGCGTGCATCGCTTGTATCAGATGGAAAAGGAAGGGCGCCTGCCGTTCCCGGCCATCAACGTCAACGACTCGGTCACGAAGTCGAAGTTCGACAACCTGTACGGCTGCCGTGAATCGCTGGTCGACGGCATCAAGCGCGCCACTGACGTCATGATCGCCGGCAAGATCGCGGTCGTCGCCGGTTACGGCGATGTGGGCAAGGGCTGCGCGCAATCGCTGCGCGGTCTGGGCGCAACCGTGTGGGTCACGGAAATCGACCCGATCTGCGCGCTTCAGGCAGCCATGGAAGGCTACCGCGTAGTGACCATGGAATATGCCGCCGACAAGGCCGACATTTTCGTGACCGCTACGGGCAATTTTCACGTGATCGGCCATGACCACATGAAGGCGATGCGCAACAACGCAATCGTCTGCAATATCGGTCACTTCGACTCGGAAATCGACGTTGCCTCCACGCGCCAGTACACGTGGGACAACATCAAGCCGCAAGTCGATCACATCATTTTCCCTGACGGCAAGCGCATCATCCTGCTGGCTGAAGGCCGCCTGGTGAACCTGGGTTGCGCGACGGGCCACCCGTCGTTCGTGATGTCGGCATCGTTCACCAACCAGACGATCGCGCAGATCGAATTGTTCGTGCACGGCGACAAGTACGAAAACAAGGTCTACGTTTTGCCCAAGCACCTTGATGAAAAGGTTGCGCGCCTGCATCTGGGCCGTATTGGCGCTGAACTGACCGTGCTGTCGGACTTTCAGGCCAGCTACATCAGCGTGGACAAGATGGGTCCGTTCAAGCCGAATCACTACCGTTATTGATCGCGGCTGTGTTGTCGTAGCGCTTTGCACGCGCATGGGTTTGGAAAAGCCCATGCGCGTGAAACTTCAAGTACCAGGAGACCATCGATGTCCGTGCTGCTGACCTGGCTGATCAACGCGCTCGCGCTGTTGATCATCACTTACCTTGTGCCGTCGATTCACATTCGCAGTTTCGGCACCGCGCTGATCGTCGCGATCGTGCTCGGGCTGATCAATACGTTCCTGCGTCCGTTGCTGGTGCTGCTTACGCTGCCGGTGACCATTCTCACGCTCGGGTTGTTCATCCTCGTTGTGAATGCGCTGTGTTTCTGGCTGTGCGCTTCGTTGCTCAAAGGCTTCGAGGTATCGGGTTTCTGGTCGGCTTTCTTCGGCTCGATTCTGTACAGCATCGTGTCCTGGCTGCTGTCGGCGCTGATCCTCGGTCAGCGCAACTTCTAAGAACGCGAATGCCTTCGCGCGCGCGTTCCACTCTTCCCATGAAACCCATCGAACTCTCATTCGAGTTTTTCCCGCCGAAAACGCCGGAAGGAATCGAGAAATTGCGCGCAACCGGCGCGCAGCTCAAGGCGCTCAACCCGAAGTTCGTCTCCGTGACGTTCGGCGCGGGCGGCTCCACGCAGCAAGGCACGCTCGATACCGTCGTCGAGATGATGAAGCAGGGACTCGAGGCGGCGCCGCATTTGTCGTGCATCGGGTCGTCGAAGGAGAGTCTGCGGGCCATTCTTGGCGCCTATCGCGAACATGGCATTCGTCACATTGTCGCGTTGCGTGGCGACTTGCCTTCGGGCATGGGCGAAGTCGGCGAGTTGCGGTACGCGTCGGAACTGGTGGGCTTTATCCGCGCCGAGCACGGCGACTGGTTCAACATTGAAGTCGCGGCGTATCCGGAATATCACCCGCAGGCGCGCTCGCCCAAGTCCGACATGGATAACTTCGTGCGCAAGGTGCAGGCCGGCGCGAATTCGGCGATCACGCAGTACTTCTTCAACGCGGACGCGTATTTCCGTTTCGTCGACGACGCCCGGAAGCTGGGTGTCGATATTCCTATCGTGCCGGGCATCATGCCGATCACGAATTTCTCGCAGCTGATGCGTTTCTCCGAGATGTGCGGCGCGGAAGTACCGAAGTGGATTGCACGCCGCCTGGAAAGTTTTGGTGACGACAAAGAAGCGATCCGCGCGTTCGGATTGGATGTAGTGACCGGTTTGTGCGAGCGGCTGACGAAGGAAGGCGCGCCGGGGCTGCATTTTTATACGCTGAACGGCGCGGCCGCAAGCAAGACGATTTGCGAGCGGTTGGCGTTGCCTGAAGCCTGATGTCTTTGGTTTACCCGCGCGGCATTCGCCGCGCGGTTCTCATCGCGGTTTTCGTATTTACCCTCCCTGCTGTTTAATCACCTTGAAACATTGTGCATAACGAAACATGATGGACTCATGTTTTTGGCGCGCAACAATCCTGATCTTTAGCTTAAATTTACATTTCTTTCGTGCTACGGTAGCGCCCGAATTTGCCGTCGCGCGTGAGTTTGCCGACTAAGGGTAAATCGATGAAAAACGCGTTGAATCGACGAAAAAACCCGATAACTCGACGAAGTTAAGCGAAAAAACGGCCTTTTCAACCCTGTTGCCTGGCTTGCCGGACACCCGCGCAGACGCTATTTCCCATAGGGAATTTCGTCGCCTTGTTCCCCCCGGCAAAGCTCAGTAATATCGCGCTACGCTGGTTTTAGCCGGCATCGATCCTGGAGGAAACATGAAGAAAATTGGCCTGTTACGAGCCGCTCGTCTGTCGATGGCACTCAGCGCCGCCGTCGCGGCCTCGCTCGTAACCGCGAGCGTCGCTCAAGCAGCACCCATTCCCAACAAAACGCTCGTTTACTGCTCAGAAGGCAGCCCGGCCGGTTTCGATCCCGCGCAATACACGACGGGCACCGATTTCACCGCGAATACGTTCACGGTTTATAACCGCCTCGTGGAATTCGAGCGCGGCAGCACGAAAGTGGAACCGGGCCTCGCGGAAAAGTGGGATGTATCGCCTGATGGCCTGACCTACACGTTCCACCTGCGCCATGGCGTGAAGTTCCAGACCACGTCGTTCTTCAAGCCGACGCGTGAATTCAACGCGGATGACGTGCTCTTCACGTTCAACCGCATGCTCGATCCGAACCAGCCGTTCCGCAAGGCTTACCCGGCGTCGTTCCCGTATTTCACGGACATGGGCCTGGACAAGCTGATCACGAAGGTCGAGGCAGTCGATCCGTACACGGTCAAGTTCACGCTGAAAGAAGTCAACGCGCCGTTTATCCAGAACATGGCGATGGAATACGCGTCGATCCAGTCGGATGAATACGCTCAGCAACTGTTGAAAGCGGGCAAGGCATCGGACATCAACCAGCAACCGGTCGGCACGGGTCCGTTTATTTTCCGCAGCTACACGAAAGACGCGACCATCCGTTTCGACGGCAATCCTGATTACTGGAAGCCAGGCGCAGTCAAGATCTCGAAGCTGATTTTCTCGATTACGCCGGACGCCGCCGTACGCGTGCAAAAGCTGAAGAGCAACGAATGCCAGGTGATGAGCTATCCGCGTCCGGCTGACATTGCACCGCTGAAGGCCGATACGAACATCGACACGCCGTCGCAACCGGGCTTCAACGAAGGCTACGTGGCATACAACACGACGAAGAAGAACGTCGAGAACGTCGATGTACGCCGCGCGCTGGACATGGCGATCAACAAGAAGGCGATCATTGAGTCGGTGTATCAAGGTGCGGGTCAATCCGCCGTTGCCCCGATGCCGCCGACCGAATGGTCCTACGACAAGAACCTGAAGGTTCAGGCGTACGACACCGCCAAAGCCAAGGCGCTGCTCGCCAAAGCGGGTTTCCCGAACGGTTTCGAAATGAACCTGTGGGCCATGCCGGTCCAGCGTCCGTATAACCCGAACGCACGTCTGATGGCCGAGATGATCCAGGCCGACTGGGCGAAGATTGGCGTGAAGGCGAATATTGTGTCGTATGAGTGGGGCGAGTACATCAAGCGCGGCCACGCAGGCGAACACGATGCCATGCTGATTGGCTGGACGGGCGACAACGGCGATCCGGATAACTGGCTCGGCACGCTGCTTGGTTGCGAAGCGGTCAACGGCAGCAACTTCTCGCACTGGTGCTACAAGCCGTTCAACGACCTGGTGATCAAGGGCCGCAATACGTCCGATCAGGCGCAGCGCACGCAGGCTTATATGCAAGCGCAGCAAATCTTCGCTGATCAACTGCCGTTCTCGCCGATCGCTCACTCCACGGTCTATCAGCCGACGAGCAAGAAGGTGACCGGCATGAAGATCGAGCCGCTGGGTTACCTGCGTTTCGACGGCGTCGGCGTGCAGTAAGCTGATAGCGGTACGCTTTATGCACCAAAACTAGAACTAGTCGAAAAGGTCCGGCGACAAGGGTCACAAGCCCGCGTCGCCGGTCGCATTTTTCCTCCCCAAAGAGACGAACCATGTTCCGATTCGTTCTGCGGCGCATAGGCATGGTGATCCCGACGTTCATCGGCATCACGATCCTGGCGTTCGCGTTAATCCACCTGATCCCGGGCGATCCCATTGAAGTCATGATGGGCGAGCGCGGCGTGGACCCGGCCATGCATGCCGAAGCAATGAAGCGGCTCGGGCTCGACCTGCCGCTTCCAGTTCAATACTTTCACTATGTCGGACACGCGCTGAAAGGCGATCTCGGCATGTCGATCATCACCAATACCAGCGTGATGGGCGAGTTCATGGCGCGCTTTCCGGCGACGCTCGAACTCGCGATCTGCGCGATGATTTTCGCTTTGGTGATCGGGCTGCCTGCCGGCGTTGCCGCTGCGTTGAAGCGCGGCACGGTCGTCGATCATGGCGTGATGGGCACCGCGCTCACCGGTTACTCCATGCCGATCTTCTGGTGGGGCTTGATCCTCATCATGTTCTTCTCCGCGAAGCTGGGATGGACGCCGGTTTCAGGACGTATCGCGGTGGAATACGACATTCCGCACCGTACCGGCTTCATGCTGTGGGACGCACTCTTTTCCGACGATGAAGGCGCGTTCAAGTCCGCCGTCAGTCATCTGATTCTGCCGACCATTGTGCTGGGCACCATTCCGCTCGCCGTGATTGCCCGGATGACACGTTCATCGATGCTCGAAGTGCTGCGCGAGGATTACATCCGCACTGCGCGCGCCAAAGGGCTCGCGCCGGGACGCGTGGTGATCGTGCATGCGCTGCGTAACGCGCTCATTCCCGTGGTAACCGTGATCGGCCTGCAGGTCGGCACGCTGCTCGCCGGCGCCGTGCTGACCGAGACATTGTTCTCGTGGCCGGGCGTGGGTAAGTGGCTCATCGACGCCATCAGCCGGCGCGATTATCCCGTCGTGCAGGGCGGCATCCTGATGATCGCGACGCTCGTTATTTTTGTGAATCTGGTCGTCGACTTGTTGTACGGCGTGCTGAATCCGCGCATTCGCCACACGAGGTAAGCCCATGGCCGATATCCAAAACAATCCTGGGGCGTTGATCCCCGTCCCGAGTGGCCGCTTCCTCGCCGGCCGGGAATTCTGGGCCAATTTCTCGCGCAATCGCGGCGCAGTGGTGGCCGGCGCGATCGTGCTGATTCTCGTGTTCATCGCTATTTTTGCGCCGCTGATCGCGCCGCATAGCCCGATCGAGCAATATCGCGACAACGTCAAGATCCCGCCCGCGTGGCTCGATGGCGGTAACTGGCGCTTCGTTCTGGGCACCGATGAAGCCGGCCGCGACATCCTCTCCCGCCTGATGTACGGCGCGCGGCTGTCGTTCTGGATCGGCTTTGTGTCGGTGGTGCTGGCGCTGATCCCGGGCATTGTGCTCGGGTTGATCGCGGCGTTTTTCCAGAAATGGGCCGATACGCCGATCATGCGCATCATGGACGTGCTGCTCGCGCTGCCTTCTCTGCTGCTGGCGGTTGCAGTGGTCGCGATTATTGGTCCGGGGCTGATGAACACCATGCTCGCCATCGCGATTGTCGCGTTGCCGGGTTATGTGCGTCTGACGCGTGCCGCTGCGCTTGGTGAATTGCAGCGCGAGTATGTGACGGCGTCACGCGTGGCAGGCGCCGGTACCGTGCGGCTGATGTTCTCGCAAGTGCTGCCGAACTGCGCCGCGCCGCTGATCGTGCAGGCAACCTTGGGCTTTTCGTCCGCCATTCTGGATGCCGCCGCGCTCGGCTTTCTCGGCCTCGGCGTGCAACCGCCGGCGGCGGAGTGGGGCGCAATGCTCGCGTCGGCGCGGGATTACATCGAAAGTGCGTGGTGGATCGTGACCATGCCTGGGCTTTCCATCCTGATTTCGGTCCTGGTGATCAACCTGCTCGGCGACGGGCTGCGCGATGCACTCGATCCCAAACTCAAACGGATGGCCTGAACATGAGCGATCTTCTAACCATCCGCAATCTCGCCGTGAGCTTTAACGGACTCCCGGCGGTTGATCGAATCGATATGTCCGTCAAACCCGGCGAAGTGGTCGGCGTTGTCGGCGAATCGGGTTCCGGCAAAAGCGTCACGATGATGGCGCTCATGGGCTTGATCGATGCACCCGGCATTGTCACCGCCGATCAGGTCACGTTCAACGGCGTCGACTTGCTGAAGGCATCGGCGCGGCAACGCAGGAAGATTATCGGCAAGGACATTGCGATGGTCTTCCAGGATGCGCTGTCGAGCCTGAATCCGAGCTATACGGTCGGGTATCAGATCAAGGAAGTGCTGCGACTTCACGAAGGCCTGAGGGGCGCGAAGCTCCAGCAACGCGCGCTGGAATTGCTCGATCAAGTGGGGATTCCCGACGCGAAGAGCCGTATCGATGCCTTCCCGCACCAGATGTCCGGCGGCATGAACCAGCGCGTGATGATCGCGATGGCGGTTGCCTGCAATCCGAAGCTGCTGATTGCCGACGAACCCACTACCGCGCTCGACGTCACCATCCAGGCGCAGATCATGGAGTTGCTGGTCAAGTTGCAGAAGGAGCGCGGCATGGCGCTCGTGCTGATTTCGCACGATCTTGCGGTCGTGTCTGAAGTTGCGCAGCGCGTGGCCGTGATGTATGCGGGCGAGATTATCGAAACGAATCACGTGCCGACCATTTTCAGCGAACCGCATCATCCGTACACGGAAGCCTTGCTGGCCGCCATTCCCGAACATAGCCGCGGCGCCGAGCGTCTCGCGGCCTTGCCGGGCATGGTGCCGGGCCGCGATGATCGTCCGGTCGGATGCTTATTCGCCCCCCGCTGCAGCTACGCCGTGGACGATTGCCGCAAGGCGCGGCCGGCGCTCTTTCAACTCGCCCCGAACGATCCGGCAGTGCGCGCACGCTGTATCAAGCCGCTGAACATGGAACTCGTGGCAGAACATGGAGGCGCGCGATGAATGCCGTTCCTGAGACTTTCTCTAAAGACATCGTCCTCGTCGCCGACAAACTGGCCAGGCATTACAGCGTCAAGCGCAGCATGTTCCAGCAGGGCACGGTCAAGGCGTTGAACGGCGTGTCGTTCTCGCTTGAACGCGGCAAGACGCTTGCCGTGGTGGGCGAATCCGGCTGCGGCAAATCGACGCTCGCGCGTCAACTGACGATGATCGAAGCGCCCACGTCCGGGCGTTTGCTGATCGATGGCGAAGATGTGGCGAACGCGAGCCGCGCGAAGGTGGCCGACTTGCGGCAACGCGTGCAGATGGTGTTCCAGAATCCGTTTGCGTCGCTGAATCCGCGCAAAACCGTCGAGCAGACCTTGGGCGAACCGCTCGCGATCAACACGAAGCTGTCGTCCAGCGAGCGCGCCGAGCGTATCGCGCACATGATGCGCACGGTTGGGCTTCGGCCCGAACACGCGGCGCGGTATCCGCACATGTTCTCGGGCGGGCAGCGCCAGCGGGTTGCTATCGCGCGTGCGATGATTCTCGATCCGCAGATCCTGGTGGCCGATGAACCCGTGTCCGCGCTGGATGTTTCCATTCAGGCGCAGATTCTGAATCTGTTCATGGATCTGCAGCAGCAGTTCGGTACGAGCTATGTGTTCATCTCGCACAACTTGTCGGTGGTGGAACATATCGCCGATGACGTCATGGTGATGTATTTTGGCGGTGTTGCTGAACTTGGCGACAAGGCAACGATCTACGCACGGCCGCGTCATCCGTACACGCGCGCGCTGATGTCGGCGACGCCTGCCTTGTTTGAAGAAGATCGGCGCATCAAGATCCGGCTGCAGGGAGAAATGCCTTCGCCGCTTAACCCTCCATCAGGTTGCACATTTCATCAGCGCTGCCCGTATGCAATCGATAAATGCCGCGTGGAAGAACCGGCGCTGCGTTTCGTCGATGGGCGGCACGTCTCGTGTCATCGCGCCGAGGAAGTCGGGGAGATCGATGCCTGAACCGCAAACGGCGCGGCAGGTTGCGCGCCGTTTTGCTGCGGGTTTTGCTGTGGCGGTGGCGGCAATCCTGGCTGTTTTTTGCCTCGCGCCGCGTTTAGCTTTCGCTGTGACCGGCGCGCGCTCGCCGCCGGGCGCCGTCGTGCCGCCCACGGCATCCGGTTCGGTGCCCGGCTCGTTGCCTGGTTTAAGCGTGCCGCCTGCGCGTCCGGCTCCCCCCGATATAGATCGTTCCGACGGGACCACCGCCAGTGGTCCGGTGCAGGCGCAGCCGGCGCATATGCCGTTCTACGTCGCGACCAAAGGCCAGGTCACTATCTACGTGCTCGGTACGCTGCACGTGGGTTTTGCCGACGACTATCCCGCGAGCCAACCGTTTCGCAAGCCGATCCTCGGCGCGCTCGATGCATCGCCCACGCTCGCGCTGGAAATCTCCCCCGACGACCTGCTCGTGTCGGCAGATGAGGTCAGCAAATACGGCGCGTGCCGGACGCCGTGCCTCTCGCGATATCTGCCCGATGCGCTGTGGAAAAAGGTGGAAACACGCATGCGCGGCAACCCCGCCATGCTCGACGATATCAGCCGGTCGCGGCCATGGCTGGCGTCGATGCTGGTTGAAACCGTCGATACCTTGAAGGCCGGATTCCAGACCGGGTTCGGTACGGAGACGCAGTTGCAGAACGTGTATCTGCGGCCGCGCGGGCGGGTGATCGGGCTGGAGACGCTCAACGAACAGATATCCGCGTTCACGCGGCTCACGCAGGCGCAGCAACGGGAAATGCTCGCGCAGGATCTGGTGCAGACACCGGCCGAGAACGTTGCCGATGTGAAGGAGTTGCATCGGTTATGGCGTATTGGCGACGCCGATGCGCTGAAGGCGTGGGACGACGCCAAGACGGAGAAACTGGCGCGATCGAAGCAGCTTGCCAGGCAGATCGATAATCGCGTGGTGGTCGACCGGAATTATCGATTCGCGGCGCGAGTGGTGGCGATGGCCGCGCCGAACAAGCCGGTGTTCATGGCTATCGGCGCGCTGCATCTCGGGGGTAACCGGGGCGTGCTGGCGTTGCTCAGAAAGCGTGGGTTCGTGGTGGATCCGGCTTGAACCCACGCTTTTGCATCACAGGAACATCAGCCAGTTCAGCAAGAAGATATTCACCATCAGCATCGACAGCGCCGTCGGAATCTGGACTTTGATCACCGCGTTCTTATCGGGAAGTTCCAGCAGCGCTGCCGGCACCATGTTGAAGTTCGCGGCCATCGGCGTCATGAGCGTGCCGCAGTAGCCGGAGAACATGCCGATCGCGACCATGGTTGCCGGATTGCCGTGGAATACGCCAACCAGGATCGGCACGCCGACGCCGCCCGTCATCACCGGGAACGCCGCGAAGCCGTTGCCCATGACCATCGTGAAAAGCGCCATGCCGACGCAATACACGGCCACCGCGACCAGACGGTAATCGAGGTTCACGTACGCTGTTGTCACGTGCGCGACGGCCTTGCCCACGCCCGCGTCCGAGAACACCAGACCCAGCATGCCCAGCATTTGCGGAAGCACGGCGGCCCATGAAAGCGCGTCGACCAGACGGCGCGTTTCTTTCATCGATTGCCCGACGGTATCGCGCGTCATCACGCAGGCCACACCCAGCGCGACGATACAGCCGATGCCAAAACCCATCAGCGTGACGTTCTTTGGATCGAGCAGCGGCTTGCCGCCGAACACCAGGTAGCTCGCTCCCAGCGTCAGGACCACCGTCACCACGGGAATGGTCAACGCCGGCACGAACAGCTTGTTGCCAAGACGCAGGGCGCTTTTGCGGCGCGCTTCATCGGAGAGCATCTTGGGCTTGCCGGCCGTGACGCCGCCAAAGCCTGCTATCAACGCCATGCCAACAACCAGCACGCCGACCACATTGGCCGGCAGCCAGTCGCCGATCAGGAAAATCAACGCATACACGAGCCAGAATGTTCCGGTGGTGAAGCGGCGCGGATGCTTCTTGTCGACGTAGATCATGCCGGCGACAACCACCAGCACGATACCCAGCAGATAGAACAGATAGTTGAGCGTGAGCGTCATGCGGTTTCTCCGCGAACGTTTTTGGTCAACGCGCCGAGTTCGCGATTCAGCCGTCGATCGAGCAGCCACAGCCGGAAGCCGTGAATCAGGAATGCGCAGATCGCGGTGGGGATACCCCAGACGGCGACGTGCAGCGGTTCGACCACGATGCCCGCTTCCTTCAGGAAGGTTGTCATCAACACGATTGCGCCGAACGCAACGAAGATGTCTTCGCCGAAGAACAGGCCGACGTTATCGGTCGCGGCGGACCAAGCGCGCAGCTTGAAACGGGTTTCGGCGGTGAGCTTGCCGAAGCGTGTTTCCGCCGCGCCTTCGGCCATGGGCGCGAGCAGCGGCCGGACCATTTGCGGATGTCCGCCGAGACCGGTCAGCCCGACTGCCGCCGTCAATTCGCGAACCAGCAAATAGACGATCAGCAGACGTCCAACGGTTGCCGCCTTGATGCCCGAAATCCAGATTTGCGCGCGTTCACGCAGGCCATGCCGTTCCAGCAAACCGATCACGGCCAGCGGCAGCAAAATGATGAGCGGGATGTTGCGCGTCTTGAGGAAGCCCGTACCGATCGCGGTGAGGATGCGATCGATGGGGAAGTGCGCAGCGAGTCCGGTGATGATCGCAGCGGCGGCCACGATCAGCATCGGATTGAAGCGCAGGATAAACCCCACGATGATGACGGCCACACCTATCAGTGGCCATAGGTTGACAGCGGTTCCCATAAGATCTCCAAGTGATCGGGGTAATGCCCCGGTAAGGGCTTCTTCCATCGCCGGACGGACCGCTTGCTTCGAGCGGGCCATTCCATTGGCTTGATAAAACGGCTCTGCGGCCGCTTACGAAAACGCCCCGCCAATACGCGAGGCATTCAGGTTCATTGAGGCGTCGATTCGACTCGTTGCGTGGCACGGAGCCAAACAACAAGTCAGAAAGCGCTAATCATCCGATGCAACAAAACCGCTAATGACCGTTCATCAAACCTCGGCCGCATGGGCAGCACGAACTTCGATACCCGCCGTTTCAAGCGCCTCGCGAATGCGCTTGGCGAAAGCGAGCGCGTGCGCGCCGTCGCCGTGGAGACAGACCGTCTGCGCGTTGATCGGCACCCATTCCCCGCTGACCGCCTGGACGCGATGCTCCATTGCCATTGCCAGCGTGCGGGTGAGCACGGCTTCCTCGTCCTCGAGCAACGCGCCGGGATCCTTGCGCGGCACGAGCGACCCATCTGCCCGATATCCGCGGTCCGCAAAAACTTCCTCGATAGCCACCATGTTCGCCTTGCGCGTGGCATCGACGAGATTGCTGTTCGCGAGCCCGAACACGAGCAGCGAAGGATCGAAATCACGAATCGCCGCGACAATCGCGTCGGCAATTTCCGGATTTTTCGCGGCCTGGTTATACAGCGCGCCGTGCGGCTTCACGTGCGACAAGCGGCCACCTTCGGCCTTCACGATCGCGGCCAGCGCGCCCAACTGATACAGCACGCCCGCGTAAATGTCGTACACGGGGATATCCATTTCCTTGCGGCCGAAATTCTCCGGGTCGTTGAAACTCGGATGCGCGCCAATGGCGACACCCTTCGCGACTGCCCAGCGCACGCAATCGCGCATGGCAGTGGCCCCACCCGCATGCCAGCCGCAAGCAATATTCGCGGAGCTCACGAGATCGAGCAGTGCTTCGTCGGTGCCCATGCCTTCGCCGAGATCGGCGTTCAGATCGATTTCCATCTTCGTTCCTTGTTCACTCACCGGCCGAGGCGTTCCGCGTGCATCGCGATAGCCGATTCGACCTGTTTCACATACATGCGCTCTTCCGCCAGCGCATGACGCGCGGCTTCCGCCGTTGTTTCGATAAAGCGCACACCGCTGTTGAGCCGCGCTTGCGCGAGCTTCCACAGGTCGGCCTTGATCACCGAGCCTATTTTTGGATATCCGCCAGTGGTCTGGGCATCGCCCATCAGCACAATCGGCTGACCGTTCGGCGGTACTTGAATCGTGCCGGGCAACACGGCGTGGGATAGCAGGTCGGCTTTATCGCCGCGTTCCAGGACCGTGCCGGCAAGCCGGAAACCCATGCGGTTACTGTTGGGCGTGATCGTCCATTCCTCGTTCCAGAAGTCGCGCTGGGCCGTCTTCGTGAAGGTCTCGTATTCGGGACCGCGCAACACGCGGATCGGCAGCGACCATGAATTGCCCGGCGTGTGTTTGCCGCGCCGCACCGGCTCTTCCACGTATACGAACTTGCACCACGCGGGCGCTTTAACCCCAAAGGCCGTTCCCGCCGATGAAAACGCGACGCTCTTGTTCGGCTGCGGCACGCCCGTGGCCAAACGGTCGCCGTCGCGTAACGCGCGGCCGCCGAGACCGCCAAAACACGCGCCGAGGTCAGTGCTACGGGAACCAAGCATGGGCAGAACGTCGATACCGCCGGCTACGCATACATAACCGCGCATGCCGTGCCTGGCGCCGCGCAGCGTCAATTCCTGGCCGGCCTGGACCGGCAGGCTCCACCACGAATAGACAGGTTTGTCGTCCAGCGTTGCAGCGAAATCCGTACCTGTTATTGCCACGCGCGTGGCGCGCGTGAAGCGCAAGGTGGTGGGTCCGAGCGTCAGTTCGATGCCGGCCGCATCCGGCTTGTTGCCCACGATCCGGTTGCCGATTTCCAGCGACAACGCGTCGAGTGCGCCGCCCGAACTGACGCCCAGGTGCCGATACCCCGCGCGACCAAGATCCTGCACGGAGGAGAGCATGCCGGCGCGAATGACGTCGATCATGCGAGCACCTCCAGCGCGGAAAAACGCACGTGATCGCCGGGTTGCATGAGTGTGGGCGGGTGGCGGGCGGGATCGAAGAGCTTGAGATCCGTGCGTCCGAGCAGTTGCCAGCCACCGGGCGACACCGCCGGATAAATGCCCGTCTGCTCCCCGCCGATACCCACCGACCCCGCCGGCACTTCCAGCCGCGGTTTGGGGTGACGTGGCGCGTGCAGCGTGGGATCGAGGCCGCCGAGGTAGGCAAAGCCGGGCTGAAAGCCGAGGAAAAATACGATGTAGTCGGCTTGGGTATGCCGCTTCACGAGTTCATCGATGCTCAGGTTGAGCGACTTTGCCAGCGAGGCAAGATCGGGTCCGTCAGCGCCGCCATAGCGCACGGGAATTTCGATTTCTGTTGTGCCCACCTCGACTTCCGCTGCTTGCTCCCACGCGTTTTTCATGCGGCTCGCGAGGTCGGCGGGGTCGGCCTGGAGGGGATCGAAGACGAGCGTCAGGTTGTTCATGCCCGGCACGACTTCCACGACGTGCGGCCACAGGCGCGCCGCGTCGGCGAGCGCCCACATTCGGCGCTGGCATTCGATCGTGGCGGGCGGGGGCGCTTCGCATACAAGCGCGGTGTCGCCGAGTGGGTGAATTTTGGGTGGTGTCATGCTGGGTTTTGCCGGTAATCGAGCGCGCGCTTGAACGAAAGGCGAAAGAGAAGCCGTCTCGACGCTAGCTCAGGAATGTACATTGTCAATAATTTATCGACAAATTATCAATAAGAATTTAGATGTGGCGGTGAATTTCTTTCGATACGCTACACTCGCCGACATATTGTTCCGCACAGATATCCATGCCCCGTCATCCGACCAAGATCGTTTCGTCAGAGCATCTCGTCTCTGAAACGAGCGCCGAGTTGTCCGAGTTCGAATATGGCCTGATCATGGCCAGCAATGCGTTCAACCGCTGGATGGTTCGATGCATGTCGGCGGCGGGCGCAAAGGACATGACGGCGGTGGAAGTATCGCTGCTGCATCATGTAAGCCATCGTGACCGGAAGAAAAAGATTGCCGATATCTGCTTTGTTCTCAATATAGAGGACACGCACGTTGCCAGCTATGCCATTAAGAAGCTGATGGCGCGGGGATACGTGAAGAGCGAAAAAGTGGGCAAGGAAGTGTTCTTTTCCGCAACGCCGACGGGGCGGGAGTTGTGCGCGAAGTACCGCGAGGTGCGGGAGAGTTGTTTGATCAGCACGTTGAAGGAGAGCGGGCTGACCAACGAGCAGATAGGCGAGGCGGCGCAACTGCTGCGAAATGCGTCCGGCCTCTACGATACGGCGGCACGGGCCGCAGCCTCGCTATAGGGTTTTCGTTCGCACTGGTAGGGTTTGGCCGGGCGGAGGTGGGGGTGGTGGG
>NZ_MTHB01000003.1 GCF_002220365.1 Caballeronia sordidicola | reverse complement strand
AAGATGATCAACAAGAACACGACCATCCCGACCAAGCACGCACAGGTTTATTCGACGGCGGATGACAACCAGAGCGCCGTGACGATCAAGGTGTTCCAGGGCGAGCGCGAAATGGCAGCGGGCAACAAGCTGCTGGGCGAGTTCAACCTCGAAGGCATTCCGCCGGCATCGCGCGGCACGCCGCAGATCGAAGTGAGCTTTGATATCGACGCGAACGGGATTTTGCACGTCGGCGCGAAGGACAAGGCAACGGGCAAGGAAAACCGCATCGTCATCAAGGCGAACTCGGGCCTGTCGGACGCTGAGATCGACAAGATGGTGAAGGACGCCGAAGCGAATGCCGACGAAGATCACCGTCTGCGTGAACTGGCCGACTCGCGCAATCAGGGCGACGCCTTGGTGCACAGCACGAAGAAGGCCGTGGCTGAATACGGTGACAAAATCGAAGCGGCTGAGAAAGAGCAGATCGAAGCGGCGTTGAAGGATCTTGAAGAAGCGCTCAAGGGCAGCACCGCTGACAAGGCTGCGATTGACGCGAAGATTGAAACGCTGTCAACGGCGTCGCAGAAACTCGGCGAAAAGATGTACGCCGACATGGCTGCAGCGCAGGGTGCGGCGGGCGCAGCAGCGGGTGCGGCAGGTGGCGCGGGCGCGGCAGGCGGCGCCGGTGCACAAGCGGCGCCGGAGCAGCACGACGATGTTGTCGATGCCGACTTCAAGGAAGTGAAGAAGGACTAAGTCGATTGAACCGCATCAGCGATTCGTCGATGAAGGAACCGGTCCCGTGCAACGTTGGCTTTGCACGGGACCGCGACGAAAAATGTCTTGTGCGCGACTGAGCGTACGGACGAAGAGCGCGCCTGGCGAGCCAAATGGCTCCCCGGGCACGTTGTTTTTTTAGAGGGCGCTGCGCTTCGTGCGGATGGACCAAGCGAGTTGATCATCTTTTGATCGCGCGAATCATGCATGAAGGCCGGGCGTCGACGAACCACATGAGTCGAAAGACTCCAGGCATCCAAGAGGGAGCTGCCGCGCCTGATCTTCGATCAGGCGCGGTGGCGCTGAACCGATATGGCGAAACGGGATTACTACGAGGTTATGGGCGTCGCGAAGAATGCGAGCGACGACGAAATCAAGAAGGCTTATCGCAAGCTTGCGATGAAGCATCACCCCGACCGCAATCCGGATAACAAGGATTCGGAAGCGCGTTTCAAGGAGGTCAAAGAGGCCTACGAAATGCTCTCGGATCCGCAAAAACGCGCAGCCTACGATCAGTACGGGCATGCCGGCGTTGATCCGAACATGGCCGGTGCAGGCCAGCAAGGTTTTGGCGGATTCGCCGATGCGTTCGGCGATATTTTCGGCGACATCTTTGGCCAGGCGGCCGGCGGCGCAGCGGGAGCCAGTCGAGGGCGTGCGGGTCCGCAGGTTTATCGTGGCGCGGATTTGCGCTACAGCATGGAAATTTCGCTGGAGCAGGCGGCACATGGCTACGACACGCAAATTCGCGTGCCGAGCTGGGTAAATTGCGAGATCTGCAAGGGCTCGGGCGCGAAGCCCGGGACCAAGCCGGAAACCTGTCCGACCTGTCAGGGACAAGGCACTGTGCGCATGTCGCAGGGCTTTTTCAGCATCCAGCAGACTTGCCCGAAGTGTCATGGCACCGGCAGCCACATTCCGGAGCCGTGCGGTCATTGCCACGGCGCGGGCAAGGTGAAGGAAACGAAGACGCTGGAAGTGAAGATTCCGGCGGGTATTGACGACGGCATGCGGATTCGCTCGTCGGGTAATGGCGAACCGGGCATCAACGGCGGTCCGAGCGGTGACTTGTACGTCGAGATTCACATCAAGCAGCATTCGGTGTTCGAACGCGACGGCGACGACCTGCATTGCCAGATGCCGATTCCGTTCACTACGGCGGCGCTTGGTGGCGAGATTGAAGTGCCGACGCTTGCTGGTCGCGCGAGTTTCACCGTGCCGGAAGGCACGCAGTCGAGCAAGACGTTCCGGCTGCGCAGCAAGGGTATCAAGGGATTGCGCTCGAGCATTGCCGGGGACCTTTATGTGCATGTGCAGGTTGAAACGCCGGTCAAGCTCACCGACCAGCAACGCGATCTGCTCAAACAGTTCGAGCGTTCACTGACGGAAGGCGGCGCGCGTCACAGCCCGCAAAGCAAGAGCTGGTTCGATCGGGTGAAGAGTTTCTTCGACTAAGGCTCCCTCGACTAAGGCTCCTTCGACTAAGGCAATGATCATGCAGCAACGCAGCGAGGTTTTCGCGCTGCTCGACGATTGCGACTCGACCGCCGAAAGGCGGTCGAGTCGCCTTCACGCCAGCTTCTTGCGCGAACGCACATGTCATGATGCGGCGCAACTCGACCAAGTGTGTGCGAGTGTTGAAGCAGACCTGCGCGACGGACTGCACGCCGTCGTGCTCGCAGACTACGAATTTGGCCGCAACCTCCAGTTAGCGCAGCCCGGCGATGCCGCGCTGCGCTTTTTGTTGTTCCGCGAGTGCACGTTGTTATCGCGTGAAGAGGCGAATCAATGGCTTGTCGCGCGTGATAATGGCCTGGCTGACCAGCCGTCGGTGGCGGGGGTGGCGAACGTTGAAGAGAGCGTGACAGGCGATGCATTCGAGCAGGCCATCGCGGCCGTTCAGGACGCTTTGCAGGCCGGCGATTCTTATCAGATCAACTACACGTTCCGTCTCGCCTTCGATGTCTTTGGTTCGGTCGTCGGTTTGTATCGACGGCTGCGGGAGCGGCAGCCGGTGCAATACGGCGCGTTGATTGCGCTGCCCGATGGACGCGATGTGCTCTCGTGCTCACCCGAGTTGTTCATTCAGCGCGACGGCGACGTGCTGCAGGCGCGGCCGATGAAAGGCACGGCGCCTCGCAGCGCGGACCCGGAATGGCTGCGGCTCGATCCGAAGAATCGCGCCGAAAACGTGATGATCGTGGACTTGCTGCGCAACGACATGTCGCGTGTCGCGGTCACGGGAAGCGTGCAGGTGCCGCGCTTGTTTTCGGTTGAGGCGTACAACTCGGTTTGGCAGATGACATCGACGGTAGAAGCGCGGTTGCTTCCCGGCACCCCCTTCGCGCATATCCTTCGGGCGCTTATGCCATGCGGCTCGATCACAGGCGCGCCGAAGCACAAGACGATGCAACTGATCGATGCGCTGGAAAGCACGCCGCGCGGTATTTATACGGGCGCGATCGGTTGGCTGGATAAGAGCCAGAACTTCTGTTTGTCGGTGCCGATCCGGACGCTTGAAATACAGCACGGCAGAGGCAGGATGGGCGTGGGCGCGGGCATTGTGCTTGACAGCGTTGCCGCCGATGAATTCGAGGAGTGCGAATTGAAGGCTCAATTCCTGACCGGCTCCGATCCGGGGTTCCAGCTCTTCGAGACAACTTTTGCGACGCGGGAAGAGGGGGTTCGTCATGGCGATCGGCATCTTGCACGGCTGGCTGCGAGCGCGCAGTGGTGCGGTTTTCCGTTCGATCGGGTGAGGCTGCAGAAACGTATTGAAGAGTCCTGCGCGAGCTTCGAAGCGAAGGCGGGTTATCGGTTGCGGATTGCGTTGAGCAAAAGCGGTGAGATTACCGTGACAAGTGCGCCCCTCGTGCCGTTGGCGGCGTCAATCGTCGACGTTTTGGTGGCATCGGAATATGGCTTCGCAGCGCGATCGGCGGATAATCCGTTGCTCAGGCACAAGACGACGTCGCGTGAAGAGTATGACCGCGCGTGGCGTGAGGCCGAAGCGCTAGGCGCGTTCGACATGCTGTTTTTCAACGAGCGCGGAGAGTTGACGGAAGGGGGGCGATCGAACGTGTTCGTGAGACTCAATGGCTGTTGGAACACGCCGCCGCTCGACGCGGGATTGTTGCCGGGCGTGATGCGTGGCGTCTTGATCGAAGAGCTGGATGCCGAGGAACGCACGCTGACGCGTGAGGATCTGGACGGTGCGGAATCGTTGATGATCTGCAACGCGCTCCGCGGCGCGATGCCGGCGCGTTTGAAGGGCTTGCATTAAGCAGAGGGAAGCGTGACGAACAAAAACGCCGCCTCTGACAGAACCGCAAAAGCCCCTTAAAACGTATGCTCCGGCCCGGGAAATGTCTTCTCCCTGACGGCGCGAACATACGCCTCGACGGCGGCAAGAATACTCGGCTGCCCTTGCATGAAATCCTTAACGAAGCGCGGCCGTTTGCCGGGGAAAATCCCGAGCATGTCGTGCAGCACAAGCACCTGGCCCGAACATTCGATCCCGGCGCCAATGCCGATCGTAGGGATGACCAACTGCTGCGTCACCTCGCTAGCCAGAAGCGTAGGCACCGCTTCGATCACCAGCAACTGCGCGCCGGCATTCTGAAATGCGAGGGCATCCCGGCGCATTTGCTCTGCACCGGCGTCGGTTTTTCCTTGCACCTTGAACCCGCCAAACGCGTGCACCGATTGCGGTGTCAACCCGACATGCCCGCAAACGGGAATTGAGCGATCGACGAGAAACTTGACCGTATCGGCGACCCACTCTCCACCTTCAATCTTCACCATCTGCGCGCCCGCCCGCATCAATGCCACGGCGTTTGCATAGGTTTCCTCGCGTGAGCCAACCGTGCCGAACGGCATATCGGCGACAACCAACGCGTTCTTGTTGCCGCGTGCGACTGCTGCAGTGTGATACGCAATATCGGCCAGCGTCACGGGCAGCGTCGTGCCATGCCCTTGCAGCACGTTTCCAAGCGAATCACCGATCAGCAATACATCGACGCCCGCGCGATCCAGCAACGCGGAAAAACTCGCGTCGTAGCACGTCAGCATCGTGATTTTTTCGCCGGCTTCGCGCATGGTCCTGAGCTTCGGGACGGTGATCGCGGAGCGGCTGGTTTCCTGCAAATAAGCCATGGAAATTTCCACATCGACTAGATAAGAGACGGCGCGCCTACGCGCAAGCCGGACGGACTTAAAGTGACGTGCCCTTGACAAAGAATTCCTTGCGCCCACGCATGGTTTCAATTCGATCGACTAGCAGCGCCAGATCGGCGTCCGATTCCAGCGGGTTCAGATGCTCGGCGTTTACCGTCAACAGCGGTGTGGCGTCGTAGTGATAAAAGAAGTCATTGTAGGCGTCACAGAGGGCGCGCAGATACGCGTCGGGAATCTGCAGTTCCATCGGCACTGCGCGCTTTTGAATGCGCGCGAACAATACCTCGGGACTCGCCTGCAAGTACACCACCAGATCCGGCCCGGGCGCGGATGTGTCAATACGCTTGGCGATCTCCCGGAACAGCTCGAATTCGTCGTCGGGGAGCGTGAGGCGTGCGAACAGCGCGGTTTTATCGGTGATGAAGTCGGTGATAAGCGGCGCACTGGCGTTTTGCCCGAGAGGCCCCGGTGCGCCCAGCAGCGCCGCTGCGATCTCTTGCGTTTGCTGCGCCCGCTGCAACGCAAACTGCAATTGTGTGGGCAGCGCGTAACGCGTGTTGTCGCGATAAAACCGCTCGAGAAACACGTTCTCCTGCGGGCGCTCGAACAGCGTGCGCATCGACCAGCGTTCGGCGAGCAAGCGTGCAAGCGTGGTCTTGCCGACGCCGATGGGCCCTTCGATCGCGATATACCGATGCGGCGGGCGCAACTGCGGCGCGGTGACGGTGAGGGGCGACATGCTCATGGGCTATTCACCTTTCAGGCTTCGTGTCGCGGGATTTAAGGCTTCGCGTCGCCAATTTTTAGACTTCGCGTCGCGAAGTGCAGCGGGAAGCGAATAGCGCGCACTGATGTGTCGCTACTTTTTCAATACGTTGATCCTGAACCGAGGCGAGAAATGAATCGGCGCGGCCACGTTGTGCAATGACCACATCGCGATCGAGTTCGACCAGCGGCACGAGTGTAAACGCGCGCTCGGTGAGACGGGGGTGGGGCACGACGAGGTCGGCTTCCTCAATGCAGGAATCGCCGTACAGCAAGATGTCGATATCGAGTGTACGCGGCGCATTCCTGTATGGCCGCTCGCGTCCGAAATGGCCTTCTATGCCGTGGCACAGCCGCAGCAACTGGCGCGCGGTCAGCGTGGTATCGATCTTGACGACGTAATTGAAGTAGTCGTCGCCACCGGCGTCCACGGGCGCAGTGCGATAGAGGCTCGATTTCGCGAGCACGGTGATCGTGTGTTGCTGAGCAAGACACACCACTGTGTCTTTCAGAGTCTGGCGCGCGTCACCAAGGTTTGCGCCCAGGCCCAGATAAGCTACCGTCATGGCATGAATCCTACGACTGTCGTTCGGCGAAACATGACTCACGCGCGTTGATTAATTAAAACGCGCACAGTCCGTGTCAATCGTCGCGCTGGCCACCGCTTTCGTCGCCATACCGCACATCACGTACGTCACGTACGTCACGTACGTCACGCTCTTCGCGATTGTCGCGAGCTGACCCTTCTTCTACGGTGCTCGCGCCGCCCTCCATTCCGTCACCCGGCCTGCGGCTTTTGGCGTTGCTGCTACGCCGCCGTCGTTTCTTGACAGGTGCCCGGTCCTTCCCGCCTTGCGAAAGCAGTGACTCTCGCGCGGCAGCGTCCCCCTCGATGAAATCCGTCCACCACTGACCAACCGATGCATCCAGTTCGCCGGATTCGCATCGCAGCAGGAGGAAATCATAACCCGCCCGAAACCTTTGGTGTTCCAGCAGCTTCATCGCGCTTCTGCCCGAGCGTTTTTCGAGCCGAAGTTGCAGACCCCATATCTCCCGCATATCCGATGAAAACCGCTTGTGGATAGCGAGTTTTTCGGTCTGCATGTCGAGCACGTCGTCCATCGCGCGATGCAGCGCGGGCACGGGGAATTCACCGGCGGCCGTGAACTGCTCCCAGCGCGTCTGCATGTCGTTCCAGAGCAGCGTGGCGAAGAGGAAACCGGGTGATACACCTTTGCCGGCGCGCACGCGTTCGTCTGTATTGGTCAACGCGAGCGTGATGAATTTCTCCCCATGTGGCGATTCGAAAATCACGTCGAGCAGCGGCAACACGCCGTGATGCAAACCTTCCGCGCGCAGCCGCGTCAGGCACGCGAGCGCGTGACCTGAGAGCAGCAGTTTGAGCATTTCATCGAAGAGACGTGCTGCGGGAACGTTGCTGATCAGGTAGGCCAGTTCCGCGATCGGTGCGCGCGTGGCGGGCTCGATCTCGAAGCCGAGCTTCGCTGCAAAACGCACGACACGCAGCATGCGCACCGGATCTTCGCGATATCGCGTAGCGGGGTCACCGATCATGCGTAGCAAACGCGCGCGGATGTCGGCCATGCCGTCGTGATAATCCAGCACGGTCTGCGTGGCCGGATCGTAATACATGGCGTTGATCGTGAAGTCGCGGCGCGTGGCGTCTTCGTGCTGCTCGCCCCACACGTTGTCGCGCAGCACGCGGCCGCTGGCATCCACGGCATGCGTGCGCGTGTCCATCTCGCCGCGTCGCAGGCGGGGCGGCGGCGGTGAGGGGGGTGCGTCGGCGGGGGTATCGACGAGCGCGCGAAATGTAGATGTCTCGATGATGTCCTGCCCGAACTGCACGTGCACGATCTGGAACCGCCGGCCGATGATGCGCGCGCGCCGGAACAGCTTCTGCACCTGGTCGGGCGTGGCGTCTGTTGCAACGTCGAAATCCTTCGGCGCCACGTTCAGCAGCAGGTCGCGCACGGCGCCGCCCACGATAAACGCCCGATGCCCGCCTTGCTGCAGGCCGTCAGTCACGCGAATGGCGTTCTTCGAGATCAGCGCCGGGTCGATGCCGTGCACGTCCGCCGCCAGGATCACCGGCACGTTGGGATCGCGTTTCGCCACGGCGGGCGCCGCTTTCTTGCGCGTGCTCTTGCGGGCGGGTTTTACATCGTCGGAGAGCGGGGCGGTTGCCGGGGTCTCTTCTTTGGCGCTTTCCTGGCCGAACAGCTTGCGGATGAGTTTTTTAATCACGTGGGGAGAAGATTTCCAGGATGCGCCAGCCCCGGACCTGCGCATGCGCGCGCAGGGTGTCGTCGGGATTGGTCGCGATCGGGTCGGTGACTTTCTCGAGTAGAGGAATGTCGTTGTGCGAGTCGCTGTAGAAGTAGCTGTGTTCGAAGTCGTTCAGGCTTTTCCCCAAGGACGCGAGCCACGCTTCGGTGCGCACGATCTTGCCCTCGCGGTAGCTCGGCGTGCCTGTTGCGCGGCCGGTCAGCTCGCCGTTGGGGATATTGTCGACCGTTTCGACCTCGCACGCGATCAACGCTTCAATCCCGAACGCCCGGCCGATCGGCGCCGTGATGAACGCGTTCGTGGCGGTGACGAGGCAGCAGAGATCGCCGGCATCTTGATGCTTGCGCACGAGTTCCAGTGCCGCTGGAGCAATGGCCGGCGTGATGATTTCGCGCATGAATTGCGCGTGCCAGTCGTCCAGTTGAGCGCGCGGATGCTTGGCGAGCGGTGAAAGCTGGGCGCTCAGGTACGCGTGGATGTCGAGCGTGCCAGCTTTGTAATCTTCGTAGAACGCGTCGTTTTGCTTCGCGAACTTCGCGGCGTCGACAATGCCGAGCTTCGCCATGAAGCGACCCCATTCGTGGTCGCTGTCTGTCGGGATGAGCGTGTGATCGAGATCAAAAAGGGCTAGGTTCATGGGAGCGCATTTTACTTGAAGCGGGTGGAAGCGTTCGCTGGCTGCTCGCGGTGGAGTGATCGGCTTGAAAAGGGGCTTGAAAAGGGGCCTAAAAAGGGGCTTGAAAAACGGCTAGAAAAGCTCGGTCTGCGGGCGCGGTGCATCGTCCTCTTTTGCGGCGAGCATCGTGCGTAATAACGGCAGTGTCACGGCACGCTTTTGTTCCAGCGAAAAGCGGTCGAGTTCATCGAGCAAGGTCATCAGGCTGGGCATGTCGCGTCGAAAATGCGTGAGCAGGTAGGCAGGGACGTCGTCGGCGAGCGCGATGCCGCGCTCGCGCGCCGCGTGTTTCAGCGCGCTGGCCTTGCTTTCGTCGGAGAGGGGCGTGAGCTGGAATACAAGTCCCCAGCCGAGGCGCGTGCGCAGATCTTCTCTCACCGATAACCCCAGCGGCGCCACATTGCCCGTTGCGACCAGCGCGCTGGCCGGATGCGCGCGCACCTCGTTGAACAGGTTGAAAAGCGCGATTTGCTGCGCGCCTGAGAGCCGCTCGCAGTCGTCGATGGCGTAGACGCTGACTTTCGGGTCGAAGGTGAACGCGGCCAGCGGCGCTTGCGGGCTCAGGAAGTGCGCCCGGCCGTTCGCTTCGTGCACCAGCGCCTGGAGCAGATGGCTGCGGCCGCTGCCCGCTTCGCCCCAGACGTAGAAGGTCCGGTCGGCTACGGGGCCGGCTGCGAGCGCACCGTCGAGTTCGCGCAGACGCGTCACCAGTTCGTGGTTGCCGGCGGCGAAAAAATTATCGAAGGTGGCGAGCGGCGGCGTGCCGAGATCGAGCGTCAGTTGGCGTTGCACGGGCAATCGGTTCCGTCAGGGCGTATCTTGAAAAGCAGCGCGCTCAGCTTGGCCGATACCCGGTTTATGCCGTGGCGAAAGGCGTTGAGCGCAAGGTCGAGTTTCCAGCCGGATGGGCGCGAGTCTCGAAAAGGGTTTGGTGCGCTCTTTCGGAGTCAGGGCCGCGAACTGCGAGAAATCCGGCCGGGCGGCTGGCATCGGTTAAAATCTCATTTTACCGACCTTCTCGCCGATCCCCCATGAATCAACCAAAATCCGCCTCAGATGCCCAAGGTTTGTCCTATCGCGACGCGGGCGTGGACATCGATGCCGGCGACGCGCTTGTCGACCGGATCAAGCCCTTTGCAAAGAAAACCATGCGCGACGGCGTGTTGGGCGGAATTGGCGGATTCGGCGCGCTGTTTGAAGTACCTAAACGATACAAAGAGCCAGTGCTGGTTTCCGGCACGGATGGCGTGGGTACGAAGCTGCGGCTGGCTTTTCAACTGAACAAGCATGACACGGTTGGCCAGGATCTGGTCGCCATGAGCGTCAACGACATCCTGGTGCAGGGTGCTGAGCCGTTGTTTTTCCTCGATTATTTCGCCTGCGGCAAACTGGACGTGGATACGGCGGCGACCGTGGTGCAAGGGATTGCGCAGGGTTGCGAGCTGGCTGGTTGCGCGTTGATTGGCGGTGAAACCGCTGAAATGCCCGGCATGTATCCGGACGGTGAGTACGATCTCGCCGGGTTTGCGGTGGGCGCGGTTGAGAAGAGCAAGATTATCGATGGTTCGACCATTCAGCCGGGCGACGTCGTGTTGGGCCTTGCTTCTTCCGGCATCCATTCAAATGGGTATTCGTTGGTGCGCAAGATTATCGAGCGCGCGCAGCCTGACCTGAATGCCGATTTCGATGGCCGTTCGCTCGCCGACGCCTTGATGGCGCCGACGCATATTTACGTGAAGCCGTTGTTGTCGCTGATGTCGCAGATGGCCGTCAAGGGGATGGCGCACATCACCGGCGGCGGGCTGGTTGAAAACATTCCGCGGGTTCTGCGCGATGGCCTGACGGTTGAGCTGGATCACCGGGCGTGGCCGCTGCCGCCGTTGTTCTCGTGGCTGCAGAAGCATGGCGGTGTGGCTGACGCGGAAATGCATCGGGTGTTCAACTGCGGGATCGGGATGGTCGTGGTGGTGGCCGCTGGCGACGCTGAAGCCGCGACGGGGCTTTTGTCGGCGGCTGGCGAACAGGTTTGGTCGATCGGCGTAGTACGTGATTCGCTTCCCGGCGAAGCTCAGACTGTCGTGGTCTAAATCTTCTTTAGCGCCGATGGAAACCACCGGCGCTAAAGAACAGCGAACTCAAACCGCCGGCATTGGCGCGAGTAACGCCTCAATATCCTCGGCAGAAAACTTCGCTGCTCCGGCCGCGTCCTCACGCAAAATACTATCGGCGAGAGCGGCTTTGCGGCCCTGCATTGCCACAATCCGTTCTTCAATACTCCCCGCCACAATCAGCTTGTAGACAAACACCGGCTTCAACTGCCCAATCCGATGCGCCCGGTCCGTCGCCTGATTTTCCGCCGCCGGATTCCACCACGGATCGTAATGAATCACCGTGTCCGCGGCGGTCAGGTTCAATCCCACGCCCCCCGCCTTCAGGCTGATCAGGAACAACGGTACCTCCCCGTCCTGAAAACGCGTCACCGGCGTAATCCGATCAGTCGTATCTCCCGTCAACGTGACGTAGGGAAGTCCGGCTTTATCGAGCGCGGCAGCAATAATCGCCAGCATCCCCGTGAACTGCGAAAACAGCAGCACCCGACGCCCTTCCTCAAGCAGCTCCGGCAGCATATCGAGTAACAAATCGAGCTTCGCCGACTCCTCCACACGCCCGGCTCGCGCCAGCTTTACCAACGCCGGATCGCAGCAAACCTGCCGCAACTTGAGCAACGCCTCGAGCACGACAATATGGCTGCGCGCCAATCCCTGGTCCGCCACCGCCATCTGCACTTTTTCCTGCATCGCGATGCGCACGGTCTCGTACAGATCACGTTGCGCACCCTCGAGCGCCACGGTCCGCACAATGGTCGTTTTCTGCGGCAATTCCTTCGCGACCTCATCCTTCCTTCGACGCAGCATGAACGGCCGAATCCGGCGAACCAGCAAATCGCGCCGCACTGGATCGTCGTATTTTTCGATCGGCGTGCGCCAACGCTTCGTAAAATCTTTCTGCGTGCCAAGGAAGCCGGGCAGCAAGAAATCGAATTGCGCCCACAACTCACCCAAGTGGTTTTCCAACGGCGTGCCGGTCAGACACAGCCGATGCCGCGCGCGCAAATCGCGGATACCCTTCGCGGCCTTGGTCGCGACGTTCTTTACTATCTGCGCTTCATCAAGGATCAGCAGGTGGTATTCGTGCAGCGACAACATCGCCTGATCGCGCCACAGCAGCGGGTACGTGGTCAGCACGAGATCGTGCTCGTCAATCTGATCGAAACGTTCCTTGCGCTGCGGGCCATGCAGATCCAGCACCCTCAAATCTGGTGCGAACTTTTTCGCTTCCTCACACCAGTTGTGAACCAGCGTGGTCGGCAAGACCACCAGCACCGGCCGGTCCAGCCGTCCCGACTCCTTCTCGACCAGGATGTGCGCCAGCGCCTGCACGGTTTTGCCGAGGCCCATGTCATCGGCGAGAACGCCCGACAGATTGCGCTCGCGCAAATACTGCATCCAGTTGAGCCCTTCGCGCTGATACACCCGAAGCTCGGCATTCAAGCCATGCGGCACGGGCACTTCCCGAAGCCCCGGGCCTTCTTGCAAACGTTGAGCAAGCTCGCGAATGGAAAGATCGCCGTGAAACTCCCAACGGCCGGTGTCGCTGAGTGCTTCCAGCCGCCCGGCGTCCTGTTCGGAGACGCGCAGCGGATGTGTGCCGAGGGTATCGAAGAGATCGATCAGTACCCGCACCACCGGCTTGATCCGCGACGCCCGCACTCGCAGCCGTTCGCCAAGATCGGTCTTGAGCTCGATGCCTTCGTCGTCGTGTATTGAGTCTATTGCGCCTGCCAGCCAGCGCCGGTCACGCTGGAACAGGTCAGCCAGAAGCGGTTCGAGCCGAACGCTCCGATCGCCCACGGCAATGCCGAGTTCCAGGTCGAACCAGCCGTCGGTTCCCTGGCGCGCGGTGCCCTGGATGTCGTCGATCTCAATGAAGTCGAAGCGAAATTCCGGCGACATGCTCACGCGCCAGCCGCTCTCGCGTAACTCGGGCAACGCGTCGTTGGTGAACACGGCCCACGCGTCGGGCACGGGCAAGCCGAGCACGCCATTGGGAATGGGCTTGGGTCCAAAACGCTGATGCGAGGGAATCTGGCGGAAGCCAAGATCGTAGAGCGAGGCCAGGTAGCGCGCTTCCACGTCGTGACGGCGCCTCACCTGAACCATCTCACCGGACGCGGCGCGCATGACCGTGGTGGCGCGCGTGGGATCGATGCTGAAACCGTCGTAATCGAAACTCACTAGGGCAAAGTCGAGCACGTTCGCCGCGGTGCGCTCGTCGCGTGACCGCCAACTGCTGTTGACGGGCCGTGTATCGAGCAGGAGCACCGGCACCGGTTCCGTATCGACAATATGCACGTTCAGCGATTCGGGCTCCGGCGGCGGAGGCAGATCGGAGTCGACCTCACGCAGCATCGCGCTGACCAGCGGCGCTTCGGCAAGCGAGATAGGCGGCATCGATAAATAATCGGCCAGTTGCCGCGCGGGTTGCGGCATTTCGACGACGCCCGCTTCACCCGTTTGCGTGTCGGCGAACCACAGCGGTTCGGTGGGAATGACCAACGTGGCGGGCGGGTCGGTTTGCAGCACGGGATGCACGCGATCGTCCGGATCGGGCGTCCACTCGATTCGTCCCGGCCGTTGCTCACCTTCGCGCAGCGGCCGGCGCGGCTCCGAGGCGTCGTGGTCGGCCGGCATGGCGCTGAACAACCGTCCTGTTGCCAGCATGCGCTGCATCAGGTCCGCGCCTTCTTCGCCGTGCAGCCCGAAGCCACCGAAATCGTTGCGGGAGCGTCCAATGACGAGCCCCCGCACGATGGTCATGTCTTCATCGCTCACGAACTTCGGCTGCTTGACAAGCGCCGCGTCCAGATTCGTCCAGGGCCGGTCAAGCGTCTGGAACGAGCCGTCCGGACTCAGCCGCACCTTATGCAGCGCGACTTCGGCGGTGCGCATGACGCGCGACGTTCCCAGTACATAAACAAGCGCCAGCGCGCCCCCAGAATCACCGGGCTTTTTTGCTGAGTTGCTGCGAGTGGAGGCGAACCGCGAGCGGAATCCTTCAAGCCAGCCCGCCACTTCAGGGCGCACGGTTTCGGATTCGCGCGGTCTGTCCGTGGCGCTCGCGAGCAATACGGCGGCTGCGTGCTTGCAGCCGAATCCGACCGGGCACGAACAATGGCCTTGCGCCGACAGCGCGCCATTGTGATCGTTGAACATCACCTCTACGGAATAAGGCTGGCGTTGCGTTCCTTGAACGGTGGCGCGCAGGACGTCTTCGTCCCAGTGCAGGCGCGTTACTTCGTCCACATAACCGCGTGCCTTGGCCACGGTATGCGAGCCGAGCCATTTGATGATTTGAGCCGTGTCGTACGCAAACGCCGGCATCAGCAACCCCGTCCGTGCATGGCCGTTCCTGTCTCACCCTGTCTTGCCGCCATCCGCTCGATCACCGTCTACTCACCGTTCCCTGCGTTCCAACAGTTCCAGCAAACCGCGCAGCGCGTGCGCCGCCGCCTGGGTGCGAATCTGCTCGCGATCGCCCTTGAATTGCTGTGTTTCCACCGCCGTATGCAAGCGGTTGCTCCATGCAAAAGACACCATGCCGACGGGCTTCGTTTCCGTGCCGCCGCCCGGTCCGGCCACGCCGGTAATCGATAGCGATACCTGCGCCCGGCTGTTCCTCAATGCGCCTTCTGCCATGGCTTTGGCAACGGGTTCGCTGACCGCGCCGTGGCGATCGATCAGGTCGGCCGGCACACCGATCATCTCGGTCTTCGCCAGGTTCGAATAGGTGACGAAGCCGCGCTCGAACCACACGCTGCTGCCGGAAATATCGGTCATGGCCGCGGCGACCATTCCGCCGGTGCACGACTCGGCGGTCGCGAGCATCAGCCGCTCGTCGCGCAGTTTGTTGCCGGCACGGATGGCGAGTTGGTGGACGACTTTATCGGTAGCCATGGCAAAGCCTCGGGAAGGGGCGCTCGGAAACGGGAGATGCAGGCAAGACGGAAATCAAATGGTCATGCGCCATAGCGCGATCACGAGCAGCGTGAAAAACGCAGCGGCAATATCGTCGAACATGATGCCGAAACCGCCTTTCAGCCGGCGGTCGAAATAACTGATGGGCGGCGGTTTCACCATGTCGAAGAAACGGAACACGATGAATGCCCACAACTGCCCGGTGAAGGTGGCCGGCGTGACGAACAGCAACACCAGCCAGAACGCGATGATCTCGTCCCACACCACCGGCGATGGATCGGAAATGCCCATTTTCTTCGCCGTGAAACCGCAGAACCAGCAGCCGGCCACGAACCCCGCTGCAATCAGCACGGCCCATTCGGCGACCGTCAGGTGCGGGTTGAAGACCACGAACGACACCCACGCGAACAAGGTGCCGACGGTGCCGGGCGCGATCGGCGACAAACCGCTGCCGAAGCCAAGCGACAAGATATGCAGCGGATGCGACAGCATGAAGCGCGCGCTCGTGCGGCGCGATGGTTTCGGGCGTGGTGTGTCGTCGATTGTGTCGATGATCGGATCAGTCTGCATGAAAATGGTCGAAGCCCGTGTCTGACAAAGAAACCGGACCAGTGTTGTCGCGCCAGTCGATGGCCGCTCGTCCCTCGGCGGCCGGACCCTCGATTGTACCGATACGCGTCAACAAAACTTTCTGCACCGTTCCCACGCGCTCGATTTCGGCCCTGACGGCGACCGGCGCGGTGAAGCAGAGTTCGTAGTCATCGCCACCCGCGAGAATGCAATGCACCTGCGAGGCGTCGGGCAGGGCGGCGAGCGTGGCGCAGCGCGGTATCTGATCGATATTCACAGTTGCCCGCACGTTCGAGCGCTTCAGGATATGCAACAAGTCGCCGGCAAGACCGTCGGAGATATCGAGCGCGGCGTGCGCAATACCCCGCAACGCGATGCCGAGCGCCACGCGCGGTTCCGGCTGTTCGAGCGCCTTGATTGCGACGGCTTCGTCGGCAGGATCTTTCATCGACCATTCGCCGCGGCGAATACCCAGCCCGGCACGCGCGCCGCCCAGCACGCCGGACACCCAGATGTCATCGCCCGGGCGCGCGGAATCGCGTCGCAGCGCCTCCCCAGCCGGGACATCGCCGAACACGGTGATGCTGATGCACACGTGCGGGCCGCTGGTTGTATCGCCGCCAATCAGTTCGCAGCCGTGCTGATTGGCCATATCGAAAAGACCGCCGCTGAACGCTTCGAGCCAGCTTTCATCGGCTGTCGGCATCGACAACGCCAGGGTGAACGCGCGCGGCTTCGCGCCCATGGCGGCAAGGTCCGACAAGTTCACCGCCAGCGCCTTGTAACCGAGCGCCCACGGGGAGACATCGGGGAAAAAATGGCGGCCTGACACGAGCATATCGGTGGAGATCGCCAAGTGCTGTCCGTGCTTCGGGGCGAGCAACGCGCAGTCGTCACCTATGCCAAGCGTCGCCTTCGGCTCGTCGTCCGGCGCCCCAAACGCGGCGGCGGGCTGGGAGAAATATCGTTCGATCAGGGAAAACTCTGAGAGCATCGGCGATCCGGCAATGTCGGGGGAGAGTTGGGGACGATGCGCGCCTGTTGACGCGCGTTTCATCTCAATAAGGGAATTTTGTGGCGTGAACCCGCTGCCGGCTTAGCGGTCATGCTGCTTTTCCAGGCCTTGTCCGAATGGGCTATGTGCTGTGAATAGCCGGTATTGCCATCCGGAGAGCCCGTTGATTGGCGCTACAATGCGTTCGAACTTCTATTCTAATCTCGCCTAAAGCCAGACGCCTCATGACCACTCCTGCTGATAGCGCCAAAGCCAAACTCCGCGAAGCCGCGCTCGATTACCACGAGTTTCCCACTCCCGGCAAAATCGCGATTGCCCCCACCAAGCAGATGATCAACCAGCGCGATCTCGCGCTGGCGTATTCACCGGGCGTGGCTTTCGCGTGCGAGGAAATCGTCGCCAATCCGCTGAATGCCGCGCGTTTTACCGCGCGCAGCAACCTGGTCGGCGTCGTGACGAACGGCACGGCGGTGCTCGGGCTCGGCAATATCGGTCCGCTCGCGTCGAAGCCGGTCATGGAAGGCAAGGCAGTGCTATTCAAGAAGTTCGCCGGTATCGACGTGTTCGACATCGAGCTGAACGAGATGGACCCGCTGAAGCTCGTCGACGTAATCTGCGCGCTCGAACCCACGTTCGGCGGCATCAACCTGGAAGACATCAAGGCCCCGGATTGCTTCATCGTTGAGCGCGAATGCCGCAAGCGCATGAAGATCCCGGTGTTCCACGACGACCAGCACGGCACGGCGATCGTGGTCGCGGCCGCTGTTACCAACGGCCTGGTCGTGGTCGGCAAGAAGATTGAAGAAGTGAAGCTGGTCGCCTCGGGCGCGGGCGCCGCAGCGCTGGCCTGTCTGGACCTGCTGGTTGAACTCGGCATGAAGCTCGAAAACATCATGGTGACCGACCTGGCCGGCGTGGTCTACAAGGGCCGCGTGGAACTGATGGACCCGGACAAGGAACGGTTTGCGCGCGAAACCTCGGCGCGTACGCTCGCCGACGTGATGGAAGGCGCCGACGTGTTCCTCGGCCTGTCCGCTGGCGGCGTGTTGAAGCAGGAGATGGTCAAGGGCATGGCGCAAAAGCCGCTGATTCTCGCGCTCGCCAACCCGACGCCGGAAATCCTGCCGGAACTCGCGCTGGAAGTTCGTCCGGACGCAGTGCTTGCCACCGGCCGTACGGATTATCCGAACCAGGTCAATAACGTCCTGTGCTTCCCGTTCATTTTCCGCGGCGCGCTCGACGCGGGCGCGAGCACGATCACGCGCGAGATGGAAATTGCCGCGGTGAACGCGATCGCGGAACTGGCACGGCAGGAACAAAGCGATATCGTCGCAACCGCCTACGGCATTCAGGACCTGTCGTTTGGTCCCGAGTACCTGATTCCGAAACCGTTTGACCCGCGCTTGATCGTGAAGATTGCGCCGGCCGTGGCCAAGGCCGCCATGGATTCAGGTGTGGCCACGCGTCCTATTGAAGACATGGACGCGTACGAACAGCATCTGCAGCAGTTCGTCTATCACAGCGGCACGACCATGAAGCCCGTGTTCCAGCTCGCACGCAGCGTGGCGCCGGAGAAGAAGCGCATCGTGTTCGCCGAGGGTGAAGAGGAGCGCGTGCTGCGCGCGGTGCAGATCGCGGTGGACGAGAAGATCGCGAAGCCGATCCTGATCGGAAGGCCGGCTGTGATCGCGCAGCGCATCACGAAGTACGGCTTGCGTTTGACCGCTGGCGTGGACTTCACGGTGGTGGATACGGATCACGACGAGCGGTATCGCGACTTCTGGCAGACGTATCACACCATGATGGCCAGGAAGGGTATTAGCGAGCAAATGGCGAAGCTGGAGATGCGCCGCCGCACCACGCTGATCGGCGCGATGCTGGTCAAGAAGGGCGAAGCGGACGGCATGATTTGCGGCACGATCAGCACGACACACCGGCATCTGCATTTCGTCGATCAGGTGATCGGCAAGAAGGAAGGTTGCAGCGTCTATGCGGCCATGAATGCGCTGGTGCTGCCAGGCCGGCAGATCTTCATTGTGGACACGCACGTGAACGTGGACCCGACCCCCGAGCAGCTGTGCGAGATCACGATCATGGCGGCGGAAGAAGTGCGCCGCTTCGGTATCGTGCCGAAGATCGCACTGCTGTCGCATTCGAACTTCGGTACCAGCAATGCGCCGACGGCCATCAAGATGCGCGACACGCTGGCATTGTTGCGCGAGCGTGCGCCGGATCTGGACGTCGACGGCGAAATGCACGGCGACGTAGCGCTGGATGCCAATCTGCGCCGCGAAGTCCTGCCGGAATCAACGCTGGTAGGCGACGCGAATTTGCTCGTACTGCCGAATATTGATGCCGCGAATATTTCGTACAACCTGTTGAAGACGGCAGCCGGCAATAACATCGCCATTGGGCCGATGCTGCTGGGCGCGGCTCAACCCGTGCATGTACTGACGGCGTCAGCTACGGTGCGCCGGATCGTCAACATGACGGCGTTGCTGGTGGCGGATGCCACCGCCGTGGCGCGGTAACGGTTCAAAGCTCGGGATTCAAAGCTCACTGAGCTGAAATCCACCGGACCTGAACCCGTGCAGCGCCGGCGGGTTCGAGTAGAACTCCGGGAAAAGGGATTGCAGAAATAGAAAGAGGGATTGCGACAGGTGGTCGCAATCCCTCTTTTTCATTTTCGCGACGATCGCACCGCTTAGTTGCAGTGGTTGGTCGGATTTACGATCGCCTTGATGATCGGATTCCTGAAGGTCACGTCGGGCGCCGTCACGAAAAAAAAGCGTGCCGGATGATCCGGCACGCCATGAGGCATGCAAGGGGATTTGCTTTCTCCTCCAAACAGCGATGGTGCCGGTTCTTACACCGTGGGAGTTTCTCGAGAGAGGCGACGCTGGTTCCACTCCCCAAACCATGCATGAAGTTATTATTATCCAAAAAAAGATAAAAATATCTCAGATTGGTCTTAAATGTGATCGAGGCCTATTTTTAGATCATCAATGAAAAAGCGCTGGCGAGCCGCATGTAACGGTCAGATGCGAGGCAAAAAGCGCCTGAAAAACGGGCATCTTCCGAACCAACGTTGATTCCCGGTGTCATTAGCGATACCCTTACGTCTTTCATGGTCGTCATATTTCTGGGTTCAAAGCGGGGATGGGTTTCGTGAAGCGCGCGTGGTTTTGTGGGTTCATCGTGGCGCTTTCTTTGGTGCTGAGCGGCTGCGGGAAAAGCGGGCCAGATGTCCAAAGCCCGGCCGCGAACGCCTCAGCAGGAGCGTCGCAGGCGCCGCCGCCGCACGTGTTGCAAGACAAGGACAAGCTGAAAAGCGATCCGCGCGCAGAGAGCTGGCGCGATGCCGCATCAACGGGTTCGGAACCGTCGCAGACAACCGTCGACGCAGCACAATTGCCGAAACAGGCCATTGTGACGCTGCGGCGGATCGAGGCTGGCGGGCCGTTTCCGTATGAGAAAGACGGCATTGTGTTCGGCAACCGCGAGCGTATGCTGCCGCCGCACCCACGCGGCTTTTACCACGAATACACCGTTCCTACGCCGCGCGCCCGCGATCGCGGTGCACGTCGGATCGTATGTGGCGGGGCCCGTCGGCAGATCGACAACTGCTTCTATACCGACGACCATTACGTGAGTTTTAAACGCATTGCGGGATTAACTTCGGGATGAACGGCATGAGCGACAACATCTACGCGCACGACAACGGTGTCGCGGGTGATTTTTTCGCCGGCGATGGCAACGTGTTCCAGCGAGTTTTGCAACTCCGCACGACAGAAGGAAATCGACCCGACGACGAACAGAGCGCGGCGCTGTCATCATTGGACGAGGGGTCTATGAGTCTTTTCAAGACGGTACGATCGAATATCGTGCAGTCGATCCGCGCTTTCAGGGTTCAGGATCTCGCCGACGAAGCGAGCAAGCTGGGTCAGCATTTTCTCTACGCCTATTGCGGCCAGGCCCAGAGCAAGCAGGAAGTGCTCGAAACGATCGCCACGTCTTTTTTGTTTCCCAAGCACTTCGGGAAGAACTACGACGCGCTCTACGACAGTCTCACCGACCTCGTGCACAAAGCCGGTTCGCAGCCGGGTTTCGTGATCGTGCTGGAGGCGCTGCCAGTTGCGCAGAAATTCGACAAGGAAGGGCGTGAGACCTTGCTCGACGTGTTTCGTGAAGCGTCGGAATTCTGGGCGGAGCGGCGTGTGGCGTTCAGGGTGTTTTACTCGTTTGCCTGAGCCGTTTGCCTGAAGGTAAGCGCTAAGCGCTTAAGTTCCGGACCTGGTTCCGCACGCGAAGCGCTGCGTCCTTGTCGGCACAAAGAAGTTGGAAGGCCGGTCGTCGTCTGTTGAACGCAGGCGCTGACTGGCTTTTTTCGTTTTACTTGGGATGGATCGCAGCAAGGCGGCGGTCAAGTCACCATCCGCCCCAGCGCGCGGCGAGCGCACCAAGGACTGCTATACCGGCCGTTTCCGTGCGCAAGACGCGGGGTCCGAGACCCAGAGTGGCAAAACCGGCATCGACGATAGCCGCTTCCTCTGCCGGCGAAAATCCGGCTTCCGGCCCGATCGCGATGGTCACCGGTGCGGTGGGCGCGCTCGTTGGCAAAGAGGCAAACCCAAGCTGGGCTCGCGGCGAGAGCAGCAGCCGCAACTCGCCGTTTTCAGCGGGCGGCAGGTTGCCGAGCCATTTATCCAGGTCCTGAGGCACCGCTACGTCCGGCACCCGATTTCTTCCGCATTGCTCACACGCGGCGCGCACCAACGCCTGCCAATGCCCTTGCCGACGCGCCGCGCGTTCGCCCGATAGCCTCACCACGCCGCGCTCGGCAGTGAGCGGGACGACGGATGACACCCCCAGTTCCACCGCCTTCTCGATCAGCCAATCCATCTTGTCGCCGCCCGCCACACCTTGCGCCAGCGTGATTCGATACGGCGGCTCCGCTTCGCGGTCGATGAATTCATCGAGTTGCACGATCGCCGTCCGCTTCCCGATCTCAACCAGTCGCGCGCGATATTCACCGCCCGAGCCGTTGAACAGGTGAACGGTATCGTCTGATTGCAGGCGCAGGACGTGAACATGGCGGACGACATCGTCCGGCAAGGACATTAATTCGCCCGCGACGAGCGGACTGGCAACAAAAAAACGTGGCATGAAGTGACTCGCCCGGACGCTGTGAAGCGCGCGGGCAGGAAAGTGATGGATGCTTGAGCGTTACCTGATCAACGTTCAACGTTCAAGATTCGGCGAACAATCCAGAACGCGACGCTCTGAGCCTAATTCAAATGCCGGGCGATTGCCCAGCGATACCCGTCCGGGTCTTCGAACTGCGCAAAACGGTCGCCCCAATACTGGTCTTGCGGTTCGATCAGCGGCTTCGCGCCAACCGCTATCGCACGTGCGAACGTGGCGTCTACATCGTCGACGTAGAGATAGAACGATTGCGGCGCCATCAGGCCCGTGCTTTTCGGCGTCTGCGCGTGCGAACCGTAGGCGCCTTCGGGGGCGAACATCAGGATCAACTGCCCGCGATACGTCATCTCGACGTGGATCACGGCGCCGTCGTCGTTGACGCTGTCACGCACCGCAAAACCCAGCGCCTGTTCATAGAAGCCCGTGGAGACACGGGCGTCGCGCACGGTCAGGTAAGGCGTGAGCCACGGCACATCGGCGGGGCGGGGGTCGGACATAAGGGCTTCTCCTCGAGCTCGGCGTGATGGATGCATTGTGCCATGGCGCCCTTTGGCAGAAGGGCTGCGCGGATTTCTGTTGCTGCGCTACGTCGCGCCCGCGCGATGTGCTGATGCAGGGAGCGTGCCTGCGGACTGTATTCGTCACGATTATGTTTGCGGCGGACGATCCCCTCTTGACGCCGCCCGGGCGCCCTTCGGCCATCGCCGCAGTGCTCCAAAGTCGTCTGCTAGAATAACCGGCTTCCGATCCTCTTCGTTTCTCGTCGCTCCGGGTGTTGAAAACGTGGTTTCATCGTTTGCTCCGGTGCGTCGCCCAGAATCATCCCAGGATCTTTTCAGGACCTACCGGACTCGACATGACGACCCCGACTTCCAGCCAGACCAGCCTGATGGCCAACGCAATCCGTGCGCTGGCAATGGACGCCGTTCAACAAGCCAACTCCGGCCACCCGGGCATGCCAATGGGCATGGCGGAAATCGGCGTCGCGCTCTGGTCGCGACACCTGAAGCACAACCCGAGCAACCCGCACTGGGCTGACCGCGATCGTTTCGTCTTGTCGAACGGTCATGGTTCCATGCTGCTGTACTCGTTGCTGCACCTGACCGGCTACGACCTGCCGATCAACGAACTCAAGAACTTCCGCCAACTGCATTCGAAGACGCCGGGACACCCGGAATACGGCATCACGCCGGGCGTTGAAACGACCACCGGCCCGCTTGGCCAGGGCTTGGCGAATGCGGTCGGCATGGCGCTCGCTGAAGCGCTGCTCGCGGCGGAGTTCAACAAGGACGGCGCGAAGATCGTCGACCACCACACGTACGTGTTCCTCGGCGATGGCTGCATGATGGAAGGCATCTCGCACGAAGCCTGTTCGTTCGCGGGCACGCTCAAGCTGCACAAGCTGATCGCGCTGTACGACGACAACGGTATTTCCATCGACGGTCACGTTGAACACTGGTTCCACGACGACACCCCGAAGCGCTTCGAAGCGTACGGCTGGAACGTGATCCGCGCGGTAGACGGCCACAACGTGGACGCGGTGGACGCCGCCATCGCGCAAGCCAAGAACTCGGATAAACCCACGCTGATCTGCTGCCGTACGACCATCGGCAAGGGTGCGCCGACCAAGCAAGGCAGCCACGATTCGCACGGCGCGCCGCTGGGCGCCAAGGAAATCGCCGATGCCCGTGCCGGCATGGGCTGGACCTGGGAACCGTTCGTGATTCCGCAGGAAGTCTATGCGGCATGGGACGCGAAGGAAGCCGGTGCGCACGCGGAAGCGGAGTGGAACAAGCAATTCGACGCCTACCGCGCGAAGCATTCGACCGAAGCCGCAGAATTCGTGCGCCGGATGAACGACGAACTGCCGGCCAAGTGGGCGCAGGACGCGAAGGACATCATTGAAGCCGCGAATCAGAAGGGCGAAACCATTGCCACCCGCAAGGCTTCGCAGCAAACGCTCGACGGCCTCGCCGCTGCGCTGCCTGAACTGCTTGGCGGTTCCGCCGACCTGACGGGTTCCAACCTGACCAACTGGAAGGCATCGAAGCCGGTGCGCGCTGGTGAGAATACGAACGAGATCCAGTGGGGCAACCACATCAACTACGGTGTGCGCGAGTTCGGCATGAGCGCGGCCATCAACGGCATCGTGCTGCATGGCGGGTATCGCCCGTTTGGCGGCACGTTCCTGACCTTCTCGGACTACAGCCGCAACGCGCTGCGCGTGGCTGCACTGATGAAAGCGCCGTCCATCTTCGTGTTCACGCACGATTCGATCGGCCTGGGCGAAGATGGTCCCACGCACCAGTCGGTGGAGCAAACATCGAGCTTGCGGCTGATTCCGCACTTACAAGTGTGGCGTCCGGCGGATACCGTCGAGACCGCCGTGGCATGGACCCACGCCATTGAGCACAAAGGGCCGTCGGCGTTGATCTTCACGCGTCAGAACCTGCTGTTCTCGCCGCGTAACGACGTGCAGATCGCGAACATTGCAAAGGGCGGCTACGTGCTGCGCGACTGGAACGACGACATCCCGGCACGCAAGATCATCCTGATCGCGACGGGTTCGGAAGTCGAACTGGCGCTGAAGGCCGGTGAGAAACTGGCGCAAGAAGGTATTGGCGCGCGCATCGTGTCCATGCCGTGTACGAATGCGTTCGATCTGCAAGATCAGGAATATCGTGACCGTGTGCTGCCGAAGGGCGTCGTGCGCGTGGCGATCGAAGCCGGCGTGACCGATTTCTGGCGCAAGTATGTGGGTCTCGAAGGCGGCGTGGTGGGTATTGATTCGTTCGGCGAGTCCGCGCCCGCCGGCGAACTTTTCAAGTATTTCGGCTTTACCGTCGAGCATGTCGTGGAGACGGCAAAAGCCGCGCTCGCGGGCTGATATCGGGCGCTTCGTAAGCGTTGCAAACCCAGCGAACCCGGCAGCAGCGAACTGGAACTTTTTTTCAGCCATCAGGAGATAGACCATGACGATTCGCGTTGCAATCAACGGCTACGGCCGGATCGGCCGCAATACGCTGCGCGCCTTCTATGAAAACGGCAAGAAGCACGACATCGAGATCGTTGCGATCAACGACCTCGGCGACGCTGCCACGAACGCACACCTGACGCAGTACGACACGGCGCACGGCAAGTTCCCGGGCGAAGTGTCGGTGGATGGTGACTACCTCGTGGTCAACGGCGACCGCATCCGCGTGCTGGCTAACCGCAACCCGGCTGAACTGCCGTGGGGCGAGCTGAAGGTCGACGTGGTGCTGGAATGCACGGGCTTCTTCACGACGAAGGAAAAAGCCAGCGCGCACATCAAGGGTGGCGCGAAGAAGGTCATCATCTCGGCGCCGGGCGGCAAGGACGTTGACGCGACCATCGTTTATGGCGTGAATCACCATGTGCTGAAGGCGTCGGATACGGTGATCTCGAACGCATCGTGCACGACGAACTGCCTGGCACCGCTGGTCAAGCCGCTCAACGACAAGATCGGCCTGGTGAACGGCCTGATGACGACGATCCACGCGTACACGAACGACCAGGTGCTGACGGACGTGTATCACGAGGACCTGCGCCGCGCGCGCTCGGCCACGCATAGCCAGATCCCGACGAAGACGGGCGCGGCGTCTGCAGTGGGCCTGGTGTTGCCGGAACTGAACGGCAAGCTGGACGGTTACGCGATTCGCGTGCCGACCATCAATGTGTCGATTGTCGACCTCTCGTTCATCGCTGCACGCGACACGACGGTGGACGAAGTGAATTCGATCATGAAGGAAGCATCGGAAGGCTCGTTGAAGGGCATCCTGGGCTACAACACGGCGCCTCTGGTGTCGATCGACTTCAACCACAACCCGGCTTCGTCCACGTTCGACGCGACGCTCACGAAGGTGTCGGGCCGTCTGGTGAAGGTGTCGAGCTGGTATGACAACGAGTGGGGCTTCTCGAACCGCATGCTGGACACGGCTGTGGCGCTGGCTCACGCCAAGTAATGCAGCGAAGTAAAGCCGCGAAGTAAAGCCGCGAAGTAACGCGGTGAAATCAGGCTGAAAAAAAGCCGCTGGTTTGCAAGAACCGGCGGCTTTTTCACACGTTGCGCGCTGAATAACACGCACGAACGGTCAATCAAAATCAGTTCTTCCTGTGCGGGCAGCGCTCCTTCGTGCACGTGCCATACAGCGCGAGCGCGTGCTCGTGCAGCTTGAAACCGCGTTCCTTCGCGATATCTTGCTGACGGCTTTCGATTTCAGCGTCGAAGAACTCTTCCACCATGCCGCAGTCCAGACACACCAGATGGTCATGATGGGTCCCTTCGTTGAGCTCGAACACAGCTTTGCCCGACTCGAAGTTACTGCGCGACAGCAGGCCCGCTTGCTCGAACTGCGTGAGCACGCGGTACACGGTGGCAAGCCCGATGTCGAGTTCTTCGTGCAACAGGTTTCTATACACGTCTTCTGCAGTCAGGTGACGCACAGGACTATGCTGGAAAATCTCAAGTATCTTGAGCCGGGGCAAGGTCGCCTTCAGCCCGATATTTTTCAGATCGGCGGGATTGGTCATCGCTAGGCATCCCTAGAGTACAATTCAAGGTTCTCATAGTAATGCGTTTTTTACCGTTCCGGTCACCATCCGAACGAAATGGCGCGATCTCCGAAAGACTCCGAAATTCTTGCGCCCCTACGGGCGATGGGCCAGGCGAAGGGTGAAATGAAGGGTGAAATGTTTCTAAAATCTTTATTGAATAGCCGGGAGAGCCGTCGTATGCGCGGAACTTTGATCGCTGCCGCCACTATGACCGTCCTGGCCGGTTGTTCCACTTACGATAGCGTTACGCAGAGCTTCGCGCAGCACATCACACCGTATCGGATAACGGTGGTACAGGGGAACTTCGTTTCGGCGGAAGCGGCAAGCCAGATGAAGGTCGGCCTGACGCGCGACCAGGTGAAGACGCTGCTCGGCACGCCTTTGCTGGCCGACATGTTCCACGCGGATCGCTGGGACTACGTCTTCTACTTCAAGCGCGGATCCACGTCGGTCGTGCAGCAGCGTGATTTCGTCGTGCTCTTCGCGGGCAATACCGTGGCGAGCTGGTCGGGCGGCGAGAATTTGCCGTCGAATCTCGAATTGCTTGCTGAAATTGATGGCGACAAGGGCGTTAAGCTGACCGCCGCTACGGCTGCGGCCACGGCCGCTTCTGCCGACGGCGCCAGCGCAACGGCGGCGGCAACGGCGGCAGCGGGTACGTCAGCCAGCGGCGCAGCGGTCGCGGGAGCGGCACGTGCGCCGGGCATCCAGCCGGATGCATCGAATGCATCGAACGCATTTGCCGGCGACGCGAACCAGCAAGCCGCCCAGGCCGCCAATCGCGCGACCGACGCCGTGCAGGCACCCACGGGCCGCACCCGCTCGTCGGCCATGCCGACTGTGCCGGGGAACCCGGGATTGCCGCCGAACGTCAGCGCCGCAGGCAACTCGCAGATCCAGTTGCAGCGTCGTCCGGCTCCCGTCACGATCCCGGACAGCACCGCTGTGGGTCCGCAAGGCACGTCGCCTGCCCCGGCGAACACGGGCAACGGTCTAGGCGCGTCCTCCGTGCCGGCGACGACTACCAACTAAGCAGAACGGCGGGCCGACAGACGTTGCCCGCCTGCTTTGTCTGGTTTGATCGTCGATGACCTATCCTGTTCGGGCGGCCGCGAGCCAAGCGGCGGCCGCATCGCTTCCATGTTTCTGACTTCGTCGCTCCAACTCACGCGAGACACGCCATGAAAATCGCCATCGCCGGCGCATCGGGCCGCATGGGCCGCATGCTCATAGAAACTGTTCTCAAGGACGCCAACGCCACGCTGGCCGGTGCGCTCGACAAAACCGGATCGCCGCAACTCGGCCAGGACGCAGGCGCGTTCCTCGGCCAGGAGACGGGCGTTTTACTGACGGACGATATCGATCAGGTTTTCGCCAATGCGGATCTGCTGATCGACTTCACGCGTCCGGAAGGCACGCTCGTGCATCTGGAAGCGGCGTTGCGGCATAACGTGAAGATGGTTGTCGGTACCACCGGGTTCGACGATGAACAGAAAGCCCAATTGCGTGCCGCCGGTGACAAAATCGGCATCGTGTTTGCGCCGAACATGAGCGTGGGCGTGAACGTGACGCTCAAGTTGCTCGAGTTCGCAGCGCGGCATTTCGCCGAAGGTTACGACATCGAGATTATCGAGGCGCATCACCGCCACAAGGTCGACGCACCCTCGGGCACCGCGCTTGCGATGGGTGAAACCATCGCCCACGCGCTCGGCCGCGAACTGAAGGATTGCGCGGTGTACGGCCGCGAAGGCGTGACCGGCGAACGTGATCCCTCCACTATCGGTTTTGCCGCCATTCGCGGCGGTGACATCGTCGGCGATCACACTGTGTTGTTCGCGGGCATTGGCGAGCGGATCGAGATCACGCACAAGTCGGCCAATCGGCTGTCTTACGCGCAGGGCTCGCTGCGCGCTGCGCACTTCCTGGCCGGCCGCGAGCGGGGGCTTTTCGACATGCAGGACGTGCTCGGTTTGCGCTTGGCCTGAGCCTGAGCCTGAGCTTGAGCTTGAGCCTGAGCTTGAGCCTGAGCCACCCAAACCCGGGATTTTCCGATGGCCACAACCGGCATCATCCATTACTTGCAGAGCAGCGACGGCATCACGCATGGCGTCGCGGGCGTGCTGCTGGCCATGTCGGTGGCGAGCTGGTGTTTTCTCATCGTGAAGGCGTGGGTCCTGGTGCGCGCGAAACGTCAGGGGCCGCGCGCCGTGCAGCGCTTCTGGCAGGCGCCGACGCTGGCCGAAGGCATCGCGGAGTTGCGTAAAGCTGATAGGGAACGCGTGTATCTGCCGCTCGCGGTTGCTGCATGGCGGGCGTCGGAGGCGGAAATGCCGGGCGCATTGATTGCTCATGTGGAGCCCGGCGAACGGGTGTTGCGGGCGTTGCGGCATGCATTGCTCGCGTCGCAACGGCGGCTTGAATTCGGGCAGGTTTTGCTGGCATCGGTGGGGAGCACGGCACCGTTCGTCGGTTTGCTGGGCACCGTGTGGGGCATCTATCACGCGCTGGGCAGCATTGCCGCGAGTGGGCAGGCGATGATCGAAAACGTGGCGGGGCCGGTGGGCGAGGCGCTGATCATGACGGCGTTCGGGCTGGTCGTCGCCATTCCGGCTGTGCTCGCGTACAACGTGCTGGGACGGCTGGTGCGGCAGATATCGGAAGAACTCGACGGTTTCGCCCACGACCTGCACGCCTACACGAGCGGCGTGGCGCCACGCCGCGTCAAGAGCGCGCCCGTTGAAGATCGCGTAGTTTAATCAAGGCACCCGCCGACCCTTCAATCCCCGCACCCGGACGAGCACAGCATGGCATTCGGCGGACTGGACAAGAAATCGAACGGCGCCCTCATGGCCGAGATCAACATGACGCCGCTGATCGACGTCATGCTGGTCTTGCTGGTGATTTTCATTATCACGGCGCCGTTGTTCACGCATGCTATCCGGCTTGATTTGCCGAAGGTCGCGTCGCAAGTGGCGCGCGAGACGCCGGAGACGATCACGCTTTCCATCGACGATACGGGCAAGATTTACTGGAACGACAAGCCGATTACGCTCGCCCAGATGCGCACTCAGTTCGTGGCTGAAGGAAAACGCGCGACGCCGCCGGAGATTCACTTGCGGGCATCGAGCGCGACCCGTTATGACGTGATCGCGCAGGTCATGGGGGCGGCGCAGGGCGCGGGGCTGGACAAGATCGGCTTCGTGACGGATCAGGTGAAGCAGCCGGCGCATCCATAACCTGTTCCCGCAACGCTCCCAGCCAAACCGGCGAGCGCACCGCTTCGCCGGGATAAAAGTCCCGGGACTCGCCCAAAGGGTTCGCATCGAGCGCTGCGCGCATTCAAGCCAGTCCAACGCAGCGGACACGCGTAGTGCCAGAACCTTCTGCCTCAACGGTATAATTGCGCTTTGGCCGCGCGGGCGCGCCCATCGGGGTTGGAATGGCGCGAGGCAGCGGCCCGACGGCCGCGATCCCGGTAAGACCCTGTAAAACCTGGGCAAAACCCGCGAACCGACGCCAGCCGAGCACCGCCGCAAGGCAAGCTCGCCGCCAGGCAGCATTGCCGCAACGCCGAAAGGCAAAACCGCCAAAACCACACCATGCAAGATAAATACGTACCCGCCGACGTCGAATCCGCAGCGCAAAGCGACTGGCGCGCGAAAGACGTCTACCGGTCGAGCGAAACCAGCGACAAGCCGAAGTTCTACTGTGTGTCCATGCTGCCGTATCCGTCGGGCAAGCTGCACATGGGCCACGTGCGCAACTACACCATCAACGACGTGATGTACCGGTTCCTGCGCATGAACGGCTACAACGTGCTGATGCCTATGGGCTGGGACGCGTTCGGCATGCCTGCGGAAAACGCCGCGATGGCGAACAACGTACCGCCGGCGAAGTGGACCTACGACAACATCGACTACATGAAGAAGCAGATGCAGTCGATGGGGCTGGCTATCGACTGGTCGCGGGAAATTGCGTCTTGCAAGCCCGAGTACTACAAGTGGAACCAGTGGCTGTTCCTGAAGATGCTGGAAAAGGGCATCGCGTATAAGAAGACCGGCACGGTGAACTGGGATCCGGAAGACCAGACGGTGCTGGCCAACGAGCAGGTGATCGACGGGCGCGGCTGGCGTTCGGGCGCACTGGTCGAAAAGCGCGAAATCCCGATGTACTACATGCGCATCACGGACTACGCAGATCAACTGCTCGGCGACCTGGAGGGCCTTGGCTGGCCCGAGCGCGTGAAGGTCATGCAGCAGAACTGGATCGGCAAGAGCTTCGGCGTGAATTTTGGCTTCCCGTACGAGATCGACGGCGAAAGCTCATTGCTGCGCGTGTTCACCACGCGCGCTGACACCATCATGGGCGTGACCTTCGCCGCGGTTGCTGCTGAACATCCGCTGGCAACGCGCCTTGCTCGCGATAACCCCGGTCTGCAAGCGTTCATTGAAGAATGCAAACGCGGCGGCGTGGCTGAAGCCGACGTCGCCACGATGGAAAAGAAGGGCATGCCCACGGGCTTCTTCGTCTCCCATCCGCTGACGCAGGAAAAGGTCGAAGTGTGGGTGGGCAATTACGTGCTGATGAGCTATGGCGAAGGCGCGGTGATGGGCGTGCCGTCGCACGACGAACGCGATTTCGCGTTCGCGAAGAAATATGCGCTGCCGATCAAGCAAGTGGTTGCCGTTGAGGGCAAGACCTACAGCACGGACGAATGGCAAGAGTGGTACGGCGAGAAGGGCACGGGCACGCTGATCAACAGCGGCAAGTACGACGGCCTTGATTTCGAAGAAGCGACCACGGCGATTGCCGCCGACCTGAAAGCGCAGGACCTGGGCGACAAGAAAATTACGTGGCGCCTGCGCGACTGGGGTATTTCGCGCCAGCGTTACTGGGGCACGCCGATCCCGATCATCCATTGCGATACCTGCGGCGACGTGCCGGTGCCGGAAGCGGATCTGCCTGTTGTGCTGCCGGAAGACCTGGTGCCGGACGGCACGGGTAATCCGCTCGCCAAGTCTGAAGCGTTCGTGAATTGCACGTGCCCGAAATGCGGCGCGCCGGCCAAGCGCGAAACCGACACCATGGACACGTTCGTCGATTCAGCCTGGTATTTCTCGCGTTATGCCGCGCCCGACGCAACAACAATGGTCGACGAACGCACCGATTACTGGATGCCGATGGACCAGTACATCGGCGGAATCGAGCATGCGATTCTTCACCTCTTGTACTCGCGTTTCTGGACCAAGGTCATGCGCGACCTGGGCCTGGTCAAGTTCGGCGAGCCGGCGAAGAACCTGCTCACGCAGGGCATGGTGCTGAACGAAACCTACTTCCGCGAAGACGCGGCGGGCAAGAAGACCTGGATCAACCCGGCCGACGTGACCGTCACGCATGACGATAAAGGCCGTCCGGTCGGCGCGGTGCTGAACGCCGACGGCAAGCAGGTGGTGATCGGCGGCGTGGAGAAGATGTCGAAGTCGAAGAACAACGGCGTTGATCCGCAATTGCTGATCGATGCCTACGGCGCGGACACCGCGCGTCTGTTCGTGATGTTCGCCGCGCCGCCCGAGCAGTCGCTCGAGTGGTCGGGCACGGGCGTGGAAGGCGCGAGCCGCTTCTTGCGCCGCGTGTGGCAACTCGCGCATGGCCGTGCCGACTTACTGAAAACGCACGCCAAGCTCGATGCATCGAAGTTCAACGACTCCGACCGCACGCTGCGCCGCGAGATCTACACCATCTTGAAGCAGGCCGATTTCGACTACGGCCGCTTGCAGTACAACACGGTCGTCTCGGCGGCCATGAAGATGCTCAACGCTGTGGATAGTGCAAAGGACGCAACGCCTGCTGTTCTCAGCGAGACCTTTGGGGTACTGCTGCGCGTCCTGTACCCGGTCGTGCCGCACATCACGTTCCAGTTGTGGCAGGAACTCGGTTACGCTGAACTGCACGGTGGTTTGCTCGACGCCTCCTGGCCGAAAGTCGACGAAGCCGCGCTCGAACAGGCCGAAATCGAACTCGTGCTGCAGGTCAACGGCAAGGTGCGCGGGTCGCTGACCATGGCGAAGGACGCGTCGCGCGAAGACATCGAAAAGGCGGCGGTCGCGCATGAGATGTTCGCGAAGTTTTCGGAAGGGCGCGCGCCGAAGAAGGTCGTCGTGGTGCCGGGCCGACTGGTCAACGTGGTCGTATGAGCCGGAGATCGCGCGCCGTGAAAATCCTGGAGGACGTTTTGAGCGGGAAAGCTGTCAGCTTGAGTTCGACCAACACGAAGACGAAGCGCGCGATCAGCCGGCGCTCCATCCTGACGCTTGCGTGCAGCGCGGTGCTGCTGTCGGCATGCGGTTTCCAGTTGCGTGGGCAGCAGGACTACGCGTTCAAGCGGCTAGCCATTAGCGGCGGCACGCCGGAAATGCTCGGACGTCTCCAGCGTGTCGTGGAAGGCGGCAGCGACACCGTGATCGTCAAGGTGTCGGAAAAACCCGACGCTATCCTCTCGCTGACCGGCGGGAATGGCATGAAGACCTTGAGCCTGAATGCGCAAGGCGTCGTGCAGGAGTACGAACTCGACTACAACCTGAATTACTCGATGGTGGGTGCCGACGGCACCTTGCTGATTCCGCCGAGCGTGATTTCGCTGAACCGGGCGCTGACGTATAGCGATCAGTTCACGCTGGCGAAGGGTACTGAAGCGCAGACGCTGTATCGCGACATGCAGTTCGACGCTGTGGACCAGTTGACGCGCCGGCTTGCCGTCGTACGTTCGCTGCATCCGGCGCCGAGTGAGGCGTTACCGGGCATTGCGCCGCGTGCGCCGTTGCCTGTGCCGCCGCTGTAAGCGCGCAAACGCCGCAAACCATGCAACTTCGACTCGACGCGCTCGACGCGCACCTCGCGAAAGGGCTGAAAGGCTTGTACGTCGTCTATGGCGACGAGCATCTGCTTGCGCAGGAAGCGTGCGACAAGATTCGCGCGAGCGCCCGGGCGCAGGGTTTCACGGATCGCTCGGTGTTTGTGGTCGATCGTTACTTCGACTGGAGTTCGCTGCTGGGCGCGAGCCAGTCGATGTCGCTCTTCGGCGACCGCCAACTGGTCGAATTGCGCATTCCCACCGGCAAGCCCGGCAAGGAAGGCGGGGAGGCGCTGAAAACCCTCGCCGCCGATAACCCCGATGTCCTCACGCTTATCACGTTGCCACGGCTCGACGCCGCCACGCAAAAGTCCGGGTGGTTCACGGCGCTGAGCGGCCCGGGCGTGATGATGAAGATCGATCCGGTTGAACGCGCGCAGTTGCCCATGTGGATCGGCCAGCGCCTGACATTGCAGAACCAGCGGGTGGCTCCCGGCGAGGACGGACGGCGGGCGCTGGTGTTTATCGCGGAACGGGTGGAGGGCAACTTGCTCGCCGCGCATCAGGAAATCCTGAAGCTGGGTCTGCTTTATCCCGCAGGCGTGCTGACATTCGAACAGATCCATGAAGCCGTGCTCAACGTCGCGCGCTATGACGTATTCAAGCTCAATGAAGCCATGCTCACCGGCGATGTCGGCCGTCTGACGCGCATGCTCGACGGCCTGAAAGGCGAGGGCGAAGCCGGAACGCTCGTGATCTGGGCGCTGGTTGAAGAAATACGCACGCTGCTACGGATGAAACGTGGCGTGGCGGCAGGCAAGCCGCTCGCCACGCTGCTGCGCGAGAATCGCGTGTGGGGGCCGCGCGAACGGCTGATTGGCCCTGCCCTCACGCGAGTGTCGGAAACGGCGCTGGAGAAGGCGCTGTCGCTGGCGGCGAAGCTGGATCGGCAAGTCAAAGGCCTGTCGGGCGGCACAGGCCCGCGAGGCAGCGCGAGCCCGGGCGATCCGCCGCCCGATCCGTGGGACGGCATGTTCGAACTGGCGATGACCGTCGCGTCGTCGGGTAGTCCGCTGCAACGCACGGCGCCACCGGCCAAGCGCCCAGCCTGACTCCGGCATAAGATCGATACCCTCGGTCCTGCAACGCTGAAGACCGAAACCCGCGCACCATCGCGCGTCGAACGAAACCCAAGAGAATGACGATGACCGACATCGACGAATACATGACCGACCTCGGCCGCCGCGCGCGACGGGCTTCACGCGCCATGGCGCGTGCTTCGACGGTGGCGAAGAACGCCGCGCTCGGAGCGGTCGCGGACGCAATAGAACGCGAGCGCGCCACGCTGAAGGAAGCGAACGCGCGAGATCTCGCCCGCGCTCGCGATAAAGGTTTTGACGCCGCGTTCATCGACCGCCTGACGCTCTCCGATAAAGCCATGAACACGATGATCGAAGGCCTGCGGCAGGTGGCCACGCTGGCAGATCCCATCGGTGAAATCAGCGGTCTCAAGTATCGTCCGAGCGGCATCCAGGTCGGCCAGATGCGCGTGCCGCTGGGCGTGATCGGGATCATTTATGAATCGCGGCCGAACGTGACTATCGATGCCGCAGCGCTGTGTCTGAAATCGGGCAACGCGACCATTCTGCGCGGCGGCTCCGAGGCGCTGGAGTGCAACACCGCGTTGGCGCAGTTGATTGGCGAAGGGCTGGAAACGGCCGGCTTGCCACAGGACGCGGTGCAGGTTGTGGCGACCGCGGATCGCGCGGCGGTCGGCAAGCTGATCACCATGACCGAGTACGTCGATGTCATCGTGCCACGCGGCGGCAAGGGCCTGATCGCGCGCCTGATGGCCGAAGCGCGCGTGCCGATGATCAAGCACCTCGACGGCATCTGTCACGTCTACGTGGACGATCGCGCGGATATGGCCAAGGCGCTCAACGTCTGCGATAACGCCAAAACGCACAGATACGGCACCTGCAACACCATGGAAACACTGTTGGTCGCCCGAAGCATTGCATCAGAAGCGCTGCCTGTATTGGCGAAGGCGTTCCGGGAGAAGGAGGTGGAGTTGCGGGTGGACACCGCAGCGCGCGCCGTCCTTGAAAAAGCTAACTTCGATGGCCCGCTCGTTGACGCGACCGAAGCAGATTGGAGCACCGAGTACCTCGCCCCCATTCTGTCGATCAAGCTGGTGAAGGACCTCGACGAAGCCATCGATCACATCAACACATACAGCTCGAATCACACCGACGCCATTGTCACCGAAGACCACGACCGCGCCATGCGTTTCCTGCGCGAAGTGGATTCGGCCAGCGTGATGGTCAATGCATCCACGCGTTTCGCCGATGGTTTCGAATTCGGCCTCGGCGCTGAAATCGGTATTTCGAACGACAAGCTGCATGCACGCGGCCCGGTTGGGCTGGACGGTTTGACATCGCTGAAATACGTGGTTTTAGGTCACGGCGAAGTACGAACATAACAGCGAGAAAACACCTCTGATGCTCTGGATCAAATCGCTGCATATAGTATTAGTGGCCTCGTGGTTTGCGGGCCTGTTTTACCTGCCGCGCATCTTCGTCAACTTGGCGATGGAAACCGAGCCGGCGGCGACGGCCCGCTTGTTGACGATGGCGCGCAAGTTGTTCCGGTTCATGACGTTTATAGCCGTGCCGGCGCTGGCTTGTGGTCTATGGCTGTTGCTGGTGGTCGGCATTGGTCAGGGGCAGGGCTGGATGCATGCCAAGCTGGGAATCGTTGTCCTGATCATTATTTACCACGCCTACTGCGGCGTATTGCTGCGCCGCTTCACGCGCGGTGAGAATACGCGCTCGGACAAGTGGTATCGGATGTTCAACGAATTGCCCGTGCTCGGGCTGCTCGGCGCGACACTGCTGGTCGTGGTCAAGCCGTTCTAAGCAAACAAGCGTGTTGCAACGAAAGAATCGCCGGCCCCACGTGCCGGCGTTTTTGCATCTGATGAGCCTTCGGCCGAACCGCTCGTAGCCGGGATCTGCTGGACTACGTCCGGGCGCCGCGTTATCAACCAACCCGGTGCAGATCTTCCCAACCTTGATTCGCCTTGGCGATGATCTGCTTCACCAGGTCAGCGGAAGTCTCCACGATTGAATATTCATCCAGCCCCGGGCCGCCCATTTTCACGCGCTCATTGCGGTAGCGCATGCCGCTGGAAAAGGGCGCACGTCCGGAAGTGTGATATTCGACGCAGCCTGTTTCAAAGACGAGTTGCGCAATGTTGTTCAACCGCACGCCTGCGCCGGGCATCAGGATCAGGCGCTCCCCAGCGACCTCGCGCAGCCTGCTGATCAACGCCGCGCCTTCGGGCGCGCTCGCTTCCTGACCTGAGGTGAGCAACCGAACGCAGCCGGCAAGGATGACATCTTCAAGCGCTCTAAACGGATCACGCGCTACATCGAAGGCGCGATGGAAGGTGACTGGCATGGGCGCGGCCAGTTCAACCAGCGCTTTGGTACGGGCCACATCGACGTCGCCGTCGGCGCTCAGCAGTCCGATCACCACGCCGTCCACGCCGAGTTTTTTACAGGCGAGGATGTCGCGCTTCATCACATCAAACTCGACATCTGAATAGAGAAAGTCGCCACCGCGCGGGCGGATGATTACGTTCAACGCTATGTGCAACTTCTCGCGCGCACTGGCGATGGCGCCATAAGACGGCGTTGTGCCGCCTTCCAGCAAGTTGTCGCAAAACTCGACACGACCTGCGCCGCCTTCTTGCGCCGCCAGACACGACGTAACAGAACCAGCACAGATTTCCAGCAGGAGAGGGGGCACGGACATAGAAGGATCTTCCCTTTGAGTTCTAGCCTGGCAGCTTAAAGCAGTTAAGCGGCGCCTGATTGCTCAAGCGGTATCGCAGTTGGCCATGTGCGCGTGTTAATCCGCGTTTGCGTGCCGCGAAAACACGCGTTCCTGCGCCCGCTATTTATCGCAAGTGGATTTCCGGTTCCAATGTTCATCCACGCGCCTTGATTGATCGAAAGCCGTTCTAATCCAGATCAATACTTGCAATAACCGAAACGCCGCTGACAGGAGAGCGGCTTCACACCATGCCCGCGCGCTGAACTCCCGCCGCTGCTCGCATTTCCCCGCCAAATCGCCGATCCGGCGTGAAAAAACACCACCGTTTCGCCAATCCGGCATCCGTTTAATTAGGACCATTCTCATGGTTCTCTGAAGCCTTGACGCCGAGAATCAACTCATCGCATTAAACGGTGCGCAGAGCACCAATTACGGATTCCTTTCCCTGTTTGTATTTAAGACGGTTCCGATTTTCCGCGTCCGAGCCCGTGCAGATAATGCACCCGCTGAAATAAATGCATCCCGCGATGAATCTTTTCACGTCGTCCAGAGCGACGTATCCACCCCGGCCGGTCCGGAGGCCAGACCTCCCTACCGGACGCTCAAAAGTCAAAATGCCATGAAAAAAGATGTACCGGGCGCAACGTCGCCGCTTCAACCCGATGGCGGCGAAGAAAAGTTCACGCTCACCACGAAGGTTGACGACACGTTGCTGAAAAGCCTCGTGTGGATGACCGCTTATCACGGTAAGCCCACGAGCGAAGCCGCAATGCTGTCGGGCCTGCCGGCAGGCCGCTTCATATCGCCGAAACAAGCGCAGCTTGCCATGGAGCAAGCGGGTTTTTCCGTAGGGATCGTCGAGCGCCAGCCGGCTGAAGTTTCGCCGCTGCTGCTGCCGGTCGTGTTGTTTCGCAAGGACCACGGCGGTTGCATCCTGATCGGCCGCGCGCCGGAACGAGTCAAGAAGATCAAGCCGTCGACCGAAATGAAACCCGACGAGCCGGATGAGATGGAAGCGGGTTACCTGGTCATCCTGCCGGAGTCGGGCTCGAAGGTCACGACTATCGGCGTGAGCCAGTTGAAGGAGAACTACACCGGCTTCGCCATGCTCGCCAAGCCGATCGGCCAAGCCGACGAGCGCGCGGGAAAGCCGGAGGCAGAGAGCAACGGCCATTGGCTGCTCAGCACCTTGTGGCGTTTTCGACGTTACTACTGGAGCGCCGCGCTTGCCGCGTTGCTCATCAATGTACTCGCGCTTGCCAGCACGTTCTTCACCATGAACGTCTACGACCGCGTGGTGCCGAACCAGGCTTTCACGACATTGTGGTCACTGGCTATCGGCGTTGCGCTTGCCATGCTGTTCGAGTTCATTTCACGCAATGTGCGAGCGCATGTACTGGATGTTGCGGGCAAGAAAGCCGACCTCATCATGGGCGCCATGCTGTTCCGAAAAGCGGTGTCGATTCGCCTGGAGCACAAGCCTGCATCGGCGGGATCGTTTGCAAACCAGTTGCGTGAATTCGAATCGGTTCGTGATTTCGTGGCGTCCGCGACGCTCGCCACTATCTCTGACCTACCGTTCACGTTTCTTTTTATCGCGGTGATCTTCGGTATTGGCGGCGTGATCGGATTCATTCCGCTGCTGCTGGTCCCGGTAATCATTGGTGTGAGCGTGTTCATTCAGTGGCCTCTTGCCAAGACAATGAAGGAGAACCTGCGTGAGTCGTCACTTAAGCAAGGTGTCCTGATTGAAACCGTGGAAGGTCTTGAAACGCTGAAGGCAACCGGCGGCGAGCGCTACATGCAGGAGCGCTGGGAATTATTCTCGGCGAAAGCTTCCGACACGTCGATGAAATCAAAGCGTCTCTCCGCTCTGGCGATGAACTTTGTCTCGTGGATTACGCAGTTCGAGACAGTGATGATCGTGGTGGCCGGCGTGTACCTGATCGCCGACGGGAAGATGACTCAGGGCGCCCTGATCGGGAGCGTGATTCTTGCAAGCCGCGCCCTGGCGCCGTTGGCTCAGGTTACGGGTCTTGCCGTGCGTTTTCAGCAGTCGAAAGCCGCGCTTGGTTCATTGAGCAAACTCATGCAGTTGCCGACCGAGCGCGACCCGGAAGTCGCCTATCTGAACAACCCGGCCATCAATGGCTCGATCGAATTGCGTCAGGTGGGTTTTCACTACCCAATATTGAATGGCCCGAAAGTAGAGTTCCTGAAGGGCATCAACATCAAGATCAATGCCGGAGAACGCGTAGCCATTCTTGGCCGTGTAGGGAGCGGCAAGTCGTCCTTGCTTCGCGTCATGTCGAATCTTTATCGGCCGACAAGCGGACAAGTGTTCAACGATGGCCTCGATATCTCGCAAATCGACCCGGCCGACTGGCGCGCGAACGTAGGGTATGTGGCGCAGGACAGCCGCCTCTTCTATGGCTCGCTGCGTGAAAACGTGATGATCGGACGCCCCGACGCCTCCATTCATGAACTGCTGCGCGTTGGCAAGCTCACGGGCATCGACGCCATGGTGGCGAAACATCCCGCTGGCTGGAACATGCCGATTGGCGAAAACGGTGACGGTTTGTCGGGCGGACAACGACAGCTCGTCGCGCTGGCCCGCTGCCTGATCGCCCGTCCTGCCCTGCTGCTCATGGACGAGCCGACAAGCGCCATGGATACGCAGACTGAAGCCGCATTCATCAACGATCTCGCCCGCGCAACGCATGGCACGACGCTTGTCGTGGTCACGCACCGGCCTTCGTTGCTGCAGCTCGTAGATCGAATCATCGTCATTGACGACGGCAAAGTCGCCACCGACGGACCGAAGGACGCTGTGCTGGCCGCTTTGCGCGGACCCGCTGCTGCACCCGCGGTCACTCATACACAGCATCCCGACACACGGGCTGAAAACGCCGTGAAGGAACCGTCATGAAGCTATCTACCAAATTAGTGCGCGCGCTGCGCTCGCTGACCCCGGCGGGCCGCCGGAAGAACGCCGAGATCGGGATTCATCCTGCCCATCTCGCCTATCTGAGTGATCTGCGCGAGTCGCTTCTCGCTCAGTCGATCCCTGGCACGCTGGCTGTGCTTTATCTGGTCGCCGCCGTGATTGTTGGCGGACTGGTATGGGCGAGGCTTGCTCACGTAGAGGAAGTCACGCAAGGGCAGGGCAAGGTCATTCCTGTCATGCGCGAACAGATCATCCAGAGCCTTGAGGGCGGCATTCTCGCCGACATGAAAGTGAAGGAAGGCGATGTGGTGGAGAAGGGCCAACTTCTGCTCAATATCGATCCAAAGCGTGCCGATTCTTCGTATGCCGAAGGACAAGCGAAGCTGATCGGGCTCGAAGCGAAAGTGGCGCGCCTGCGCGCCGAAGCAAATCACACCGCACTCGTGTTTCCTGCTGACGTAATGCAAGACAAGGCAATTGTGCTGAGCGAGACGCAGACGTATCAGGCGCGTCGGCATGCACTCGAAGATACCGTGGGATCGCTTCAAACAAGTTATTCGCTTGCCATGAAGGAAATCAACATGACTGAGCCGCTCGCTGAACGCGGCCTGATCTCGGTGACAGAAATCCTTCGCATGAAGCGCAGTGCCAATGACCTGCAGTCGCAGATTGTTGATCGCCGCAACAAATACCAGTCCGATGCTAACGACGAACTGTCGCGCCTCGACCTGGAAATGTCGCAAACGAAGGAAAACCTCGTGGGCCGCGCGGATGTGCTCAAGCGCACCGTGGTGCTGGCGCCCGTCAAGGGAACGATCAAGGACATCAAGGTCACGACCATCGGCGGCGTAATCCAGCCCGGCGCCCAGATCATGAGCATCGTGCCTTACGCCGACCAGTTGATGGTGGAGGCTCGTATCAAGCCTTCAGACGTGGCCTTCATTCACCCAGGGCTTTCCGCCATGGTCAAGATTTCGGCGTACGACTTCGGCATTTATGGCGGCCTTAAGGGGCACGTGGTCGACGTCAGCCCGGACACGCTGACCGACGAGAAAGCCGCCGCCGGCAAGCCGGATGCGACCTACTACCGCGTTCAGGTCCTGACTGACAAGAGCGAGCTCGTAGCTGCCGGCAAGCACTTGCCGATCATTCCGGGCATGACCGGAAACGTCGAAATTCGTACCGGGGAAAAGACTGTTCTCTCGTACTTGCTAAAACCTATTTTCAAGTCGCGTGAAGCGTTCCGCGAGAGATAAGCCAACATGTCTAATCCCACAAACCTGGCACGGCTCAGCCGTGTCCACGGGGGGCTCAAAGTGAAGCTTCCCTATCAAATCACCCCAAGCCGGACCATGTTTTCGTCGATGGGCGTGTTGGTTGCAACGGGCGTCGTTGCGCTCTCGTTCGCGGCGCCTGATGCTGAAGCGAAGTCCGCACTCGACGAGATGGCGTGGATGCCTCAGCAGGCTCCCTTGACGCAAGGCAGCGCGTCGGACAATGGCATGGCCGGCGCTGTGGCGCTTGCCCGCGCAATGACTCCCGGAGCAGTGGCAAAGCCGCTGGCCGTGAGCACGCCGGTAGCGGCCGTGGCGGCGCCGGTTGTTGTCGAGCGCCGCGCCGCACCGCAGCCACAGCTGGAGATGGCCGATACAGCGCCGCAAGCGCCGGTTGCGGCGTCGAGCGCACCGCAGCGGAGCAGAGGTTTCAGCGACATGGGCCTGGTCGATCCCGTCCAGCCCGTCACCGTGGCGTCAGCCGCTCCCGTCCAGAGCGCGGTTGAACCGGCAAGAGCGCGCGATGTTGAAGCGCCGCGCCTGGTTGCCCCGGCGTGGCCGATCCGGTCCACCAGTGCCTCAGTTCCGGCTTCAGTACCCGCATTGGCGGGAGGCCGCGCGCCGAATCTGCAAGCCGATCTGCAATCTTTACGTGGATCGCTCGCTACCGGAGCGGTCGCCACGGTGGCCGACGACGACTACACGACGTCGCCCACTGATTCCGCTACGGCGTCCGCCGGACGTACGGGTTCGAAGCAGCAGGCACTCGACAGCCAGCCGGGCACGGTATCCGCCGGTTCTCTGGCGCGTACTCGCCGTACGGCTGGCGGCGCGAGCCCGGCGGACCGCTTCTCGGACTGGCTGGACGATGGCTCCGGCGCGCGTATGCGCAACAACCAGGCCGTGGTTCCCGAACAAGCGGTGCGGGCTGCGTTGCGTAACGCGGCCGATGCGGCCGCCGAGCGTAGCCCGACCATCAGACAAGCGCGCAACGATTGGGAGGCGGCGAAGTTTGACGTCGATCAGGTCAAGGGCCAGCGCTATCCGCAAGTGCAGGTGGGCGCGAACTCGCCCAGCATTACCGGCGACAGCGCCAGTTTCAACCAGTACAACCGGCCTACCGCCAGCGTCGCCATTACGACCATGATCTACGACTGGGGCAAGACGAGCAAAAGCATCGACAGCCGCAAAAAGACTGCCGATGCCGCCGAGTTCTACTACCAGACAGTCACGCAACAGAACGCGTACGACGTCTCGCAGAGTCTGGTCGAACTGGCCAAGAACCGTGAGATCTATGCCATTGGCGAAAGCTATGTAAAGCGCATGTCCCAGCTGGTCGACATGCTTGTGGAGATCGTAAGAATCGATCCGGGCCGCATGAGTGAGCTGACCCAGGCGAAGTCCCGGTTGCTGCAGGCGCAGACGTCGCAGGAAGTCGTGGCTGCGCAGCTTCGCTCGTTGCAACTCTCGGTCAACAAGCTGGTGGGTTCCGAACCTACGCCCATGCCGGGAGGCACGCGCTGGCAACTCCAGCTGGACGGTCTTGACGACGCAGTGGCGGCCGTCTCGACGAATCCGCAGATCGAGCAGCTGAATGCCGAGGCCGAGGCCGCCAAGCTGAGCGCAAAATCCGTGCGTGCCGACGGGTTGCCCAAGCTGAACTGGGTCATCAACAAGAACACGGCGCCGGATGTGTTCGGTAACCGTCAGCCTTGGTCAACCATGCTTCAGTTGTCATGGACGCCGTTCCAGGGCGGCAGCCAGCGTGCGGCTGAGCGAGCAGCGCTGTCTCGCGCTGATTCGAGCAGCGACAAGCGTGATCAGTTGGTGCTTGATTCTGAGTACAAGGTTCGTGATGCCCACCGCGATGCCATCGCGCTTAGCACCCGCGCCAAGATGTACGAGGATCAGGCAGTCGAGACTGACTTGATTCGCAAACAGTTCTTCGAGCAGTGGTACCACCTGAACCGTCGCACGTTGCTGGATGTGCTGTCGGCCGAAAGCGATTTCTACAACAACCAGGTCAGCGAGACGACTGCCCGGTTCGACGCCTATCAGGATGTTCTTAAAGTCCATCTTAATAATGGAACGATGAATAGCTGGTTGTCGGGTGCTTGACATTATCTAACCGTAGAACTCCCAATAGACAAATGTGATTGAAATCGAGATCGGCCTTAATTGCCCTTCTTCAAAGAGCCATTTAACGCGTCCGCGTTAAATGGCTCTTTTATTTTCACCGTGAAGTTTATGAACGTAAAAACTGACCAGTGATCGAGCGACGAATATGTCGGATATTTAACGATCGTGTCGGAATTTATATTTCAAATTTCGTGAATTAGGTTGTCTCAATGCAACAGATGCGCTTTATAAGAATAATCTGAGCCAAGTGATTTTGTCTGAAACATTCATAAGAAGGCCTCGGTAGATCCATATCCAGCAAGGGTTTGATCGTAAGCGACAGAGACCGCGGCGTTTGAGCCGAACAGATTTCCATTGCAGTAACAAGCCGCTTTGATTTGTGAGACTCGAATTAGGAGTTTTCGCATTAAGTCCCCTCGATGCAAAACCTATAGTTCGTTTGCGTTCACAACAACCGGGCTTTCCCAAGTAACCCGGTTTCAGTGCTTCGGTACGAAGTGACCGAAAGAGGCATCGAATGCCGAGCGTTACGCGGAAGCTGCAAACCGAATTGGTCATCTGAAAAAAAGATGGCGATCGATCTCTCTGCCGAGCCGCAAGGCGATTTTCTTATTTTGTAAAGGTACTCACAGCATGAACAAGTCATACAAATCAGTTTGGAATGAATCGACAGGATCATGGGTCGCTGTTTCAGAACTCGCTACGGGTCGTAGCAAAAGCAAGCGTGCCAAGACGGCCATCTCGAAAGCCATCCTGACGCAAGTCGCGGTTGGCGGTATGAGCATTGCCGGGATGTCGGCAGCAATGTCCGCCACCCCCGATCAGGTCGTGAACGGCCAGGGCGCATCGGTTAGCGTGCTCAACGGCGTTGCGATTGGCACGGACGCAACCGTGGACGTGGAGACCGACACGATTCACTTTCCAGGCGTAGAAAACGGCGGTCTGGCAATCGGTAACAACGCATACGCAACCGGTTCGGGCGTGGCGATTGGCGAAAATACCCAGGCGTCGTCAGAAAGCCTGGCGTTCGGATACGGCGCGACGGCCATGGGTGGCAGCACGGCGATCGGCCGCAATGCGCGTTCGTTCAACACGCTTGCAGTGGCCCTTGGCGAAAATGCATCGGCGAGCGGTGTCGGTTCACTGGCCCTTGGCGCGAACACGACGACCAGCAACTCCAACAACGTTGCGCTGGGTGCAGGGTCGGTTGCCAACCGCTCAAATACGGTGTCGGTCGGTGCAGCCGGCTCCGAGCGTCAGGTCGTCAATGTGCTCGGCGGCACGCAGGATACAGATGCGGTCAACGTCAAGCAGTTGAAGGAAGCGGGTATCACGGTTGACACGTCGGGCAACGTGACGAACACATTCGTAGCGTACGACACCTCGGCGCAGGACCTGGTAACGCTGAAAGGTACCGCAGGCACGAAGATTTCAAACGTGAAGGCTGGTACTACAGCAACGGACGCAGTGAACCTGGGCCAGTTGACGGCAGCAGGTTTGAATGTCGATACGACCGGCAAGGCAACGAACGCATTCGTGGCGTACGACAGCACGGCCAAGACCGGCGTCACGCTGGGCAACGGCACGGTTGGCGCACAGATTCACCAAGTGGTTGCTGGTACGACGGCAACGGACGCAGTGAACCTGGGCCAGTTGACGGCAGCAGGTTTGAACGTAGACACGAGCGGTCACGTCACCAACTCGTTCGTCGCTTATGACGACTCCACCAAGGGCATGGTCTCGCTGGGCGGTACGGCAGGCACGACTATCACCAACCTGAAAAACGGTATCAATAGTTCGGATGCGGTCGCAGTTTCCCAACTCAAGTCCGCAGGGTTCACACTCGACGGGACCGGAAACGTGACGAATCAAGCTGTGACCTACGCAGCGGGTTCGGTCGCATCAGGATCTCCTGCGATTACGCTTGCTGCAGGAACAGGCAACAGCGCGTACTTCAAGGACGGCAATCGTACCGAAGGTCTGTTGCCTAAGGGCACGGTTATCAGCAACGTTGCAAACGGCGTGCAAGACACGGACGCTGCCAACGTTGGCCAGGTCTACGACATCATGAATGAGAACGGCAACTCGGGCCTGCAAGGTGTCCAGAACGTCAAGGCCACGCGTCTTTTGACGGCAGGTGCATCGAGTTCTGGCGTTAATACCGCGGGTTTGACCATCGCATACAAGACAGCGGCGTACTATTCGCAAGTCGCGGGTCTGGGTGACAGCACGGGTTCGACCCCGCCTTCGGACGTCGCACGCGCTGCCGGTGCAGGTTCTATCGCGATTGGTTCCAACGCATTCAGCCCTGGCGCCAGCTCCACGGCAGTGGGTGTCCAGTCCTATGCGTCAGCAAGCGACGCAGTGGCACTGGGCTCGGGATCGGTTGCCAACGTAGCGAACACGGTTTCAGTGGGTAGCGACGGCACGGGCTCGTACACGGCGTACGACGCAACGGGCAAGCCATACACGATCCAGAATCAGGCCAACACACGTCGCGTCACGAACATGGCTGCTGGCCAGTCTGATACGGACGCAGTGAACGTAGCGCAACTGAAGGGCGTCACCACCCTCCTGGGCGGCAACGCGACAGTTGACAGCAGCGGCAATGTGGTTGCGCCGACCTACACGGTCAATGGCAATACCTATCACGACGTTGCTGACGCAATCACGGCGGCCGCGGGCGGTACGGATGCTAACGCGGTGGCCTACGACGACGCGACCAAGGCTCAGGTCACGCTGGCTGGTACGGCAGGCACGAAGATCTCGAACCTGATGGCCGGTACAACGGCAACGGACGCAGTGAACCTGGGCCAACTGACGGCAGCAGGCTTGACTGTTGACACAAGCGGTCATGTCACCAACTCGTTCGTCGCCTATAACGACTCGACCAAGGGCACGGTTACGCTGGGCGGTTCGGCTGGCACGACGCTGTCGAACGTGAAGGCGGGCGCTTCTGCCATGGACGCAGTGAACCTGGCGCAGTTGACCGCGGCGGGCATCACTGTTGACACGAGCGGCAATGTGACGAACTCGTTCGTTGCCTATGACAACTCATCGAAGACCGGCGTCACGCTGGGCAACGGCACGGTTGGCGCACAGATCCACCAAGTGGTTGCTGGTACGACGGCAACGGACGCAGTGAACCTGGGCCAGTTGACGGCAGCAGGTTTGAACGTCGACACGAGCGGTCACGTCACCAACTCGTTCGTCGCGTACAACGACTCCACCAAGGGCAAGGTCACGCTGGGCGGTGCGGCTGGTACGACGCTGTCGAACGTGAAGGCGGGCGCTTCCGCCATGGACGCAGTGAACCTGGCGCAGTTGACCGCAGCGGGCATCACTGTTGACACGAGCGGCAATGTGACGAACTCGTTCGTTGCCTATGACAACTCATCGAAGACCGGCGTCACGCTGGGCAACGGCACGGTTGGCGCACAGATTCACCAAGTGGTTGCTGGTACGACGGCAACGGACGCAGTGAACCTGGGCCAGTTGACGGCAGCAGGTTTGAACGT
>NZ_MTHB01000247.1 GCF_002220365.1 Caballeronia sordidicola | reverse complement strand
CCGATCGACTGTCGGCTCTTCGGCAACGAGAGCCTATAGGAGACGCTTGCGCGCATCGCACCAAACGAGCAGTTTGGCGCTCGTCAAACCCTCCGCATAGCAATACGCTGCACTGTCGCTGCCACGATCTTGCCGATTTAGGTTCACCGTCATCCGCGTTTCAATCTATCCCACGCACGATCCGCCCTGATAAATCGCCATAGCAGTGAACGTTTCGATCACATCGGAGCACTCCGCGGTTTCCTCCCTTGGGGCTTGTAGGACGCCTGCCCGCCTGCTTCTGCGCGAGTTCGCTTGCACGCGGATTCGGGCAGGCGTCCTACAACCCTAAACATGAAGAGACATTCGAGGCCGAGTCTAGGATTGCCGACAATTCAGCGGCAGCTCGCAAGCAGACATACGGTCATGTCCATGGGCGACCGGCCGAGGCGAGCCTCGTCTCGGTTTACTCTCTCCGTTGATCACGCGATTTTTCAGCCATGGATTGGTGCTATGGATATCGGTGCACTAGTCCGCGGTCGCCGCATCAGTTGTTTCGGCCTGCACCATCGCTCGCACGATCAGATAAACAGTTGGCAGATTGTCATCGTCACGCCGCCAGTCAACGGGATCGTCGAGGGCTGCTCCCGACAGGCGACTGTCGCCAAATCGTAGAAACATCGAACGAACTGTCTCGTTGTGCCTCGCCCGGAAGCCCCGATTCTCGAAGACCTGCTCGTCGATTGTCTGCAGCGTGCGCCAGGTCGGCAATCGCGCGCCACTTGAGTAACGGCGACGGCCGCTGTCGAGGTAACGACCGGCGGTCGTCGCCATGATCTGCTGGAGGTCTAGCGCGGCGCTTCGGAGCGCACGTTCGAGGGCTACGGAGTCGATTTGACCGGTATCCGTATCGAGATCAGTCGCGTTGATCATGCTGCTATCTTCCTAGGGGCTCGGGGCATGTAGCAGCAGCTTCAAAGGTGCTGCTTCAAAGGCGCTTGGCTTCGGTGTGCCAGCAACAGGCGAATCTGGGCGAGATAGCTATCCCCGACCGTGCAGTCTTCAACTGGTCGGTCATGTTGCCGTGACGTCGGTGGACGCACGCCGAGATAACGGCACACCGCGGATAAATACGGCTTGCCACTGCCTCCAAGATGCCGCGCAGCAGCAGCCACGCGTACGTCTCCGACATGCTTGCACAACCAGGCAAGCGTTTCGCGATCACTGTCGTTCAATATGCGTATGAGGTGGTTCATGACCTGATCCTGTATGGACATACACATGTAAATTTATACAGTATTTAATCGGGACGCAAGTCGAAACACAGGTTTGTCAGATTGAGGTGCAAAACCGCCGCAATCGGTACGCATGATTGACGCAAAATCGGGGGCGGTCGACCCAAAGGCAGTACGAATGGGAGCGCTGACAACGAGGACGCGGGCGTCCGGAGCGAAACGTTGAATGCGACTTGACGTGATCGAGTGTTCTCGATGAAGCAATGCGAAGAAGACTTGTAAGTTGTAGGCCTGAGGCCGTCGTCGTCCATTCCATCTCGGTCGCGCGCCGCCAATTGTCGTCCGGCAAAAGGCGGCCAGTTGCAGCCGTTCGCCGGGGTTCGATCGCGGACGTTCGAGCGACGATTCGCTCTCGGAAGGAGACATTCAGAGAGCCAAGTATCTATCGAGCGGGCCTCGACGGATCGAAGGACAAAACTAAACGATCTCCGAAAGCAACAGTGATGATCGGCTGCGCGGGGAAGCCAAGCGGAATGTATGCTGCAGCCTGTTATAGCGACGGAGCCGGTCAGGGCCAGCCGGTCAGGGCCATTCGCTTGCCGAGGCGCTGATCGCCTTCCAGCCCCACTGCATGCGCTTCTTGTCGAAGTTGAGCAGCGCGACGCCTGACACGAACTCGCCATCCTCTACGCCGGCTTTCTTCATCACGGCAGGCGGGATGAAAATATCGTCAGTTGTAAAGCCCATGTCGCCGCTCGTGCGAACGGTGCTCTCGAAGCGCCTGAACACGGCGGCGTCGGCCTGCTCGCGGCTGGGTTCCACCGAAAGGACCCGGTAACGGTCACACTTCTGCGACGTGAAGCGGGCCATCCTGACCGCCACCATATTCCCTTCGCACACCGGACCCGGCAGGGTGGCAAGCGGGATCACGCCATCGATCCCGCGCGCGACGATGAAGTGCGCGAGTTGCTTGTCCTTATTGACGTGGTCGATCACACCGACGCGAGTGGGGACGACATCCCAGTCGGCGCCGGCCCGTCGTTCGATCTTGTACACGTGGTAACGGTCGCCCGGCCGGAATTCCCCTTTCACTTGAACGGGTTCGCCGGAGCCGGCGTCGCGGAAAGGGAAGTCCGACTCTCGAACGAACACTTCCTTCGGCATGCCGTCGCCGGACGCCAGGTATATCCGCCGCCGCGTGCGCGTCTTGCCTTCCGCCGTGGTCACGGTGAAGCGTTCGCCGATCACAGCGGAAGTCCAGGGCAGGTCGTGCAGCAGCACGTCCTCGGCATGGGCTGCGCGGGCCTTGTAGTAGTCATGGTTCGACGCTGCCGGTTCCGTACCAGCGTACCACGGCTGCCGGGTGATCCGCGCGGCCGCTTCGGGTATCTTGTGCTCCGATGCCCTGCGATGAACAATCACGCGTTCCACCTCGCACTTCGCCCGCGCGAAGTCTTGCCCGGCGATTAGTGCATCGGCTAGTTTCAGGCGCAGCTTGCCGAGAAAGGTTTCGTCGCTGGAGCAGGTGAGGCCTTTGCAGTAGCAGGCGAGGGCAGCGTCGGGATCGGATGGCGCGCAGACATCGCCCAGCAATTCCCAGGTCCAGAACTCGTCCGGCTTCGCTTTGGTGACCAGCACCACGAACTGCATGGCTTCGCCGTGACGGTTCAGCGCCAGCAGGGCCTTGGCCTTCGTGTGCCTGAGCCAGAGACTGTCGGGATACCGGTCGATGGCATCTTCGAGATAAGGCTGAAGGTAGTCCAGGTCGTCTTGGTTGCACGACGCGATCACGTCTTTCGCGGCCAGCCTGATCACCTTTTCCGCAAGCGCCGGAAGGATTTTGCCATCGTCGGTCTGGTAGGGCTCGAAGTCGTCGCCGCTGAGATTGTCGAGATTCCACAGCCGCGAAAAGGCGAGCATTTTCAGGCTGTCCTGTCCGGCGAGCTGCGCCGCCTGCTTGAGCATGCAGCTATGCAAAAGCGACGGCTTTCCCACGGCGAGCATGAGGTAATCGCTGAGATTGCGCCTAACAAGTCCGACGTTCGGCGCGTCCTGCGTCAGCAACTGCTTGTTGTGACGATAGAGTTCCCAGCCCAGACTGGTCTGGATGTCCGCGTCGCCGGGCCGGGCGGCCAGCGCCTTGCGGTACAGGGCGACGGCTTGCGCGGCGTTGCCGGCCTGGCTCACGGTTTTCGCCTCCGCGAGCAGCCGCCCTTCCGGCCTGCACAGTGCAAGCGCCTTGTCGCGATGCGTGGCGAGAATCTCGTTGTCGGCGGAAGGAAGGATCGCTTCGAGCTGGGCGCGACAGGCTTCGAGCCGGGCGTCGTCACGGTTGGCGGACTCGCGCTTGATCAGGTCGATCAGGCACCAGGCGAGGGCGCTCTGCTCCCACTCGCCAGCGCCGGGCGCTTCCACCAATTCGAGCGCGAGTTCGTACGCTTCGTCGATCTTCCCTTGCTTGCGCCTGGCGAACACCTCTTTGCTGCCCGCCATCAGTTCATGCCCTCGGTGAGCAGCCGCTCCACCTCCGCGACCAGTGAACCCGGCGTACAAGAATGCAAGACAGGCTGGCAACTGGCGAAGCGGTCCTTGCTGTTGTACCAGATGTCATAGACCGCCTGCTCGACGCCCCTGGCGAAGGTGTAGCGCTGACACCATGGGAGCGCCTTCACGCGCGCAATCTGCATGTGCTGCGCGGCGGCGAGCCCGGTCAGGCGTTGGTGAAATGCTTGGAGGAACGGCTTGTCGAATACGATCGCCTCCGGCGGAGCCGTCGCCTCGATGACGACCATCCCGATTTTCAGCGGTGCGAGCAGCGCCTGCAACCAGCCGCTGAATTCGCCCACCGGCAGACCCTGTAGCGCAGTGATGCGTTCCTTGCCGTCATAGCCGATGTTGATCCGCGCCGTCTCGTTGCCGCGCCTGAAGAAATACGCTTCCTGGTACTGGTTGTGACGAATGTCTTCGAGATCCACTTCATGGCCCGCGAGCAGCGACTTCACGCGGCTGAGTATGGCGTGCAAGAACGTCTGCGAAGGGAGGATGCCGAGGGTATTCGTCACGGCGTCCACTGCGTTTATGACCTCCGCGGGCGGCGCGAGCGGCATTGACGGCTCGGCCGGAGCCGCGCTCAGCATGCCGGGCATCTTCACCATCTTGATTCCGCCGCCGAGCTTGAGGCGCGGCGGATCGAGCAGGTAAAGGTGGGATGCGGTGCGTGTAATCGCGGTATAGAACCAGCGGAAGTAGTCAGCGGACAATTGGCTCTGATGTGTCCGGCACTTCACGAACACATGGTTCCACTCGCTGCCCTGCGCCTTGTGGCAGGGCACCGCATAGCCGAACTTCAGGCGGAGCGCGTTGAAATAAGGGTCTGCCCGAAGCGCGTCGCGATACTGCTGAGTGCCGCGGCGAAGGTGCGAATGACGCATGCAGAAATCGACGTAGAGCGCCTTGTTCTGGTCGGAATCGAGCGCGGGCTGGTCGCTGTACAGCAAGTCTTCGATAATCTTCGCGACAAAGAAATGGGCCTGATCGTCCAGATCCCGGAAGCCGACTTCGACATCGCGAAAGTTCAGCGCGACATCAATGGCCTCGACTTTCCTGGTCTGCGGGTTCCTGCGCTTGAGCGTGACTGCCCGGCGTTCGGCATCGCCAAGCACCCGGCGCACCAGTCCGAAGTCGCCATTCGAGATGAAAAAGCCTTGGGCATGGCGGTTCGTGACCGCCATTACTTTGTCGCCGCGCGTGACTTCGGCGCTGCCGGGGAAGAAGTGCTCGCGCACGCTGCGATTGAACGCGGCTACATCGGAATTCGACCCGGCGATGATGATCGATTCGCCGTTGATCCTGTTCCCGCATGACTTGAGGTACGCAGGTATCCAGTCAGCGAGACCCATGTTATGCACATCGTCATGGCTCAAATCCACGTCGAGTTGATTGAAGACGCCCGTTCTCAGACTGTCACGCAGCGTCATCGAGTTGCGCATCACGCCGCTGCCGGCTTTTTGCCGTACGACTTCGGTCAGTTCATGGCCGGTCGCGCGCACGCCGTACTCGCGCAGGAGGTAGTCCTTGTCGAGCGCCGGCGAGAAATTCATGCCCACGGGCGGAAGCTGCGCGTCGTCGCCAATGAAGATGATTTTCTTGAAGTGGTCGTTGTGGTCGAGGTTGACATACTTGAGCCAGTCCCGCAGGAGGAAGCCACTGCCGAAGCGGAAGAACTCGTGCTCGTGGTAGACGTCGGCGAGCATGGACGCTTCATCGACGATGAACACGGTGTCCGCCGACAGTTCGTTGACGTTCAGTTCAGCGTAGCATTTGAAGGTCTCGCTGCCATCGAGTTCCTCCTCGCGATACTCACGGATATCCTTGAACGAGTAAATCGTCTTGTGGACGGTGTGGGCAGGCGACCGCGTCTTGCGTGCGATCACTTTCGAGGCCTTGCCCGTGGGCGCGGCGAGCACGTAGTTGCGGCCAATGGTGCGGAAATATTCCGTCAGGCCCTTGGTGATGAACGTCTTGCCGGTGCCGGCGTAACCCTTGAGGAGGAACACCGAGTGTTCCCGGTCGTCGAGGAACTGGCCGAGCCGGTCGACCAGGGAAGTTTGCCCGTCGGTCAGCGAGGCGCTAGCGAAGACGTCCTGAAGGCTCACGAGCCGGCGCGTCTGTTCCGGCGCGAGATCGATGGCGGCCGCCGCGCGGGACGATGCTTCCCTGAACTGCTCGAGCTTCTGGACATCGAGAATCCGGTGCAGATCCGTCAATTCCGTCAGCGCCGCCCGTTCCGAGGCCTTCAGCCGCGTCAGTTCCGCCGTGGCCTGCGCGAGTTGCGACGCCATGTCGTCGACAGGGCGTGGCGGCTCTTTCGCGGGATGCGGGGGCGCCGCGAAGTCCGGGTATGCCGCCGCCGATTCGCTGGTTCCGCACGTTCCCAAGAGCCACCGGGCGAGGTGATAGGCCTCCTTCAACAAGCCCAGCGCCTGGCCTGCGGCGAGTGAGGCGCCGTGCGCCGCTTTGTTGCCGAGCATGCGGATGGCATGCAGCTTGGCGACGATATCCGCGTCGACATTCGCCCGGAACGCTTCGGCATTGAGTTGCTCGAACAAGCTGCCTGACGACGCGACCGGCAGCCGCAATTCCCGATACAGCACCCCGGCCAGCGCCTCGGCGAAGCAACGCAACCTGACCGCGGCGGCTTCGGGATGGGTGTGCACCTGGCGTTCGGCTGCCGTCGCGTGTTCATAAAGCTGGGGCCACCGCGCCTGAAGGGCGCGGAAGTTAGTCGAAGTCATACTCGATATATGGGCTCGGCGAGCGATCACAGCTTGTTGGTTTGAAAAGCCAGCAGAGAGACGAACGGCCGAGCAGGCTGTTATTAAGCGAAATGTAACATAACGTAAAGACATTCGTTGGTGTGAGCGGAGGACCACCCTCGGGCTAAATGAAGAGCTGATGCAAACGCCCCGAAACCAGGTTCGCCACAAAAAAACGCCACCCGGAGGTGGCGAAAACACTTGTCTGCCTTGGCTAATCGTCGCGTTGCTGGCTTCCATCAAGTTTGTGACGCACGGTGATCGCGGGAAAGCGAGAGCAGCGGTCAAGCGGAACATTGTGCGTCTCATGTCGCCATCAGTCTTGGCGAGCGGATGGTCCCATCGACATATCTGAGTGCCAGTGCAGCATTGAAAGGGTCTTGGTGTCCGGTGATCGAAGCTACTTTTACCGTCGTCAATCCCTTCTAAAAGAGCCACGCACCGGCCGAGACGCCGCGCCAATGGCCGTTCCAGGTTGTAACCGGCCATATCCATTGCACTGGGTCGAATGTCTCTTGAGGGTCGACGAGAGTCATTCAGCCCACTCGTCGACATGTGTTCGTGTATACGTCAGCGTAGCTAATGGGCAAAAAAACGACGGCCACTGATCGATCTGCGGCATGATTGTCGAGCCGAGATCGAATGTAAGCGTGGATCTCGGTCGCGGCGATGCCCAGGGTTTCGCCGGCGCGTAAGACTGCCGCGTATGCGTCAAGCACGTCACCGCGGGCAATGTCGTAACCGCAGGCCGCCGACATCCAGCGCAGCGCACTCAGCCCCCCGACCATCGCAAACTCAGGCTCGCTTTTCACCGAAGCCTATCGCGGCGCGCGTCGGCATTCGCGGGTCGGTAGGGCCTAAGCGCGACGTCGTGGTGGCGCGGCTCGGCTGATCGATGTAGTTTCTGTCGACCGCTTTCGATGTGGAACGACGGCCGCTTCAGAAAGCTCGTCACAGGCGCACAAAGCTTGGAGATTAGCCCTCGCAGTGTTCACGCCACTCAGAACGAGAAAATGTCCGGTATCAGTCGCGGCTCCCGACCACTCTATTCAGGCCTAGACGATTATCCCGCTTAGGCGCAAGACGCTCGACGGTGCTCGATACCCTTTCGCGTGGCGGCCTTGCTGTTCCCGCGACCGCACATCTCGCACAGCCGTGCCCGTTATTGCACCGAGAATAGCGTTTAACGGTCGCGTTCTTGGAGAGGGCGCCGATTGATGCTTTTGGCGAAAACGTGGTAAAAATATAATCTCGCAGATTGTCGCGCTGCGAACCTGTAGCACGAAAACGCAATATATCAATCGAATGGGTTTGAAGAGAATGGCAACAGGTACCGTAAAGTGGTTTAACGATGCAAAGGGCTTCGGCTTCATCACGCCGGACGACGGCAGTGCTGACCTTTTTGCGCACTTCTCAGAAATCAAGGCGGACGGATTTAAGTCGCTGCAGGAGAATCAAAAGGTCAGTTTTGAAGCCAAGAAAGGTCCTAAGGGCATGCAGGCCTCAAACATTCAGCCTGAGTAATTGGTTTGCTGCCTGATTGAATGCTGCAACAAATGGCCCGCTCTGTCGGGCCATTTGTTTGCCAGTCGCGGTCGCGCCAATGCGTCGCCATTACACATCGTCAAGCTGCCTCGAGAATCTGCTCAGAGTTTTTGATCGAACGCTGCAGCGGCGGCATCGCTGCTCGGGCTGCTTTGCGGTAGGTCGTGTTTGTGTCATCGGAAGTTCGACGGTGCAGAAGCATGGAGCGTCCTTTATCTTGAGCAGAACCGGTCGTGCAGTAGATTTTTGTAGCTCCGCACATGCACGCCGATGTGACGTCTTCTAAGTCAAACTCCCTCCTATTCAGCGACTTGTCGTCGATTCGGCGCCAAATATCCGCAAGCCGGAATAGCTGTCGACTTTCTCCAGAGCGGGCGAGACCTTCTTGAGCAGCGAAATGGTGCGTAGGCCGCGAGTACGGGATCGGTACGGGCCGCGTGTTTGATTTCTGTTCGCTTCCTTTAGGCGCTGAATCGGCAGCGCCAAGCGCCAGCCAATGTTTGCCTGGATCAAACGGGAATGGGAACCTAGCGATCATCCCAGCGGTGCTGAAGGCATTCAACGGGGATTACGGGCGATGCAGTGATATGGGAGCGAAGCGGGGCGGATGTGGCGCAAACGGCAGGACCATGACCTTCCTGGGCGGCAGCAGCCGTAAGATAGGTCGCTGGGTGGCGGCCTATCAGTCCTGAGAAATGGCAGTCTTTGCAACTAAATGCCGATTGCCGCTGCAGCAGCAACCGCGTGCCCCGACAGGTGAGCGCGCCGGCCCGGAGCGTAAAACGCAATCGCTGGAAGACCGGTTGGTGCGCCACAGGCAAAGGTTGGAGCGCCGCAGTGGAGGGCATACGCGCGGCTCGTCGGATGAATAGGTCGCTGGTTGGCGACCTATTCGCCTTGGGAGATGGACCTTGTGCAACTAACCGTCAGCCCCCGCTTCATCAATAAACACGCGGGCTGATCCCGCTTTAACTCCACAAACCAGTTCTCAGGAGAAAAGGAGTTGCCGAAGCAAACCAACCAGACTGCGGAGCCGGTGGGTGGCGACTTGCTCGTGGTGATCATCCCAGTGCGGTCCATGAGCGACTCCAGCCATCATCGACGGAGCTTGAGCATGGTCCGAATGAGCCTCGACTGCGACATTTCTATTTGGCTCAAGTACGACATTACTACTTGGGGCCTACACCACCACCACTTGTCGAGGCCAAGTTCAGATGTCCGCCTGTCAAGGCTAGATTGAAATGTCGGGGTGCTGGCTAAATAGAGATGTCGTGTTTTGGGGTTGGTTTGAGGCTTGATGTGAGATTGATTTTATTTGGTGATTTTCAGGATTTCCTCTATATCTGTGCGAAGTGATTTCCACACCGAGCCTACCCAGGGTCCGGTGTGTCCCGATTACGCCAGCGTGTGGCGTGCGCGCCGGTTGTCCACGGCCGGCCGGCGGGAGGGCGCCTGTCACGCTCCGGACGCTGGCCGGCCGTGGACAACCGGTCAGCGTCTGCGGGTCAGCGGCACGGGGGCTGCCGGGAATCGGATGCGGGTACCGGGCCAGCGGGCGTGCAGCAGGTCGCCCTCACGGCTGCATTCAGATCGTCCAGCGTGAACTCACGCTGCTTCTTCGTGCCCGGCGCGCGCTCCTTGCTGCGCACTTTAGCTCCGCGATTGGTCCGCGACGGCGAGCCCGATACACGACGGTTATCACGCTGCGCCTGCAGCGCCTGCGCGACCTGCAGTGTGTGGCCCAGGCGCTTGTGCTCAATCACTACCCCCTGGTCGATCTCGGAGAGCTTGTCGTACGGCACATAGCGCAGCGCCGCGCCGTCGGCCCGGATCTCGATGCGACCGTCGGGATACTCCCACACGTCGAGGTAGCGACCGATCAGCTTACGGTTGGCTACGGTATCTTCCAGCAGGTAGATCACGCGGTCGTTGAGCACGGTCAGCGAGCGTGACACCTTGCGCATAACCCGCCACGTGAGGATCGCGTCGAGATCCTCGTCATCGCGCAGCGGCCGATGCGCATTGAACACGCTTCTCGGCGGCTTCGCAAAGTGCGCGTTGTAGGTCGCCATGAAGGACAGTGCGTACGTATTCGCGGCTTCCATGGTCTGGATGCCGCGCAGTCGCAACTCCTTGACCAGCCGGTCCTGCAGCGTCAGGTGCGCGCGCTCGACGCGGCCCTTGGCCGGACTGCTGTTGGCGCAGAACGTGTCGATGTTCAGTTCGTACATCGCGCGGCCAAACTGCGTGACGCGGTTGCCGGTGGTTGCCGCACGCGTGCTGCGGAACACGCTGTACTTGTCGCTGTAGAACGCCACCGGTTTGCCGTGTGACTCGAGGTAATGCCGCGTCGCCTCGAAATAACTGAAGGTCGACTCGGTCGCGGTGAAATGCAGCGCCATCAGCCGGCTGGTCGCATTGTCGACGTACACCAGCAGCGTACAGGCCCGCGCGCGCTCCTCGAACCACGCATGGTCGCTGCCGTCGATCTGGATCAGCTCGCCGTAGCATGAGCGGCGATTGCGCGGCTGGTGAATCTTGGGCGTCCGCTGCCGGCGCGGTGTCCACAAACCGGCCGCGATCATGAGTTGGCGGACCGTTTCCTTGGCCAGCAAAACATCGTGACACTCGCGCAGCTTCTCGCAGGCCAGAGTCGGCCCGAAATCGCTGTAGCGCTCCTTGATGATCGCCACGGCGCGTACCGCGATGCCTGCGTCAATCCGGTGATTGCTCGGCTTGGCGCATCGACCTGATATCAGGCCCGCTGCGCCTTGCTCGCGCAACCGTGCAGCAAGACGCCGGACCTGGCGCGTGGTCAGCGCCAGTCGTTGCGCTGCACGCCACGGTTTGAGCAGTCCGTCGACCACCGATTGAATCACTTTGAACCGGTCCAGCTCGCGCATCGTCATGGTGATTCTGTCCGTCGCAGCCATCCTAGCCTCCAGCGCCGAGGACTCGACGCTGGGTAAGCTTATGCCGCACGAACGCGGACATTTGAATCTAGCTAGAAGCGGACATTACTACTTAGCTGCTACACCACATGTCGAGGCCAGATACAGATGTCGGGGCTGCAGCTAATTAGAGATGTCGGGTTTTAGCTTTGGTTTTAGCCTTGTTTTAGAGTTGGTTTCAGCCCTCTCAATCTCTCTTGAAAGCGTCATTTCCCCACCGCGGCTGCCCGCAATTCGGCAGTTCTCAAGATGATGCCGTTCAGGTCCGCCTGCGTGAGCGCGCGTTGCTTGCGCGTATTGTTGGCGCGCATCTTCGGCTTCACCGGTTCGCCCTGATTGGTCCGCGAAGGCGAGCCCGAGATGCGCCGGTTGTCACGCTCCATCTGCACCTGCTGCGCCACCTCCAGCACGTGCCCCAGCCGCTTGTTGTCGACCACCGCCCCCTGGTCAATATCGGACAAGCGATCGTACTGGCGGTAGGTCAGGGCGCTTCCATTGGCCCGGATCTCGATGCGCCCATCCGGATACTCAAGCACGTCCAGATAGTGATGAATCAGGCCCCGGTTAAGCGGCGTATCGTCCAGCAAATACATCACGCGATCGTACTGCACGGTCAAGGTCGCCGACACGCAGCGCGAGACCCGACACGTCAGGATTAAATCCAGATCTTCATCGTCCCTGAGGGGCCGATGCGCGTTGAACGCGCTCCTCGGTGCCTTACCAAAGCGGCCATTGAAGTCAGCAATGAAGTGGGGCGCATAAGCGTTCGCCGCTTCCTTCGTGTCGATCTTGCGCAGTCGCAGTTCCTTCACCAGCCGGTCCTGCAAGGTCAGGTTGGCGCGCTCCACGCGCCCCTTGGCCTGGCTGCTGTTGGCACATAACGTATCCACGTTCAACTCGTACAAGGCCCGTCCGTATTGGGTTACGCCCTTGCCGGGCGTGCTCGCCGGCTTGTTGCAATGGAACACGCTCGCGCGGTCGCTGTAGAGTGCGACTGGCTTGCCATGCGCCTCGATGTACTGGCGCGTCGCTTCGAAATAACTGAAGGTCGACTCGGTCGCGGTGAAGCGCAGCGTCATCAGCCGACTCGTGGCGTCATCGATGAACACCAGCAGCGTGCAGGCCGGCGCGCGGTCCTCAAACCACCGATGATCGCTGCCATCGATCTGGATCAGCTCGCCCAGGCACGAACGCCGGTTCCTCGGCTGGTGAATCTTGGGCGGGCGCTGCTTGCGCGGAATCCATAGGCCCGCGTCGGTCATCAGGTGGCGCACGGTTTCCTTTGATAGTGTCAGCCCGTGGCATTCGCGCAGCTTCTCGCAGGCCAAGGTCGGGCCGAAATCGGCATAGCGGTCGCGAATCAAAATCAGCGCCCGGTACGCCGTTGCCTCATCGAGCTTTCGATTGCCCGGACGTCCTCGCGCAGCCGACCCAACGCCGCCTGCGCCAGCTTGTTTGTACCGCAGCACCAGTCGCTCGACCTGGCGCACCGTCAGGTGCAAACGCTCAGCAGCCAGCCCAGGCTTGAGCATCCTGTCCACGACGGCCTGAATCACTTTGAGTCGGTCGAGTTCGCGCATGTTCAACGTCACCAGGTCGGTTGGCTGCATGGCGAGCTCCTATCGTTGGATCGGAAGCTCCCAGCATCGCACCAGCAGCAAAACACGACATTTCTATCTTGCTTAAACACGACATTAGGATATTGCTGCTACACCACATATGTTGATAATTTATCTTATGTCAAATTTGTTAATGCAGACTACCTGCCCGGCAATCCGCTCTCCGTGTCGCGTCAGCGAGCACGCAAGGCCAAGCCGTGCGTGACGCGCTTCCTGGAGGACGATCTCTGGCAAGCCGTCAAAACCTCGATCGAAGCAATGCCGCGTGACACCGCGCGTGAGCAGAACCACTACGCACGCGTGCGTTGGCCGATCTCGCAATAGACCGAGCTTGCGAGTTGCCAGTTGCGCGTGTCGGCTGACCAGCGAGTCGGATTTTTCGCCTTGGCTTGCTCATACGCAGCCTGCCGTCTGACTAGCACCTTTTCTGCTTGTCCGTTGTACCGCCGACCCAGTGTCACGTATTCCACCCGCTGTGACAAATGCTTAACGTTGTACCAAGCCACAAACTTCTGCACTCACGCACGCGCCTCATCTAATTTGGCAAACGGCGTTCGGGCCGCATCGGACAGTACTTGGCCGTGCGAAACAGCGCCTCGGCGGACGCGTTGTTGATGCTCACCCGCGGCCGGATGAACGACGATTGCACACTCAACTCGGGCATGATGGCGCGCTGTCCAGGTTCACCTGCCGTGCAAACGTGTCTGTGTCGGCACAAGTCCGACTCTCGCGACGAACTCACGCTTCGACCGAGAGGCCTCCGCATCTTTCATCATGGAAGCTGCCGCCGCCGGCCAGCACCGGATCCACGCGTTATTCTAGTTGATCAAGCGCGAGCGCTAGGGCGTGTTGACAATCAACAGATCCAGATGAAAGCAGCGGAGAGTGCAACGAATGATGAGAATCGTTCGGAGAGCTTGTCGTAGCGGGTAGCAACGCGCCGGAATTGTTTGATGCGACAGAAGAACCGTTCGACCAGATTTCGAGAGGCATACAGATGTTCATCCAAAGGACGTTGCTCAAGACGATTAGCGCGACTGGGGATGACAGCTTGAATGCCTGCCGATTCCAGATGTTGCACGATCGCGTTTGTATCGTAAGCCTTGTCGGCAGCCAGACTGGCGGGTTTCAGCTCGCCCAGCAAAGGCAGAGCTTCGGGACTGTCTCCAGCCTGTCCGCCCTTCAGATGAAAGCGGGCGAGCATACCCAAGCCGTCGACCAGAGCGTGAATCTTGGTGCTCAATCCGCCGCGCGAGCGCCCGATCGCCTGTTCGCCTTTTTTTTCGCCGCGCCGGCGGCATGCTGGTGGGCACGCACAATCGTACTGTCAATGAAGACTTCCTCAAGGTCGGCGTCGCCCGCAAGCTCGGTGAGTACCGTATGCCATATTTGCGCCCGAGACCATCTGGCAAAGCGTTGGTACACGCTATTCCACGCTCCGAAATCGGGCGGCAAATCGCGCCATGGGCTACCGGTGCGCGCGATCCATAGCACGGCCTCGACAAACAGTCGATTGTCTCCTGCGGTCCGACCCGGGTCGGTACCCTTGCCTGGCAGCAAGCGGGCGATCCGTTCGTATTGGTCATCGCTGAGCATCAGTCTTGGCATCCTGTTCTTCCGCAAAAGACAGGATGTAAACAGCTTTCCTCACAAGTTAACAGCCCCCTCGGTGATGATTGTCAACACGCCCTAGGAAAAATCGGGTATCGGATCAAGATAAAGCCTTTTTCGCCGCTCACCGACGTCATGATCCACCAAGCCAGGGCAACGAACAAGCCGGCGCCGTTCGGACGGGTAACCCGCTAGCACAGAGACTCGCCAACAAATTGCATTGCCAAGCCTCCTGATATTTCCGCGATTTATCCCTTCATTGAGACGCATTGCATAGTCGTTTTCCCTATGTCCATTAAAGTTATTAAGTATTAATTTAATAGCCTAATGATATGAACTTAGCATTTGCCGCATCCTGGGCTGGTTCGAGGCGCATTGTCTCAATGGAACAAGGCCCTCAGCGGCATAGACGACCGACAAAGAAACGGATTGCGGTCCTGGTCTATGAGAACTGTTCTTTCGTGGATATCGGATTGATCCTCGCGGCCTTCGATCTCGCCAATTCAGCCGCGGCCGCCGCGCGAGGTCAGGACCCGCATTATTCGGTATCGATGCTGTCTCGCGATGGTGGGCCCGTGCAATGCTCCAATTTTGTCAGTATGGACACGGGTCCGCTTGATGGCTCGCCACCGTCCGGATATGACGCGCTTTTTATTGCAGGGGGAGAGGGAGCGTCTATTGCCGCTAAGGATAGCCGGACGGCGGACTGGCTCAAATGCGTATTTCAGACAGTGCAGGTCGTGCAAGCCGCCGGTAGTGGCGCGCTCCTGCTCAAAGGCGCCAACCTGCCCAACGCCCGGGGCATGGTCATTCCCATACGACCAGCCGGCAAGCAGCTCAGCCCGACGCCCGGCAACGGCCTGGTGAGCGACATCAACACGGGTTCATCCCTCATTACGGCCCTGTCGATCATCAAGAACGATTTCGACTATAAAACTGCCGAGAGCATCGCAGAAGGTCTGATGCCCTTTTCGGGCCGTTGGCTCGAACCGCTTCTCGGCGACCCGCCCAACGCCAACGTCGGGTCCACCATCAGGGAAGCGACACGCTGGATTGACGAGCATTGCGCCCGAGCGATCACGGTCGATGACATGGCTCAGAGCGTCTCAATGAGCGAGCGCACCTTCCTTCGGCATTTCAAGGCCGAAACCGGCATGCCGCCGTCCGAATATCTATTGCGCATCCGCTTGGACCTTGCGTGCAGGCTGTTGATCACCACAACTTTGCCTATCGATAAAATCGCGCGGCGCTGCGGAATGTGCAGCGGCGTGCGTCTGGCAAAGATATTCAAACGGAGCCTGGGAATTTCCGCCAGCGATTACCGCAACGGTGCGTCTGCGGCTGTGGAAAAGCCTGAGCACCCCAAGGATTCTCCTGGACCTCTGGAACAATTCGACGCGGAGAAGCTAAAACCCCGTCTTTTCAAGTCCGACACTTTCACACTAACCAAAGCGCCCTTGCAGGCCGCTCCCTCTCCGTTCAATTCAACTGCTTGCCATTATTAATCAGGCAATAACCCAGCCCGTGCGAAAATCTGCGGTACCGAAGAATAACCATCGGCCAGAAACGAGCGGTCACTGACACCCCATCAACGACCGCATCATTGTGCGGCAAAATGATCCGGTCACCAAACCTGACGAAGCATGATGAAATGGCCTACGAAGCGGCCAACATCGCCGGGCCTGTACTGGATCGCATACGCGCGTGTAATCGAACCAGAGATCGTGTGGGTGACAGACGCGTTTGGTTCTGATCTGGTGGTCGAGGAACACGGCCGCGACTGGGAGGAGATGCTCAAGCTCGTGGACTACGCGCCCAACGCGCGTTGGTATGGCCCAATCACTCCGCCGAGCCGCGGGACAGATACGGAATAGTCAGGGGAGCTATCCACCTAGTCGCGAAGATGGCCTTGTTCCACCATGACGCGACGCGCCACACTCGCGGCGAACATGTCGCGCCCGCGTGCGTCGGGCTGACAGCCGTTGGCGACATACCAATCGGGGAAAACATCCGGGTTGATATACGCCTGAACCACCAGGATTCCCTGGCTAACCAAGCGTTCGCGCAAAAGTTCAACCTGCTGCTTCCACTCCTCATACGAACGCGGTAGCGCATCACCGTCGATGAACATCGCACGGCTCCTGTCGTAATCTTCCCGCATATACCACTCAACGCCGAATACACCGACCTGCGAATCCATGGTTTCCTTTTTAGATAACCAGCCGGCATGCACGACCTTAGCGGTGGCTGCCATCGGCCCATGTAGCTGCATCTGAAGGCAACGCTGCGGAACACCATTTGGTGAAAAATAGCGCGGTGAGCCTCCGGACCGCAAAGCGGATGGCGCCAGCCGATGGCTGGCTCGCCGCGTCTATCGAACCGGGGTCATCGCGTAGTACAAACTTCGCCCGAACCTCAAGTTCATCCTTGCCCGCAAGTTCAGGACGAACGAATCTCGAAGCAGCTCGACCCCGCGGCCTGCTTGCGCAGGCAGAAGACTCACCGCCTGGACGAAGTCATCCACAGCGTCCGTGTTCGCATCCTCTTCGAGCACAGCGATTCCATGTTCTCGCTGCCCCTCCACCGCCTCCGGTCCTCTAGCGTTCTCGCCGAAGCACAGCAAATTCGAGATGCCTCGCTCACCACTTGGAATGAGCAACAGGTCCGCCGCGTAGAGTCCGCCAGTGTCATCCGGGCACATCCCGGCAAACCGGGTTCGCCCGGGAAACGTCGCCGACAAATCTGCGAGCCATGACGGTACGGCTTTGTCTCGCCTGCCCGCGATCAACAAGCGCACGTTGGCGGTTTGCATCAGCGCAAGAATGAGCGCGGTTTGCCGGGCAACCTGAGCGGTGCCGGTCATCGATGACTCGTTGCTCACGACAAGCAACGCGAAGTCGTCGTCCGACACGTTCATCTGCCTCCGCGCCCGTCGTCTTGCCGCCATCGAGACGTTACCGAGCCGTGGATCGGCTAAGACTTTCATCGGTGTCTGACCAGCAGTTCTGACTTCGAAGCGCTGATCGAAGGTAAGCAATGTCGCACGGAAAGCCAGCGAAGGCCGGGCGCTCCATTCGTTATCGACCGGACACGCAGCCGGGTTCTCGCTGCGCGTGTCCAGCGCAAAGACGGAGGCTGCACCGAATCTCCGCCTCAGCGTAAACGCACATTCGATGAATGCATCTGCATAAGTCTCGACGCCCACGAACACATAGGCACTTCCCGGAGCGTCGGTGGAGATATCCGCTCTGACTCGCTGCATCATCGAGAGGAGATGAGCCGACGTGACAGCAATGTCAGCCAGCGTCCCGCCGCTCGGATCCGTGTCGATAAAGTCGACGCCCGCAAATATCTCGGGCGCCAAGCCGCGCAATAGCGGCATGGCCCTGTTCAGCGGCGCAACTATCTTGATAGGAATGTTCGAAATGGAACGAATTCCATTGATCGAGTCGAAGATAATCTTTACCGACGCTGAATGAGTTCCTGGTATTAGGAAGACTATTGACGAGTGCAATGCCAGCCATTTAAGTAGGAAGATCGATTAGCCCGCTGGACGCCGCGTCAAGCCTTATTAGGCTAATTTCACCGGGCGATTTTTTATCACAAATTCATAACACATTTAGTACCAATTCTATAGAAATTTTTCTCGATTATAGAATATGTCCTCTTAACCATTTCGGACAATACATATCCCTTTTGAGACAGCTGACAAAGCAACATTTCATTGTTGGCTAGAATGATTTGAGGACACACACTAACGAGAAAAAGATGAACTTAGAGGGTGCAAGATCCTGGGCGAACTCGAGACAGGTGGTCTCGATCGAGCAAGGAACCCGACGGCACGGACACGCAACCAAAAAGCGGATCGCGATCCTGGTCTATGAGAACTGCTCTTTCGTCGAGATCGGTTTGATTGTCGAGACCTTTGACCTCGCTAACCTGGCCGCGCTAACACCGTCAGGTCAGGCGCCTCATTATTCGGTATCCTTACTGTCCAGTAAGGGCGGTCGCATTCAATGTTCAAACTCCATTAGCATGGAGACCAGTCCGCTGGAGGGCGCCTCGCCGTCCGGATACGACACACTGTTCATTGCAGGCGGAGAAGGTGCATCGACCGCCGCTACTGATGGCCGGACAAAAGAATGGCTCAGGCGCGTATTCCAGACGGTCAGGGTCGTGCAAGCGGTGGGGAACGGCACGCTCCTGCTCAAAGGTGCGAACCTGCCCAATGCCCGTGGAATGATCATCCCCATTCGGCCGGCCAGCAAGCTGCACAGTCCGGCGCTGGGCAACGATCTGGTGATCGACGTCAACGCTGGTTCGCCGGTTCTGACCGCTCTATCGCTCATTAAGTCTGATTTCAACTATGAAATAGCCGAAGGCATCGCAGAGCGTCTGATGCCCTTTTCCGGCCGCTGGCTGGAGCCGCTCCTCGGCGACCTTCCGAACGCCAACGTCGCATCGACCATTAAGGAGGCGACGCGCTGGATAGAGGAGCATTGCGCCCGACCCATCACAGTAGACGAGATTGCCCAAAGCGTATCAATGGGCGAGCGTACATTTCTTCGGCATTTCAAGGCTGAGACTGGCATGCCACCGTCTGAGTATTTGTTGCGCACCCGCCTCGACATTGCATGCAGGTTGTTGATAACGACTACCTTGCCTATCGACAAAGTCGCGCGGCGCTGTGGAATGCGCAGCGGCACCCGGCTTGCAAAAATATTCAAGCGCCGCTTGGGAATCTCCGCAAGCGACTACCGAAATTGTGCGCGCAAGGATTTCGGTAATGGCTGAGCTCGCAAGGGTATGGTGCGAAGGACGACACGCACCTCCGAAAAGTCCAATGTCCGATTGCCGCAGCATTTAGGCAGTAAGGCGATGGCCCACGAGGTTAAGGTGTTGATCGAAGTCCAATTCGACCACATGCCCTCAAGCGCCTATACGCGAGGGCCAAAACCCCATTCAAGGCCATGCTAAAAGTTACGAAAGCGGTTTTCCCGGTTGCGGGTCTCGGTACCCGATTCCTCCCCGCGACCAAGGCCAGCCCGAAGGAAATGCTGCCCGTCGTCGACAAACCGCTGATCCAGTACGCGGTCGAAGAGGCCATGGCGGCCGGCATCACGGAGATGATCTTCGTGACGGGCCGCAGCAAGCGTGCGATCGAGGATCACTTCGACAAGTCGTATGAGATCGAAGCCGAACTGGAAGCGCGTGGCAAGCAAAAGCTGCTCGACCTCGTGCGCAGCATCAAGCCGAGCCACGTCGATTGTTTTTATGTGCGTCAGGCCGAGGCGCTTGGTCTGGGTCACGCCGTGTTATGCGCGGAAAAGATGGTTGGCGACAACCCGTTTGCCGTGATTCTAGCGGATGACTTGTTGTACGGCACGCCGCCGGTGATGACGCAGATGATCGAAGTGTTCGATCACTATCACAGCTCGGTGATCGGTGTGGAGGAAATCCCGGCTCAGGATTCCATGTCGTACGGCGTGATCGATGGCAAAGAATGGGAACGCGATATCTTCAAGCTGTCGGGCATTGTGGAAAAGCCGGAACCTGAAGTTGCACCGTCGAATCTGGGCGTGGTCGGGCGATATGTGCTCAAGCCGCGTATCTTCGATCACATCCGTGCATTGAAGCCGGGCGCCGGCGGCGAACTGCAACTGACGGACGCGATCCAGTCATTGCTCGCTGATGAACAAGTGCTCGCGTACAAGTATCACGGCACGCGTTTCGATTGCGGCAGCAAGCTGGGCTATCTGAAGGCGACGGTAGAATTCGCCCTGCGACATCCGGAAGTGGCTAAGGATTTCAACGCCTATTTATCGGCGTTCATGTCGACTTTGCATGTTTGACTAGTCGTAGGCATCTCCGCACGAAATGCCTCGTCGGTCGGGTCAGCGAGCATGAATACGTCCGCCGGCACGCCACGACCGAACTGCGTCAATGCGCGCGTCTCATCGTTCTCATGAGTTCGGAGAGGAACGTAGACGCTTCGATTTCCTCTTTCTGCACTCGCCACAGTAACGCTCCAGCAGATGCAATGGCTTCCCAGTCGCTATCTCCGACAATGCCGTGTGTGCGAGCAAGAACGCTCGCCAATGAAACAACCGTTTCCGACGGACGTTGGCCGTAGTTGGGGTTTTCGGCCATCTTCTTGAACAGCGTCAATATCAGCAAACTATCCATCTCTTTGCTCCAGGTCAGTTTCAGATTGGACATCGGATATCGCGAGCACGACGCAGTTCAGGTCAGTTCGCGTGCTGGGGCAATTTGTCTCCGGTGTGCTTCGCTTATTTTTCTGAACGCGTGCGCAAGGAACGCCCGACGTCACAGCGTTGCGTTGCCGCAGTCAACCGCGCAGTCAACCGCTTACTCGTCCCGATGGTTCGAAGACTTTTGGATTTCTATTCGGCGTCAACCTGTCCGCGGTGCGCTGCGCGGTACTCGCTCGGTGTTAGCGACATGCGGCGCCGGAAGACACGCGAGAGCCGTTCCCCACTTCCCAGGCCGCAGCGACGCGCGATTTTATCGACCGGCAGCGTCGTCTTTTTAAGAAGGTGGCAAGTGATCTCGAAACGCGCATTCAACAAGTACTCAGACGGCGTCACCCCTGTCTCAACCTTGAAACGGCGGAGAAAGTTGCGCTCGCTCATCCCCGCCACTTCCGCGGCTTGCGCAATCGAGATAGAACGCTTGCAGTTCTCACGAAGCCATTGTCCGGCTTTCTGCACTCGGTGCGTCGCATCGATCTCGTCAGATGCATCCGTTTCCACACTGGGGAAATCCAGGTTCGACGACGTCACGTGGCGGGTAATCCGCTGCGCAATTTCGATTCCCAGATTTTCCGGAATGAGTGACAGTGCAGCAGCGAGCGGGCTGCTTGCATCGCGACGTGCGAACCGCGTGCTCTCTCGCGCCCCGATGGAATGACGTTGATATTGTGCGCCGGAATCGCTAATGCCGAACGAAGAGTGGCGCCGATATCCCGTCGCCTCAACCAATCGGGATGACCGGTCATTCCATTCCACGGTGTTCGCGTTCGACAGCAACTTGCGAAGCGGTCCTATCATCGACGAATCAGTCAATGCGATGTCGCTCTCGTTTCCGAGCATGATGAAAACACCATCGAAGCGGCGGCCTGAATGCTCATCGAGCGCATCTGTCCGTATGCCGACCGATGAAGAGTCCTTTACATAACCGCCTCGGGCGGAAAGCAAAACTACTGATGAGCCGATCCCCACCGGACGCTCGGCTTGTTTCGCCAAATTGACTTGCTGACATACCTCGGCTACCAGACCTACGTCGAGTAGCGAGAAACCGTCAGACAATACAATTGCTATTTGGCCGTTTCGGCGAGGGCTAGACACGGCTTTGCATGAAGGCTTTGCAATACGACGTTGTGTCCTTGGTTCGGCCGACCCTGGCGAGCAGTGCTCAGTCAAACCGGGCAATCACTTTCAGGTCGTTGAGCCGACAGGGGTTTCGACGACGGCAAAAATTTTCGAATTTGGTCGACCGCCGCTTGAGCCATTTTGTAATCAACTCATCCGCTTGTACCTGCAATTTCTTCATCTTTCCTGGACTGTTCGAGGGTTGGCATTGCGATCTCCTTAAATGCCAGGAAAGGTTGGGAGCTAAATACGCGTCTCCTGACGCAGCGGCGTTAGCTCGCGTGTATGCGCTCGTTAGCGAGAGCGCATTCCAAGACTGTGCATCAGTGCGCGCTGGCTTATGCAGCGTCCTGATTCACGAGATAGACGCTGCGGTCCTCCACGGCCGCAAGCCAAGCGGGTGCCGGGCCGTGTCCGCTCCACGTCTTGCCAGTGACGGGGTCCAGATATTTTGGCGGCTGTGAGCCAGTAGATTGATCTTTCTTGGCTGCAGCTGTTTTCTTCGCCGCTTTCTTCGTCGCGACGGTCACGTCCGAAGATTTCGGTGCTTTGGCAGTCTTAGCAACTTTGAGTGTCTTCTTCGCAGGCACACCAAAATTCGACGGCTCTGCACCTTCGACCAGGAAACGGTTTTTGTTTCGCGCATTGGCGAGCCATGCTGGCGCGGGGCCCCGGCCGCTCCACGTCTTTCCGGTCTTCGGATCCAGATACTTAGCGGGCAACGTACTCTTTGCCGCCGCCTTCTTCACCGCTGAATTTTTCACGGCGGCGCTGGACGGTTTCTTGGCCGAGCTTTCAGGTGTGGTGGCGACGTCTGCGCTACCTGCTGTTTCGATCGGGGTGGCCGCGCCATCAACCAGAAACTTGTTTTTACTTCTCGTCGTTGCGAGCCATGCCGGTGCACGACCGCGTCCGGTCCATGACTTCCCTGTTTTGGGATCAAAGTACTTAACGGGGAACGGTCCCTTGCGCAGATCCTTCGTCGGAGATGCACTCGCTGTTTTCACGATTGCACGTTTGGATGCAGCTACTTCGCGCTTGTCTTTGGCCTTTGCCTCGATATCTTCAGTGGTGAGCCCGTGTTCCAGCATCAGTGCGCGGATGCTGTCGAGCGCAATCTGGGACTTCTGCGCGATGAGTTTTTCAGCCTGACTCTGCAGTATTGCGAGTTTTTCCTGGATTTGTTCAAGTGTACGCATGTGGACTTCCTTTGTTTCAAACCACCGGAGCAGGCACCGCTACGTTCCAGCGTCTTGAGGCGTTCTACGATGATGACACGCCTCCTGACGAACCGCCCGCGCCGAATGACAATTGGCGCGGACAGAAACGCAGTAACGAGACGCATCAATCCACGACTGACGAGCAGGCGCGCCTGTTTCGCAAGAGCAAGGGAACTGGAGCGATGCTCTGTTATATGGGGCATGTACTGACCGACAACCGGCACGGCCTGGTGGTCAACGCACAGGTGACTCTGGCGACGGGCACCGCCGAGCGCGACGCGGCCGGGCAGATGCTTGCTGATGTCGCGAGCGTTGCGCCTCGCGCCATCACGGTCGGCGCGGACAAGAACTACGACGCTGCTGGCTTCGTCGCCAGTTGTCGCGCGAATTGCGTTACGCCGCATGTGGCGCAAAACGATGGACGTCCCGGAGGTTCAGCGATTGACGAGCGAACTACGCGCTGGCCGGGTTACGCGGTAAGCCAGCAAAAACGTAAGCGCATTGAGCAGGTATTCGGATGGGGCAAGACAGTTGGACGAATTCGCCAGGTCATGTATCGGGGACTTGAACGCGTAGACCAGCTCTTCGTGCTGACGCAGGTCGGCTACAACTTGACGCGTATGCGCACACTTGCGGGCTGAGGGGCAATAAGCAATGGCGTAACACCGATATCGTGAACTCGCGAGCAACGTGGAATGCCTGCAAACGTCTTCCGCGTTTCAAAAGTGCGAGCCCCAGCATCCGTCGTAATGCACCCGAACGCATCAACGACCGATATTTCAGCAGCCTGTTAGTACTACTGTGTCATAAAAATCGTGGCATTATAGGAGCGTCTTCATCCTTTTTATGAGGAAGCGATGGACTGGGAAACATCGTTCGACGAGTACCTGGAACACTTATGTGACACGATTGGACACAGTGATCGTCGCGCTGGTCTGGTGGGATATTGTCAGGGGCTGATGCTGCCGATTGCGCGTAAAAGTGTCGAGCCACTAGCAGCCTATCTCGAGCCTCATCGCGTGAGTGCGCGGCACCAGTCCCTGCATCACTTCGTTTCAAAGTCCGAATGGTCGGACGCCGCATTACTCGAACAGGTCCGGCGCTGGGTATTACCGCACATGGATCCGTCAAACGGGCTGTACTGGATCATCGACGACACGGGCTTTCCAAAGAAGGGAAAACACTCGTTTGGCGTGGCGCGACAATACTGCGGGCAGTTGGGTAAACAGGATAATTGCCAAGTGGCCGTGAGCCTGTCGATAGCCAACGGGGAGGCGAGCCTGCCCATCGCTTATCAGCTTTATTTGCCGCAGGAATGGGCGCACGATCCGGCAAGACGGCAGCAGGCTAGTGTGCCGGAGGAAATTGATTTTGCGACCAAGCCGCAGATCGCCATCACGCAGTTGCGTGAGGCAAGGCAAAGCGGTGGGCCGAACGCAGTGGTGCTGGCTGACGCAGGTTATGGAAACGACACGGCGTTTCGTGACGGCGTTGGTGAACTCGGACTGCAATACGCCGTGGGCATCCAGTCGAGCACTCGCGTGTGGCCACCGGGCCTTGCCCCACTGCCTGCCAAAACCTCAACCGGCAAGGCTGGCCGACCACGAAGCCTGCAACGCCGGGTACCGGGACATAATCCCGTCGCAGTCAAGGACCTAGCACTAGCGCTCGAACTATCCTGCTATCACACGGTTTCGTGGCGCGAAGGCACGCGTAGCGCCCTAAGTTCCCGTTTTGCAGCGTTGCGCGTGCGGACCTCCCACCGTGATTATTGGCGGGCTGCGCCGCGCGATGAAGAATGGCTGCTTATCGAGTGGCCCGTTGGCGAACTCGAACCAACCAAATACTGGCTTTCAACGTTGCCAAAAGAGACGGTTGTCGAACATCTCGTTCACGTTGCCAAAATGCGCTGGCGCATTGAGCGTGACTACCAGGATCTCAAGCAGGAGTTTGGCCTTGGACACTTCGAGGGGCGTGGGTGGCGTGGATTTCATCATCACGCATCCCTGTGCATTGCCACCTATGGGTTTCTCGTCGCACAGCGCCTCAATGAAGGCAGTAAAAAAAACTCCGAAATCCACAGTGCACCTGTCTTACCCGCGGACTATATCCCGCGCGGCTCCCCAGCGCATGCAGCGACACGTACCTGATTCGATCGCAACGCTGCGCTGGCGAATTGCTGCCTACATCTCCAGGCGATTACAGAGATGCCCATATTGCTGCGCTACTCCACAGAGTTTTATGACACAGTAGTATTAGGGCAAAATCGCCCAAGTGGTCAAGAGCTGGCGGATGGACGAGATGTACGAAGACGAGCCGGACATAAGCGTGCTGTCTTTACCTGAAAGCCAAAATCGCAGCACATTTAGCAATTCGAGATTCCACAAGACCTTCGCTCGCGTGCACGGGAACGCTCGAGAGTCGTCTGTGTGTTAGCTATTGGGGCCCGGGTCGACTGAAGCCGCCCGGGCCCCGCATGTCACCTCAAAGCGGCTGCGCGGCGTTCGCGGTCGCTTCGCGCACGAACGCGAGCAACGAAGCATCCACGCACGTACCGGTGATCAAATCGGGCTCCGCTTGCAGTGCGTGGAGGGACTTCGCTTGAGTGCGCGGATCGTCGCTCGCATAGCTTCTGAATAGATCAAGCCAGCGCCGCGCAAGCTCGCCTGTTTGCGATGTGTTTGGTCCGATGCCCGCGTCGATCGCGTCGATCGTGTCGCGCACGTCGGCCATCAGTTGCGGCCAATCCATGGCGTGCTTGCCGTAGTTGGCACGCATGAAGCGAATCACCTCTGACGACAGATATTTTTCGTAAATCAGCAGCTTGCTTTCGCTAAAGGCGCGCAGCACATAATCGCGCAACTGGGTTGGAATACCGATATGCGCCTGCATCGACGGTTCGCTGTCGTGCATCAGGTTCAGCTTGACGAGCAGGCGCGGGTCGCCGTCCGTGTCACGCTCAAGCAACGTCATCCAGCGAATCGAAAGGGCGCGCTTCTTCTCTTTCGTGCGGCACGCCGCTGTCCATTTATGCGCGTACTTGGTCGACGAGTTCGGTCGATTCGGAACTATGCCCTGATGTGCGCATGCAAAAAGAAACATCTGGTTTTAGGGCAGTCCGTCCAATGATCCGGCACGGCATTCACCACTCGTTATACGCAGTACAAGAAGAAACTGGGTGCTTCGGCGCTAGCAGAATTAACGGACGCGAACAACGTCGGTACGGATATCGCTAGCGCTAACGACGGCTTCACAAGGTCTCGCCAGCGTCTAGCTTAGCAAGAGCGACCCGCGCCGATCCGGAGATAACCAAAGCTGATCATGATAAAAATAAAGTATTTGCGCTGTAAATTCGGCTGCACCAATGTTCGCCTATGGATGAGCGCGTTACAGCGTCTTGCGGGTCCGAATTTTGGAGGTTCGTCTCTTGACGGGTCCCGCAGCGATAAGAACCCAAAGGATTGCTAATCATCGTATCTTTAAGCCTACCGGAGACACCGAAGTGATATCTGCCCCCGCAAGAGAAACTGCGATCCTACTCTCTGCCACGGGAGAACCCGCCAACAAGACCCGCCTGATTCTTTCGACGGCACTGGGGAACGGGTTGGAGATTTTCGACTTTACGGTCTTTAGCTTTTTTGCTGGCTTCATCGGACACGCATTCTTTCCGGCGAAAGATCCATTTACGTCATTGATGCTCGCGGTCGGCACCTTCGGGGCAGGTTTTCTGGCTCGCCCGATCGGCGCGGTTGTGATCGGCGGGTATGCCGATCGCGTTGGGCGACGTTCTGGCATGACGTTGAGTATTCTTTTGATGGCTGTAGGAACCGCCGCCATTGCGCTATGCCCTCAATATTATCGTATTGGTGTAGCTGCGCCTTTTATTGTGCTTGCCGGGCGGTTGTTGCAGGGGTTCGCCGCGGGCGGCGAGGTCGGTGCGGCGACAACGTATTTGATGGAGTCCGCAGCACGGAACAGACGCGGATACATGGTGAGTTGGCAGATGGTGAGCCAGGGCGCGGCTGCAACCCTGGGTGCAATATGTGGCTTTTCGCTTTCAAAGTTCATGAACCCCGAGTCACTCGCTGAATGGGGATGGCGTATTCCTTTTCTACTTGGAACATTGATCGCGCCCATAGGCTATTACATCAGGCGCCACCTGCCGGAGAGCGAACCGGCGGATGGGACCGATCATCGCATCAAGATTGTTGCATTGCTGACCGACCACCGCAAACATCTAGCCACGGCGATTCTCGTGCTGATGAGCCAGTCCGTAACCATGTACGTTGTCGTCTTTTTTATGCCGAGCTATCTTACTCGGGTAATGCATTTCCCTGCTGCTTCGGGCTTTCTCGCGGCAACTGTTTCATCCGTGACGCTAACCGTCGTTGCATTCATCGGCGGCCGATTCGTTGACCGCATGTCTTGTCGGAAGCCGCTAGTCATGGGTGCAACTGCCTTTAGCGCAGCGTTGTGTTTGCCAGCCTTTTTCATATTGAGCCACGCTAGTAATCTCGGCATTGTGATCGTGGTTGTCTTCCTCATGACTGCATGTCTGAGTTCGGGACTGGTAGCGACTCTACTTCTGTTGATGGAAATGTTCCCTACGTCCGTGCGGGCTACGGGCTCGGCCACCGCTGTCGCCGTCGCCGTCACGCTCTTCGGCGGAACTGCGCAACTCGCAGTGACAGCTTTGATCGCGAGGACCGGGGATCCCATGTTTGCTGGATACTACGTATTCATCTTTAATGTGATTTCTATTGCCGCACTTGCGTTTTATAGAGAAGTCAAACCCGATATAAAGTAGAAAGAAACGCCTTTTACGCTGGATTTAGTTCAAGTAATAACCGTCCGAAGTCCATCGTCGCGAACGAATCCAGCAAGCGTTGTGTCGGCGACATGATCCAAGATCGGCGGGCCGAATGAGGATCACCCTGAAGTTGGTGGGAACAACTTACGGTCTTATTCCATCTGAGCATCAACGCTCGATAGACGGAATTGACCAGATTTTAGCTCGCTCGATTGCGTCATAAATTGGGGGCTGGAATTCGAGTGAATGTCACTTTTATTAATTAATAACGATATGGAAGAGACAGATGAAATACGTTAAAACGTTAAGTGCGGCAGGAGCCGTCTTGTTATCGAGTCATTCGTTGGCCCAGTCATCGTCGTATGCAAGTGTCTTGGTAGCATCGCTGCCGGAATTTAATGGCAGTATCCCCAACAACGGAATTTCGCTTTACGGTTCGTTGGACGAAGGAATGAATTATCAGAGCGTCGGTGGTAAACACCTCTTCCAGCTTGAAAGCGGCGGAGAATGGACTTCCAAGTTCGGTATGTTCGGGCGAGAGGACCTTGGTGGTGGGCTGAAAGCGGAGTTCAACTTGGAGAGCGGCTTCAATGCGAGCAACGGTAACCTGCAAGCGAGTCAAACGATGTTTAATCGAGAGGCGTGGGTTGGCCTCAATTCGACGGTTTTCGGTCAGGTCCGTTTCGGAAATCAAATCGGTGTTGGAACGCCGCTCTTCTTCGATCCATTTGGTGAGGTCGGCAGCAACTCTGTGGTCACATGGCTCGGGTATGCTGGCGTACAAACGAAGTCAGGCATAGGCTACAACACGGATCTGGGCCCCGGAGGGAGCCAGGTGGCCCCACGGGTAGCAAACTCAGTAACCTGGAACACCCCGCGTTATGCAGGTTTTAACGCCGAATTTCTTTACGCATTTAATGGCACGACGGGAGTATCGCCGCTCGCCGCTAACCAGGGCGTGCTGGTTTCGTGGGCCCGCGGTCCATTATATGTCGCTGCTACGTACAACCGAGTCTGGAGCAGCCCCGTCGTTGTAAACGCGGGTCAGTCGGCCCAAACGATCCGGAATGACTTATATAGCATAGGCGGCGTCTACGATTGCGGTTCATTCGTTTTAGACGCTTACGTCGGGCAGTATAGCCCGCATTTTGCAGCCGATGGCATTGCCCGCGTCTATACGGTAGGAGGAATTTTACCGTTGGTACAAAATGTTTTCCGTGCTTCCGTTGTTTACCGGGACACATCCGGCGTGCGAGATAGTGAGAAAATTCCCGCTAAAGATTCTGCCGTTGGTGTGATGCTCGGTTACGACTACATTTTGTCGAAGCGAACTGCGCTGTACGCAAGGGCGGGTTTTATCAGAAACTACGGCATTTCCACCGTGCTTTTGAATAATAATCCACTTCCCACACAGCCCGGAACCACCGTTCCTTTGACCGGACAAACTCCAGTTACTGCATCGATTGGCATTTATCATAATTTTTGAATCACAGTTGGCACCCGTAGGGATCGATTTACATCGACCCACGACCAGGAGAAAAAGTTATGCAGTTTTCGAAAGTTGCACAGTTTGCCGTCATATTTTCTATATGCTCCCAATTGTATGCCCAGACGAGGGATCCCGGCCAAACCTCATCTTCGCCAATTGCTAGTCCTATTGGCACGTCGAATGTCGATGATACTCAGCTTGCCAAAGATGTCCGCGTCGCGCTAAGACGGGGCAAACGCTCGGGGTACAGTTTCTCGAATATTCGTGTTCGGGCCAAAAGCGGTGTCGTCTCCTTAACCGGCGCCGTGCCAGCCCAGACGGACGTCGACGCTGCCATTAAGGTATCGCAGGCGGTACCGGGAGTCACGGCGGTTGATAATCGTCTCACTGTGCATGTGCCGATGAATCGGTTCGGCGGGCAGTAGGGTGGTCATACTAAGAGGCGAATTCCCTAAGAAGCTGCCCGGGACGCAGAACTGGAAATCCCAATCCGCGCCCGGTGTCCGATAAGATCGCCGAAGCCCATCCGACGAAACGGATATCAAAGAAAACGCAGCCAATTTGCGTTGCCGCCAGCTAGCGCATTGAATGACGGGCCGTCGGTTTTCATATGTCGGCCGGAAAGTAATGTTCGGCCCCGCGCGTCGATTCACCCGGTGGGCCCGTTACAGCGGCCTTGCAGCCGGAATACCCTGAACTCGGACCAAAGTTGTTGAGCGGAAATACGTAACGGTGATGCGTGATCAGAACGTCGGATAATTAGCTTTTGGATCGTTAACTGGAGGATTTGTGCATGGCGGATATAGAGGTATATCGGGCACGGCGAGTGATTACAATGGAACCGGACATGCCGTTCGCCAACGCCGTTGCGGTGCTCGACGGACGAATCTTGCAGGTTGGCGAGATCGAAGATTTACGCTTTATCTCGGGCGCTCAAGTTGTAGACCAATTCGCTCAAAAGGTGATTTTGCCAGGCTTTGTGGAGGGTCATGCGCACATCGCCGCTGGGAGCGTCTGGAGGATGTGCTATCTCGGTTTCTTCGATCGAGAAGGCCCGAATGGTGAACGATGGCCGGGACTAAAATCGCTCGACGCGGTGATCGAGCGATTGCAAGACGCACAGCATTTGTGCGTTGAGAAAGCGGAACCTCTATTAGGTTGGGGTTTTGATCCCTTATACTTCGGGGGGATCCATATGACAGCGAATCACTTAGACGAAGTGTCGACGACTAGACCCGTCTTAGTGTTGCACAATACCTTCCACGCGTTGAATATTAACTCGGCGGCACTTCACGCGGCCGGGATAGACCGGACGGTTACTGCAGAGGGGCTAGTTAGCGATGAGGCGGGATCACCGACCGGCGAGATTCGGGAATTCGCGCTAATGCAGCTCGTCATGGCGTCGTTGAACGTAGATCTATTGTTTGCTGACCCCACGGAAACGGACATCTGGGACTACGCGAGTGTTGCAAGACGTGCCGGGGTGACCACAGCCTGCGACATGGCCAATTTGCTCAGCGGAGAAACGCTGCGAATATTACAGCGCGTAACGACCAGCGATGCCTTTCCGCTTCGGCTCGTTCCCTTGTTCTTGGGTAGGCCCGGTGACCCCGCACCGCAACTCAAACGTATCGCTGAGGCCATCGGTTACGGAAATGAGAAATTACATTTGGGACGCGTTAAACTCATTACTGACGGCGCAATCACAGCATTTACTGCCCGCATCAAAAAGCCCGGTTACTTCAATGGTGCCCCGAATGGACTATGGAACATGCCGCCGGCAGAGCTTTACTCCAAGGTCAGGGCGTTCCATGATGCGGGGTATCAAATTCACGTCCATGTTAATGGCGACGAAGCGTCCGAATTAGCTCTGGAGGTCTTTGAAAAGGTTCAGAGGGAAAGCCCGCAGACCCGACTGAAACACACTTTCCAACATTGTCAGATGATGGATGTCTCACAGTTTCGACGCCTTGCGTGTCTCGGGATCTCCGCCAATCTATTCACCAACCATATATATTACTATGGTGATGTTCATTACGAAACGACCTTGGGCTCTCATCGCGCTGGGTGTTTAAACGCCGCAGCTTCGGCACTTAAGGCAGGAGTGACAATTTCGATCCATTCCGACGCGCCCGTGACGCCCTTAGCGCCATTATTCACGGCTTGGGTGTCAATTAACAGAACCACTTCAAGCGGACGCCTTCTCGGAAGTGAAGAGAGGCTATCACTGGACGAAGCGCTTTATGCTATTACCATGGGAGCTGCGCGGTCCTTACAGTTGGACGATCAGATAGGAAGCATATCTCCCGGTAAGCACGCGGACTTTGCGATACTGGACGATGACCCATATTCGGTTTTGCCGGAGTTCCTGAAAGACATCGCCGTTTCCGGAACTGTCGTAGGTGGCGTCTATTTTCCGAAAAAGCGGCAATCTGAATCGTAAATGAAGGGCGTGATTCGCCAGCGCATTGCGGATAGATATAGGAAAACCACCCATTGCAATCGAGGCATTAAAGTGCAGACAGGTTTAACGATAATCGGCGGTTTTCTTGGAGCCGGCAAAACAACGTTGCTTAACCATTTGTTGAATGCATCAAACGGCCGTCGGCTTGCGATAATAGTAAACGATTTTGGTGCAGTTAATATTGACGAAAAGCTGATAGTTGGGAACGCTGATAGCATTATTAGTCTAGCCAATGGCTGTGTTTGCTGCGAGTTCGGCCCGAATATTTATGTAACGCTATTAAAATTATTGAAATCTGCAAGTCCGCCCGATGCCGTTCTAATTGAGACGAGCGGCGTCGCCGATCCTGGTAAGCTCGCCCAAATCGGACAAATTGGACAATTCCTGAAGCTTCGCGCGATCGCGGTGGTAGTTGACGCAGCCCACATTCAGACACATGCTCAAGATCCCTACTTGGAAGACACCATACTAAGGCAAATTAGGGCCGCGGATGTGTTAATTGTTAATAAATCTGATCTGGTTTCTACCGATGCCCTTAGCGGTCTAAATGCGTGGCTGGACGAGATATCGCCGGGTGTTCCCCGCCTTGAAGCGGTGGCGGGCAAGGTGCCACCCGAAGTGATCTTGGATGATCTGGCCCACGGTTGTGTCAAAGGTATTGACTTCTCGAGCTGGCACTTGGGAGCTGATCGCGCGCACAGTCTGCAATTCGTCTCCTGGCACTTTCACGTGGATCGCATCTTCTCATTAGAGAAATTGCGCAAAGCTTTTGATCTACTGCCTCCATGGATTTTACGGGCAAAAGGAATCGTATTTACGGACGAGGCTCCAAACCGGCAAGTCGTGGTGCAAAAAGTGGCCGGTTGGATCGACTACGGTGGTGTCGGTCCACGAGTTTGCGACCCTAGAGAAAGTCATATTATTTTCATCTCGCTACGTACGCAAGAATCATTCGAACCATATCTTAAGCTGTTTGCGAACGCGGTTACGTGATCGTAATACGTAGAGTCGCGCGCGTGACTAATTTAATTAGTTCGCCCTTAACAATCCCTGCATTCGCCAGTGCGCTTGGCTGGGCTGATTGATTGTGCGCAACTAGGCACAGCGATGAGCGAGAGGTCGTCTCCCGCGCGGGACGAACGGCGACATCACCGCGCCAGATCGCCCGCCCTGCTTTATCTGCTACACGCTTCGATCCGACTGATGAAGAAGTCGTGTGGCAATTGGTCGGGAATCCCTACTTGCAGGTCTTCACTGGCGAGAAGTTTCTTTAAACGGAGCCACCGATCGATCCGTCGAGCTTGACGCGTTGGCGCAAAGCGCCTCAGTGAAGCGGTATCGAAGAGCTATTAGCGGCAACGATTGGAGCGGCCAAACGTGCGAGCATGATCAAGGCATCGTGCGTGAAACGCATGATTCTCGACACGACGGTTACGCCCAAGGCAATCGCCCATCCAACCGTTTCGCGTCTGCTGGAGCGGTGCCGTGTACATTTGTTCAAAACTGCCGCGCGCAACGGAGTCAAGCTCAGACAGATCCACAATCGGGAGGCGCCGCGCCTGGCACTGCAGATTGGCCGCTATGCGTACGCCAAGCAGTACAAGCGAATAGGAAAGCGTTGTGCAACTTGCGCTCGCGCGTGGGCCGGGTGTTGCGCGATGTCGACCGGCAGATCGACCGAACGTCTGAGCGGGGTCGCACGGCTCTGCTGGAACTTATTACCCGATGAAGCGGATTCTGTCACAGAGCCCCAAGGAGAGAGTAGCCCCGCGCCCTCTCGGACGTGGGGCCCCCGAAGAACGGAGCGTGCGACTTTTCACCGCACTCCGCTCGCCCAGCATTAAGCGTCGTGCTGACGCGGTCTCGCCAACCGCGCGAGCCTTCGCAGGCGGTCACATTGTTGATTCGCCTCATCGCTGAGACGAGGAGCGCTAAACCGTCTTGCAACGGTCACTCACTAGCTGCCCCCGATGATTCTCAAATATGGACCTGCGACAACAGCACCACACGGAAGTCTGCACCCTTTCGGATCAGCGCAAATCTTGAACCCCTATACAGCCCGTTTCAGCCTTCCGTTCGCTTTCTCCGCGTTCTCATACCTGCTTCCCCAACAGATCCCCTGGCGGGTCACCTGCCTTGTTCGAGGCCATGAACTGGGGCAGGGAATTAGGCTTACCACGTTCCCATACTTGCCGACGCAGCTTGACTTCGTTACGCCTGTCCGTTTAGCGTCTGTCTCTCCCCCGGTAGCGCTCGCGACGACGTGCTCTCGCCAGGGTGAACCGTCTTCTGAAGGGTACATTGTCCCCGGAGCTTCGAACGCGATCGTTGCCAATCGCGCACGTCCGGGTAGGCAACTGCCGGTCGTAGAGCAGGTCACGGCTTCAACTTCCAATCCTTAAATGCTGAATGTGACAAGGCAAGAATAAAGCTTTGCCGTCTACTACCCTTGCCGATTTGCGTCCGGTAGACGGTGACACGTGTCGCACACAAAAACGCCTCTTTCGAATCTCGAGTGGGTGGACTGCTGGGTCAAGTGCGGGCGCAAGCCCGGCGAAGCGAACACTTGACGCGCGTGGGGTAACCAAGCTGAAGCGGGGCTGGTTGCGGCAGAATGCGGCAATCAGCCCTGCAAGACCAAGCGAACGATGACGAACCAAACCCAACTCTTTGAGGCCGCCTTGGGAATCAAGGCACCGTGGTATGTGCAAGGTGTCGATTTCGGCACGGAACTGACGATTGCCGTGGACTTTGTCGCGGGCAGCCGGTTTGCCTACCCCGGGGTGCCGGGCGAACACCCGGTGCACGACACGGTCATCAAACGGCTGCGGCACCTCAACTTTTTCCAGTTCGACTGTTATCTGGAGGTACGCGTGCCGCGTGTGCGCCTGCCGGACGGCTCGGTGCGGCTCGTGGAACCCGACTGGATGGGCAAACTGGATGGCTTTACGCTGCTGTTTGGCTTTATGCTGCTGTTTGAAGCGCTCGTGCTGACGCTGCGCCGAGAGATGACTTTTGCGGCGGCGGCCCGCCTGGTGAACCTGTCGTGGTATCGCGTGAAGGCCATCTGTGATCGTTACGTGAACCTCGCGGTGGCCGCGACTGATTTGTCCGAGCTCACCGCGGTGGCCATTGACGAAACCTCGTGCCGACGTGGCCACGACTATGTCTCGCTGGTCGCCGACATGGACCGCAGGCGCGTGATCTTCGTCACGCCAGGCAAGGATGCCGGCGTTGTCGAACGCTTTGCCAATCACCTCGAGGAACACAACGCCGCGCCTGCGCAGATCAAATCGGTCAGCATCGACATGTCGCCCGCCTTCATCAAGGGCGTGGACGAGCATCTGCCCGATGCGCGCGTAACGCTCGACAAGTTTCACGTGATTGCGCACGCGTCCAAAGCCCTCGATGGTGTGCGCCGCGAGCAGCAGAAAACCGATCCCGCATTGAAGGGCATGCGCTGGTCGTTGCTCAAGGATGCTGACAAGTTGAATCTCGCTCAACTGACCGATCTTGAGGCGCTGATCAGCCAGTACACCACCAACCGCACCGCCCGTGCCTGGATGTACCGCGAGCAGCTGCGCGAGATTCTCGATCGCAAACAGATCCATGTGCTCTCCAAGATGTTGCGCCGGTGGTGCACTGGCGTCATGCGTTCCAAGGTCGAGCCCATGAAGGATGTCGCACGCATGATTCTTCGTCATTTCGACGGCATCGTCGCGTGGGCCCAGACGCGCCAGACCAATGGCTTCATTGAAGCCATCAACGGCCTGTTTCAGGCGGCCAAGCGCAAGGCACGCGGATACACCAGCTTCAAATCCATGCGAACCGTGCTGTTCCTCATCGCCGGCAAGCTCGACTTCTCAGCCTTCAACCCACATGCCTCGTAAGCCGCATTACCCACTCCACTTTTGAAATAGCCACAAAAACAAGCTCTACGCGCTGCACGCATCGGAAGTCGAATGTTTGGCCGGAGGAAAGGTTCGTACATCGTATGAAATTGGCGTGAAGGTGTCGATCACGACGACTTACAAAGAAGGACTGGCCATTGGCGCTCGCTCGATGCCGGGCAATGCTTACCGATCGGCGCACGCTGGCCGAGGCTTTGGAGCAAGCGGCAATCTTGAGTGGTGTAAGTCCCGAAATGGCAATCGTGGATCGCGGTTACAAGGGCGTCGCAATGGAAGGGGCGAAGATTTACCACCCGGGCTTGCGCCGTCGTATTTCGCGTGGACAAAGTCGATGATCCGACGGTGCAGCGCATTAGTCGGTCTTGCAGAATGGCGTGAAGCAAGACGCGGCGTGGCAACAGGGGTGAATAAAGAGTTGCGGACTCCCAGAAATGGAATGGACGCCTCCCCCCGTAAGGGCTTGCAACTGAAGCGGTTCGGCGAGATGGGTAAAGAAAGGTGGGTTCTCGCAACCGACGGCATCAGATGTGCCAAAGTGGAAGTTCTGACACGTACCACTTGAGATAGGAGAACCCAAATGAAGCTTACCGCAGTCGGCGTTGACGTTGCAAAACGAGTCTTTCAACTGCACTGGGTCGAGCCTGAAACCGGTGAGATCGTTAGCAAACAGATCAAGCGGGCGGCGTTCCTCGAGCATTTCGTGAACCGCGCGCCGTGTCTGATCGGGATGGAGGCTTGTGGTGGGGCGCAGCATTGGGCTCGCCGGCTGAATGAGATGGGGCATCAGGTGCGGCTGATGCCGGGCAAGGTCGTCAAGGCGTTCGTGAGCGGCAACAAGAACGATGTGGCCGATGCCCGGGCGATCTGGACCGCGGTGCAGCAGTCGAGCGTGAAGTCGGTGGCGGTAAAGAGCGAAGCGCAGCAAGCGGTACTGGCGCTGCATCGGATGCGACAGCAACTGATCAAGTTCCGCACGATGCAGAGCAATGGCCTGCGCGGATTACTAACGGAGTATGGCGAAGTGATGGCGGTCGGCCGGTCAGCGCTGAACAAAGCGATGACTGACGTGCTGCCCGCTTGAGCGAGCGACTGCCGGCGGCACTCGTGAACACACTTCGCGAGCAATGGAGCAGGCTCGGGGCATTGGACGAACAGATCGCCAACATCGAGCGCCGGCTGTCGGAGTGGATGAAAGCAGACAAGGCTTGCAGGACGATCGCGGAAATTCCCGGTGTGGGCTTGTTGACGGCGACAGCGGCCGTGGCGACGATGGGTGACGCGAGGGCGTTCCGGTCAGGGCGGGAATTTTCAGCCTGGCTCGGGCTGGCCCTGGTCAGGTTGGAACCGGCGGCAAGGTGAGGCTTCTCGGGATAAGTAAGCGCGGTGACACGTATCTGCGCACGCTGCTAATACATGGCGCCCGGGCGGTGCGAACGCACGCGAAAGAGCCAGGGCCGTGGCTGGAGCAGATCAACAAGCGGCGGCCACCAAACGTCGTCACGGTAGCGCTGGCGAACAAGATGGCGCGAACGATCTGGGCGTTACCGGCTCACGATCGCTCGTATGAACGAAGTTATGTGAGCGTCAAGCCAATGTGAGCGGCACGACAATTCGAAAACCAGTTTTGCAAAGGATGGGCACGTCAAAAGGTTGCGCAAGGTAATTGAGTGTGATGGCAAACAGAGGTGGCCCCGTTCGTTCGGACAGTTTTTTCGATTTTTAAGTGGAACGCTGGGCGGTCACGCTGCCGTTTTCATCGCGGGCAGCATCGCGAAGTAAGCTTCATCCGGGGTCTTGTCCGAAAGACTTGAATGAGGCCTTTGTTGGTTGTACCACGTCAGATAGTTAGCGATCGACTGCCGTGCCTGGCCGACGGACTCATAGGCCTTCAAATATATCTCTTCGTACTTCACGCTGCGCCACAGCCGTTCGATAAAAACGTTGGAGTCCGCAGACAACTGCGCCCGTGAGTGACGCTGGAAGCCGACGTTTTCAGGTAACTCATCCGTACCATCCCCTTCGTTTGCAAGAATTCGAACTGGTCCTTCACGCCCAGAACTGGCATGAGGACAGGGTTTGGTTTCACGATGCGAATGGCCGACTGCGGGCGCTGCCCGCCAGCTGGACGAGCGTCGTCGGCGAGGACCCATTCAACGTTATCGCTGCCGGGCGCGCCTTGTTTCGCGTGGAGGAGCTGCTTGAACTGGGGCGTTTGATCGCGACGCTGGAGCCATGAACAACACGAGCACGTGTAAAGCCAAATACGCCGCATCTGTAAATTAAATTATGCCGGATAGCGCATGCATGGTCACCTTGTAAGTCGACTTCGTTGCCTTTTATTGGCTTTATTCCCGGATATTTAACTTGCATCTTCATAAATATGGTACATAATTATATTTACATTTAGTTGATCGCCTTCCCCGGAGTTCGCGCATGGCGACAGACCGACGCAAAGAGGACAAGCACCGTGCGCTGCGGCAGCAGGCGAGCTTCAATCCGCGCCCCGATGCCGTGACGCATCCGCTGTTTCAGGACGAAGAGTTCTTCGATCCCCACGATCTGCTGCAGGTCAAGTACGAGATGCTGCGCGCGGTGCATGTGGACAGGCGCCCGATCAGCGAGGCAGCCAGGGCCTTCGGCTTCTCCCGGCCGTCGTTCTATCAAGCTCAGGCGGCCTTCGAGCAGGGTGGACTGGCCGGTTTGATTCCGCAGAAGACCGGGCCGCGCAGCGGCCACAAGTTGACGCCGGCGGTGATGGAGTTTCTGAATCGGGCGCGAGTTGCTGAGCCGACGGTGCGAGCGGAGCGACTGGCCAGCCTGGTGCACCAGAACTTCGGCGTCCAGGTTCATCCGCGCAGTATCGAACGACAGTTTCTGCGCCAAAAAAAACCGTAACGAAACCGTCCGTGCCCACTCCGGACCGTGCGTGCAATGACGGACTGATCTCGCGTTATGAGGATCTGAGGCAACAGGCACTTGGACTGCCGTGCGAGATTCCTCGTGGCCAGGGCCTTGTGCTGTTGATGCGCAGCGGCATGAGAGCGTGGATGCAGGCATGGGCCCAGTGCGCGACTACGGTTGTACGGCGGCCGCCGCCGGGTGAAGCAGAGATCATCCCCCTCACGCTGCATCAGGAGGCGACGATGATTCTGGCTTCAATGCTTCTATACGGGCGTCAGGAGGCAACAGCATGAAGAGCGATCCTCACCAGAAAGTCCAGGCGAGCCACCTGAAGCGCAACGCCTATCTGTATATCCGGCAATCCACATTGCGTCAGGTGTTCGAGAACACCGAGAGCACCAAGCGCCAATATGCGCTGCGCCAACGGGCGGTCGCCCTGGGTTGGTCCGAGGACCGCATTATTGTGATCGATAGCGACCTAGGCCAGTCCGGCGCGTCATCGGCAGACCGCGAGGGATTCCAGCGTCTGGTCGCCGAAGTTGGCGTGGGTCATGCCGGCATCGTGCTCGGCCTGGAGGTGTCGCGCCTGGCGCGCAACTCCGCCGACTGGCATCGGCTGCTCGAGATCTGCGCAATCACCGACACATTGATCCTTGACGAGGATGGCGTATACGATCCTGCTCACTTCAACGACCGGCTGTTATTGGGGCTCAAGGGCACCATGAGCGAGGCCGAATTGCACGTGCTGCGGGCGCGCCTTCAAGGAGGAATCCTAAGCAAGGCGAGGCGCGGTGAACTGCAGATGCGCCTGCCCGTCGGCTTCGTGTACAACGCCGCGGGCGCGGTCGTTCTCGATCCGGACCAGCAGGTCCAGCACTGCTTGAGGTGGCTGTTCGACACCTTCCGAGGTACGGGATCGGCGATGGCTACCGCGCGCGCCGCGCATCATCTCGAGCTGGCGTTTCCGCGACGGTGCTGCAAAGGTCCGCACAAGGGCGAATTGCTGTGGAGCAGCCTCGGACACAGCCAGGTAGTGCGCATTCTCCACAACCCAAGGTATGCCGGCGCATTCGTCTATGGCCGCACCCATTCACGCAAGACAGTCGATGGACGCACGCGTGTGGTTCGCGCCCCGCGGGACCAGTGGGATACGCTGATTCCGGGCGCCCATGCCGGTTATCTGTCCTGGGAAGAGTATGAGCAGAATCAGAAGCGTTTGCATGAGAGCGCACAGGCGATCGGAGCCGACCGGCGCCGAAGCGCACCGCGTGAGGGTCCAGCACTTCTTCAGGGAGTCGTGGTCTGTGGTCGATGCGGGAACCGCATGACGGTTCGTTACCACAGCCGCCAGGGCCGCCTGTGTCCCGAGTACATCTGCCAGCGCGAAGGCATTGAGCAGGCCGAACCGGTCTGCCAGCGCATCCACGGGGCTGCCATCGACGAGGCCATTGGTGAGCTGCTCGTCGAGGCGCTCAACCCGCTTGCCATTGAGGTAAGTCTGGCGGTTCAGCGCGAACTTCAGTCCCGCATCGAAGAAGCCGACCGTCTGCGTCACAAGCAGGTGGAGCGCGCCCAGTATGAAGCTGATCTGGCGCAGCGCCGCTACATGCACTGCGATCCGGAGAACCGCCTGGTTGCCGACTCACTTGAGGCTGACTGGAACCATAAGCTGCGAGTACTGACTGAGGCTAACGAGGAATATCAGCGTCGCCGTGAACAGGACGCGCGTATTCTGACGGACGAGCAGCGCGCCATCATCGTCTCGCTGGCGTCCAACTTCCCCCGGCTGTGGCGTGATCCCGCCACGCCCGACCGGGAACGCAAACGCATGATCAGGCTGCTTCTGGAAGACGTCACCCTGAACCGGGCCCAGCACGTTACCGCGCAGATCCGTTTCAAGGGCGGCGCTCACCGGACCCTCAAGCTGCCCTTGCCGCTAAAATCATGGCAGCAATGGGTCACACCCGCCGCGGTGATCGAGGAGATTGATGAGCTGCTCAATCACCATACTGTCCTGCAGATCGCGAATATCCTGAACGAACGTGGCGTCCCGTCGGGCACGGGTAGGCCCTTCAATGCAAAAATGGTCGCACGCGTGCAGCGCAACTACTGTCTGAAGCCACGCTATGATCGGTTGCGCGAAGCGGGTCTCCTAACGCTGCAGGAGATGGCCGAAGCGCTGCATATCACGCCGTCCCACGTGAAGATATGGAACCGTCGCGGACTCATCCGTGGTCACGCATACAGCGACAAGAACGAGTGTTTGTATGAGCCACCCGGCAACGATCCGCCCCGAAAAGCACAGGGCATTAAGCTGTCCTGCCGGCGCCGCGTTCCCGAAATCGTATCTGATCGCCTCAAGGAGGTGTAGTGTGAAGCGCAAGCCTTGTCAAAGCAATTCCCCTTACGCGACATTGAGGCCTGCATGCCGAATTGTTCAACCAGCTTCCGATAGTCATGAGCACAGTATTGACTTCCACGGTCCGAATGATGAATCAAGCCTTTCTCGGGGCGTTTGTTGCGCACAGCACGCCACAGGGCCTGCGCCGTGAGTCCTTGTGTCATGCGCTCACCCATGGCGTATCCAACCAACTCACAGGTGAAGACGTCCTTAATGCCGGCGACGTAGAGCCACCCCTCGTCGGTGGCACAATAGGTGATGTCCGTCACCCAGGCTTCGTTTGGCCGCGTTGGCGAGAACGTCTGGTTCAGCAGATTGTCGGCGACAGGCAAGTTGTGATTCGAATTCGTCGTGGCTTTGAATTTGCGCTTCTGCTTACAGCGCAGATTCAGCTCTCGGCGCAGGCGGGCGATGCGGTCGCGCCCGGCTATAAAGCCTTGTGCCTCAAGCTCAGGCTGCACGCGTCGCGTGCCATAGGTCTCGCGGCTCTGCTTGTGCACGGCCTTGATGGCGACTTTCAGGCGTTCATCAACCTGCGCACGTGGAGACAGCTTACCTTTTGACCAGGCATAGAAGCCGCTGCGCGAAACCTTAAAGGCACGGCACAGGACAGCAATTGGATAATCGAGTCGCATCGTATTCATGACCGCGTATTTGGCAGCGACTCCTGCGCAAAATACGCTGCCGCTTTTTTTACGATATCTCGCTCCATCCTGGTCTCCGCCAGTTCCCTGCGTAGTCTGGCTACCTCGGCTTCTAATTCGGGAACCGTGCGACTGCCTGGCGCCGTCACGGCGCCATTGCCAAGCTTAGCTGCTTTGACCCAAGTGGCCAAAGTCCCCATCGGAATGGCAATTCGCTTCGCCGCTTCATCTAGCGTCAGGCCCTGTGCAAGCACAAGCTTTACAGCTTCTTCACGAAGCTCTGGTGTGTATGTTCTTGGTTTCGTCGTGTGTGCTCCCATTGATAAAGTTTATCAAAAAGGAGTGTTCGGAAAATTCAGGCTACCTCAAATGGCACAGGCGGTCCTGCAAGCGACGCCGCTGAGCCGAACTTGGTCACGGGTCAACTAGATCAAGCGGCCCCGTCCGCTGTCGAGCCGGCTGTTCGGCAAACCGTTGATAACGATGTCTCGTTCTCCGCCGCCCGTCAGCAGTTTGCGCCAGCCTCCGTAACGCAGGTGATCACCGAGCCGCGCCGTCTCACTTCGGCAACTAGTTTGGACGATTTGCTAGGTATTGAACCGATAGCGGAGGCTCTGATAAAGACACTTGCAGGCAAAGCTCGTACTGGTCGCCTAGACGAAATGAAAGCCTTGGAACTATTGCGACAAATCGTGTCGCTCTGATTTGCATCGACAGGCCAGTTGAAATCACCGGTTGGACGCTTGGCAGGCTCACTGCGATAGCCCGCAAGAACGGTTCTCGCTGGTGCTCCAAGTGCGCGCGCGGCGCCGAAAGGGTTCTGGAATCTCGATGCGTGAAGAGGCCTGACCGGGATTCGTGAATATCTTAAGCTTCAGATATTTGCGAATCTCGGCCGACCCTCGAGAAGATGCGAGTCCTGCTGCAGGAGCAGCATGCGCGACAAGGCGTCCTAGCGAGCCTAATGCCGGCGCCTAAAAAAGAGGAGCCCCCTGAACCGGAGCCCGCGGTAATTGACTGAGCTTCGCGCTCGGAGATACATCAACGGCGGGGGCGGCTTCATTTCTACTACCGCGCGGTCAGCTTTAGGCTGGTTCCCATTCGGCGAGCTGCACGCTTCGGCTGGTGTCATGACTTGTTCGTACCGGCTATACGAGCTATCTTGAATGTATCGCTTCCAACGCGGCGTCGGACTCGCTTCTCGTTGGCAACGAAAATTGATTTATGGTACTAACCATTCGAATAATGCGGTGGGCAACATGGAATGGATCGAAGCGGAAGGAATGACTGCGCGATACGTCTTGTGGCTTGCGAAAACAAGGTTGGCTGAACGTTTAAACTCTAAGGTGGCTGCTGTTTGTGGCCGTTACGTTCCGATGGATCAATACGCTGAGATTGCGACGGCGGTTAAATCGGGGTTACAAAGCGGGTGCTGTTTTTTACTCAAAAATCCCCGTGACATCAGCGATGCATCCCTGTGGAGAGGCTTGTTCGCACTTCCTAAGTATTGGGAGCCGCCCGTGTTGCAATGTGAACCCCTGTGGCCGCGACATCAACGGCAAGCATACCGGTGGGCAGCATCGATACTTGCATACTCGGTTCGAACCGCGCTTGAAGACCTTCACGCGAGCTACATACCAGACGAGCTCATGCCGTCATTGAACCGGACGGTGCGCAGCTCGATTTATGAGAACCTTATTTCCACCCCTTCGCTGGGGTGGCGACTGAGCAAAATGCCGAGGGCGTTTCTCTTGGCGAACGCCCAATCCCGGCTGATCTCACGGCTTCCGAGTGCTGTAGGTTAATGGCGTACCGTTCGACCCATGTTTGCGTGGTGCAAACAATCGAAGCCGGCCTGCGCGAAGCTCCGATATATCTTAGGCGCGGCGGCGCGCGAGCCGGTTTCGGCCCAAGCTGCTCGGAAACCCGAGGTGTTGTTGCCTTGTGCACCCTTATGCGCGGGCCAGTTTTCTGCCCATTTCCTTGAGCGGCTTTACTTCAATACCAGTTAGCAGGCGATGCTCGCCGGCATTCGGCTTCGCAATTGCGTTGACCGCTTCCCTCACTTGCAGAACTTTGTCATCGAGACCAGCAAGGAATCCATCAAGCACACGCTCTGCCCCCGCTCGTCTTAACCCTAACTGCTCAGCAAACACAAGTACCTCGTCGCGTGTCACTTCATTGAAGAATTTAGCGTTCCCCAAAGGTATTGTCAGTTCGCAATTTGGCCACCGTTCCCCAGATGCCTGATAAGTAATATTGTTGTAGGCGACCGTGCTCACCATGTCATAAAACGGGGCGAGGTTGTAGCCACGGTCTGTCGAGAAAAAAGAAATGTTTTTGAGATGCGCATCGGCATTACCAATGAGTACGTTGAATACTGACCATTGGAAGATAGCCAGCCGGGTCGTGGCTTTGGTGCTTGTCAGTTCTATGCAGCGTCGAAGCGATTCGACATTCGCTTCGTGATACTTGTACGCACGGGATATGCCCAATAGCTGAGTCGCATCGAGCGTATGGCGCCGCGTAGCGGGTTGCGTCGAACTATCGCGGTCGAAACGGTCGATGAGGTAGCAGGGTGACGGCGCGCGCAGGAAATGAGTCGGTGGAACCTTAAGCCCCATCTTCCTCGCAAGCTGCATACAGAAAAACTCGTTTATAGCTGAGTGCGGATAATTGGTCGACCGTTGGTCTGGTTTGAGCAGGTGCATGGAGGGTTCGCTCCCGACCGGTTCAAACAATGTGCATTCGGGCGGTTGGCCATCCATTATCACTAGGAGTTTTTGTTGTGCACCTGCCGCCGACATTCGTTTAGGTGCCTTTGCGGTAAGGGCTTGCTGCGGCATTGCCTGAATACGTGTCTCGAGTTCTTCTAATGTGAGTATCTGACGGCCTCCAGCCGGCTCATCGTCGCCCTCACCCAGTAGCGTCAATGCGCCAGCCGTTTCGCGGCCAAAATACGAAAGCAGCCCCCAAGCGTCGCTTGTATCAAGTTTGGCTTCGCGGGCTATGACCTCACGCATAGCCTCTTCCGGCAACAAATTGTCGAAAAACCATTGGACCGGCCGCTCGCTTGAACCGTCGACGAGCCGTTCGACTGTCAGAGGAATCTTCGGAGAGAGGGGGAACGCCCCTTCGCTGTTGACCCAGTCATCTTCGTAGGCAAAGGACCATATGTCGTTCGTATCGAGTAGCGAACCGACGAGCCGCCCGTTCGCAAACGCGAATAGTTTTCTATTTTCCATGGGATGACCGACGTCGATGCGTAGCGGCTAAAACCGTTTTTCGCGGGATATCGACTGCGGTCTGGGCATGTAACGTCACCCCAAGCTCAGCCAGCAATTGCAGCACTTTCCCAATTTGCGCTGTCGGCTTGCCCGCTTCCACATGCGAGATAAACTTGGGCGACAAACCGGTCGCGTTGGCAAGCGTGTCCCGCGTCAGTCCTTGCTCCATTCGAGCTGCGCGGATCAACGTTCCTAATGCCGATGTCGAACCTATCGTATTGTCCAAGGTGTGCTCCGTCGTACCCGCTCGGTCGTATTATCGCATGTAGTGGCATGGAAATGAGATTTTCGTACCCGATCAGGTACGAAAAGTAGCTGCGACAGGTTTTTTGAGAGACTCGTATCCGATCGGGTACGAGAAGCGGATTTTAAACCTGTAATGGCCTATCGGTACCCGAGCGGATACTAGCCATTTGAGCTGTGTTCCCGCTCGTCTCTATCCGAACGCGCGGAATACGGGCAATAAAATGCTTGGTGAGTGCCAGTCATAGTTCTGCGATTTGGGGTCCCTTTGATTTTTGTGCAGTATACGGGGGTAGCGGGCCTCTGGCCCCATGCGGGTTTGCGAGTCGACGTCCGGCAAAGCCGCGGCTTGGACCAGCGCGTGGTTGCCACGCTCGCTAGTTGCGACTGGATCCGCAACGCCCAGAACATCATCCTGAGTGGACCGACCGGCGCCGGTAAAACCTGGATCGCGTGCGCCTTTGCGCAGCAGGCATGCCGCCAAGGGTTCTCCGCGTTATTACGTGCGCGCTGCGCGCCTGTTCGAAGAGTTGCGCATCGCCCATGGCGACGGCAGCTTCACACGCCGTCTCGCTCAGCTCGCCAAGATTGACGTGCTATTGCTGGACGACTGGGGACTGCAGGAACTCGATCAGAGCGCGCGAAACGACCTGCTCGAAGTGATCGACGATCGCGTGTGCTCACGCTCGACAATCATCACCTCGCAGTTGCCTCTTGAACATTGGCATGCGTGGTTGCAAGACCCCACGCTCGCCGACGCAATCCTCGACCGGCTCGTGCACCAACCGCATAGGCTTTCAATAAGGCCTACCCTTGATTTCAATGCAATTTGCGACGGTAGGTTGGTCTTGGTTTGATGCGGGTTTGCGGGCCGGCCCTGTTAAAATACCTCGCCAAATCATGAACTTCCTGTCTGGTCGTTTTCACATTTTGATCTCCCGGCCGAAGTGGTCGCGCTGCGGAGCGCCAATTGCCCTGCGCGCATCGGGCGGAATTCGAGTAGCGGCGCGCCGATGAAGATCACTGCCGGTCAAGCTAGCCGTCGCCGCTTCGCGTTCAGGTCGGCGGCGCTCGGCAGCAAATAATGCGTATAGCGTGCAATCGGAAAATCGAACGTTCCGCTCAAGTTGATGCCTTCGAGATGCCTCGGCGCGATGCGCCGCAAGTCGGCCGTCTGAACGGTCTCTCCACTCATCGCCTCTATCTGGTTGACCGCGCGCTGCATGTGGATCGTGTTCCACGCCATCACGGCATTGGAGAGCGGCGCCAGTGCCGAGGACACCGCCGCGAGCGAGTCGTGGTGCCTGGTCAGTTCCAGCGGAATCTTGCCGATGTGGATCGCGCGCTGCACGGTATGGACCGCCTCCCCACTATTGAGCACGTGCTGCAGTTCGGCGCGAAACGCCGGATTGGTGAAATAGTCGATCAGGTAAATCGTCCGGAATAGCCGCCCGATACGGACCCCGCCATCGTATACCGGCTGTCCGCGTGCGGCTGAACCGAAGCGCGCGAGCGCTTGCACCGCCGTGCATTGGCCGGTCTGCACCGAGGCGGAGACGCGAACGAACTCGTCCCAGATGCTCTCGATCAGGTCAATCCGCACGTCGCGATCGGTGACGGCAATCAGTTCCGCAGGGACGGTATGGTGCTGCGGGACGTGCAAGCGCCGGTCTCGAAGATGCGAGAGTCGTGGGCACAGGTCAAAGCCCAAGATTCTTGCGAGCCCCATCGCATAGTCCGTATTTATAAGGGTATCAACTTCAAGCTGGGCAACATCGTCGGCACCGCTTTGACGAATCACGCCCTCGATTGCTGCCCCGGCCTGGGGATCAGGAGCATCGCCTGACTGCGGAACGCGAAGCTGTGTTCGATGAAAACGGAGCCGTTGCGCAATGCGACGCGCAGCGCAAAGAGCGTCGCCTACTCGAAAGCCAACAGCGCTTTGTGTCGGTCATAGCCGTCGATCGCGTCGCGCCAGACACGTCCGAGTCGGATTGCTATGCGGTCCGGCAACGTGTAGGCCTTACGGGCATAAAGATCGCGCAGCACGTCAAGTGCGTTGATGACGGGATGGGTGGTCTGCGCTTCGAACGGCAGGCGGATGAGCCTCGCGAGGATCGCGCGCGCTTGCCCCCGTTTTGCGAGCAGGCGCGCGCGGACCAGACTGCGCCGGCTCGGCTTTCGGCGGTCAAGCGCCCGATCGGCCAGCTCGCATAAGCTCCTGCTGAGTTCTTCGCGCGCCAATGTTGCGTCAAGCGCGACCTTTTTCACCGCTGCTGCGAATTCGCGGAGACGCGCGTTTGGATCTAATTGGATCGATTCGACCTCACGCGTCGCGTCGTTGATCGCCTTCTGAACCCAGTGGCGCAGCATCGACAGCAGCTGATCGGTTGCGGAGCGCAGCGCGTAACGCATGAAGCAGGCTGCTTCCAGCCTGCGCGATCGTTGCTCGACACGCTTACTGACCGAAGGTGGCCGACGCGCGCAGCGCCGCGCGTAGTGCCGCACAGCGGCGTCGTTGCAAAGCGTCGGCCAGCCTTGATTCACACCAATCGCATAAAGGCGATCGATCTTTGTGAACACGTCACCCATCTGATGCGTAGACTGCCGCAGGGGTACGGCCCACAACCATTGCTGCAGGCTCCTATGTTCATTGGCAGGTTGTGCCAACAGCCGACTCCAGTTGTCCAGTGTCGCGTCGCCAAACGCACCAATAACTCCATCAGTTAGAGACCCCTCGACATCCTGCCCAGCCTTCACGATAAGCCGCTTGAGCAACCGATCGTGGACGATCAGGATGTGATGCTCGTAGAGCCAGCGTTTTAATTCGTACAGCAAGTCGTCGCGCTCGGGCCGACCTGTCAGGCGTTCCTTGAGCCAACGCACGACGTAGCGGCGCTGGTGCTCGGCCATCGGCCGGAAGCCGAGCGCCTGATATGCGGGACCTGGTGATCGATGAGCGTGCGAGTTCGCGTTTCATACAGCGTCCGCAGCGTGCCGAGATCGGGTGGATCGACTGCCAGGTGCGCGCCAAGGTGACTCCAGAGCACTTTGGGAACTTGCTTGTAGGCGTCGAGCGTGCGGCCGCTCATCCGGATAAAGCCGATGTGGAGCGCGACGGCAAGCCAGTATAGCTCGCCGCGACGCGCCTCGATCAGTGCACGCTCCCTCGCGGCAGGTGAAGAACGTGGCAAGGTCGAACTCGGTGAGCTCACGAGGGATCTGCCGGATGCCAAGATAAGTGACTTGCCAGTGTTCCATCGCGCTCGCCTCTAAGCGATTGGCGGACCGACGAGCATAGCGACAACAAATTGGCGGGGCAACGATTGTTGGCGGCGCTCCCGTCAGCACGGACACCAACGGTCGTCCAGCCGTGACGGAAGCGACTACCGAGACAGTAAGCGATTGATTTGATGCGATATTTTAATAGGGTCACCTCGCAAACCGACACCACGTATAGACCGGGCTACCGTCGCAAATTGCACTGGAATCAAGGGGACACCAAGTCGGGTCGCAAAGTCACTGGCTTGCGCTTCGAGTTCGCGCCTGATCCGCAAGGCACAATGTTATTTTAAACCATCGAATGTTTGGTGTGCGTTTGGCACATGGCGCCAAATAGACTCGTTTTATGAACATTAAGTTCGAGCACGGGCGCTCAGGCTTCGTACGCCAACTGGCGTACGTCGGCGCAAGCTTCTGCTTAGGACAGAACTTATTAAACGTTAGCCAGTTCTTTCGCCCGTTCGACGTGTGGCGCGCCGTGTGCGCGAGCTTGCCAAAGATCGTAAGCCGCTTGCTGTGAGACCCATAAATCAGCTCGGCCGCCATTTTCAATGCCTAACCACGCTTCGAGGCGAAGGGCCATGTCAGTTGAAATTCCAGCACGCCCGTTAAGAACGCGTGAAAAAGCTGCACGCGTGACACCAAGCTGCTCTGCAGCCTGAGTCACATTTAGCCCAAGCGCAGGCAGGACGTCCTCTCGAAGCGCCTCACCAGGGTGAGGCGGGTTAAAAATACGAGACATGTATTTACCTAGTTGTAGTCCTGGTAGTCCACCAAGATTGCATCAGTGCCTTCAAAGGTAAAAGTCATTCGCCAATTACCGTTTACCCAGACCGCAAAATGGCCTTCTAGGTCATCGTGTAGCGGGTGAAGCTTCCAACCCGGGAGATTCATATCCTGAGGTGACTTCGCCTCATCGATCCGGTCTAACTGACGTTTTAGCTTTTTGGCATGGTCAGGGCGATGACGTTCTGCTGGGGCTTCGCGATCTTCGTCGCTCCCGTTGGTCTGGCATACCTGTATTTTGCTCATGGCAGGTCTGGCGCAGCCGCCTGACAATGGAAATGCCGTATAACAGTATGTAAATTGAATACGTCATGAGTTGACCAAACGTGCGGTCGAACATCGCGCGCACGGTCGCATATTTGGTTCTTTGTTTGCCCGACGCCAACTACCGTTCACAGTCTATGCGCACCAAAGCCTAGCAATCACTTTGTATCTGTCGCGTCATAACCTAGCATCATTTTGGCAAAATTTGCCAAAGCGTGCTAGAGTTGTTTTATGACGACTATGAACATTTCCCTACCGGATTCGCTGAAGGCCTACGTCGACGAACAGGTTGGCGAGGGCGGGTACGGCACGAGTAGCGAATACGTCCGCGAACTGATCCGAAAAGACCAAGATCGCAAGCGTCTGCGCGCAATAATCCTACAGGGCGCAACTTCCGGCCTCGGCGCCCCTGTTGACGCCGACTACTTCGAATCACTGCGCGCTCGCGTGCGTACTTCTCGCAAATGTGGGCTAAGCCCGTCATACCGACAAGGCTAGCCAGGCAGGACGTGGAGGACGAGGTGACGTACTACCTCGTAGACGAAGGCTCGGAGCAGGCTGCGCTCGGATTCATCGCGGAGATCGAGCAGGCTTACCAGCGTCTCTCCAAGCACCCGAACATCGGGTCTCCCCGTTACGCGTACGAGCTGGGTATCCCGGACCTGCGGTCGTGGCAACTGGATCGCTATCCGCACCTAATCTTCTATATTGAGCGCGAGGCTCATGTGGAAGTCTGGCGCGTGCTCAACGGCAAGCGCGATATTCCGGCTTGGCTGGAGAGCAACGACGATGAGACTCATTAACAGCTGCTGCATGACGCCAGGTCCGTGAGGAGCATTCACGCGCTTCCCCCTTTTGCCGCCCCATCGTGCACGGACATTGCATCTAACCAGCAGCCCTCCCCGCCATGCGCAGACTGTCACCTCGCACCTTGGAGGCACCATATATCCGAATTTGTGCAGCGGGCCGCTGCACAAATTGATAACCCGCTCGCTTTAATACGCATAGGAATGCAAACTAAATTTCGATCATTCTATTTATGTCAAATTACAGCTGTTTCCGTCATTAGATTCTCCCAAGATGAATGCACACGCGCAGCACGCCTTTTACTTGCCGCCGGCAACGACGAACTCGCGAAAATTGTCTTGGCGCAAACGCCCAGCTATGCTGCGACGAACAGAGACTTGGGGATGGACGTTGAGCACCGCCAGCATAAGGAATTGAACAACCGGGCGCAGAACTCGCATCAACCAACACGGGTGCGCGAGAAGGTGATGCGCCGCTTCAAATCAGCGCGCCACCTGCAGCGATTCACTTCGGTCCACGATCAGGTGGCAAATCTGATTATCCACTGCCGCTACAACGCGAACTCTCAAGAGAAGCGGCAGGCGCGCACGCATGCCTTTGAAGCGTGGGAGGCGGCGACCGGCAATCCGATGCTGGATCGCCTTGCTGCACAAATCAGCAATATCCACGATCTACGTCTTCGCTTGTGCGACCTTTAGCAACGTGACAGTACCCGTCAATGGATGAAATTAAAAGTGATTGCGAATAGCTAGACGAACTGCCGCCTGGCGATTGGTCGAACAACGGTCGTCGCTTTAGTCTCACTCGTTTCACCCGCGTCCCAGCGGGCATCGATGATCAGTCGAATAGCAACTCCAATCGGTTGGAAACGTCGCCAGCGTAGCTGATACAGCAAGCGTGCCGCGCGGCCTTGCTGGGCTCTTCTCCTTGAAAACTTCGCATATTTCCAACCAGCGTGTCCCATCGGGTATGCCTCCGTCTTGCCGTTTATGACGGCGGTCGTGTCGACGCAAATGACCTCCCACGGTTTGGTTCACACTCCTTTATGACATCCCCACAGACCGATCACGAAACGACGTGCCGATCAAGTCAGAATGCCAGCACCGCATGAATTATCGATTGCAATCCACCAGCCGCCATTTGGTTGCTAACGCAGCATGTCGGCGCCGCTCCCTTCCAAAAGTGGACCGCCAGACTTCATTTCCAATCCCCAGGCACAGACATAAAGCGCGATACCATCGCCCTCGACGATTTGGCGCGTGCCGAACTCGATCGGCAGGTCAAGAGTAGCTGCAGTGAACTCGCGGATAGCCCCCAAGCCGGTCAAACGTTTCCCGGGTTTAGGCAATACCGCGGCGTCGTTTTCATAACACGCCACAGCAGGCTCGACGTCGCGACACGCACGGGCATCGACCAGTGACGCTATCAAGGATGCAGGTGATCGGGAAGTCATGGCATTGCACCCCTAAGTAGGAATTTTCCAAACTAACAAGATCAACACTCCAGAAAGGGATCGAGCATCTGATGATTGAAGTCATCGACCATTTCATGCTCATTCGGCCCCGGGCGAGAACGCGACGTGCCCGGACACTTTGTCTCACATTGAAAATATTACGTCCCGATAGGTCAATCAAAAAATTGTCCGCGCACTCATTGTTCGTTAAGTGGAAATTCAGATCAACATAAGGTGATGTTCAATGTCTTCAATGCGTTCGTTTTTCTATCGTTGGAATGTTTGGGAGGAGCCGTCGTGAGAGCTGTGCGCATCCGTGCTCCGGGAGGATTGGACCGGCTTGAGATCGTCGAACTCCCGGATCCAGGCGCGCCCGCTGCCGACGAAATCCGCGTGCGGATTCGTGCGAGTTCCTTGAACTATCACGACTATCGCGTGTCTTCTGGAGACGCTCCGAGCATTGATTGCCGCATCCCCATGGCGGATGGCGCCGGTGTCATCGAGGCTATCGGAGGGGATGTTTCGGACTTCGAAGTCGGTGACCGGGTTGTCTCCGTGTTCTTCCCTCAGTGGCACGACGGCCCTCCCCGTGTCGTAGGAGACTTCTCACACACGCCCGGCGATGGCGTGGACGGCTATGCGCGCGAGGTCGTGGTGCGCCCTTCCAGCTGGTTCACGCGAGCGCCAGCGGGCTACACATATGCCGAAGCTGCAACCTTGACGACCGCTGGCGTGACAGCGTGGCGAGCGCTTGTGTCGGACGGCAAGTTGAAAGCGGGCGACACGGTACTTGTTCTGGGCACGGGCGGCGTGTCCATATTCGCCTTGCAGATCGCGCGGTCCATGGGCGCTACGGTAATTGCAACTTCATCCTCGGATGCAAAATTGGAGCGGCTCAGCGCGATGGGCGCCGCGCATACCATCAACTACAGGACCCAACCGGACTGGGGGCGCGGAGTGACCGACTGGATGGGCGGTCAGGGGGTCGATCATGTCATGGAGGTCGGTGGCGCCGCCACCTTACCGCAATCGATTTCGGCGATCCGGATCGGAGGCCGTATATCGCTGATCGGCGCCTTGACCGGACGCTCCGGCGAGCTTCCGATCGTTGCTTTGATTGTCAAGAACGTGTGCCTGCAGGGCGTGACTGTCGGCAGCCGGTCGGACCAGACTGGCTTGATCGCCGGCCTGGAAACAACGGGCGTTAAACCGGTGATAGACCGAAGCTTTCCCCTGGAGGAACTCGCGCAAGCCTTTAAATACCAAATAGAGGGGCGCCATTTCGGCAAGATCGTGGTTGAGTTCTGAGGCCGTAATTGACGCATTCGAACGCTTGGGCCAATGACTTTCGTCCGCCTGGTCCAGACAAAATGCAACGCAATGCAACGCGAGAAAAGTTAAGCCAGCGTCGCGGTCGAGCGTGCGATTATCGGCGCAAGGCTCGCCGTTTCATTTCCGGCCGGACGAGACCGGAAATGAAACGGCCGGCAGCTACGGCCCGGATCTGCCAGAGAGGCCGATTACTGGCGCGAATTCTGAACGGCATAAGCGACCAGTTCGTCGTGTCGCGCGAACCAAACGCCATCCGGCAAGCTCTTTGCGTGTTTGATCAACTCTTCCACTATCCATATGCGCGAGCGGTTGGTGATCACGTGCGGGTGCATGGTGAGTTCAAAGACCCCTCCTTCTGCGTAGGCGGCGTCCAGTTCACGCTTGAAGATGTCAAATACTTGCGACGGTAGTGTGTAAGGTCGAAGTCCCTGAAAGCGATGCATCAAAAAATACACGGCGTCGTCACGAACCCAGTCAAAAGGCAGTTCGACAATGCCGGTAGGCTGCCCGTTCATCTCAAGTTCATAACAGTCGTCGTCCGCGCACAACGACGAGTCGTAAGCAAAGTCCAGATCTTTCAGAATCTGCAACGTGTGTTCCGAGAAATCAGCCGAGGGTGAGCGAAAACCTGTGGGCCGGTTGCCGGTTATCTGTTCAAGCGTATCCAGTGAACGGGCGATCAGATCGCGCTCGTCATTCATGCCCAGTTTTGAATTGAGCTCATGGATCCAGCCATGGACTCCTATCTCATGGCCGGCGTCGACGATTTCGCGTTGTTCGTCTGGATAGAGAAGCGCCGTCACGGCGGGCACGAAAAAACTCGCCGGCACGTCATATTTTTTCAACAACGAGAGAATACGGGGAACGCCCACTCGATTGCCATATTGACCCCACGCCAATCGATTGATCGACACTCCGCCATCACGCAACTCGTTGGTCTCATGGTCGGAATCAAACGAAAGCGCTACAACGCAGCGAGCGCCTCCCTTCCATTCCAAGGGCCGAAAACTGCGCCCGGCGCGTACCCGGTTCACTAGGCGACGCCACTCTTTTTCCGGCCATTGCCAAGGCTGGACTGTACTTTGCTCGCTCATTGCAATTCTCGCTTCGCGCACATGTCGCGCGATGTTGTTCAAGGAAGGGATCTGTTCGACACCGCAGCATGGTCAGTACTACTCTAAAGGCCCAAGGTGCTGACGCGAGCGCCCCTTCACGGATCGTCATTGAGTCGCTGTGCCAAGCAAGGACCTGCCGATCAGCAGCATCGCCGAGGCTACAGCAAACCAAGGTCGTCAGGCACCTACTGGCCAAGAAGCGGTAAATGCGCTGGGCTGACGAAGTGACGCATTGCATGGCGCAGGTCAAGGTCGCGGTTTTCAACGGGCGATTCTCGCTCCGCCGCATCTCGGCGCACCAGAAAGCCGCGGCACCGCAAATGCATCGGGCAGCAACGATGGCGAGAGCGTGCGAAAGCTGGGAGGCTCGCCGAGACAGCAAATCTTGATTTCTGCGCGACACCTGTTTCGTGTGGAGTACGATCGATATCGCAACGGCGGGAGAAAGCTATCCGGTTGATAATCGAAGCAAGGTTGGCAGATGGAGACAGC
>NZ_MTHB01000187.1 GCF_002220365.1 Caballeronia sordidicola | reverse complement strand
AAGCCACGGCGGTTTCAGGTCAGTTCATCGACATGGTGGCGATGTCGATGAACCAGCTCTTCGGTTGCACCACGCCGTGCACCTTGGCCGAGATCGCGCGGGGGCCCGTGTCGTGGGCGATCCAGATGAACGGGGCGTCATCGACAATATCGCCGTGCAACTGCGCGAGCAGCACGTCACGCTGTTTCGCGTCGAAGGTCGTGCGAGCTTGCTGGATCAGCGCATCGATCTTCGGATTGCTGTAGTACCCCCAGTTATTCGATACCGGCGGGAAGGCCTGCGTGCTGACGAAACGGACCATGGCAAAGAACGGGTCCATTGATGCGAAGCTCACGTTGGTTGCATTAGCGCCATGTGCGGACGGGTCCTTCGCACCGAGACGCCAATTGGTGTAGAGCGTGTTCCACTCGACTACATCAAAGCTGACGTCGATGAAACAGGCCTTCAGGTTTTGTTGCACGAATTCGTTCATGGGCAGCGGTTGCATCTGACCAGACCCCGAAGCCGAAATCTGCACCTTGACCTTCAGCGGCTTGGCTGCCGAATAACCGGCTTCGGTCATCAGCTTGCGGGCTGCGTCCGGGTCGTACTTGATCTGGAAGGTCGGGCTGCCGCGCCACGGGTCGCCCGGCTCGAAGGTGCCGGTCGCTCCGCTCATCATCCCGCCCAGCAACTGCTTGAGCGCCGTGCGGTTCACGCAAAGGTTGGCTGCGTAACGCACGCGTTTGTCGAGCCACGGTGAACCCGGCAGGAACGAGAGCTGCCACGGCCATACGTGAGGCTGCGGGTTCGAATAGATCTTGAAGCCGCGCGACTTGATGGCGTCCATGGAGTCCGGCGCGGGCGCCTCGATCCAGTCGACTTGTCCTGACAGCAGGGCGGCCGTGCGCGTGTTGGCCTCGGGCAGGGGTAGCAGTACCACGCGATCGATCTTCGGCCTGCGTGCGGGGTCCCAGTACTCGGTGTTCTTGACCATCTCCAGGCGTTCGCGCGGCACGAAGCGCGCCATCTTGAACGGGCCTGTACCCGATGCATCGGCGGCGAACGCGATCCACGCCTGCTTGTCGCGCTCGGCGGGATCGGTCACTGACGCCGGAATGGCAGCGAGTTTTTTCTGCCACTGTACGGGCGAAGCCATATACAGGTTTGTCAGGTTGATCGGCAGGAACGAGTCGGGCTCAGAAGTCGTCAGCTCGACCGTCAGGTCGTCGATCTTGCGTGCTGAGCGCAGCGTCGGCATGCGGGATGCGGTCACGCCGACCTGGCTCGGGTCGAAGTTCGGTGCGCTCTTGTTGAGGACCTTGTCGACGTTCCAGACCACAGCGTCGGCGTTGAATGGCGAGCCGTCGTGAAACTTTACGCCGGGGCGCAGTTTGAAGATCCACTTGGTGTGGTCCTTGGGATCGACTTGCCAGGACGTGGCGAGATCGGGGATCAGTTCGCTGGGTCCTTTTTCGTGGCTCAGGTCCCATTGCGTGAGGCCGTCGTACATGGTGATGCCGGTGAAGCGATTGCCTTCATAACCCTGGTCCGGCTGGCCCAGCGTGCGAGGGATGTCGCCGGCTGTCATTGCGATCCGCAGCACTTTTTCCTGTGCCTGTGCGGTGGCGGGCAAGGCCGCGCTGCATGCCAGCGCGCAGGCCCACGTCAGCAAACTTGATTTGATGAAGTTCATGCAGGTACGGTCCTCTATGGTGGTTGATCGTCGGTGGATGTCGGAGAGGGTAGCCATGAACGGCACACCATCAGTTAGTCATGCCGATATTTACGGAATGGTGAACGCGATGCCGGCGCGTTCGGCGGCGCCTCGCAGATGACGTTGCATGGCGGTCATTGCGGCGGTGGCATTGCCGCCGGTAATAGCGGCAACGATGTGTTCGTGTTCTTCGAACGCCTCGATCAGGCGTGGTGTATTAGCAAGGGGAAAGCGTTGGCTTTTACCGATGCGGTCTTCGAACGAGTGGGAGATTTCCGCGAGGATGTCGTTACCTGAGCAAGCAGTAATTGCTTGGTGGAAAGCGAGGTCGCAGTTGGCGGCGTCGATCAGGTCATTGCGCAGCAGGGCGTCCTTGAACCGGGCTTGCATGTCGCGGAACTGGCTTGCTATGCCGGGGCCGGTTGTTCGCGCGGCAAGCGCGGCGGCGCAGGGCTCGATGATGTAGCGCAGTTGCATGGTTTGCTCGGCGCTACGGCTGACGGGCTCTGTATCGCGTTGTCCGCGATGCGCGACGAACGTCCCCTTACCGGGGATAGAGCGAAGGAAGCCTAGCGTCATGAGTACGGACACGGCTTCGCGCAGGGCACCGCGGCTGACGCCGAGCTGGCCCGCTAATTCGCGTTGTCCGGGCAGGACTTCACCGGGCGCGTATACGCCCGAAAGAATGCGTTGCTGCAGGGTTTGCGCAACGAAATTCGGCATGCTCATGCGGTGCACTCCTACCGGTAGGACCGGAGTGCCTATGCGCGAACCGTGCCAGGAGTACGTTGGCTTTTAAAACAATGGCTTGGGATAAAGATCGGAGATTGGGAAGTAGCGTATGCACTAGTTCCTGGCGATCGATTCGGTGCATCGCACGAAATCAGGGCAGAAGAAGTGCTGTAATACAACCCTCTCACCGATGCGCCTCCAGCAGCAAATTCAAAACCCTCAGTAAGCTGAAACCCGCCCGGACCGCGCCCATGATTCACATCAATCATAAGGAGCGCAGCAGTCTGCATGACGTGCGTTACCGCGAGGCCATGTATCGCGTCATAGGGCGATGGTTGAAGGGCGTGCATGCCGTGTCGACCGGGATCACCGTGACGGCGCTGGCCCGGCCGGAGTGGCTGATAGAAATCGATGTGATCGCGGTGAAGTCCTGACGCGACCATGTTATTGCCGTCATTGCGGCGACGCCAGCGCCACCGCGCCGAAACCGTAGCGCGGCAATATGGCTTGCGCTTGCGGACTCATCAAGTACAGGGCGAATCGATAAGCGGCATCATGCGTTGAGTTGTTCTGTGGGCCGTCGAGCACGGCCATGCCGTAGTCGGCCGGGATGGCCAGGTTCGATGGCAATTCGACTTGTGTAACGCTTGTGTCGGGAGTTGTTTCATGTGAACTGCAATAGCCGATGAACACATCGACCCGGCGCGTTTCCATGAAGTACTTGACCGGGTTTTTCCCGGTGGGCACGTTCGGCTCTGCGCGGCCGCCAACCAGTTGTTGCGCCTTATCCTCCAGGATCTTGCCGGCACCCGGATGCACCGTATCCGCCTTGGCAAACAACATCCATGCATAGTCGCCAGCAGGATCGGCCTTGGGGGTAGACGTGCCGATCTTCACTGCAGGATCGAGCAACTTGCCCAGCAGGTTGTCGCTTGTCAAGCCAACGTCCGGGCGCGCGGCAACACACACACGGTTCCTCGCGAACACGACGGTCGACGCTGCCTTGCCCTGCGCTGTCAGTCGTTGCGGATGTGCCATGTTCGCGGAGATGAAGATGTCGGCTCGCGCGTTGCCTTCAATTTTCTCGAGCAGCAGGCCTGCCGGCCCGGTGACGAGATTGATCTTCTGTCCGGAGTCTGCGGTGTATTGCTTCGCGATGGCCGACAACGCACCGCCCATGCTGCCGGCAGCGTACACGGTGACTGGTTCCTGAGCGGACGCCTGGTTCGCAAAGCCAGCCAATACAGCGGAGATGGAAAGGGCGCTCAGCGTGCCGCGAACGGCGGGATGATTGAGTGTCATAGATTGATCTGCAATGAGGCACGAATGGTCCGCGGCGCGCCAATCGTGCCGGTTCCGTTGTCGGTGCTGTTGAAACCGTTCTGGCCGCTCGGCGTGATGTTGGCCCAGTAGCGCTTGTCAGTTAAGTTGTCGACCGCTAGACGCCACACCACATGTTTGCCTGCTATCTTGGTTTGATAACGTACACCGAGGTCCGCGATCGTATAGCCGTCGACGAAGTCCGTGTTCGAGAAGTTACCCGGCCGACGGCTTGCATGATTGACGTTCAGGTTGAAAGCCAGGCCGGGAACTATCGGGACCTTATAGTCGAACAAGGCATTGAAAACGACTCGCGACAACCCGAGGATCTGCTTGTCACTGGTGGCGGCCGAGCCGGTATCGAAGAGGCGGGGGTCCAGCAGCGAGACGCCCGCGAATACGTTTAGATCTCTCGTCAGAGCGCCGTTTGCCGTGAGCTCAAGGCCGCGGTTGACCTGCTCGCCCTGTTCAGCGAACACGTTGTCGGTTCCTACATACGCATACGGCCGCTTTATCCGGTACAACGCAGCGCCAAGGTTAATACTGCTGAGGTCCACCTTGTAGCCGAGTTCCCATTCCTTGCTTCGATACGGCGCAAGACTATTGCCCGCATTCGCGGAACCGGCGGGCGCGCTATCGCCCTGTTGCAGACTGTCCGCATAAGTCAGGTAAGCAGTCATGTTCGACCAGGGCTTGTACAACAGGCTCGCAGTTGGACTGATGCCGTTAGCGTCGTATTGGCTCGTTGTCGTTCCCTGCTTGTTGTAGTTATGCACCGTGATCCAGCTTTGGCTTGCCGCCAGCAGCGTCGACCAATGCTCGTTGAAACCAATCGTGTCTCCCAGCGTGATCGATTGCTGGATCGTGTTGACCGCCCGGTAGCGGTTCGAAAAATCCGGCAATGCAGGCTTGGCGAATCCGAGCGGATCGTCAATGCTCGCACTTCCCAGCGTGATTGCGCCGGTCTGGAACGGGGTGTAGCGGTTCCAGAAAAACCCGGTGTTCGATACGACCAGATCGTGCGACATACCCGCCAGCCACGTGCGTCCGTTAAGCGCGAGCGTGTTGCTGACGATCGTATCAAGACTGAACGTGGTGGTGGCCGTGGTCGTTGTGTAGGCGCCGGACTTGTTGGTGATCGTGTTGGTCGGTACCGTCGATGCCCGGTCGTTCGTCTCGCGCAGCACACCTGCCGTCAAATGCCAGTCCTTGTTGAAGTCATGCTTTAGCGTTGCGCTGAACATATTGGTGACGTTTTCGTCACCCGCCCATGACTGACCGTACCCGGGCTTGGTCGGATCTGGCGCGCCCGGGAACGGTACATTCTTGGCCAAAGCAAACGTCCCGGGAAATCCGGTATCCAGGTAGTGATAGGTGCTCGCATTCGTCTCTAGTGTCGTATCCGGTGTGAAGCGGACATCGAAGGCGAGGCTGCCTAACTCGCGCCGCAAGCGGCTGCCCTGCGCGTATCCCTCGCCGTTCTGGTTAAGCAGATTGAGCCGATAACCAAAGCGATCGTCATTGCCAAATTGGCCACCAAGATCCATATGCTCGGTCAGGGACTCGCGCGAGGCATAACCGAACGTGAACTCACGCAAGGGTTCCGCTGTCGGGCGCTTGAGCACGTAGTTGAACGTGCCTGCCGGATTAGCGGGACCATAGAGCGCACCCGCCAGACCGTTCAAGACTTCAACGCGGTCGAACTGTTCGATTGGATAGTCGGTTGTCGCTGCGACGTTAAGGCTGTCGACGCGGGTGTTTTGCACCACGCCCGCTTGCAGTCCACGCGTTTGCGGGCGAATGTTTTCGCCCTGAACTGATGGAATAAAGCGGAATGCTTCCCGTACACTTTGAAGTTGCTGGTTCTCGGCTAGTGACGAGGGAACGACGCTGATGGAGTAAGGCGTATCCAGAAGATCCTTGTAACCAAGCGGTCCAACCCTGATGCGGTCAACCTGGTAAGTCGGATAAGCCACCGGCGCGAGGCCGCTAACGACAACGGGGGAAAGCTGGACTTCATCTTCTTGCGCGTACGTGGCGAACGAAGCGCTCATGCCTGCTGATGCAAGTGTGAGCGCCCTAAACACTGTGATAGGGCGAGGCATCTTTGTTGTAGTGGTGTAATTGCCGGTAACAATTTTCGATATGTCCGGCAATATATAACGAAACGATCAGGCACGTATTGGCTAGTTGCGGATTCGGCTCGAATACCCGGTATTTCGAGCCGAATATCCGGGCCGCCAATGAAGCGCTTAGCGTTTCCGTGCGGGTGCGGCGCGAAATACCAGCATCAAGCCTGCCAATATCGACACCATTCCGGCTACGCCAGGAGGCGCCAGGCGATTGCCGAGCACGAGATAGTCCATGACGGCGGTGACCACGGGCACGAGATAAAAGAGGCTCGTCACGTTGACCAGATTGCCGGCCTGCATCAGCCGGTAAAAGAGCAACTGTGCGAAAACAGATATCACGATGCCTAGCCACAGCAGCGGTATAAGAAGATCCAGGCTGGGTACGAACGTGATGGGCTCGAACGGGACGAACAACATGGCGAGCACGAGGCCGACAACGTTCTGAAGCGGCAAGATATCGGTCGGTTGTTGCTTGAGGCGTTTTTGCAGGATGGCGCCTATCGTCATGCACGCTAGAGCGGCGGAGCCGAGAAGTACGCCCGCTAAGGGGAAGCGCTCAGCCTTGCCGGCTGCGAATACAACGAGGGACAAACCGACTAACGCAAGCAACAGGCCGCCCAGGCGTGCGGCGGTCAAGCGACGCTCCACCAGCACGAGCGTGAGGATGGGTTGTGCGCCCAGAAGGGTAGCGAGAATACCGGGTGTCAATCCACGATCCAGCGCGAGCAGATAGCAAATAGGATAACCACCGGTCAGCAAGGCACCGGTGATTACGACTTGCAAACGCGTCCCAGACGCAGGTAACCAACGCCCGCGCCATAGACCGAGCATTGCAAGGACGCTTGACGCAAGGGCAAAACGCAGCACGAGAAAAGCGAAGGCTGGAGCGTGATCGAGTCCAAGTTTCGAAACGATTGCACCGCTGCTCCACAACAGGACAAAGAGTGCTGTCGAGCCATACGCGGCGACGGCGGTTTTTACAAAAGCCATGAGTATTCACCTGTCGAGGGAATAAAGGACTTGGGCGAGCGCTGTCAGGCCGACAAGCACCAAAAGGTGCTGCGGTCAGGCCGCAAGCCTAAGACTTGAAGGGCGGGAGATCAGCCAGGAACGCCCGTGCGCGGCGGCGCTACTACGCCAGCCGGAACGGTGTTCGGAGGAGAAACGACAGGTGGGGAAACAGAGAAACCGAGAGAGAAACCGCGACCGTTATAACCGCCAAGGCGCACGTGACCAGCCTTCGAGTCAGGCTCGATAGCGGCAAGGCATGGGTGCGCAAGGTTCGTCATGGAAAACGGATTAAATAGAGTCGCGTGCTAAGGGTGCAAGATTACCGCTTAGTCGCCGGTTGCGCAACGCGCGAGCGGGGCTTGCCTAATAGCTTTGTTCGTCATCTCGCTTGGCCGGTTCAAGGCGCGATCCAAGGCGATCAAACTGCAAAACACGTTTGGCCCTTAGCTTGCCGCGCACGATGCGATTGCCACATCGCTCTGCGTTTCAAGGCTCCACGGCCAGCTTGGTTCTATCAGCGCGTGATTCCATTGCCGCGAGATCGATTGCCGCGTGATGTCCGTTCCCGCAGCGAGCTGTGCAATCGACGTCGCACTGCCGGCGCACCAGCGAACGACAGTCTTAACCGAACGTGTTTTACCAGGACGTTCGCTCGGAGCGCCGGTTGAATTTTTGCTCGATCACATGGGTACCCCACTGCGAACCTTCTGCTTCTTCGGTTAGTTGAAAGCCTGATGATTCGTACAGATGACGCGCCGCATCAAGACTCTTAAAGGTCCAGAGATAGGTTTCATCGAATTCCCGGTCGACAAAATCCAGTGCCTTTGAGAGCAGACGTCGCCCGACACCTGAACCGCGCAATGACTCGTCGACGATAAACCATCGCAAATGAGCAAGCCGGTCATTGACATGGTCTGCGTCAATGGCAATTGAAGCGAGCGACCTGCCGTTTTCGACGTAAAGCCAAAGCGCTTTGCCCGCAGACGGCAAGGTCATGGCAAACTCCGCCAGCTCAGTGGCGACTTTCTTTTCGAAGAAGACGCCGAAGCTGGCAGCCTGGGAATAAAAACGAGCATGCAGGCTTGCTATGTCGCCAATGCATCCCGGTTGGTAGCTCTCCAGGATTTTTTCATCAATCGATACCGCCGCTCGCGGTGTCTTGTTGACGTTGTCCTGCGCCAAGGCATCCGCGTAAAGTGCCAGCGAGCGGACCAGCGTTTGCTGCTCGGCGGGCACCAGGCGCCGCAGCGCATTGGAGACTTGATCGGTCGCAAAGCGGTCGATCTTTTGCCGCAGCTTCTTGCCGGCTGCCGTCAGAAAGAGCCGTGACGACCGGGCGTCGTCGCTAGCTGTTTCCCGCGTGACCAGTCCCAATGATTCGAGTTTTGCCAACTGCCGGCTGGTGTTCGACTTATCGAGCCGCAGAGTGTCGGCCAGGTCGCGCGCCTGAAGCCCGGGTGCAAGGCCAATTTCAATTACGGCGTGAACGGCTGACGGCGCAAGGTCGCTATCGGCCAGCGTATTGCGCATGAAACCAAGCTCGCGTACCAGCTTTCGCGAAAAGTCGCGAAGTTCGAGGATTGTGTGGTCCCGCGATTTCTCAGACAAGTCGACATAGTCCATGGCCGTTCCAATAAGTTGCGTCGCGCAACCAATATACTTGCGAGACGCAACTTATTCAAGTCCGGCCGGGCACGGATGAAACGACTACGCTTCCCCAAGCGGCTCAGCGGCAATGGACGGCGCCACAGCTCTCTCCGACGCCGCTTTCACGCGGCCCACCCAAACCGCTGCGAATGACACGAGGGCGGCAGCCAGCAAGCCGTTGACGCCGTAACCCCGGATATATCCATGCGCATCGAACGACAGGAACAGCCCACCGAGCCACGCACCGCAACCGGCACCGAGTGCTTGCAACGCGCTGTTCGTGCTGAGGAAAGCACCGCGGTTAGACGGTTCGGGAACGGTCGTCAGCAACGCCTGCATCGGCACCATGCGGCCGGACACGATCACCATGAATACTGGGAACAGCAGCACCATCGCGACGAACGGCAGATTCGGCAAGTGAGTGATGAACAACACCGGCGCGAGCGACAGCACCACCAGCAGGCGGAACATGCGGCGGCTGCCATAACGGTCGGAGAGCCTGCCGACAAGACGCGCCGTGAAGAATGTCGCTGCGCCCCCCGCCATGTAAAGCCATGACAACTGTGCCGGCGCGACGCCGTGGTTAGCCACTAGCATGGGCGAGATGAACGGGATCACCAGCATCTGCGACACCATCACGATGAACGTAAGCGCGAACGCGGTGGCGTTGCGCGGCTTCGACACCAACCGCCACAGCGTAGGCAGCACGCTGCCTAACGGAGGTTGCTTGCGGCTTAGATGTTCGGTAAGCGAAGGCACCATCTGCATTCCGGCCAGCCAGATCACGACCGACAAACCTACCAGCAAGATGAACGGCGTGAACCAGCCGAAGTGCGCGCCTAGCAAAACACCGGCCGGGACGCCCGCCACTGCGGCGAGTGAAAAGGCCGTCATGATCGTGCCGGTCGCGGCGCCGCGGCGCGCGGCGGGAATAACGTCGCTGACGATCGCCATGATGACCGATCCCAGCACGCCGCCGGTGATGCCCGCAAAAGCGCGCGCGATCAGCAACATGGGAAAGCTGGTGGCGCAGGCGCACGCAAGGTTCGACAGCGCGAACAACGCATAGACCGCCAGCATGAGACGGCGGCGATCGAAGCGATCAATGTAAGTGGCGGCGAGCAGTCCCGAGAGACCGGAACACCACGAGTAGGCTGAAACAGCGGTGGCGAACGCGGCCGGTGATATCTGAAAGCTCCGCATGATTTGCGGGCCGAGCGGCATCATCACCATGAAGTCCATGATGATGGTGAATTGCGTAAGTGCAAGCAGCCAGAGAAGGCGCCGCTCGCGATTCGCATCCAGACTATACATATAGCCATCCTTATTAAATTTTTTAACGGCTAAGGCGGCAGGCGCGAGTCAGTCGTCGATCGATTCGTGAACCGCTTCTGCGCCACGTTTCCAATAGCTGGCAGCGCGAATCCTGGCCTTGTCGACACCCCGTTCCGTGCACAAGTGCAGGCGTACGGCACGCATGATCGTGGCTTCCCCCGCGGCCCAGACGTAGCCCTCGCCGGCCGGCAGATACATTTCGCGCAAGGCCAGTAACAAGGCCCCACCGGGGAAGTCTGATTCGCTGCGATAGCGCCATTCGGCATACAGGTCGGTCTGCGTCGTGAAATCGATGCGCGCCGACGGATCTTGCACTTCAATCAGCGCGGCCACGCGAGTTCCCGGCGGCAACTCTTCCAGTCTACGTGCAATGGCAGGGAGCGCGGTCTCGTCGCCGATCAGCAGATGCCAGTCGAAACCCGTGGGGATCATAAACGAGCCACGCGGTCCGCCGATTCCCAGATATTGCCCGACCTGCGCTTGCGCCGCCCATGTCGCGGCGGGGCCCGCCTCATGCAGCGCAAACTCGATATCGAGCTCGCATGCTTCGCGATCGTATCGGCGCGGGGTGAAGTCGCGTGCGATGGGCCGCGGCTGGTCGTCCGGGAACACCGGGCCATTCGGGCCGGCCGCGGGCATGACAGGCTTGTCGGCTCCCGGTGGCGGGAAGAAGACCTTGATGTGGTCGTCGAAGGACGCGGATTCAAAGTCGTTGAGATCGTCGCCGCCTAACGTGACGCGTACCAGATGGGGCGTAAGCGGTTGAACGCGCTTGACTTGAGCCAGGCGGAATTTAAGTTGATGGCGGACGCGGCCGACCGCCAGATCGGGTCTGTTTTGCATTGAGTGTTCTCTTAAGTGTTGATTCAAGCCGGATCTCCGGCAGTTTTCCCTTCGATCTCGGCCGTCGCACGCGCAAGGATGGCGGCAATGCGGCGTTGCTCGCCAGCGGGTGCGTCGGTTCGCATCAGCAAGGCGTGCTTGAGAGCGCGGCGTGCCTGGATGAATTCGGGCAGCCATGCGTTGCTGTCGCTGTTAGCGTCCGCGTTTTCATCGGTTGCTTCGCCTGCAAATGCGCGGCGCACTGAATCCATCTTGCGGGCGAAATGGCTTAGCTTGGCCAGCATCAGGTCGACGCGCTCGCGGTTCGTCGTCAGGTAATTGCGGCCCGGTTCGGCTAACACATAACGCTTGCGATTGCCTTCCACTTCAACCGTTGCATAGCCCAGTTCTTCCAGATAAGTCAGCGCTGGATAGACCATGCCCGGACTCGGGCTGTAAAAACCGTTCGAGCGGACTTCGAGCGCCTTGATCAACTCGTAGCCATGGCGCGGTGCTTCGGCCAGAAGGGCGAGCAGGAGCAACTGGAGGTCGTCGGAGGTGAACTTGCGGCCGCGCGGCATGCCGTCGTCGCCGCGGCCGCCGAATCCTCCTGGACCGCCTGGGAAGCGGCCGTCGTCGTCATGGCGGTGATGGTGGCGACCGATGGCATGCCACAGTGCATGCACGGAAGAACGGTCTGAAGATTCAAATCCAGCTTCGGGGCGAGCGAACTCGCGATGTCGGTGATGTCTCATCGTAGGACTCCATGATTATCGTAAAACAGATCTTAAGATATATATCTTAAGATACGTTGTCAATATTTTTCGAAGGCGTGTGTGAAGGGGCATTGGCACGAGGAGCGCGCCCCGAGGTGTCGCGCTCGAGCGAATGGCCGGAGGCCCACCCGCTTTGTCACGGGTCTCGATCGGCTATGATTGAACTTGCAATGCTTAAGTATCTGGCGGTCATAACCATATCGGAATTGAATAATTCTCAAGGGTGCGCGGCGTCGCTACTCTGGGCGCTGATTACGCCCGCGAGGATTTATGCAGATGGATGGTTCTGATTTTTTCGCTGGACGACGGCGCATATTGCGCTTGCTGGGCGCCGCGCCGGCTGTCGCTGCGCTAGGCGCTTTCGGGTCGCAGGAGGCGAGGGCGGCGGACGCGGCCCTGGGCTCCGTCACGCTCGTGCTGGGCGATCAGGCGGGCGGTACGCGCGCGCTCGCCGAGGCGGCCAAGGTGCTCGACGGTACGCCGTATGCCTTCAAATGGGCTAATTTCCAGGGTGCTGCGCCGCTCTTTGAAGCGCAGCGCGCGGGTGCTGTCGACTTGGCGCCGGCTGGCGATTTGCCGGTGCTGGCGGCGGCCGTTGGTGATCCGACTCTCAAGATAGTCGCAACACGCGTTGGCTCGGGCTCGCAGTTGGGCATTCTCGTTCCGGCGGATTCGAAGTTGCGCAGCGTGGCGCAGCTCAAGGGACGTTCGGTGTTTGTTTCGTCGGCACGTGGCAGCATTTCGCAGTTCCAGCTCTATGGCGCGCTGGCAGAAGCCGGCCTTTCGCGCGAGGACGTTTCAGTGCGGTTTGTATTGCCGGTCGACGCGTTCACCGCGTTTGAATCGGGAAGTATCGATGTGTGGGCGACTTTCGATCCGTACTTCGGAACAGCGGTTCAGCGGGGCGCGCGGGTACTGCGGGATGGTACCGGGATCAATAGCGGGTTGGGCTTTGTAACGGCGTCGGGCACTGCGGCGGCGGATCCACTGAAGCGCCTCGCTATTGCAGATGTGCTGCAGCGTTTGCAGCGCGCGGGTGATTGGGCGCTCGCCAACCCCGATGCATACGCGCGTGTCTACGCGTCGCTCACTCGCCTTCCTTTCGATGCCGCCAAGACCATTACCGCGCGATCAGCGCTGAAGCAACGCTTTGTCGCCGAGAACGATATTGTCGCGTTGCAGCGGGTCGCGGATATCGCTTTCCGTGATGCCATCCTGCCAAGAAGGATCGATGTGCGCGCCATCTCGGATACGCGGATCGCCAAGGCATGACGGTGGCTAAGGCGATGTGTGATGCAACGCCTTAACCACCCGGCACTCGGTGCCGTTTCAAATCAATCGAGCAGATCAGGTTCGGCTTCGACCAGGCCTTCATACAAACTCTCGAACGAAAACAGCGCGCCTCCCGGACGGCCGACCCGCTCGTGTGTCAGCGCTGCGACGTCATGCGGAATGCGCTGAGGCGTACCGGCGGCTTCGGCGAGCAGTTGCGTGTGGCACGCGTTATCCAGCGCGAGATACCACCATGCAGCGGCTTCTACCGTCGGACCTGCGGTCAGGATGCCGTGATTCTTCAGGATCACCGCTTTACTCGAACCCAGGGCCTCGGCAATGCGCGCGCCTTCCTTGGTGTCGAGCACCACGCCCTGGAAATCATCGAATAGTTCGTGATCCTCATAGAAGGAGCAAGAATCCTGGGTGAGCGGATCAAGCTTGCGTCCCAAGGTCGACCAAGCTTTTCCATATAGCGAATGCGTATGCGCAGCCGCGACAATATCCGGGCGTGCCTCATGAATGGCCGCGTGAATCGCAAACGCGGCTTGATTAACCGGGCCCTTGCCGACCACGATCTCGCCGGCGCTGTTCACCAGCAGCAAGTCGGAAACCCGCATGCGTGCGAAGTGCCTGCCAAGTGGATTGACCCAGAAATGATCGGGCCATTCAGGATCACGGGCAGTGATATGTCCGGCCAGGCCTTGATCGAAACCGTAGCGGGCGAACAGGCGAAACGCGCCCGCAAGCCGTTCCAGGCGATGCCGGCGTTCGGCGGCGGGCGTTGCCGGAGCCGGGACTTCGTCGAACCAGAATTTGCGTACGGGCGTGGCATGCAGAGTGAGGCCGGGCGCGTCGGTGAGGGTGCTCATTGTTTTGATGTCCTTTGGCGTTCAAGCGGCGTTCTGACTCGTCCGGATGAGCTCGTGCCGATAGCGGCCAAGGCCAGTCCCGGCGAGTGTCCCTGGCGCAAACTGGTTGAAGGTTCAATCGGTCGACGCCAGTGAACACTCTCAAAGGCTAGCACCCGGGCCTGCAAAGGTTAAATATCAAATGAAGATAACCATATCGATCGTGCCCGGGCGGCGCTCCGCGGCGATGCGTATTATTTCTAAGAGCTTACCGAATCAAAGGGCGGCCTCAAAAGCGAAGTGCAACACCTATCTCGTATAAGGTGTCGCAATGCCCGAAAAAACTTCGTACCAGCAACTCCAACCTGAAGAGCGCCTGGCCATCGCAAGCTTGCGGCTACAGGATGTGAGTATCCGGGCCATGGCCCGGATACTCGGGCGCTCGCCAGCCACCGTTAGCCGTGAACTGACGCGAAACAGCTCTGCGCTTGGCTATTCATCCCAGCCGGCTCAAGCACTGAGCGTCGCACGCCGCAGCGCGGGACGCCGCCCCAATAAGCTTTGCCTGCAAACCGTTTGCTGGCGAGTGGTTCTCACCCTGCTCGAGTGGAAATGGTCGCCCCAACAGATATCGGGCACACTTAAACGTATGTATCCGACCGACTCGACCCAGCACGTTTCGCACGAAACCATTTACACGGCTATCTACGCCCAGCCGCGCGGCGAACTGCGTCGTCAGCTCATTGCCTGCCTGCGCCACGGCCACAGCACGCGC
>NZ_MTHB01000054.1 GCF_002220365.1 Caballeronia sordidicola | reverse complement strand
GTTGTCGGCTTGAGCCGTTCAGGCGGCTGGCCACGACGCTCAAGGAGCGTCTGCCGGGCGTCGTGCGCGGCATGCTCGACGGTCGCAGCAATGCCTATGTCGAGGCGATGAATGGCATGCTCCAACAAACCAAGCGGGCCGCGCGCGGATTTCGAACCGTGAAGAACTTCGTGGCCATCGCCTACCTCCGCATGTCCAGGCTAAAACATTTGCCGCAAAACCCTTTGCGTCCCGCCGCCTCGCGTGATCAAGGGATTAAACGCTATCGCGCCAGCCGTCAAGTTCCACTCAAAACGGCATAGAGCCCCTGCGCGTCGGTGAGTTAGAACAACATATCCGCTCTACGACACCGACAAAGGTATCAGACACGGCACCACTGCCGTCGGTGACTGGCGCAGTGCATTCGTGGGAGTTGCTGCTCATCCATCCGAAGCGCTCGCTTGCAGAGGAGCGGAACGACGGCTTGTGCGACGTGACCCGCTACATGGCAGTTGGCCGGCCAGATCCGCGGTTTGTAGGTTTAGCGCTTGGGGACAACAAAAACATACCATCGCTATTTGAAAAATATGGTGAGTCGGACGAGGATCGAGGGTTGAAGCTCGAGTCGCATATGCTGCGTCATCTGCAAAACACGGAGCTGTTTCGGCTGGGCGTTGCCGACACTATCATCTCCAAACGCTTCAACCGGCGCAGCGTCGCACAAAGCTACGAGTACGATCATCGCAGCTTGGCCGAGGATCTTGACCAGATCGAAATCCCGCTGGATATCGAGATCATGCTCGGTGAAAAAGCGAGTACGGTTGCCCGGCTCATCAAGGGCGGCAAAGCCAACGGTCCGATCGTCGATGCGTTTCACCATATCCAGGCAACGGAGAGTGACGCCGCAGCGTATGAATATCTGCGCGCCGAAGCGGACGGCTTCCACGCCACGCCGTACGGGCACTGCCTGAATTCATTTACGGTTGACCCGTGCCCCAAACATCTCGAATGCTTCGCGGATTGCCGCCATCTCTCGGCAACTGATCTGCCGGAGAATCGACGGAACCTCATTCGCTTAGAAGGCAAATTCAAGCTCGCGGTGGAAACAATCAACACCCGGCCGTCGACGAGCATCGGCTGGAGGAATCAGCTCGACCATGCAGAAAGGCGCCTGGCCGGCGTACGGAAGCTTCTCACGACGCCACCAGGAGAACGTCCCTTTCCGGATGGCCCGGACCTGTCACAGCCCCGGGAACGTGGAGTACTTGATGACTAAACCGAACGAGATTGCACCGTCCAACAACAACGAAATGCGCGAGATCCTCGAAAGGTTGCTGGCCGATGACGAAGACATTACGGCACGCGCCGTCGCCCGACGGCACCCGTCCATCAATGCTGCATCATCTATCACGCGCAGTGAACCAAGAAGTAAGCTGCTTGCTGAATATCAGCAGCGTCAGGCGGAGTATCGGCGCTGGCGCGCTCGCGTTGCAAGACGGTCCGGCGCAGACACGGCAACATCACTAGCCGACAAGAATATCCAGATCGCAGAGCTTGAGTCGACTGTTGAGTTGCTAACGGCATCGCACCTCGCCATGCTACGCGCCGTTGGTGAACTAGGTGGTTTCAGCAAGTGGGCGAAGTTCTACGAGCCGTATCGGGAAGCACGAGACAAACTCGCCGAGCTTGGCGCGCTGCCGGAGGCGACCGTGTCAACAATGTCCCCGGATCATCACGTCAAGCCGGCCCGTGGCCCGGCGAAGAAGCAACGCTGAGTTCGTGGACTCGCGCTAGAGCGGTATGCTAACGTTTGACGAACGCTTTGCCACGAAATGGCCGAGCTTCGCGGCTGACGCCGCCCTCTCCCGAAAGGAGTGTCACATGTCCTACTGCCCGTTCTTCCAGACGCTGCATGACGAAACTCGTCCGGTTGGCCATCTGGGCCGCGGAAGTCACTACTCCGTTCTGCGAGTACCGACGTGGCACGATGAACTGCTGAATCCGCTCCAGAGCGCCACATTCCTTGACTTCGCTATTGTTTGGGATGAGGACCACGACGAGCGGATCATCGATGCGATTCTGATCCTCTACCTCGGCGGCCTGCTGGCTCCGGTTCGATTCATCGGCGAACGGAAAGGCGTGCTCTCGATACTCCTGGCGCCGGCAGTCATAGACGCGTGGGATGACGCGACTTTCCAGCGTTATCGTGACGATGTCGAGAGCGTTTGCACGAGCCTTGAGGATCCGTGGACTGCAGAAGTGAACAGCGTTGATAGTTCGCGACATTCAATCATCCACGCGGCACCTGAGGACGTCGCCACATATCTAAAAAACATCGACATGCTGTGGCGACTCGGTACCCGGACGAATGTCGCAGCGTAAAGCTGTCTAGATCAGGAACTGTCGGTAGGGGCGGCCCATGGGTGCGGATCGAAGCTGCGCAACACGTAGCCACATACCATGCGTGCAATTGCCTGCTGACCGTTGCATCACAGACGTCTGCATGCTGCAACAAACTCGTACTTACCGCCGACGCAACACCGAACCCGCAGAATTGTGAATATCCTGTGGATAAGTCGGTCGCCTTCCCCTTTAAAATATAACGACTCTGAAAAACCGAACCAACGCAACAACCGACCATAGGTGCCAAGAATCACTTGTTTCGTTAGCTATCCTAAATATTTCGGATGACCTCGATTTCCGATGCGTGATGTCGTGTCGACGGACGCCGTGGAGAGTTACGGTGAAGAGAGTTCGTCGCGCCCGTTCCTGCCCCTCAAATCTGGACGCGGGCAATCGCGTGACAGCACCACCAAAGCTACCGGAGTGAGTGGGCAGCCTGGGCAGGTCGCCCCGATAACAATGTTGCCGGCCTTGCGAAGCTTCGCGAGAACCGCCCTTAGTCATCCGCCATAACGTATCGATGGCGGGCGTCGGAGAGCACGGCAGTCACCGTAGTAATCTCTTCCACGTCACCAGTCAAGACGTCGATGAAATGCCAGTTATGGCCGTCAAGCGCGGGCGGCACCAGCCGCGCGGGCAAGCCGACGCGGTAGGTTGGCCCTAGCCCAGCCTCTTCGAGCTTCATGTTAATCGCCTTCTGGATATTCTCGGCCGAGAGGATTTCTTTGGTCATGCATTTAGCTCCTGTTGGCTTTGGAAATGCCCGGGGCGCTTGGCTCGGAGCCTAGCTACTGGCATCGTCGGAGGGTAAATTATCGTCCTTCGTATCATCATGCTTGATGTGCGGCTTCTTGCCCGGTTGCGGCGCGTGCTCCGCGTCGGGAGCGATGTCTTCGCCATGGTGTTTTTTTTCCTGCTGCACTTTTTTGTCGTGCGCGACATTGCGGGGATCTGTCATGGAGCCTTTTTAATTGTTCGTGGAAGCTAGTCGTCCGAAATCGCGGCTGCACCATAGGGTGCGCAGATTCCGGGCCAGGCATCAGATATGAGCAATGTCGACTAAATTTCGGTTACTTTTTTCGGTCTATTCCGGTGACTTCATGCGAGCGATTTTTCGCTGCTTGCCGTGGGACTGAGTAAGGTTGGCTTGTCTGGCGGCGGTACAAGTAGACACCTAACCATGGGTTGCTTTTTTTTAAGCTTGCCTCGCTCTGCATCTTCGAAACTGTGTTGCATTCGAAGTCGTCAAGCGTTGCTTTAACAGGATCTTTGAGAGCTTCCAGGGCGTTTCCAAGACCAAGCGATAACAATTGTCTCGAGCAACTCAAACCGTTCAAATTGTTCAGGCCTGTCGAACACCTGCCCGCCGGCACCCAAGTATCCATCTGCCTGCGGATTGGAGCAGATGTCCAACATCCTTTACAAACCCGGTCCTACGCTCAACGGGCAATCGGCCGCGTTTTATCGGTGTTGAATGGCTTTTGCGCGCCACGACGAAGGACCGTCTATGGCCGGTTGTCGCCGGCCCCAAAGGACGGGCGTCGACCCGTTCGGACCGTGGGTGTCAGCCGGGTGCGTGCAAAGGGAAGTCCGCCGCCTATAATCAGTCGTCCCACTCGCCCACAGGCCAGCTCATGATCAAGTTTTACTACCACCCTTCGCCCAACCCCGCCAAGATCGCATTGTTTCTCGAAGAAAGCGGCCTGCCGTATGAACTTGTGCCTGTCGACACCCGCAAAGGCGAGCAGCACTCCCCGGCCTTCACGGCGATCAACCCTAACGCGAAGACGCCCGCGCTGGTCGATGGCGACGCGACCGTCTTCGACAGCAACGCCATCCTGCTTTACCTGGCCGAGAAGACGGGGCGATTCCTACCGGCGAGCACTCCCGAGGCGCGGGCGCAAATGTACTCGTGGCTGATGTTCGTGGCCACCGGCATTGGGCCTTACTCAGGCCAGGCCGTGCATTTCAAGCACTTTGCGCCGGAGCCTAAGGACTACGCCGTGAACCGCTACGACTTCGAGGCGTGGCGCCACTGGAGCATCATCGATGCTCAGTTGGCCCAACACCGCTACATGCTCGGCGACGAATACACGCTGGTAGACATGGCTGTATGGGGATGGGCACGGGCCGTGCCCTTTGTACTCGGGCCCGAGGCGTGGGAAAAACTGCCGCATGTCAAGCGTCTGCTCGATGAGATCAACGCCCGACCAGCGGCCCAGCGAGCCGAAGCGCTCAAGGCGCGTTATGTATTTAAGACCGAAATGGACGACGACGCACGCAAGGTGTTGTTTCCCCAGAATGCACGCATTGGCGCCTGAGCCAACGGGAATTCCAGCGATCCCGACCACGCACCGCGGATTTTAGCGGTGCCGACCTGATGGCAGCTGCCAGGAAACGTGAATCATTCAGCGAGACCATCCGCGGACCTTCTACTGGTGCACAGCGATTCCGGTCGAACGTTCGCTGTGCGCGTCTTAGTTTGAAGGACCACTTCAGGCCGACGGCATGACGGCGATCGGCGGCAAGTGTTAAGGATTGTTGGACGCCTGTTCAGAACGAACATTTGGTCGACCCTCTTGAGCCCCCTTACCGCGACCTGACGCATACGTCCGACGGTCTTCACCCACCCGAAGCCTTGTTCGATCAACTTGCGCTTCTGTTGCGAAATGGCATAGCCCACACTCGCCGCAATTGTGTCGGCGACAGCCGAGCGTCGTCCCGATGTGTTTTGCGCCACGTGAGGGGTGTGCGCGATACCAACGTCATGTCTCGTCGCACTGCCAGATTGAAGAGGGCTAGGTCTGTACTACGCGGCGGCATTCTGCTGCCTAAACATCTCAACGATGGCCACTAGAAGCGCCGCAACGAGAAAGCATACAAAGGCTTTAGCCAGGGCAGTGCCGAGTAACGTGCCCAGAATCTCGAGGCAGCCGTAGAGCGCCGCTGTGAGCGAGGTCCAGAAAATCGTCATGAGCATATCTCCGTTGGTTGATGACAGCGGTTAAAGGGCCGTCATGAAGGCGTCCAGGTCCGAATCGGTCCTGATGAGAAGTGATTCGTTCACACCATGTGCCCGAGCGAGCGCAAGACTCGTTTCAAGCAAACGTGTATTGGCGGACAGGTCAAACGCGGCAACAGTCAGGTCGCCCAGTCGGTCAAACATCTGCTCCAGAGACTTGAGGACTTTGCGGACCGCTTTGTCTAGTGCGGCGACCACGCGTTTCATGCGTTCCGCAAGCCGGTTGGTGACTTCGCGAGCCTTGCCGCCGATGAAGGTGGAAATGAACTTGCCTGCGATGGAGCCCAGTACTGCACCGAGCACTGGCACAGGAATCAACGCTTGGCCGGCGGCCGTGCACAGTCCCACAATCGCTGCGTCACTGCACACGAACATCGCGTTGTCGATGAGCGCGTCGAGCGAAAGCTTCCCTCCGCGGTAATCCGCGACAAGAGACGCCATGCCCTTGGCCGCACTGACGAAGGCGCCAGCGAACGGCGCCGACAACGCCGCACAATTCGTCAATGCATAAATTGCGCCACCAGCAACTGCGCCGCCTGCGGCACCCTTCGCAGTAGACAAGCCGACTTCCTTCCAGTCCTCCAGGGTAAATTGCCCGGCGAAGACGTTTTTTCCTTCGCAACGATACTTTTTCCACACCTTCGTTGTAAGGCCGACCGCTGCGCCAACGGCTGCCGCGCCCGCCGCTGCCCTCACGCCTTCGGCAATCGACGGCTCGTGCTTGATGCGAATCTGGTCCTTGAGTACCTCGTTCTGCTTCTTGAGGTCCTGCTCGTGGTGGCTTACCGTTTCATCCACCTTGCCAAGCTGCACCTCACGATATGTCGACACCGAGGGCTGTACGACCTCGGCGAACGGCTGGCCACTCGTGAACTCGATTTCCGCAACCTTTTCGTGAATCGCACGCACCGTCTTATCGCTGAGCTCGCCCGTATTACCCTTGAGGACCTCGAGAATTTGGGCGTGCTGGTCCTTGGGGATGTGATAAAAGCCGTTGTCGCCGAAGTCCTTGTAGGTGTCCATGTGCTCGAGGACTTGCGTAAGGCCGTTATTCGCACCGTTTATAAATTTCGACTGAACGTCGATACCGTCGATTTTGTAGTCCACCGGTGCGGTGCGCCCAACCCCGTCGAACGTTGCCCGCGGTGTTGTCTGCGCAAGAAAGTCGCGTGCGCGGCGCACTGCGACTTCAACTTGTTCTGCTATTTCGCCGTGTTTCGTCTTCAGGCTGCCGAGAATCTTGCTCGGCTCACCGATGAAGCTGCGCAACGTATCCATCGCTTCCAGCGCGTTGTCGAACGCCTTGTCCTGGGCAGACTGCAATACGGTCTCGGCAGCCGCACGGGCGCTGTTTAGGCCGCCAACATAAATGCCCACGGCCTGATCGGCCATAGCAGAAGTGTCAGCCCGCACCGACGCTGCGTTCAATGTAGCGCTACCGGGTGCTTGGGCCGTACAGTCGATAGTCATGTCTGGTCTCATGAAGCGTTCGCCAGAATGGTCTTGTTCAGCAATGTCGACAGCGACCGCACATGATTGATGAGTGCGCCCAGCGTTTCCTTGTTTTCCGCGGAAAACTGGCGATAGTTTGCCGGCGCTGCTCGCTTGAGCTTGCCGAGCAGCGACTTCATTCCGATGGTATGGGTGTGCGTCAGATTCCTGAGGCCCTCGATTTCGGCAGCGGCTATCCTGAGCGAGGCAGTGCCCTTTTCGATGGGTATCCGCCGTTCATGTGCGTCTGCCGCAACCTTCCCATTCGCTCGCCACACGAAGAGGCCACCCCCAACTACCGCGGCTCCGGCCAAGGTCCAGCCTATGGGTCCAGCCAATGCAAGCAGCGCACCGCCCGCGGACATCCCTCCACCGCCTGCGGCTAGTGCCCCACCGCCCAACCAAGCAAGCGCGGCGTTCGTTGCTGCTGCGCCTGAAAGCGAGGCAATGGCCGTACCCGTTGAGGCGGTGCCGAAAGTCGTTGCGATGGCCATAGCAGCTGTCGGGGCCAGCAGTGCCGTCGAAGCACCGGCAGCCACGCCCACTCCCGTGGCCGCGCCACCGGTCACATTTATGTCGTGCATCTGCCGGTCGACTTCTGCGACGACACCCTCGAAGGTCCGGTACTCGACTTTATATTCTGCAAAGGCACGGTCAAATTCCTTCGGCGTCGAAGCAAGACCGTTGACGTAAGTCTCGACAGCACCAATCAGCAGTTTGCTGCTGTCGCGTCGAAGGTTGTAGAGCGCGGTGGCAAGAGCCTGAACTTCGGCCTGGCGGATGTCATATTCTTTCGCAGCCGCCTCGAGTTGATTACGCGCGGTGGATGCTGCCTCTCTATTAAGCATTTGACTCTCCGGTTCTTTCTGACTTCCCCAACGCCGGCCACCCCGGGCCGAACTGTCGCGCTGAGCAAGCAATGCTGCATGCTTCATTCACTTCTCGTAGTCGAGAAAAAAGTAACCCTGCGGTATATCGGCGCGTGGGGCGTCAAACTTTAGGTCAATTCGCACCATCTGCCTTTCCTGACGGCAATAGATCAAAAAGCACGCGTATCGCTTGAGGTCAGATACTGAAACCTGTTTGGGACAGTTCATGTCCCGAGGCGGATACGTCAATCAAAAAAATCGGTCTGTCTTAAGTACCCTAGAGCCCACGCTAGATACGCGCACATCCGGCCGCAGATAGCGCATCGCTGGTTGCAGGGTTTGGACAAAACAAGCAGCAGGCCGCCTCGTAGTGGCGTTGAATCGGGACATCAACTGTCTCAATCGAACGTAGAATCCGGGTCTACAGGCGTCGACGCAAGAACGTAAATTTCGCGCTGGTGACACGCGAAGGAATCGAGAATAAATATTACAAAAGGACCAATGACCACAAGTCTTGACGAAGCAATTCTGCGTATCCTCCCGACGGAGCGTGATGCAACGGCCTGGATGGCCACGCCCGAAGTCCGGCAACAACTTGAAGACCGAGGGCATCGCACGAAGTACCCGAAGAAGGTTTTGCGCGAGCTGGCCAAGCTGGAGAAGAAAAAAGTTGTTTTATCGACGTCAAATGGCCGCGAACTGCTCTGGCAACGAGCGCCGTGGTTGCAAGGGGCGCGCGACAGTGCGGGTCTGATGGGGGCCGCCGAAGCAGTCGCTTTTCACATTCTGCAGCGCTTCGCAGGCAACAAGTTGCCTGCTGCTGTTACCAAAGACCTCGAGTCGCTTTTCTCCGCCGCCGAGGTGCGGCTTTCCCAAGAGAAAGCAGACAACCGGATTTACCGGGCTTGGCCTGATAAGGTCGACTCAGTCGACGGCACCTTTACCCTTATCCGCCCAAATCTGCGTGAAGACATTTTCCATGTCATCGCGACGGCAACTTTCTTTGAAAGAGAAGTGTCTGTGAGATATCGGCCAGCGGGTAAGCGTGAAACAGAGGACCTAAAACCGAAGACGTTATGGCCGCTCGCCCTGGTGGAGTCTGCTGGAGTGATGTACATGGTCGCGCAGGACCCCTCATTTGAGCCTCGCATGGACAAACCAAAGGTTCAATGGCTGCGAAGTCTTTTTCGGCTTGACCGGATTTTGTCGGCGGTTGAATCGGGCAAGACTTTCGCTTACCCGGACGACTTCAGCTTGCGCAGCTATGTCGAGGGCGAGCAAGTATTTAATTTCCTAACCGAACCGGCAGTGCAGCTCGTAATCGCCTTTGATGGGACCGCTGGAAACCATCTCAAGGAAACACCGATGGCGAAAGATCAGGAAATCGATATGCTCGCCGACGGAAGAATGAGGGTGACGGGTACTGTCATCCCTAGTTTGAAGTTGCGTTGGTGGCTGCGCTCGTTCGGTGCTAGCGTCGAAGTCCTTTCACCTTTGCCGCTACGCGAAGAGTTTGGCGCGGAATTCCGTAAGCTCGCCACACGCTACGGTTTGTAACCGGCGTCGCGGGAAGGACTTTGCGACGACGCTCCTTCCATCGACGCTCGCGCCGCGACCGGAATTTGTTTTTTATAAACGATTCGCGGGCTGGCCTGGGTGGTCATCGCCTCGTGCGACGGCGCGTGCGTAACTGACACTCGCGCGGAGCACCGAGTGCGAGGCATCCAATTCACCATCGTGCGATTATAAAAATAGCAAGCGACGTGGACAGGTTGTGTCCCGGTGAACGGCAAGAATGATCCTGTTAAGCCCCTACAGGTGTTGAAAAATCAAATGAAATCGAAGTCAGCAGGAGCTGCGATTTTGTCCAGCCCCTACACCACAAAGAACATCGACCAGGTAATCGCGCATCTAGAGCGCGTCCTGGCAATCTACGGCGCTAGACCCGTGCTCGGCCAGCAATACTGGCACGCGAGAGCGAAGCAGCTTGACACGACGCCTTTCCTTACGCCTGGACAGCGCGCACGGATAATTCGCTTATGTTCATTGTTTCCCTGCGCATCGAGCTCCTCACCTGCGTAAATTTTAATCCATCGGCCTCGAGGTCCTGTTGACGTCCACCCGGCCTGAAGGCCGAGGTATCCCCCGCGCGACCCGCTAAGGGCTATACCTGAGCGTAAAGGCAATATCACCCGTCCCAGGAGAGGCTCATGAAAGAACTCATCATTGAAGCGCTGGCGCAGTTGGGCTGGCGCAAAGATAAGATTGTCGATGCATTCAGCAAGACGTTCGAGACCGCGGTTGTCCCGAAGCGCGCAAGCATCTGGCTGCATTTTGATGCCGAATGCAATCGTTGGTGGCTCCGGCACGGCGACTTCACGAGCGCCGGCGAAAACGTATTAGCGACCACTCACGCGATTTTTCCTGTAAGCATGTCGCCTGATGCAATCGAGAAAACCGTCGCAGCGCTTGTCGCTGAGATGGGGCGCAACATTTCAAGAGCCTGGTCAGTTCGCTTGCTCGGTTGATTCGTATTCTGCTGTTCTCAGCCCTCCCGCCATCCGCGCCGGAGGGCTTTCTCTTGCACCGCCAGATATCAGTGATGCGCCAGGGTCTTGGTCAACGGTGGACGGAGCGACCGCTCTCCTCGCGACATTTTTCTTTTTTAAATGACGTTTTATAGTATCTTATGGAGACAAATGTCGCGCATCATTTGATGCGTAAGAAATAGTTCGTATCGATGTGCATTATTTTTTTCTCACTTAAATTATTCTTTTCTATACTTTTGGAAGAAGAAAGTGCCTGAAGTATCTTACTCACGGACCGCCGAAGCCACGCTTGCAGACTTGCAGAGTCGCGCGAGATATGTTTTTGACGTGGAAACATTCGCGGCTTCAACTGGGCGCTTGGACAATGCACATGGCATCCGTGTCTCCCTAAAACGCTTCGTGGAGCGTGGCCTGATTACGACCATCCACAAACGGCCGATGGTCTACCTCATTGTGCCCCCGGAATACCGTGCATACGGTGCGCCTCCGCTTTCCTGGTGGCTGCACGACGCCATGCAACTCATCGAGCCGACGTACTATGCTGGACTTCACTCTGCAGCGCGCTATTGGGGATCCTCGCACTACGCTCTGCAGGCAGACCAAGTGATGGTTGGCAGCTTCCGTCAACCCCTGACCGCAGGCAAACGGCAAGTATTCTTCACTTTTCGCAAGGATATATCCGCAGCGCCAACGGTGCGAACGCGGGGTGAGAAAGGGGCGTATCTCGTCTCGACCCGCGAAGCCACGCTGCTGGACTTGATGCGCCACCTTCCTAAAGTCGGCGGGCTTGAGTCCGTTGCCCGGGTAGCTAGGGACTTCGGCCCTCACCTGAAACAATCAGAGTTCGTTCGCGCGCTGGACGCCATGGGCCAGGTTGCCGTTGCTCAACGCACAGGGTTTCTCCTTTCAGAACTGAAGTTCGAAGAGATGGCCACGGTCGTAGAAAAGTGGCTGTCTCCGCGCACGCGAACGACACGATTACTTGCCGAACCTGTACCCGAGACGATGGCCAACATGACGAAGCCAAGGTGGGGAATTACATATTGCATGCGGGACATCAACGAAATTCAGGAAGCGCAATGATAGAAGCGCAGGAGTTAGCAAACTGGCAGCCGTACGCGAACTGGTCTCAGCCGTGGATGGTCGAGCAGGATTACCTTATCAGTCGCGCGGTCGCACTCATCTTCGCCGACAAATTTCTAATCGGACAGGTGGCTATGCGCGGCGGAACAATTCTGCACAAAGGACATTTGGCGCCGGCGTCTCGCTACTCCGAAGATATCGATCTGGTAAGGATTGGCGATAGGCCCGCTAGCAGCATCAAGAAAGCGCTGAACCGCGTGCTTAAGCCGTTGTTTGAGAATGGGCCTTCCGAAAGCATCCTGACCCGGGTGACGCTGGCCGTACGGAACGTGACGATGCGCTCGCAAATCATCCGTCAGACCTACAACTTCGACCCGATTGACCGACAAAGCGCAATCGGTCAGTTGAAAGTCGAGGCCAACGTCAATGAGGTAACGCCATATCTGCCAATAGTCCCCGTCACCATGAACGTTCCCGATGGGAAAGGCGCGATAGTCGTTATCGATGTGCCGTCGTACGGCCTGAATGAGATGCTCGGCACGAAACTACGCGCGCTGCTGCAGCGTGAGCATGGCCGGGACCTGTATGATCTGTGGCGCGCGTGGGAGGTGACGCAGGCCGGTGGCGCCGCAGTAGACCCCACAATAGTCGGAGACGCGTTTCGTTTCTACATGGACCGGGAGGGGTCCAAGATTCCACAAGGGTGGGTGGCATCCGAGGTCGCACGGCGCATGCAGTCGCCCAAATTTACCAACGACATGAAGAACTATTTGCCGCTTGGTGTTGCTTACTCGCCAAACGAGGCATACGACGTCTTTCAAGACTTCTATCTTCCCCATCTGCCCTGACCGCTGAGTGGAGAAAGACGCCTGCGCGACGTCGCCTGAACTCGCGCCTCGTGGCACATAGGTCGACGGCGAATGGTCGTGGAAAACCGTCAAGAATTTTTCGACCTAAGCGGTCCACAATGTCCGCTCTGAAGGCACTACATACGCACAATACTTCGAGCAAAAGGGATGCCGTTACTTTTGGCATACCCGCAAAAAACGGCTTCCCGCCGCCGCCCCGATCAGCACCTCTGCGGACCCACCTAAATCGTAAGGTTCGTGTTATCTTGCGTTCCGATAGCGATGGCGGATTCGACCAACGCGTCAAGCGTGTCAGACCAAAAATTAAACATCGGGGAAAGAAAAGTTCATGTTCAAGAAACTGATCGGGGTTTTGTTCGTCATCGTTTTACTTGCGCAGTCGAAAACATCACCGGCGTCTGGAAGGCAACGGACGAAGACACCTTAATGACCATCGAATACGCTGACAACCAGGTCAAGCTGCTGCTCAACGACACGTTCATACCTGTGACACTCGGCGATGTCGACCCCGAAAATGGCACCGTCAATTTTAAGGGGACGATTGCTGCAACAGGTAAGCCAGCCGTGTGGACGGTTCGCCAAGTGTGGAATCAAGACAAGACCTCGTTCACGTTGATGATGACGATGCACGACGGCACCCAAGAGGCATTCGGTTTCGTTCGAAAGATTTCAACCGATGACTTGAATCGAATCGCGAATCTTGAAGTGCCAGCGACTCGAGGGACTAGCGTCGCCGCCGTCGGCGCGCAAGCAGCAGCGCCTGCGCCCACCGCCGCTACACCCGAAATAGTGCCTGCCACTGACGCGACTGCGCAGACAGCCGATCCGATCAAGGTCTCAGCGCCAGCTGACGCTGTTACGGCTTCCATGCCTATCGAAGTCCCGCAGGTCGTAGCGGTGAACACCCCTGCTCCCGCCGCGCTTGATGCGCAAACCACGGCCGCAAGCCCATCGGCTGCCCCAGCCCAAGCGCCTTTGGCCGGATTCGCACCGAGCTTTGACTGCTCGAAAGTGTCGAGCGGGCCGGAACGCCTCATATGCAGCAGCCAGGAGCTCTCGCAACTCGATGTCGAACTGGGTCAGGCATACAAGAGCCTGATGGAGGATACGCCCGACGCGGAGAAGGCTGGCACGAAAAAAGACCAAGTCGAATGGCGAAAGAAAGATCGTGATGCTTGCTCGACGGCCGATTGCGTTGCTAAGGCATATCAGGACCGTATTGCCGAACTCAACACTGAAGACATGCACCAGCGTAAGCCTGCGGAATTCAAGTAACTCGATTTTCTGCCGTCGATATCATGCCCCGCAAGGAGTGTAATGCGGCGGCGCCCCCGGAAAGGATGGGCACGTCTTTGTTTCGCTGCTAAGAGCAGAAAGAGCGCAATCAAAACTGAGCCGAGGTAGCAGTGATTTTTAAGAAACTCATCGCCCAGCCGCTTAGCGTCTTGCTGGTCTCATCGACGCCCGGCGTCGCAGTCGTGGCGACGTTCCAAGCGTTAGAGGCATACGCCCAAGATAACGCTGGTCTTGATGATCGGCTCGGTGAAGTAGAAAAAAGAAACGCAGAACTATCTGCAAAGCTCGCCAGAGCATACGAGATAACTGGAATCAAGCCATCAGCGTCGGCATCGAGCGTGGCCGAGGTATTGCCATTAACTTCAGCCCCGCAAATCCTAGCGCCAGAGGCGATACCAAATCACGGCTACGTCGCAAGGTCCGGTTATTCTTATGGATACGGGTTCAACAAACCACTTGCGAGAGACGTCACTGGCCCGGACCACACCTGGTCAACCGAGCCTATCGCACTTACCTATAGGTATCTCGGCAAGCTTCACGGCTATTACACCCTCGCGCAATCAATACCTAAGACAGGGGGCGTGCTGCTTTATCAGTGCCGAGGCATGCCGTGCCCGGTTGCGAGAACGACTGTGATAAAAGCGAACGGAACGCACGAGGTGACCGAGGATCGGATGCCGTCGGATTCCATCATCGCCCGGGCATTCGGTGATGCCGTCGACGGGAAGACGTTGCGGCTTTCGTCTCGGAGCTGCCGACACTTATCGCAACGATGAAGCTGGTGAAGAAGGAAAGCGTTGCGCTTGGCCTCGACATCAAGACCATCATGCCAACTGTGAATTTTGTCGCCGACGCAGACGACAGCATTGAGCTGCGGTCCGATGGTCAGCGTCTCAAATACGATGGCCAGCGCGTCAAAAACGTCGCGGCAAATACTGTAGTCGCGCCGTAGGCCGTCTCGAACGTAGCTACGGGCCGCAGGCGCTCCCCCGGTCGACCGACAGCAAGGCAACAGGAACAAAATCCATCTCCAGCCCGGCTTCGCCGGGCTTTTTTAGTCGCTCCGTTTTTTTAGAGAGTCTGTGCGCTCAAAGACACAGATGCGACCCATTGCGCCACTTATCTTAGGCGAAGAAGCGTATCTAGAAAATGGAGATGAAATGAAGGGAGTTTTAGTAGCCGCCCTCGTCGCTGGTTTTTCGCTGTCGGCTTGCTCTGGAAAATTCTCTGCCTGCAAAGAAGTCGAATCGATGATGGCAGAAGCATACGACAAGAAGATCGACCAAACGCCGGACCGAGCAGGAAAAGCTTACTTCGGTGAGATGAAGGACGCTGGGAAAAAGAACATTCAGGACCTTCTTGATGACAAAGAAGCGTCAAACGAGACGAAAGTCCATACGTGCGAAATGCTGCGCGATAATTTCAAAGTGAGCTTCCCCTTGTTTTTCGTGTTCCAAGGATCGAACATTATGCCGCCAGATTCTTCTCCTGCTGAGTCGCGATCCAGTCTTGCATGAACTGGGTTGGCGACACTTGGCCGAGCGTGGAGTGGCGACGACTCCTGTTATAAAATACTTCGACGTATTCAAACAGGTCTGCAGTTGCCTCGACACGCGTGGCGTACCGTCTTTCGTGAACCCGTTCGTTTTTTAAGCTGTTGAAGAAGCTTTCAGTTGGGGCATTGTCCCAACAATTTCCTTTGCGACTCATCGAACACGTCATCCCGTACTCGGCGAGTTTCGCCTGAAAGTCATGACTAGCGTACTGGCTGCCACGATCCGAATGGTACAGCGCGCCCGGGGCCGGTTTGCGCCGGAACCATGCCATTGTCAGCGCGTCGATCACCAAGTCGGTGGTCATGTTCGCCTTGATCGACCAGCCAACAACCTCGCGGTTGAACAGGTCCAGTACGATCGCCAGATACAGCCAGCCCTCGTCGGTCCAGATATACGTGATGTCCGAAGTGAAGACCTGGTTAGGTGCATCTGTCGTGAAGTTTCTGTCGAGCAAATTGGGGGCGATCGGCAGCTTGTGCTTCGAATCCGTGGTGACCTTGTAGCGACGCTTATGGCGCGCACGGATGTTGTTCTCCCGCATCAGCCGCTCAACCCGTTCTTTGCCCGCCGGAAATCCACGCGCACGAATTTCTATCGTCATGCGGGGCGATCCGTAGGCACCTTTCACCTCAGCATGGACCGACCGAATCAGGGCCAACAACTGAATATCGGTCAGCCGTTTGCGCTGCGGCGTGCCGCCACGCTTCCAACTGCGGTAGCCACTGAAGCTCACCTCCAAGACTTCGCACAGCGCCAACACCGGATAGCTGTGGAGCTGCGAATCAAGCCAGGCATATATATGGACTCCCCAGGTTTTGCAAACAATGCGTCCTCTCTTGATGCAAGGTGTCAGTCTGCACGTATATATTCGGCCTGTTTATGCGGGGTCACCGCTGGCCATAATGCAAATCGCCTGCCTCGTTCTCATTACTTCAGCGGCCTTCTTTGGCCACTATGCCTGTCGGATTTTCGAGGCTGGGTCAGACCCATCGCATCATCGATTGTTCATCGTTCGCAAACTGCTGGTGGTTGTACTGCAGAGATTTTATGGATTCATGCGCTCGCGAAGCGCTCGCTCTTGGCAAGCAACGCCCACGCTATGCGTGCTAGTTTGTTCGCCAGTGCCGCCGCTGCGACATTCACCCCACGTCTGCTCGCGAGCTGACAGACCCAGCGCGACAGCGCATCGGTTCGCTTGCTCGCAAATCGCATGATCGACCGCGCTCCTTGGACCAGCAGCCAGCGGATGTACCGATCTCCCCGTTTGCTGATACCGAGCAACTTTTGCTTGCCTCCGCTGCTGTGCTCGTGAGGCGTG
>NZ_MTHB01000280.1 GCF_002220365.1 Caballeronia sordidicola | reverse complement strand
CCGCGACTTCGTCTCTCAGATGCCCGTTCTCCTCCTGCACGCGATGGATGATCTCAAGCAATCCTTCGCTCCATGCCAGCAGCTTCATGACCGCAGGCGTTCGATCAGTTTCGGTGACATATGGCACCGCGAGTTTCTTCATCATCGCAGCGGCCAACCTAGTCGCGCTTCCTGGTTTTCCTGAGCTGAGCTGCTTCCTGTTTCAGTTGCTCAGACTCATCCTGCAAGTCATTAGCGATGTCCGTCAGTTTCTCTACCCACGCTAGCACTTCAAGCTCCGACGGCGTTAGTCCCTCTCGAGCGATGTCGGGTAGTGAGAATTTTCTTGGAAGAGTCACGAGTGCGGATCACATGATGTCGATGCGACAAACGTTAACATCGTCATCCGCAGTTTACAAGCGCAATCATGACCGCACGCAACGAAGCTATCGGCTACCTCGACCGCGTGCGCAGATCAAATAACACAGCACGGCGCGTGGTGCTCGCCCCGGGTTATTGAGAAGTTACCCAATTTCAAGCCAAGCGCTTGAATCACAATGCAAACTTGTCTATCTCGCCACGGAATCTCAGATTAAGCGCTAGCTCCGAAAGGCTGCTGATGTCAAATCATGACCATGCGTTTATCGACTGGTCTCAGCAGTAAGCAGGCCGCGATGTGCACGCCTTCTAAGTGACGAGCCCTCGCGCATTCCGTCACTGGCGAAGTACCCATTGAACAAGAACATGTGCATCCTCGCGCGAGAGAGTACCGCCGCCGCGTCCGGCGGCCGACGGCATCGCCATGTCTCCCCAGTGTGCCCGGCCGCCCAACCGCAGCTTGCCTTCGAGCATGGCGCTGGCATCTGGCACGTGGCGATAGCGTGCGGCGATCTGTTGAAAGGAAGGCGCGCGAAACGGTGTGTCGACGGTGTGGCAAAACATGCAGCGTTGCTGGTCTATGAGAGCCGTGGGTTCGCCCTCGGCGAACGCGCAGCGAACTCCACCTAGTAGCGTTGTTGCAGTCCCAAGCACGCGGAGAATATGTCTCATGTTTGGCCGAATCACAATGACACCCCAATAAAGCCATATGCTCGGTAAAGCGTGCCTGCGCGGAGGTCCGCTGTATTGATCTAGGTCATCAATTGCCGTTTCGTTTATTCACGTCCGTTTTTGCATGGAGGCAATAGCCATACCTAACCCGGAATGGCCTGACGCTCGAGCGTCAACCCTTCGGTGCGCTGCGGGATGGAGCATGGACGGAAGTGTCAGAGCGTCCGCGAGCGCCTTGATACGCCCATCAATTAGTCACTAAGGAGTTAAGTCTTCGCGATTTGTGAGAAGACTTCAGTGTGCTTCGGCCAGAATTGGAACGATGTTGAAGCGAGTGAGAGAACAGGCAGCAGCGATGGCGGCACGGCCCAGACGTGTGAGGTAGTAGCGGTAGGTATGGGTTACCTTCTTGATCAAGCCGAGTGTGCGCAGTCGCGAGAGCTGTCGGGACAGCACCGAGGCGCTCATGTCTACATACCTGGCCAGATCCGCACGGCGCAGGCCATGCACGTTGAACTCGCCGCGCTGCATGGCACGCAGCAGTGCTTGCTCGCTGCCGTTGAAGAAGTTGAGTCCTTTGACCCTGCGCTCGTCACTGCCCACGCGGGACTGGCTCAAACGTTGAAGGTCGCGCTCACCTGCGCTGGGGTCATCCAGACTCGACAAAAACGCGAGGTAGCGCTGGTTGCAGCCCAGCATGATCTCGCGCAGGTCGATCAGGCTGTAGATGGTTTTCCTCAACGCTGCGAGTTCGTAGGTGCTTTGGCCATTCTTGTGTTCCACCTTGCGGTGGTGTTTGAAGAAGCTCACGTCGTTGATGGTGGTTTCTATCCGCAACACATGGGAGAACTTGTCGTAAACCTTCACGCTGGCAACGCCCATGTGGTGCTTGATGCAGCGTCCTTCGATGCGGGTGGACAGCCGCGAGCCGATTTCCTGCGCCAATTGCGGCGTGACCTTCTTGCCCAGGAAGCCGGCTACTTTCCCGGCGTGCGCGGCCAGCACCGCCTGACGCGACAGCACGTCATACAGCGGCACCAGTGTCTGTTGGCTGCGGAACATCAGGTCAGTGGAATACTCGGCCTGCCGCAGGCTCCAGTGGTAGGTCTGGCCGAACACGTCGAGCACCGGGCACAGCCACTGCGCGTAGCGGTCTTGCCGCTCATGCAGCATATCGGGGCTCAGCGCGTCGGCGATGGCCTGTGCACGGTCCACATCGGCAATGCGTAAAAAGGCGTTGTCGGCCTGCACGAACCCGATGCCCTCGCGCTTGAGGGCACGGGCCACGGCGCCGTGGCCATTGCAGTAGAACTGCAAGCCGAACGGTGCCCAGGTCGGGACCCTGAGGTGGCACAGCCCGAGTTCGTCATCGATGAAGTAGAAGTAGTAGTGCAGACACTTGCCCGTCTCGGGGCGCAGGTAGGTCTTGCCGCTGCTCTTGTCGTGCCACGGCTTGTAGCTCGGGCAGGCCTCCATCGCCGAGATGACGTGCACCAGCCCGGGTGCATCGCCACGCCCCTGCAGCACGCGTGCCCCCAAATCTTCCTTGCGGATGTGGCTCTTGTTGACGTGCTCGATCTCGATGCCGGCGGCAGCGCAGACCTCTTGCGCGCGCACACGGATGAGTTCGCGCAGCGGTTCGGCGAACCTGGCGTAGTCGAATATGCGAATGCCGTTGGCGTTCAAAAAACTCGTCATGCCCGCTGCGTAGCATGCGCCGGGCAGCGTGCCCGTGATCAGGATTCGGTCAAAGCACGATAGCACGCCGTGCAAATTCGCCGCATAACGCTCAATCAGATCGGCCTTCATGGCTCACTTCGTCATCGGATGGCTACGCAACACATCGTATTACCTGTTTGGTTCCGGCTCGTCCGGCTTAGGGTATCGTGGTCGCAAACGCCACGGCCGAAGCGAGGAGGACTTTGGGCACGTTACCTCGACCGAATTGATCTCGACGAGCCCTTCGATCAGTTGGGTTGCGGAAGAAGGCTGATACGCAAGTCGGCATGGATGCGCACAAGTTCGGTGTCGTGTGCGACAGGCGCGTCTTCGCGTTGTATCAGCGAGCCCAATGGGGGCAGCCCTGGGATTGACTCAGGTCTCCGCATCGGCTGCAAGATGACGATCAGCTCTGCTATTCGAAGGAGCTTGCTATGGAACTTCATAAGGGTTCGCCCCACTTCAAATGGCAAGCCCTTTTTTGGCCCGCAGCGGCAATCTCAGGGATCGCTGCGGGCATCGTCTTCGCGGCCCTGGCGCTGACTGCGGTGTGGAGTGCCGGCGGCAGCTTCTGGGGGCCGCTGCGTGTGGTGGCGGCAATTGCGATGGGAATAGACGTGTTCGTTCAGCCGACCGCCTATAACCTCGCCATGACATTCATGGCGCTAAGTGTCCATTTCATGCTGTCAGTAGGCTTTGCGCTTATTCTCGCAGCGATCATTTTCGCGTTCAACTTCGACTCCAGTGTCGGAATAGCTTTGGCGGTGGGTGGTGTCTTCGGCGTGCTCGTCTACCTCCCAAAGCGTTAATTGCATAGCCTCACAAGGTGGAGGAAATCCGCGTTCAGATGAAGGCGACCGACGCGATAGCGGGGAGGTGCGGTCGCGCCCGAGTGCCGACGGTATGCCGGGCGGGTTGTATGCCAACATGCGTCGAGCGTACCCATCACGAAAGTACGTCGGCGCGGCTGCGAAACGCAAGCAGATGCAGCTCGCGGCGCCGATTGGCAAAAAAGCTGTGGATGCGTTCTCCGACACTCTGTGCTTTGTCCAGGCGGTCAGGGCGCTTGGCTGGCCGGTCGCGGCAATGATCGAACCTGACTATTGACGCAGATCAAGAGCGCTCTTGCAGAAGCATCGAAGATAAACAAATAGAAGGATCGTCGATTTTGCGTGGATCGCTTTCACCGATGATTTCTATGGAATGACAGCGATGTTCCCTTGGTTTGTGGATGCTCGTGGGTGGACAAACTGTGTGTTTCATGTCGTCTTCGGAGTGGTAGCGGCGGTCACGTACTTGCGGCTCGAGAGCTTCCGGAAGGCGGAAGAAAAGACTTCGACGAGTTTCTTGCGCAGTCCAGGCGATTTACGAGGGGCGCGTCGATGTACATGGAGAGGGTATCCGGCGAGGGCACATGCCGCTTTTCGAATCTAGTTTGAAGTCGGCGGGCTTCCTTTTTACTCGCGGCTTCGTATGTTGCGTAGTCGCAAATAGGGGGACGTATGTTCAAGCATATACTGGTGCCGACCGATGGATCGGTATTCTCCGAAGCCGCGATTCAGATGGCAGTGGCGCTTGCCGCAGTCCACCAGGCCAAAGTTACTGGACTTCATGTCTTGCCAGAATTCCATATCCTGGCGTACGGTGCCGAAACACTCACCGACACTGAGGAGCAGTTCACCCACCATGCGCAGCAGCACGCGGAAGCCTACCTCGCGGTGCTCGGCCAAGCGGCCGCGCAAGCCGACGTCGAATTCGACACCGTCGCAGTGACTGACACGCGCCCGTATGAAGCGATCCTCGGGGCCGCTGCGAAGCGAAACTGCGATCTAATCGTGATGGCGTCGCACGGTCGCGGTGGGATGGGTGCGCTGATACTGGGCAGTGAAACCCAGAAGGTGCTGGTGCATAGCCAGATACCGGTGCTCGTCGTCCGGCAGAAGGTGCAAGCGATCGGGCCAGATGTCGACCCGAAGCGTTCGCCGAACCAGCCGTTAATCGTCGCCTGAGCCAAGGCATGGCGATCGTGGGTACGCCTTATTCGTGCGCAGGATTCGTCAAGACGGACGAGATGGCGGACAGAACGCCCTATGGCGCTTCCAGGCTTACAGGTGCCGGCGGCAGCCGACAACTTGTCGAGCTTCTTGCACGGTAGGCTAAATGGCCGCGGAAGACCGCGGAAGGTGCTCCTCTTCCCTCCATCTCCGCTATCATGCGATCGTCACTACGTGAGGCTTGCGCTCGTGATCGGGTTTCATAGACGGCCGGCCGCGACGCGATTCGCGGTATGCAGGTTCGGCAGGGCACGATGCCTGAAGGCGCGTGCATTATTATATAAATGACGATGACGCCTGTGGATCACGCAAGCATGACGCGATCCACGCCACCGGCATCCACCTCAGCAGCAGTGCGGCTGCCTATTGTGCGCCCTCCGATTTGCAAGCGCTCGATCTAATTGGACAAAAGCACCGGAACTTGCATCGCCTCCAGTACCCTCCGGGTGGTGCCGCCCAGTATCAATTCATGCCACCGCAAATGACCGTGGGCGCCCATGACGATGACGTTCGCACCGAATTTGGATGCAAACGACAACAGGGCGTCGCCCGTCCCCGCACCTTCGATCGCATCGATCTCACTATACTCGACTCGCGCGCCATGTCGTGCGAGCGCCGCGACGAGGTCCGAACATCGCGCAGGAGTGTCCCGACGCCTACCCACCTCGCCGACGATCGTAACCATGGCGGTCCGCGTTGCGAGTTGCAATAATGGCTGCGCATCGTGAACAGCTCTCGTAGCTTCACGGCTACCATCCCATGCCACGCCCACCTTGGCCCCGAGGGCGTTCACCGCGCCGCTGTAGGGACAACTAACACGGGTCTGAATGCTCCGGATAGCGATCGGCAAGGTAGGATTCGGGGTCGTGCGGGTCGTATTGACCAGTGACGGTTAGGACCGCGCAGCGCGCATAGAGCGACAACGAAATTGGCGCGTACCTTTCATTCGCTACCCAATCGTGCGTCACCCGTGTGTACGTGTCGAGGTCTTCTCGAAAATCAACGCGATATTCATGCCGTTCAGCCGCGACACCTCGGTCCCCGCATATTTCGCGCGTTTCAGTTCGGCCGAGAGGTCCAGCAGGAAGCGGATGTCGCGCGGAACGAAGTCCTACATGTTGAGCAGGCTTCGGCTGCGCAAGTTGAATGCCATCATGATTTTTTTCTAACAGACTGGTGTGGTCAAAGCGGATCGCGTTCGATAGGACAGGTCATGCAATGGCCGCCGCCACGACCGCGCCCGAGTTCCCCGCTTGGAATGGTGATGACCTCCACGCCGGCCTTGCGTCATAACGTGTTGGTGTACACGTTGCGGTTGTACGCAACCACGATGCCCGGCGCGAGCGCAATGACGTTGCTGCCGTCGTCCCATTGCTCGCGTTCGGCTTCCCATTCGTCGCCTCCGGTTGCGACGGTGCGCAGCGCTTTCAGGCCGATCGCCTGAGCGACGACATCGAGGAATGGTGCGGTTTCGCCGCGCACGTCCGACGCTTCGGGTTGGTCGCCGGGACGAAGACTGGTGCAGCGAATGCCGTCCACAGTCTCCGGAAAGATCGTGACCAGATCGCGGTCGCAAAAGGTGATACGGTATCGAGATGCATCGCGCCGCGCGATCTCGGCAATTGCGCGGCTATCACGTGCTCCACGGTCTCATGGGCGAACAGCGAGCGGGCAAGCTGCACCACCGCTTGCGGCGATGTCCGTTCCCCCATACCGATGACGAGCACATCCCGCGATAAGGGCATCACGTCGCCGCCTTCGAGCGTGGCGCCGCCGTGATCGACGTCCGGGTCGCCCCACCAGGCGCGCGGGCCCGGTATCGAATATTGGATGGAAAGAAGTAGCCCGATGTGCCAAACACGATCACCAGGTAGCCGACGTTGCCGATCCACGCGCTGACCCAATAGCCCCAGGCGGGGTTGAATCCCACGAATTCGCCCGCGCTCGCGCGGGCAAAGGCATAGATGCCGTTGTTGAGATCAGGCTTGCGCGTCGCGAGCGTCTGATAGACGAACGCGAGCATCAGCATGCCTGCCCCGGTAATCAGCCAGCCCAGGATGACAGCGCCCGCGCCCGCGCCGGACGCATGTTCTGCGGCAGGGAGAAGACGCCGCTGCCGACCATGGATCCGACGACGAGTGCGGTCAGTAAGGCGAGCTTCAACTGCTGGGGCTCGGCGATATTGAACACCGGCCCAGAGGCCGGGGACGACTTGCTTGTCAGAGGCTCCGCAACGTTCTTCATCACCTTCTCCTGCAATTTTGGATAGCCCGGTCACCTGACCGAAGTTGTCAATTTGATCTGGATCATCCATTGAGGGACCATCACTAAACATGCTCGCGTAAATCGCCACGAGTCCGTGACGGAGTCCGCCGGACCGTGAAACCGGCCTCCATTTGCCGGCTCGACAGCCAGATAGTCTGTGTGCGCGAGTCGCACCGAAGGTCGCAGGATGGGGTAAGGCGAAACGCGGCACTATCGTTGTTCAGCACCGGGGGCGTATCGAAATCGAGCGCGACTGTCAGCGATCTGAACGTCGATGTCGAGGAGTCGTCGAACATCGCGGACGGACAGGACTGCGTGGTTATCTACGGTTACCTGTAGACGCATCGGGCAGAGTCCTGCGAATATCGCTGCGTGCGTACTTGCGCCGGAAAAGCCGCAATGCGCGACTTGGGATTGAAGCTCGAACGTGGCCGTTCACTCACGTGCGCCGAGAACGCATTTGCGCTTGATTAAGGTCAATGCGCAGGGGCAGCGACACTACATCATGGTTTCACCTACGAGAGTTTTAGCTTTTCCCGGACACGCTCAGTGGCCCGGGAAAAGCTGACGACGCGAAGGAAAATCGCCTTAATGGTCGAAGGAGTGATGTGATGGGTGTCGGAATGCAAATCGCTTATTTGGGCTTTGTCGGGTCAGCGGAAATCGAGGCCGAGGCAAGCGTGCAGCTTGTTCGAATTGATCGTTTCGCGCGTTGGGTCGCGGGCTGTCATCTGGCCCTGGAGGCGTTACGTAATTTCGACGGCTCGCGGTCGTATGACGCCCGGCTCGATCTCATCACGCGCGATTACAACATGATTCCGATTGAGCATGTAAGCGATAGCGATCCGCAAGAGGCGATCCGCGGAGCTTTCGATGCGGCGGTGCACCTGCTCGAAAAAGATGGCGCGAAGGCAGGCGCAAGTCTAGGGGGGAGGAGAAATGATCCGGACTGAGCCCAGAATCGCCGTTGCAGCGATTTCCGTCTTTGTCGCGCTAGCCGGGGTTTCCACGGCCCTTCGCGGCTTGATCTTCGACGAGCCTGGTCTCGTGCGATGCGGTACCGTGGCAATCGTCGTAAGCGTCACGCTGTTTGTTGTGACGCTCAATCCGTCGCCGCTGCAAGAGTGGTGCAAACGTCTCACTCCCCGCTGGCATCCATGAGTACGCGATTTTTATTCATCGAAAACCTCGTTCTCGGCTTCAGTCGATTCGGAGTCGATGCATTGCACATGCCAGCGATCCAGGCGCACGCCCAGGTTTGATTCGCAATGCCACGACACATGTCCAGACTGACCTTCGATCAGACGAGCCCGGTCTTCCAGATCGAGCTCGGTTAGCGCACAAAGCGGATGAGGTGAATCCGGGTCGCAGATGAGCGTTCCACCGGGCGCAGTGCGCATGAGACCCCCGGACGGTATGTCAACGCCGCTGTGCATTTCCCGCGACCAGTGGCGCGATTCCAAGTCCAGCCAAAGCACCGCAAACGCGTCAGGGTCTGCTCGTTGGTCCAGCTTGATCGTGATACGCATGGTGTCCTCCAGAACATGAAGTTAGTGACTCAATACCCATTGCACGAGCGTGTGGGCATCTTCACGCGAAAGCGGCGGCCCGCCTCGCTCCGCAGCTGCCGGCATGGCCATATCGCCCCAATGCGCGGGCCCGCCGAGCCGCAATTTGTGTTCGAGCATTGATGCGGCGTTCGGAACGTTGCGATAACGCTCGGCGATCTGCTGGAACGATGGCGCAAGAAAGGGCGAGTCGACGGTATGGCAGAACATGCAGTGCTGCTGATCGATGAGCGCGGCCGGTTCCGGCGCGGCGAGCGCCTGCATCGTTATGCACAGCAACAGGCCGGCAATGCTGGCATGAAGCGATAGCTGAAGTGGCTGCATCAAAAGGCTCCAAAATAGTGTATTAGCGATCGACCGCGTCGCGCGCTCAGGCGTCCGGCGCTGACGGATAGCCGACCGTTTGTGCAAGCACCGGCATGCAATTGCGCCCGAGCCGCATGTGTCCGGCCAAAGTACTCGGCCGATCCGGCCATGACATAGAAGGAGCGCGGATCAGGGGTGAACGCCGAAAACACACTGCTTACGTGCGCATCGAATTGCTTTGCGAGTTGCAACGCGTATTCGAGCCGGGATTGCGCTCGTTCGCTCGTGTCGCGTTGAACGACGATGCTTTTGTAACTCATCATCGCGGTGCTCGGTTAGTGAGTCAGTGAAGGCGCCCGCATCGGTTCTAATCGCACGCTCCCGATTAAAAGTGTATGAGTTGCTACTTTCAGCCGGTTGATGCAGATCAAGTGCAAGCGGGCGGTTATCGCGGGCAGACCGGTTGATATAGGTCAACGATCAGCCGAGCCCCGCGCCCAAATTGAGATCGACCATACGGCGCTCTTCGCGCCTTCGTTCATACGTAAAGAGGACTTGACCATGGCAACCGAATTCACCCACCCGTTCGCCTCTGGGGTAAATCTTTATTTGACACCGCGACTGATGAGAGCCAATGAGGAATGGCGTCGGGACGCTTGCGCTCTAGAAGCGAAGCGCGTTGAGCGCGACCTCGGAGCGCTTCGGAAGGAGTGGAAGCCATTGCGAACGCAAAGAACTGGGGTGAGTTCAACTCCGCTTCGCAGGCGGTCATGAGTGACTATTTAAAAGCAACCACCAGCCTTTTGCGGGAAGGCATCGAGGTCGCGATGCGCCACCAAAGTGCCCTTGGTGAAGCTTTTCCCGACGCATGAAGAGTTGCCACCTCTACGTGGACAGGCGGATTTGAGAAAGCGGCGGCAATGAATCCTGCTGCTATGCCGTCTTGGTTCAAAAAGCTTGACCATGCCGACGGCATTGGCACAGCCGGCGACTGTGCGAGGCGACGCGTCGTCAACCCAATCGGGCACACGTTCGCGCGGCGGGAACTACCTTGCAGCCTGAGCGTCGCCGTTGAAGAGGAGCGAGCGGTGCACACAGCATGGCTATGTGGATTGCGTCGCGCGCGCTTGCGGCAATGCCGGGTGATTCAGGTGTTGCCGCGCGCGTCCCAATCGGTTGATGTAGGTCAACGGACGGGTGGCCCGCGAGCCTAAAGTTTTATTGTTGACGCACGGTTTTTACGCAAATGACGAGATCGAAGATGAAAGCACTATCGCGATGCGAACCGCCGGCAAGTAGCGTGAACCTTTGGCGAGTCGGCATGCATGAGCAATTTGAGTGGCGATCCGGTCGCGCAGATCATGAAGCTGACCGGCAACGTCGGCGTGGATTGTGCGATCGAAGCGGTTGGCGTGCCCGCCAACTTCGAGCAATGTAAATCAATCATCGCGCCAGGGGGCGTCACTGCCAATGTCGGCGTGTATGGCGTGAAAGTTGATCTGTATATGGAGCGACTGTGGGGTCGAAACATCCCAATCACGCCACGGCTGGCCGACACGGTCAGTACGCCCATGCAGCTCAGGACCGTCCACTCCGGCCGTCCGGAAGCGGGCAAGCTCATCACGCACCGGTTCGGTTTGAACGATGTCATGAAAGCATACGAGACGTTAAGCCGGGTTGCCGATGCGCACGCGCTGAAGGTGATCTTCCAGGCGAAATGAAGTTGCTTTGATTCCGTCCACGCCAGTTTCGATGCGGAAAGGTGGGTATTTTGTTTTACTACCTTAATTAAGGGGTTATTCAATGAGCAATCTTTGTTTCATGGCTTGTTCCGGCCGTTGCGTGGCATGATCAGCAGCGACGACGCACCGCTTGCGGACATAAAGATCGATGTCACGGAATCCGACGCTTCCTATCAGGTCAAGGCGGAACTTCCTGGCGTGGACAAGAAGGATATCGACGTGAAGATCGACGGCAACGTGGTATCAATCAACGCCAAGGTCGAGCGCAACAAGGAAACCAAGGAAGGCGAACGGGTCATTCGGCGCGAGCGCTACGCTGGCGCGGTCTGCCGTTCGTTCTCGCTTGCGTGCGATCTCGATGAATCCAACTCGGTGACGCGGTATTAGGATGGCGTGCTGTCACTGACGCTCCCGAAGAAGGCACCGTCTGAGCAAAAACGCCTTCAGATCAGTTGAGTCGTTGGCGCGCGGTCCCCGCGCGCTTTATTTGTTGCGGAGGATTTTATGAAAACCGACCGACAGTTGAAGCAGGACGTGGGAGAGGAACTGGACTGGACACCGGAAGTCGATTCGTCGAACTTCGCGGTCGAGGTCAAGGACGGCATCGTGACGCTGGATGGCCATCCGTCCAGCTACGCGGAGAAACTTGCCGCCGAAAAAGGTGTGCAACGGGTGTCGGGCGTTAAGGCCATGGTTGTCGAAGCCGAGGTGCGTCTACCCTCCAAGGACGTGATGAGCGACGCCGACATCGCGCGGGCGGCCACGTCGGCCTTGCAGTGGACCGTCGGGCTGAAGGAAGGCGCCGTTCAGGTTCAGGTCGAAAAGGGTTGGGTAACGCTGCGCGGCGACGTCGACTTGAACTGGCAGCGCCATCGCGCAGCCCGACGCATTGCGCACATGCGCGGAGTCACGGGTGTCGCAAACATGATCAAGGTGGGCGGCAATCTGGCGCCAGCCGATGTCGGAGAACAGATCAGCCGTGCCCTGCTGCGCCATGCCGAGCGCGAAGCCAAACACATCGCCATCGAGGTGCGTGACGGCGTCGTGACCCTGAGCGGCACGGTGGGAACCTACGGCGAACGGGAGGCTGCTCGTGGCGCCGCGTGGTCCGCGCCTGGCGTACACGCGGTGGTCGATCACCTGGTGGTGGAATAAGGGAGAGGCACCATGACGCTCAAAGGGCAAGTGACGAGCGATAGCTGGAACGTCAGCACCGATACCTTTCCGACCGGTGGCGGCTTTGGTTGCGAGATTCACGTCGGCCACACCGGTTCGAGTGAGGAATTCAAACATCAATTCCGGCACTCTAAAATCTTCGCAACCGAGCGCGAAGCAGTAATCGACGGTCTTCGCGAGGGCATGGTGTGGATAAGCCTGAAGCAGTCGAAAACAATTCATCTATAGGTGCTTGCGTTGAGTCGCTCGCTGCAATGTCGCTCTTCGGAGAATTACGATGTCGAAAACAAGGGTTCTTGTCGTCTACTACTCGCGTTCTGGCGTGACCGCCCATGCCGCGAAAGCGCTTGCTACCCGACTCGGCGCGGATCTGGAAGAGATCGTCGAGCGCAGCGACCGATCTGGCCCGCTGGGGTTCGTCGGATCGATTATCGACGTATTGAGGGAGCGCCCCGCCAAGATTAACGCTGTTAAACACGATCCGTCTTCCTACACTACGAACTCGTTGTGGTTGCTACGCCAGTTTGCGCCCATCGTGGCGACACCCGTGCGTACATGGCTCACGGCCTATCGGGCACGCTTGCCCAAGGTCGCGTTTCTTTGTACGTTCGGCGGCAGCGGAGCTGAGCCGCGCTCGGACAGATGGCCGATATCAGCGGCAGACCAGCCCTCGCGCGCTGTCAGATAGATGCACGCGACGTTCGTGACGGCGCGCAAGTGCGCCTGCTCGATCTTTTCGCCGAGCGACTGGAGCGTAAGCTCGCGCACGTCGAGTCGTTGGAATGGACATGCTGACCACAATCTGAAGAACGACGGGACGGGTGTCGATCATGGAACTTCAAGCAACGAACACGGATGTTCGCGCGGGCTTCAAGCGGATACTGCTATGCGTCGATCCGACAGCCGCATCTGCTCGCGCCGCCGCCTTCGTTCCTCATCTTGCAAATAAGGAGACACGGGTTCGGATTGTCGGCGTAGTGGAAAACGCGCATGCAGTGATTCCGTTGGGGCCGCTGGCTGCCTTCCATTTAAGCGCAGCAAACGCACTGTTGCTGCAAGATGTTGAAAACGCGTGCGCTGCGTCGCAGGAACTGTTCGCGTCGAGCGGCGCTAAGTTAGAGATTCGAATCATCGACCTAATAACGCATGGCGGCGGGGTCGTGCATGCGCTGGCAAAGGCCGCGCAAGACTGGCGGGCCGACCTGCTGGTAATGGGGTCGCGCCAGCATCAAGGGCTGCTTCATTGGGTTGAGGGAGCGGTGTCTGAACCGCTCATGAAATTCGCCGCGTGCGCCATCCTTGTCTTGCCCGAGCGCGGTGACGTGGCGTGGCGCGCCAGGCCGTAGAGAAACCTGTTTGCGGTCGACGGCAGTTCGGCTTCGCAGGAGGCGCTGCGGGTCGGCGCAACGCTTGCCCGCGCGGGAACGGAACTACGCGCGATCTATGTCGTCGATCGCGCAGTGCACCTGACCATTCTTCCGCTCACCGTGCTGGAAGACGCGTTGGTGGAAGAGGGTAACGCCGCGCTCGCGAAAGCGCGCCAATTCTTCGAAACACTACCAGAATCGGATGGCGTCCGGCTGGAAACGGCGCTGGCCAACACCGATCACGCCAACGACGACGTCGCCTATACGATCGAAGCGCGAAGCGCAGAGTTGGCATGCCGACCTTCTGGTGATGGGAACACACGGTCGGCGCGGCGTTGTGCGTTGCGTGCTCGGCAGTGTCGCGAACAGGGTCGCAGGAATAGCTCGAACGCCACTGCTATTGGTCCGACAGAAGGACGTCTCGTAAGAGGGGCACGCAAGGCCCGCCCTGAACAAATGTGCGGATAATGCGCCCGCGTGCTGACGCTCAATCAGCCGCAGGCGATCGGTCATGTTGCGCGTCACTTGAAGAAGTCGTGAATCTATCCGTCGAGTTTTGGGTCCGCGAGCGAAGACGTGTGCCGATTCGGGGCGAACCTGTTCCAGAGGGAAGCGATTTGTTCACGGCGGCGAAGAAGACGTTTGCCGTAACCAAAACGTGGCGCGGGCATTGCTTACATGGACGGGTGTAAGTGCCTCTATGCGTAATTCGTACACTTCCTGGCAACGCTCGCAGCGCTCCGCGCTCGGACACGCCATCAGATGCCCCTTGAGATTGATCCATGTCAGAGAGGAGGATTGGTTATGGTGACCAAATCCAGGCGACGTCGCAAGGGTCGGGTTTCCTGCCAGGGGAACGACCAACGCGCGTGAAGTTTGTGTTGCCTCAGTTCCGGTTCCGCGTCCCGACTATCACCCTCCAATGAAGCACCCGCCCACCTTGCTCGGTTTTGCGGTTCCGAGCTGGACGATCCTCCACGATGTGAAAAGGGTATTTCAGGGTGTGGTCATCGGACGCATAAATTGGGCTGCTTGGGCCATTGGCGTTTCGTGCCTGACGGCGTTGTGTTGCTCAAACGGATGCGGCTGCACTTCCCGGCACCTTGGTTGCCGTGGCCACGGCAACCGCGGCAGTTTGGCTCCTGGAACTAGAAGCCCCTGCCGGTATCGCTGTCGTAGGCCGGCTACCTGAAGGTTTGCCGGCGTTTCGTCTTCCCGCCGTGTCGCTGCATGACGTACGGGAGTTGAGTGGCGCCGCGATCGCTATCGCTCTCGTTTCGTTCGCCGATATGAGCGTGTTGTCGCGCGCGTTTGCCCTGCGCGGCTCCTACACGGTAAGCGGTCCTTTGTCGGCGTCCTAGCGTTAAGCAGCCTCAGTGGTGAACATGTGTCCACGTAAATCAACGTGGACACATATGACTGATATTAACTCTGAGTTAAAAGCGCGACTGGTAGTCGGTCGCAAACAAGACGGTCGTTGCCGTTACGATCCGCAGGCTAAACACGAACTGATTGAGGCCTGCCTGGTGCCGGGCGTATCGGTCGCACGCTTGGCGCTGGAACACGGGCTGAATGCGAATTTGCTGCGTTCGTGGGTCAGCGCTTATAAAAGAAAGTGCGATGGCACTGCGATCGTTCCGGCGTCAAGGACCGCGAAGCCGACGCCGGCTGCGTTCATACCCGTGATTGCCGCACAAGAGCGGCCGAAGGAGGCGATGCCCGGGCTGCAAGTCCGATTGCCTAACGGAGTGAGGATCGAACTAAATGATGCCCGTGACGATCAGGTGCTGTCACTACTACAAGCGCTGAGTACATTGCCATGTTCCGATTCGACGAAGAGCTGAAGGTATTGCTTCATCGTGATGCGGTGGATGGTCGCAAGGGGATCAACGGACTGGTCGCGCTAGTTGAGCAGGCCTTGGCGCTCGACCCCTTCGCCCCGACGGTCTATGCTTTTACCAATAAGCGCCGCGATCGCGTTCGGTTGTTGCTCTGGGATCGCTCGGGTTTCTGGCTATTGATGAAACGGTTAGAAGCAGATCGCTTCGCATGGCCCCGCGAGGCGGCGGTTCTTGAACTGACGGTTGAGCAGTTGCATTGGCTGCTCGACGGTATCAACCTAGCGGCCGTGAAGAAACATTCGGCACGGCACTACGCGCGCGCGAGTTAGTCAGCACCCACGTACGCGCGGAAAGCGTTTCGTGGATTGCCTGTCGCATTCACGAGACGCTGATTAGATAGTTACAAATTCCCGTATACCTACGGAGACTCGCGATTGGCTATTGTTACGCCATGGCCCGCGACCTTTACCAACCCCACTCGATCACCGCCGACGAACTCGCTGCGCTCATCGCCGAGCGTGATGCGGCTCTCGCTGCGTGCGATGCAGTGCTTGCCGATCGAGATGCGGTACTGGCCGAGCATGAATTGGTGCGCGGCGAGCTACGCGTGACCAAGGTCGAACGCGACCTGCTCAAGGAACAACTCAAAGCGTTCCAGCGCCAACTGTTCGGCGCCAAGAGCGAAGCACGTAGTGCCCAGCAGCGCGACCTGTTTCTTAACGAAGCCGAAGTGCTGGCGCCCACCGCCGCGACTGTGCCCGCGCAAGATGACCAAACTGACATCAAGGTCACGGGTCACAAACGCAAGAAGCCCGGGCGTAAGCCGCTCGATCCAGCGCTGCCGCGGGAAGTGATCCGCTACGAATTGCCGGAATCAGAACGTACCTGCCCGAACGATGGCACGACATTGGTCGAGATCGGCGTCGAAGTCAGCGAGCAGCTCGACATCATTCCCCAGCAAGTACGGGTGATTCGTCACGAGCGCGCGAAGTATGCGTGCTCGCAGTGCGACCAGGGCATCAAGGTTACGCCTGCGCGTTTGCGCATCATCTCGAAGGGCTTGTTCACCGAAGCAGCCCTGGCATGGTTTGTAGTCTCCAAATTCATTGATGGCTTGCCGCTGTATCGTATCGCAGCGCTGCTCAGGCGCTTCGGCGGCGACATCTCACGTAATACGCTGGCTGCCAGCGTGGTACGCCTGGGCCAAGCGGTGCAGCCCATCATTAATTTATTGCGAGATCACTTGCTCGACAGTGAGATCGTGTTTGGCGACGAGACCACCGTGCAGGTGCTCAAGGAACCGGGGCGAGCGCCACAAACCAAAAGCTTTATGTGGGCCCAAATGAATGGCAGCGGGCCGCCCGTACGGCTGTTCGGATATGCGCCCGGGCGTGGCATGCAACATGGATCTGACCTATGGGCAGGCATGCGCCGTGGCGCGGTGCTAATGACGGACGGCTACGAGTCATACAACGCGATCGCTAAAACCAACGGCCTCGTGCATTTAGGTTGCTGGACGCACGCGAGACGCTATTTTGTGAAAGCCCAGGACGTGTTGCCTAAAGAAGCGCACGGTGTACATCAGCCTTCCACGCAGTTCATCCATCTCATCGGCAAGCTCTACGCGGCGGAGTCGCAGGCTCAGAAGAAGCCGAACCAGCGAGCACGCCTTCGGCGGCGTTACAGCACTGCGGTGCTTAAGGAAATTAAGAAACTATTAGACCATCATCTTGAGACGACCGCGCCGAGCGGAAAATTGGGCGAGGCCCT
>NZ_MTHB01000216.1 GCF_002220365.1 Caballeronia sordidicola | reverse complement strand
TCGGTCTGGACGCTCTTGCGCATGCCGGTGAGCATCAATGCGATCAGTGCCGGCAAGGGCAATTTGCGACGACGTTGGAACGCCGTGGGATGCTCGGGTTCGCAAGCAAGGTGACGAAACTGTTGAGTCTGAATATGGGCGGCGAGATCGGCAAACAGAGTGGGAAGAGACATGGGGCCAACGAAGATCAAAAAGATCCTCATTGGCCGCCAAGTTGGCTTCACGTCAAGCGCTTTTTAACTCGATTGAGTTCCGGCGCGGCAGCCGCGCTTAACTTGGGTGGATTGCATTGAGCACGCCCTCAATCATCGCCCTCGCAAAATCCTCGGCTTCCAGTCTCCATACGAAGTCTTCTCTCAACTCAAGCAAGATCTCATTGCCGGTGTTGCACTTCAAGCTTGAAACCGCCCAGCAGTTCCACTCGCTCGTTTCATAAGTAATCCCGCATATCACCGCTGCTTGACCCGTTGATCTTATTGTGACAGAGCCTTAAAGAATAATATTTGAAATCTGGATGACGACGTTGCATTGCTTTAATCCCAAAGTATTACCAGTCGCCCGCTTTTTTGATCGAGCGATGATTTAAAATTTGGATCGTATGCCAACAATCCCTCCTGTCTGAATAGCGCCTTCAGTGGCGGTGCCAAAGCCTGCCAAGCCAAGGTTTGAATTACTTTTGTTTAGCACGGTTCCTAACTCCACGTAAATGTCTGTTCGTTTGGACAGAAGGTAGCTTGCTAAAATCGATATGCTCGTCGGATTTCCTTGTCCCGAGTTCCGTCCATCTTGATGGAATGCGACGGCGCTTACGTTAAAGTCCGGCGCAATGGCGTATTGAAGTCCGCCCCAATACAATGAAGAGTAGAAATTAGACGGACTTTGCATTAGTGCCAAGAAACGATATCCTAAGAAGATTTTGACTGGTGAAAAGTATATAGTCGTGCCAATCATGAGCCTTTGCGTCTTTTTTCCTTGCGTGGATATCGACGCGCCGTTTTGTTGGTCTAGGTTCGCACCGAAAGTGACAAAGTCGTTTTCGTAGTCTAGATAAACGCCTTCTTCCTTTCCCACGCGAAAAGCCCCAGGCACCTGTCCTGCATTGGGAGTGATCCCGTCGTATCCAAAGCTGTAGATCGCGCTTAGCAACCACTTACCTCCAAATCCAGCGGCGGTCCCCGAATACTTAAGAGAATTATCCGCGCGACCGGCAAACGCAGCATCAAACATTGGACTAGAGTAAGCCGCGCCTCCAACCGGATCATACGTAAGGTCAAAATCGTAGGTCGTAGTCGTTTGCCTACCTGCCGTCAGCTGGCCATACGGGGAGCGGACGCCAACATAGGACGATCTTCCCCAAAGGCGACCGCTGTTATTGAGCGTTCCACGCGTTAAATCAAAGCCAGACTCTAACACTGCGATTGCGCTGTAACTGCCTCCAAGATTCTCAATGACCCGGAAGCCGAATCGGGATGTCTGTGTTCCACCTGATACAAGCTGATATGCTGTTCCGGCCTTTCCACTAGCCGCAGGGACGTGATTAATTACCTGCACACCAACATCGGTAATTCCGTATAAGGTAACCGAACTTTGAGCGTGCGCGGTACCCGAAATAACGATTGCAGCTAAAGTCAATGCTTTTAGTATGTACACCTATTTGTCTCCTTTGTGATCATATTGCTCAATCTAAATCCAGCGGCAGACCAAACGCATTACCAATGCCGAGCATCATCATTTAAATCACGCTGGCGATAGCGCTTGGCCGATGATCCACCACAATCCGGTCAGGGTCGATTGACTGATTCTCGCCTTAAAATGCCCCAAATCCACGGTTACCCTAGCGTTGAAGCGACAAAAAAATCCACAAGAGGTACATTCAGAAAAATTCCCGTCAACGCCACAGCTTGATCGCGCTCATGGTGCCGTCAGACTACGATCCACAAACTTTTTAGTTTGGGAACCGGGTCGCGCGCACCTCGCAGCGCTCTTACAGCATTTATTAAGGGATTACTTCCGCCCGCGCCCACGAACGGCATGCCAACGAAGACGAGCCGGTCGATCGTTGCCACCAGGTCGCCAGAGCCGCGGCGGATAACGATTGCCTTTCCGAATTGAGACACATTAGGAACTGCTCGATTTAGAGTGCGCCCTCGATGAATCCTTGTTCAGCGAAATGAAGTTCGTGCCGTCCCGGATAGTCATCGTTTTCGTGGCAAGACCGTGTACTGCCAGACTTCGAAGTATCGGATTTTGAGGAGACTGTCGAAACTTTGAGAGCTTCGCCTAAAACCAAAGCGTGCACAGTAGGCGTTCTGCATCCCAGCAATTGCTCTGTGACCATTGCCAGCTGAATGGCGCTCGATGCACTCACCGAGTTCGAAATCGCGGTCATAGATGAGCTTATTGTCTTCGACAACGGTTGATCAGATTGGGTTGTTTGCCATCGCTGCTTCCACCGCCAGAAGCCGAAATACCATCGTCCCTTCAGGAAGTTCGATCGGCTAGGTGCGGATTTCCAACGCGGCCTAAGGTCGCGCGAGTATCCTTCGCGGGAAACGCGAGCCCTTAAGCCGACGGACGGCGGTATGGTGCAGAGGGCTATGCTTTTCCGCTCGCGGCTGACAATGACGTGTTTCGGGCGATGCTGCGCGACCGACGTGGATCTGAGATATTCAAAAACTGGATTAAGCGGTTTGGTCGTGGGCGACGCGAACTTCAACAACTCGAAGCCTATTTGGTCCATTGAGCTTTCAAGCGAGTGTGGTATTCCCTCGTCCATCCATTTGTATTTTTTCATAGCGTAGTCCAACAGCGATCGGTTCGTATGGTTGAGGTCTACTGCGCGATATCGGTATCGTTCGTGTCTCGGCAGGCCGCCAGCGCGAGCAAGCCCATGACAGCTAAAACAGCGAAATAGACGCCAATAACGACTGGAGCGCCGCCGCTCCAGCCAAGCAGCACGCTGGCAATTAGTGGTGCAAGGCCACCGCCAATAACCGAGCCCACTTGCCTGCCAATCGACATCGCACTGAAACGCACGCGCGTTGGAAACATTTCGGGGAAAAAACTGCCAATGGGGCCAAACATCATCGGATGAATCAGTCCGCTTCCCAAGACAATTGCCACGGTGACCGAGAGCATGTCTCTTCTCTGTAGGAGCGGGAAAAAAACGAACATATACCCTGCGGCCGCCGCCAGCCCGATCATCAACATCCGTCTACGGCCAATGTGATCCGACAGCGATCCGAAGAACGGCATTGCAAACATTGCTATCACGTTTGCGATCAATACGGACTGCGTGACCATTCCACGCGGTAGTCCTAGTGTTTTGGTTGCATAAGACAACGAAAATATGCCCGTGATGTAAAAGAAGGCGGCCTCGGCCATGCCCACAAAAAGAACGATCGCTATCGGCTTCTTAAAAGACGTCAACGCCTCGACGAGCGGCACGCGGGCGGCTCGTTGTTTTGCGGCGCTGACAACGAACGCATGACTTTCTTCGATCCTGAGCCGGATATATAGGCCCATTCCGATTAGAATCGCACTCGCCACAAACGGAATCCGCCAGCCCCATGTCATTAGATCTGCTTCGGGCAAACGCGTGATCAACAACGCGGATAAGGAAGCACAAACGATCCCGCACGGCCCGGCAGCTTGTATGACCGAGGCGAACAGGCCCCGGCGCTTGCCGCAGCTTTCAACCGTCATAAGGCATGCAGCCGTCGATTCCCCACCCAGTCCTAATCCCTGCAGAAATCGCAATACGCCGAGCGCCACTGGCGCGGCGAGGCCAATGCTCTGGTATGTCGGCAGCAAACCAATGAGCATGGTCGATAGTCCCATAAGGACTAGCGTACAGAGCATCGTCGACTTTCGGCCGATCCTGTCGCCGAAATGGCCAAACACTAAACCGCCCAGAAGCCTCGCGGCAAAGCCGACGGCGAATGTCGCGAACACCGCGATAGTGCCAGCTGCAGGACTGAGGCGGGGAAAGAACAGCGAGTCGAATACGAGTGGGGCGATGAGCCCGTACAGAAAAAAATCGTACCATTCAATCGCCGTACCGATGGCACTGGCGAACAACACGCGCCGCGACGGCGACATGACGACCACGGGTGTTCCGTCAATGCGCGTCGGTTCAAGTTTCGCTGTATGCACCGCTTGTCTCCTTCGTTCGATCCGCCCGCATCTTTGTGCAAGCGTTAAGTTTCTGCCGTGGCGCTTACACGCGAACGGTGGACGGGCGCACGTTTTCCACATCCAACGTAGTCCCTCCTAATGACCGATCCAGCTCCTGTAGCACCGCATCGCCCATCTCCTTAGTTCTCACCGGTTCACGCCCTGGCTTCGCAATATCTCGCGTGCGGATTCCTGAGATGACGACCCGCTCAACCGCCGCTTCAAGCCGTGCGGCTTCTTGGGGCGCTCCAAATGTGTGTCGTAAACACATAGCGAAGCTAAGTATCGAGCCGAGCGGATTCGCAACGCCTTGGCCTGCTATATCCGGCGCGCTGCCGTGGACCGGCTCGTAAAGTGCTCGACGGGTACCCCGTGCATTCTGGGCACTCATGGATACCGAGGGCAACATCCCGATAGAGCCGGTCACCATGGCTGCGCAGTCCGACAGGATGTCACCAAAGAGGTTCTCCGTCAGGATGACGTCGAATTGCCGGGGGTTGCGCACCAGCTGCATGGCGGCATTGTCCACGTACATATGTGTAAGTTCGATATCGGGATACTCACTTTTATGCAACGATTGAACTGTCTCGCGCCACAGCACGCCGAATTCAAGTACATTGGCTTTATCGACCGAACAAACGCGGCCCTTTCGGGTGCGGGCAAGCTCGAAAGCGGCGCGCGCGATACGTTCGATTTCCCCGGACGTGTACGACACTGTATTTACCGCGCGGCGACTTCCGTCGGCGAGCGCCTCGATCCCACGCGGCTCACTGAAGTACATGCCGCCGGACAGTTCGCGGACCAGGACGAGATCCGTATTTTCAAGGACCTCAGGTTTCAAGGTCGAAGCATCGGCCAGTGCGGCAAAAGCCTTAACCGGGCGGAGGTTGATGAACAGGTCAAACTCCTTGCGCATACGCAGCAACTGATCGGCTTTCCGTAATTCCAGCGGAATCGCGTCGTACTCGGGCGAGCCGATCGAGCCGAAAAGAATCGCGTCACTCGCTGCGATCTTTTGCCAGATGGAGTCGTTCATTAGATCACCGTGCGCCTTCCATGCCGCGATGCCAAACAGCTGTTCATCAAGTTGCACCGCGAGATCACGGTGATAGATGAACCACTCAACCACTCGCCTCGTCTGTGGCAGGATTTCCGGCCCCACGCCATCCCCAGCCAAGATCATTAACTTCTTCATGCTTCGCTCCTCCGTTTGTCGGTAAATCCATGGCCGCTCGGCCTCGTCGTGCTGCACGAATGCTTTAATCAGGTCGGCTTGCTGCAGAGTGATGCCGATGTCGTCAAGTCCCTCGAGGAGCGCATTACGTCGCTCAGGCTCAATATGGAAATGCAGCACGCGGCCAGACGGCGTCGTCACGCTGCAATCTCGGAGGTCGATGCTGATCTGCGGGACTTCCGCTGACTCCAGTTCTTCGAGCAGACCCTCGACCTCATGCTCGGGCAACCGCACGGGCAACACACCATTCTGAAAACTGTTGTTGTAGAAAATGTCGCCGAAAGTAGGCGCTATAATGCAGCGCACGCCCCAGTCCATCAATGACCAGACCGCATGCTCGCGCGAACTGCCGCAACCGAAATTGGCTCCAGCGACGAGAATCTCACGGTCACTGTAGCGCGGCCAGCCCGGCACAAACTCGGGATTTTCGACACCCTCGACGTCATAGCGAAGCACCTCGAAACACCAAGGCCCGAGTTGGCCGCGCGGGAATTCAATTAGACGGTTAATGCGGATGATCTGATCTGTATCCACATTGGTGAGGCGCAGCGGCGCGGCAACCGCCGTGACAGAGATAAACGGTGTCATGTCCGCTCCATCGTTCTAGGATCGACTATCCGGCCCGCGATAGCCGCTGCAGCAGCCGTCACGGGACTGGCAAGGTGTGTGCGCGCGCCAGGCCCCTGGCGACCCACGAAATTACGGTTCGAGGTCGATACGCAACGCTTGCCCGGCGGAACGAGGTCGCCGTTTGCGGCAAGGCACATTGAACAGCTTGGTGCGCGCCATTCGAAACCAGCTTCGATGAAAATACGATTCAGCCCCTCAGACTCGGCCGCACGACGCACGGCTTCTGATCCAGGAACGACCCACGCCGACACGTGACTCGCTACTCGTCGTCCAGCGACTATGCTTGCGGCCGCCCGTAGGTCCGACAGGCGCGAATTCGCGCACGAACCAATAAAAACCCAGTCGATCGCGATACTGCTAATCGGCTGCCCCGGCATCAACCCCATATAATCAAGCGCTGCTTGCTGCGCAGCGCGACGGTTGGGGTCCGCTTCAGCTCTGGGATCTGGAATCCGACCATCAATTGGCAGAACGTCTTGAGGGCTGGTTCCCCAAGTGATTTGGGGGGTAACTGCGCCCGCATCGAGCGTATGCACGATATCAAAGCAAGCCTCGTCGCCGCTCGCAAGCGACCGCCAATACTCGACCGCGCGATCGAAGAGCCGCCCTTGCGGAGCGAAACGGCGGCCGGCGAGATACTCATAAACTACATCATCGGGCGCGATCATGCCGATCTTGGCTCCCATCTCGATCGACAGATTGCATAGTGTCAATCGCTGCTCAATATCGAGCGCGCGCACCGCCTCGCCTCCAAATTCAATTGCGCAACCGCGTCCCGCTGCCGTACCGAACACGCCGATAGCATGCAGAATCATGTCCTTCGCGGTAACGCTGGCACTGAGTATTCCGTCAAACCGCAACAGCATCGTATTGGGACGGCGTTGCCGCAGCGTCTGGGTCGCAAGCACATGAGCAACCTCGCTCGACCCGATACCGAACGCGAGCGCGCCAAGGCCCCCGTGCGTACAAGTGTGGCTGTCTCCGCACACGACAATACTGCCCGGCAAGGTGATGCCAAGTTCAGGGCCGACGATATGCACGATCCCCTGCTCGTCGCCGCCTATGTCGAATAGGCGAATACCAGTGGCCGCGACGCCTCGACGCATATCGCGTAGCAGCTTACCGCCGGTCGATTTGCTGTCGGTCTGCCGACCAGGCGCGCTGGATATAGCATGATCGGGCGTAGCAAAAGTGAGGTCTGGGCGCGCAACCTTGTGGCTGTCACGCGCCAAACGGTTAAGACCCGGTCCAGCTTCGAGATCATGGATCAGATGACGATCCACGTGGAGCAAACTAAAACCTTCTGTACTACAAATTATTTCATGCTGCCGCCAGACTTTTTCGAACAAAGTCAAATGTTGCCCGCTCGCAGGGGGTTGCTCGGAAAACATCGTCTTCTCCTTTGTCTCTCGTTATTATGTCCGAACCACTAAGCGCATCCGGCTCCTGGATCGCTCCGTCGTAGTCTGGGCTCGATAATGATTTACCTAGACGCCGGTGTCGATCGCCTTTTTCTCCACGGACCGTTCACGTTTCGACACATCGCACACAGCCTCCTTATGCTGCGCGCTCGTACCAGACTTAGCACAGGGTTACGGCTGATTGGCAGCGCAACGGACATGTGAATATAATGAATTTAACTCCAGCCTAATGTTGTCAGTCTGCCAAATTTGTTGGAGCGGCTGACGGACGTGTGTACCCCATTCGTGTTACGACTCTACGATCACCTCACTCTCCGCACGCTCAAATTGCTGCAGACCATCGGCGAGACCCGAAGCCTGAGCAAAGCGGCGGCGCAACTGCACATCGTCCCTTCGGCTGCGAGCCGGCGCATTATCGCGCTTGAGGATTCACTTGGGATCACCTTGCTAGAGCGCACTTCGCGAGGCGTGGAGCTAACAGCCGCCGGCTACGCCATTGCTAAATATGCGCAGTCCATCATGCGTGACATCGATCAGCTCAATGATGAATTGAGCGATCTCGCGAGCGGAATTCGCGGGCATGTCCGGCTGAGTGCCTCCGCATCAGCGATCGTTCAACACCTGCCCGAGGATCTTGCTCACTTTCTGCAGCTTTACCCGGATGTACGTGTAGATCTGCATGAGGACACGAGTGCGTCCATAGCCGATAAACTTTTGCGGGGTGAGACCGACGTTGGAGTCCTTGTATCTCACGATGTCCCTGACGGATTGCTGCTAATGAAGAGCAAGCGTGAGGAGCTGGCGGTGGTTATGCCGCTTGGGCACCGCCTTTCGGCTTTTGCAAGCATTGGGTTTCGCGAACTTATCGATGAAGACTGGATCGCCCTGCGTCCCGGCACAGCGCTCGCGACACTCATAAATAGCAAGGCAAAAACCTTAGGCACTATATTGCGCACGCGGATCGAGGTCAACGGCATGGATTCGGTCTGTCGCATGGTTCAAAGCGGTCTCGGTATCGCACTGCTGCCCGCAGTAGCGCTTAGACCCTATGAACGCTTTCCAGGCATAACGTCCGTGCAGTTGACCGATGACTGGGCCGTGCGAACTATCCACGTTGCAGTTAAAGCTGACTCGCAATTGAGTGCCGCAGCACAAGCACTGGTTGAATCGCTGTGGTCGGTGCCCGATTCAGATTTGTTGAAGAGCTAGGCGCTCGGGGTCGCTGGCCGCATCCGATTTTGACTAGCGCCGGCGTAATATCGACTTGGGGCTGGTGTGCGCGGCACCGCGTGTTGAGGGAAGCCGTTAAAAACCCTTGGGATGCTTTCTGCCAATGCCACGTAACACGTAGTTGTCCAATCCACGGAAATTGTCGCCGAGCGAGTTCGTAAAAATCTGGGTTTAACAGCGCGACGGGCACTTGCACGACGCTGTGTGCTCCCACGCGACTCCAGCCCATATGCCAGTTGCATCCTTCTCAGCTCCTGCAGTGCCCGCACATTACCGAGTTGCGGCTGTTCCTGCAGGAAGTCCCGATACTGGTCCGTCAACGGCCGCCGCATCCGTCAAACGAAGTAAATGTTTGACTGCCCTGCCGACCTGAAAGCCGCTATTTTCCTAGCTTTCACAAATCGTTGTCATCGCTTTTACTTACACAAAAATAAAACTAAAACCTTGATTTTGAGATTCATCTGTACCAATCTGTAGTTCCGATGAAGAACGGTGATGCGGGGCTGCAAGTGCCTGATTTCATTGAACCCAAGGATTTTTTGCCTGTGGCGGCCAATCGACCTCCCTATCTCCACCGTTATGATCTATTCAGCCCAAAGCTGTCACGTCGTTTGACGCTGTTTTCGTGGAATGCCGTACTGCTCTGGGCCATGATTGAAAGCCATCCGACGATCAAAACATTTTGCGAACGACCTGGTTTTGTTCACGTTCACGGGGACTGGCGAATAGCCGATTCTGGGTGCAACGCGAAGACCGGTCGGAATTTCTCTTGCTGGAGCATTCGCCGCTCCAGAATCTTGTCGGTGTTGCGCCGCACCTTGAGTCGGATCTCGGATTGCGGGCACGCACGGTCTTGGACACAGAACTCGAAGCCCACGCCACGTGGATAAAAAATTGGCAGCAAATTTTGCCCTATCTCGTCTCTAACCTCAGTTTCGTCGAACCACGGCAGTTGGACCGCATCCTAAATTTTTGTCAAATTTCGCAAATGCTCTTCGATATAGAGCGAGCGGAACTCCCTGGCGATCCCGTGATTACGCGTACCGCTGTATTCGAACTTGTGCGCCAGGGCAAACTGTCGCCGGAGGACTTGCACTGCGACCCATTGAGCGCAACAAGTCGGTTCATCAAGGGGCGAACGCATGTCGAAACGATTGATCATTGATGCCGACCTGCGGAGTTAAGGTCGAAACTGGTGTTCGGTGAGGCAGGGATTTGAAGGCGGTGGCGGTTTAGCTGAGAATGTTGCTTGTCTAGAGTAACAACCAGCCAAACCGGGATCCACCACCAATGAAGAAGGTTACAGAAGAAACGAGCGCGGGTAAATCGGAAGCGCCCGCCAGCGGTCTTGATGATTTGATCCAACAAGGCGCGCGGCAGATTGTCCAACAAGCGATTGAGGCAGAATTGGCGAGCTTGCTCGAAAGGTTTGACAACGTAAAGACGCTCGATGGAAGGCGAACTGTGATTCGCAACGGCTACCTGCCAGAGCGTGAGGTCGTGACAGCGATCGGTCCGGTCACCGTGAAGGTGCCGAAGGTGCGCGATCGCTCAGGCTCGGGCGTGAAGTTCAATTCGGACATCGTGCCGCCTTATGTTCGAAAGTCACCCCGCGTGTCAGCGGCGTTGCCTTGGCTGTACCTGCGTGGCGTCTCGACTGGCGACATGAGCGAGGCACTGAGCGTGCTTCTAGGGGAAGAGGCCAAGGGGCTTTCGCCGAACGTGGTTAGCCGTCTGAAGGCTCAGTGGGCCGATGAGCACGCCCTTTGGAATCAGCGCGATCTGTCAAACGCGCGCTGGGTCTATTGGTGGGCTGACGGCATTCACACGGGACTGCGCAGTGACGATTCGGATGGCCAGTGCTTGTTAGTCATCATCGGCGTAAAGCCGGACGGAACGAAAGAACGCGTGGCAATTGGCGACGGGTTCCGTGAGTCGAAGGACGCTTGGCGCGAGCTCTTGCTGGACCTGAAAGCGCGAGGCCTGCAAAGCGGCCCGCTGCTCGCGGCCGGAGATGGAGCAATGGGATTGTGGGCAGCATTGGCTGAAGTGTTTCCGAAGACCCAGCACCAGCGCTGCTGGTTCCACAAGACTGGAAATGTACTCAACGCTTTGCCCAAATCACAGCATGGTCGGGCCAAAGCTGGACTGCAAGAGATTTGGCAAGCCGCCACGCGCGAAGAAGCGCTCGCGGCCTTCAACCGCTTTACTGACGCTTATTCGGCCAAGTATCCGAAGGCGACGGAGAAACTCACGAAAGACAGAGATCAACTGCTTGCCTTCTATGACTTTCCTGCCGAACACTGGCAGCACTTGCGAACGACCAATCCCATTGAGTCGACCTTTGCCACCGTTCGACATCGAACAACCCGCACGCGCAATTGCGTCTCGCGTTCGACGTTCCTGGGCCTCGCATTCAAGTTGATCGAGTCGGCGGAAAAATCGTGGCGGCGCATTCGTGCACCCGAAAAAATCGCCCCGCTGCTCGAAGGCGTCCCGTTCAAAGACGGACTACCGGTGACCGACAGCACACCGGCTCAGCAACCGCTTGCCGCCTGATCGCGCCGATTCATACGAACACCACATTTGACAATAACTCCGACCTGCGATGTCCCGGCGCATGGCCAGCAATCGCTTTGGCCGCATTGCCGGATGACAAGCGCACCGCATACTTGCATCGTGAAGATGCGGTGAATCGCTATCTTGCTGGCGATACCTTGACCGCAATTGAGAATACAACGGGTATCGCCAGACAACAACTCTACAACATGTTGCGACGTTGTCTGGCCAAGCACCCCGATGGACGGATCTATGGATTTCGCGGGCTCATACACTACGGTCGGATCAAGCAATACGATCGATATGAACCTGTCTCGCCGGGACGCCCCAACAAGAAAGGTGGCGCGGCGGGCGCTATGACACAACTTCTTGATCTCTTCCCTTCCCTTCGCGCACTGATCAAGAAGGAGATTCAATTGAATCACGTTTCCCTCACCGACACCAACCGAATTCATGGGCTTCGGTCGCTGCATAAAGCATTTCTCCAGGAATGTACTGCCGTAGGCGTCTCGGCGCTTCAGTATCCATTTAACCAACTGCAACGCGGTAAGCGGTCTTTGGCAAAGGCAGTCAAAATGGCGATGAGCGTTAGCTTTCAAACCGCAGCGCGCGCAAGCGGCGCCGAACTTATTCACCCAGTGTGGCACGACTTTGAAGGTAACCAAGCACACGCTCCTGGAACGCTGCGACCATTCGAAGTGGCCGAGTTCGATGGACACAAACTCGACATCCGCCTGCGCGTCCGGCTGCAAGATCCGTTTGGTTTGCCGTACGACTTGGAACTCAAGCGCGTATGGCTGCTGGTAGTCCTCGATGTCTGCACTAGGGTTGTGCTTGGTTGGCATGTGGTACTGGCATCGGAGTATGACCGCTACGACGTCATCAAGACGATGCAAAATTCACTTCAGCCGCGCCGCAAGCGCATCAAATTTTCAATTCCGAAACTTGCCTATGAGCCGCACGGCGGCTTCGCTTCCCAAGAGCTGCCAAAAACGGAATACGCTTGCTGGGACTGGCTGCGGCTCGACAATGCCAAAGCCAAAGCCAAAGCCAAAGCCAAAGCCAAAGCCAATCTTGCCGAGGATACGATCAAAGCATTGAGGAGTTTCCTTGGCTGCTTTTCCGATGCAGGGCCAGTCCATCAACCCAACGAGCGCCCCTATATCGAACGCTTCTTTGGTAAGCGGTGAATTGAGCGCACATGGTGTCTTGAGATTAGAGGGCGCAGGATGTGTCCACTGAAAATCAATGGACACCTTCCATGACACAGAATTATTCAGATTCAGAATTTTTGCCGCTTAAGGTCGTCAGCGTGGGTCGGGACGGCAAACGGCGTTTTGACAAACGGGACAGGCAGAGGTTGATCGACGCTTGCCTGCAGCCCGGCGTATCGATAGCAGGCATGGCGCTGAGGGCTGGCGTGAACGCGAATCTACTGCACCGGTGGATCTGCGAGCACCAGAAGGAAGACCGCGGCACCAGAGCGACGCAGGTGTCAGGAGACGCGGCGGCGTTTGTTCCGGTCGTGGAGATCGCTCGCGCCGACCCGCAGCCGGCGCTTCCCAAATTGTCGCCGCCGCACCGCGAAGCCACGCTTGTAGCGCAGCGCCCGGCGGCGGCATCACGCTTGACGGTGGAAATGCCCAACGGCATCCCGCTCAGACTCGAGTGCGGTGCCCAGGACGCGACGTTGGTGTCGGCGATGATAGAAACGCTTGGACGCTGTGATGTTCCGACTGGACGCTGAACTGCGGGTCTACCTGCACCGCGACGCGGTCGATTTTAGAAACGGGATTAACGGTCTCGTTATTCTGGTCGAGCAGTCCATGCAGCTTGACCCATTTGCCCGTGTGGTCTTCGCCTTCCGTAACAAACGGGCAAATCGCATCAAGCTGCTGTTCTATGAGCGCTCGGGTTTCTGGCTGATGATGAAACGGCTTGAGGCTGACCGTTTTGTCTGGCCACGCAGACAGCAGGCGGTGATGGAACTCACGACCGAACAGCTTCACTGGCTACTCGAAGGCATCGACATCGACGCGGTGCGTCGTCACCCTTCGAGGCAGTACCGACACGTGAGCTGAACGTTCAGTAGCAGCACGCCGGGCGTAGTGCGCGCGACGCCCGGCGCGATTGTTACACTTTGACGTAAACCCATTCGTTGTGCGGCTTCGCTATTGTGGAGCACATGAATACCGACGCCCGCCCCCCGTCCGCTGAGGACGATCTCAAACAGCTCTCGCCCGATGCGCTGATCGCGCGCATTCTCGAGCTTCAGTCCCATAACCAGCAACTGGCGCAACGAATCGGTCAACTCGAGGAGTTGTTCCGTCTGGCGCAGCTCAAGCGCTTCGCGCCGAGCAGCGAGAAACTCAAGGATCGCGTGTTCGATGAAGCCGAGCAGATCGCCGCGACCGAACCCGGTGACGATGATTCGGATGACGCATTCGCTCTGCCCGATACGGGACTACCGGAGGTTGATCAATCCGAGCACGGTAAGCGGGGACGCAAGCCGCTGCCGGCCGAGCTGCCGCGCCGGCGCATCGAGTACGATCTACCCGATGAGCAGAAGATCTGTGCGTGCTGCCAGAACACGTTGCACCGCATGGGCGAACAGACGAGCGAGCAGTTGCACATCGAGATCAAGGCGCTGGTGCTGCAACATGTGCGCTTCAAATACGCGTGCCGCCACTGCGAGCGCAACGCCGAACGCACGCCGATGGTAATCGCGCCGATGCCCGTGCAACCGTTGCCGGGTAGCAGCGCGAGCGCGGCGATGATTGCGACGGTGACAACCGGGAAATATGTTGACGGCACGCCGCTGTACCGGATGGAACACGTGCTGGCCCGTGCGGGGATTGCAGTGAGCCGTGGCACGCTGGCGAACTGGATCATCAGGCCTGCCGAGATGCACTACAGCCGACTGTACGAAGCGATGCGCCAAACACTGTTGTCGCAGCCGCTGATTCACGGCGACGAGACGACGGTGCAAGTGCTCAAGGAAGAAGGCAAGACACCACAAAGCACGAGTTATATGTGGACGTACAGAAGCGCCGGGGACAGCGAGCAGCCGGTGGTGCTGTTCGACTACCAGCCGGGGCGTGGGCAGCAATACCCGCAAGCGTTTCTAGCTGGCTACGAAGGCATGCTGATGACTGACGGATATAGTGCTTGGCGAACGCTCAAAGGTGCCACTCACTTCGGCTGTATCGCCCATTCACGGCGCTTGTTCGTTGATGCACACAAGGGACAGAAGAAGAAAACGGGTGGTCGCGCGCTGCAGGCGCTTGAGTACTTCAAGGCGCTTTATCAAGTCGAGACCCTGGCCCGGGCAGAACTGCCCGATGGCGAGGCACGAGCCGACTATACCTACCGGTTGCGGCAGCAACACAGCGTGCCGTTGCTAGAAGCGTTCAAGGCTTGGCTGGATACGCAAGCGCCCCAAGTGCTGCCTGAAAGCCTGATGGGCAAGGCGATCAGCTACACGAGAAACCAATGGAAATATTTAAGCCGCTACGTGATCGATGGGCATGCCCCCGTGGATAACAACATTCTTGAAAGAGATATCAGGCCATTTGCAATGGGGAGTTCATTGTGCACCTCCTTCCGAAACCTCGATAAACATTGGGATTTGTCCTTCGACATCGTTGCGACACGGGCGATGTTTGCGCGTCAACGCCGCCGCAACAGCCTCGCTGCGTAGATCACTCGCCCGAATCTGCCATGGGGCATCGGGCATCACCTGCTCGGCAGGCAGGATGCGATCGTTGATCAACCGGCGGATCGCGTGACTGGTGACGCCGAGCTGTTTTGCGGCTTCGAACATCGTCAACCATTCCCCATCCTTCTCTGCCGGCCTGTAGGCGTGGATGTCACGCACGCGCCGTATGGAGCTGACACGGTGTGCGGTCCAGGTCTTGCCTTGGCCGGTCCGCATTCCCATCCGGTTCAACGATGCAGCGATGTCCTGATCTGACCATCGGGTTGCCATGCTGCGGATGACCGCGAGCGCTTCGTCGGACGTGCTACATCCATGCTCGCCCGATCCGGGCTTGCGGACCCGTAACTGCGAATGCTGACCGCCTTGCCAGTGAATCGTCAGGATGACTTCACGCGCCGTTTCGTCCACGTCGGCAACAATATCGACGATCAGAGCGCGAACAAGTTGCTGGCGCATGCGCATCGTGACGTTCGGTGCATTCCAGGCGGCAGTTAGGTCTTCCGCAAGCTTCGCAAAGTCAGGAGTGGGGATATCCGCCGCCGGCGTGCTTACCGTCTCCAGGCGCGTCTGGCAGGCCAGCACGCGGCGCAATGCTGCTTCCCAATTCTTCTCCAACTGCGCGGCAATCAGACGGTTGTCAGGATCGCAGGCGGCATAGCGCCGCTCGGCCAGTGTGGCTTCGTACTGCGCTTGCTGCAGTTCAAGTTCCACGATCCGTCGCTGCCCGTTCAGGGTGTCCATGTGCATTTGCTCGGCCTGCCGGGCTGCTTCGATTGCCATTGGTTCCACGACACGCAATAGCTCCTTCCCGATAGCGGCGTCGATGCGAGAGCCCCCGAAACTCATGCATTGCGGTGGCATGTCAAAGCGGGCACATCGGTAGACAGGTTGCGGTATGCGCCCAGTATAGGCCACGAACAGGCGGCGCCCACAGCGTGCGCAGGCAAGCAGACCTGCCAGCAGTGCCCGGCCTCCGCGGCTCGATTTTACGTCGCCCGCTTTGCCATAGGCATTGGTCGCGAGCTGCTTCTGGTTGCGCTCGAATTCAGCCCAGTCGATGTAGCCTTCGCGATGTTCCCTGAGCAGGACATCCCATTCATCAAACGGCTTGGGGTGCTTGTAGCTCTTGCGCGCGCGCCCATCCACGATCGCCATCTGCTTGCCGCTCTTGCCATATACGTAAGCTCCGGCGTAGAACGGATTCTTGAGCACCGAGATCACGTTTCGATAGCGCACCGGTATCCAGTCGAAGTGGGTCAACGTCCTGCCATCAGAGGGGCGCGGGAAGTGGACCTGTTCAGCTCGCAGCGACAGTAGAACCTGCCGTGCGCTGCCCAGTTCGCGGAAGCGTGCAAAGATCAGGCGTATGACTTCCTGCAATCGCAAATTCGGATCAAGACCCAATCCCACTTCCCGATGCCAGATGTAGCCGAACGGCACGCTGATACGCAAATCGCCGCGGTAAGCCTTCGCGCGTTTGGCATCGAGCATGCGCGTACGAAGCTCGTTGAGCTCGAATTCACTGATGCTGCCTTTCATTCCGAGCAGTAACCGGTCGTTTGCCCGACAAGGATCGTACACACCGTCCAGGTCGATTACCCTGGCCTCGACAAGCCCACAGAGTTCAAGCAGATGGTGCCAGTCGCGCCCGTTACGTGCAAGACGTGAGGCGTCCATACAAAGGACCGCTCCGACTTCGCCAGCACACAGTAAAGCCACGAGGCGCTCGAAACCAGGCCGGGCGACTGCGCCGCTGGCAGAACGGCCCATATCCTCATCGATAACCTCGATGTCGCGAAATCCCCGCCGCTTGGCTTCCTCCACAAGGTCGTATTGCCGACGCCGGCTTTCGAGGTTTGTCTGTACCTGAGTCTGCGTCGACTGCCGGACGTAGATCACCGCTTTGCGTTTAAGAAGGAGCTCAGGCAAACGATCAACGTTCGTCATCGTTATGCTCCTTTGGCGTGGCGACGCCGGCGGCCTGCATCAACAAGCTCGCCAGATGGGTGATTGCCCTTGCGCGTTGTACCGCGCTCATCCCCTGAAGCTCGACGGCGTCGAACGTCATGTTCATCTGGCGCGGTATCGATTGCAACGACTGCAGATTTGCTGGAACGACGTTTGGCAGCTTGCCCATTGCGCTTCTCCCGGACGATGGTGGAATCGTCCGGTGAGTTTCCTCGCAAACGTCGATCAACAAGCAACTGGTGCAGATTGCGCAGCGCCATCACGGTGACTCTCGGGTCACCCAGCTCCATGCACGAACACGCGGCAGCATCCAGCATCCACCCGGCAATCATCTTGACCGTACCGCATCCGGCATCGATGTGGACTACTCGGCTTCCGCCGCGCTGCTCAACATCTCTAACCTTGACGCGGTGCCCATACAGCGGGTGCCAACGATAATGGACTTCAACTTCCTGCCCGATATGGGCAGAATGAACGGGCAATGGCAACAGCGAGGCATTCATGGCTCTTCGCGGACACGGTTGCGGGCGCGAAGGCGAGTGCCGTCAACTATAGCCTCGTGCTGACGTGCCGGGCGTGCAACGTCGAGCCCTATGCGTATCTGCATCATGTGCTCACCGAGATGCCACAACGGGCATCGGACGCTGACATCAGTGACCTGCTGCCTTTCAACTTCGCCAAACGAGTGCAGCTCGCCACAACCCACCCCTGAAGCACGCGGATCTGGGGTCCTATCGTAAGCGTCTCGTGTGGGCCCTTCAGATTTTCGTGGACGAGCGGATCAGTTTGATGCCGGTGGGAACGAGGGGAGAAGTCTGGCGATGTTCCAAGGCAGTAGTTCGTCGATGACGTTGATTTTGTGGTCCGCGATGCGGGTCAGCACGTACTCAAGATAAGCACGTGGATTGATGCCATTGAGCTTGCACGAGCCGAGCAATGAATACATCGCCGCGGCCCGTTCTCCTCCACTGTCGGAGCCGGCGAACATGTAGTTGCGCCTGCCGAGCGCCACACAACGCAAAGCATTTTCCGCAAGCACGTTGCTGATTTCTGCCTGTCCATCGTCGCAGAACAACGTAAGCGCGTCCCAGCGGTTCAAAGAGTAGTTAATCGCTTCGACCAGCGGTGCTTTCGCCCAAAGCGTGGCAAGTTTTTCTCGCATCAACGTCTCAAGAGTCACGAGCAACGGCTTGCTCTTTTCCTGGCGCACACGCAATCGTTCATCCGCAGGCTTGCCGCGGATCTCAGCCTCAATACCGTATAGCTCGCCGATCCTGTCAAGCAATTGCGTGGTGGTTTCCGACGGCGTTTTCTCATGGACGTCAAAGACATACCGCCGAGCATGATCCCAACAAGCGGCTGGACGGATTTTCCCATCGAGGTACAAATCAGCATAGCCCGCATACGCGTCCGCCTGAAGGATGCCCTCAAATTTAGCAAGATGAGTTTGTGGGTGAATGCCTTTGCGATCCGGTGAGTAAGCGAACCAGACGGCGGCCGGTTCTATGCAAGCCGAACGGCGGTCATCACGAACGTAGACCCAGAGTCGACCCGTGCGGGTCTTTTTGTTGCCCGGCGCGAGCACCGGGATCGGTGTGTCATCCGCGTGGATCTTGGTGGCCGCCAT
>NZ_MTHB01000095.1 GCF_002220365.1 Caballeronia sordidicola | reverse complement strand
CTCACAGACGATTCCTCGATTCAGATAAGGGCGACTACTGCCTACCATCACTTCTTCGCAACGCGTCGACATGGCCGTGGGCACACCATGCCGTGCCCACGGCCATGTCCGAGCGTATTGGCCCTGCACAGCGTCAAGGTTCCGCTTCGCCGGCCTGCGCTGCGCGCAGCCCCCCTTGACCCTGTTCCGGGCCTCAATGCATCGGCTCGACGTCGGCCATCGGCTTACGAAGAATCTGATCGGAAACAGCGGAGGCCATTATGGTACTTGATGTCAAGTTCCACTCAAAACGTCCTTGGGCCCGCGGGGTATCCAAGGGCGTATTACCGACGAATGACCACACGAAATTCGCGAGCGAACCGTGTTCCGCCTGGATGCGCTGCACCGCGCGAGCGTTAGCGACGGCGGCCGAGATCTTCGCGCGATTGCGGATGATGCGGGCGTCGAGCAGCAACCGGGCAGCGTCGTCTTCGCTGAAGGCGGCCACCCGGTCGATGTCGAAGTTGTGGAACAGGGTCCGGTAACCCTCACGCTTGTTCAGTATCGTCAACCATGACAGTCCGGCCTGCGCGCCTTCCAGTACGAGCATTTCGAAAAGATGACGATCGTCATGGGACGCAACACCCCATTCCTCGTCGTGGTAGCGGGCGAGTGATTCGGTCGTTACCCAGCCGCAACGGTGCGGCTCGGCGCTGTCTTCTGGGCGGCTGTTCTTCGGGTTTGTCATGTCGGATTCAGGGAGTGCAAGGTTGGCGTTCGATCAGCATAGGCGGAAGGACTGGTGGAGAACAGTCGGCCGATTGGCCTGGTTCTCGGTCAACGGCCGCGCATGCACGTTTCTAGCGCGGGGAGACCGGTTTGCGATGGCTCCCCGGACGCATCGGTATCCGAACAGGCATACGTCCGTTGCCGACGGCACAGACCCGTGGCAGAGGGGGGCGACGAGTGCCCCGACACGCTGGTTGTCCGGCGGCGTTTCAGGCCGCATAGCCCGTTCGGCTGAGTGGCGGCGTGCCGGTCGTGCCGTTAAGCTTGCGGACATGACTACTTCAACTTACACACATAAGTACCTGATCGGCGTCGACGGCGGCGGCAGCGGTACGCGCGTTGTCCTGGCGGGCACTGAGGGCATCGAACTGGCACGTGCGACGGGCGGGCCGTCAGGCTTGGCGCTGGGCGTCGAGCGTGCGTGGGAGGCTATCGAAGCGGCGTGTTTGCGTGCGTTTGACACTGCGGGACTGCCGTTCGAGTGGAGCGCATGTTCGCTTGGCTGTGGCCTCGCCGGCGTGAATCACGCGGGTTGGCTGGCGCAGTTCCGTGCCACCGCGCCGCAAGGATGCGCGCTTGCCGTCGAAAGCGACGCCTTCACCACATTGCTCGGGGCGCATGGAGGCGAGCCGGGCGTGATCGTGGCGCTGGGAACGGGCAGTATCGCGGCGTCGCTGGATGCAGGCGGTCAGTTCGAAATCGCGGGCGGTTATGGTTTTCCGAGTGGCGACGAGGCGAGCGGAGCCTGGTTGGGCTTGCGGGCGGTCGTGCATCTGCAGCATGTGCTGGACGGCCGGGCGCCTGCCGACGACTGGTCCGCGGCGTTGCTCGCGTGTACGGATGCGACTGATCGGGACAGCCTCGTCGTATGGCTGTGCGCGGCGAATCAAACGGATTATGCGGCGCTGGCGCCAACGGTTTTCGAACACAGAAAACATCCGTTCGCGGCTCGCCTGCTTGAGGAAGCGGGGCGTGAGATCGTAAAAATGGTGTCGGCGCTGGACCCGGATCAGGCACTGCCGGTCGCATTGTGCGGCGGGTTGGCCGAGCCACTGACTCCGTTCGTTCCGGACGAACTTCGTCGCCGCCTGCGTCTGCCGCTGGCGGACTCTGCTGCGGGCGCTCTGCAACTGGCACGCCACGCCGCGAGCCGAAAATCGGCCCACGAGGGCTAAAATGCGAAGTTCCTAACGGCTTAAAGGAAAGCGCTTCCCATGTATTCCATCATCGCTACCGATCTCGACGGCACCTTGCTCAACAGCGACCATCAGGTCGACCCGTTCACCGTCGAAACGGTCCGCGAACTGGAGGCACGCGGTGTGCGTTTCATCATCGCGACGGGTCGGCATTATCGCGATGTGGTCGGGATTCGGAACGTGCTCGGCATTGACGCGTATCTGATCACATCGAATGGCGCGCGCATTCACGCGCCGGACAACGAGCGTATTTACGCCCGCGACATCGCTCCGGCGGCAGTGCGCCGTCTTGCCCAACCAGATCTGGCGGGAAGCGAGCGCGTGATCGTGAATCTCTTTGCCGACGACGCCTGGCTGATCGACCGTCACGCGCCCGAATTGCTGGCGTTCCATCAGGATTCGGGCTTTGACTACGACGTAATGGACCTGCGGGAGCACGACGGCGAGAACATTGCGAAGGTGCTGTATATCGGTGAGCCGGACGATCTCAAGGTAACTGCGGCGAATCTCGAACGTGAATTCGGCGATTCCATCTACGTCACTTATTCCATGCCGGATTGCCTCGAAGTGATGACGTCTGACGTCTCGAAGGGGCGAGCGTTGCAGTTCGTGCTGGACCGGCTTGATATTGACACTGCGCATTGCGTCGCTTTTGGCGACAACATGAACGACATCGATCTGCTCGAAACCGCAGGCCGGCCATTCATGATGAACAACGCAAATCCGGCGCTGATAAAACGCCTGCCGAATGTCCCGCGGACGGGCAACAACTTCGAGGCCGGCGTTGCGCATCAATTGCGAGCGTTGTTCGGCATGAGGGACGAGGTCGCCGCGCCGGCTCGCGCTGACGAATAGAGCGGCGAAGGCTACAGGCGCCGGGAACAACTGAGACCATAACCCAATGAGGGGGGCGGCCAACATCGGAGCGGTAGCCCAACCCGTAGTAAAAAAAGGAGCGACTTGACCAGCCGCTCCCTTCGCTCGAACAACCGCTTCAGCCCGGCGGTGCGGCGGCCGTCGCGCTTAGGTGAGCACGCCTTGCCAAGCTTGGCCTGCAGCTTCTCACGCCGTGTGCGGGCGCCCCGGGCAGGGGCGCCCAACGGATTGGCCAGCGTCTCGCACTGGTGCAGGATGTGAAACACATCGCCGTGACGGGGCGTGTCGCCCCAGGCGGTTTTTTGTCCGGCCCGCAGGCCTAGGGCTGCATCGGCACTCGTGTAGTCGGGAGCGAGCCCCCGCGTTGAAGCGTCGAGCAGGTGAACGCCCCAGGTGTCGGCGTCGGGATGCTTTTCGGCCGCTAGCAGGTAACAGTAGGTCGACGGCGCATCGGCACCGAAGAGCACGGGCGTCGCGCCCTGGAAGAGCTCGTCGTGCCGGAGTCACTTCTGGCGGCGAAAAAAGCCCCGCTCGCCGACGCGCGGGCGTCTCTTGGATCGGGCGAACAGACGCGCTTTTCAGGCTCATTTCCGACCTTCGCTTCTCGTGCCCGCCCGGGATAATCCTTTCATCGAAAATCTCATTGAAAGACGCCATGAACGCTTCCGTCGAGCTTCCCGACTCGAACCTCTCCGCGACCGACCCCGATTTCGAGCAGGCACTCGCCGAAGTTCGGACGGCGGCGCTGGAGCATCATCGGAACGGCCGGATAGACGAGGCGGAGAGCCTTTACCGCATGGTCCTCGATGCGCGACCGGGCGACGCCGACATCAACTACAACATGGGTGTGATTGTCTACGGGCGCGGGCAGTACGCCGCGGCCGTTCCCTACTTCGAGGTAGCCGTTGGCGCGAATCCGAATCAAGGCCAGTATTGGTCCAGCTACATAGAAGCCTTGACGAACAGCGGCGAAATCGCGGCAGCCTGGATTGTGCTGGAAATGGCACAGCAGCGCGGGATGACAGGCCCGGTCATCAATAAGCTGATCGCCGGGATAACGGCCGCCACCAAGGCGCGAGAGGTGGCCGAGCAAGCAGCTTGCGCCCCGGCGCCGTCTGTGGGCATGCCCGCGCCGGCACAGCCAGTCAAGCCGCAACCGGCTGCCGCTTCCGTTGGAGCTACCGCGAAAACCAGGCGGGGCGCCGTGGTTCCTACGCCGCAAGAAGTCAACCGGACCGTGACGCTCTATAACCAAGGGCGCGTGGTCGAGGCAGCAGCGCTCGCACGCTCGCTGACGGAGCGTTTTCCGACGCATGCGCCGAGCTGGCGGCTTTTGGGTCTCGCCATGCATCGGCTTGGCAGGATGGGGGAGGCGATCGAGCCGCTGGGCCGCGCCATCGACCTGATGCCTGCCGATCACGAGTCGCGCCGCATTCTCGCCGACTCATTGCGAGACCAGGGTCTGCATACGCAGTCCGAGGCCCATTGCCGGCTGATCGTGGAACAAAACCCGCAACATGCTGAAGCGCATCGGCTGCTAGGCATGGCGCTCCAGGCGCAAATGCGCTTTGGCGAAGCCGAAGCGAATTGTCGTCGGGCGGTCGAGCTGGCGCCCATGTCGTTGGCGGCGGGGAGCACGCTCGGCGTGATTCTCATCGACCAGGGTCTTCTGGCTGAAGCCGAGGTTGAATTGCGGCGCACGCTGGCTTTGTCTCCGGCCGACCCCAAGTTGCACGAGAACCTGTTGTTTTGCATGAGCCACAACGATAGCGTGGGCGCGGACGCGCTATTCGCCCAGCATTTGCAGTTCGGCGAGCAATGCGAGCGTCAACTGCGCCAGCGCTGGAAAAAGCATCTCAACTCCCGCGATCCGGAGCGCCAGTTGAATGTGGGGTTTGTATCCGGCGACCTCTGCCAGCATGCCGTCTCGTCTTTTGTCGAGCCGCTGCTGCCCCATCTCGCGAACGACCCGGCCTTGAAGCTGCACGTGTACTACAACCATGGGTTGCAGGATCAGACAACCCTCCGGCTCAAGCAGCATGTGCAGCACTGGAACGACATTGCGGGCCTGAGCGATCAAGCCCTCGCCGATAAAATCCGCGCGGATCGAATCGACGTGTTGATCGATTTTTCCGGGCACACTGGCCGTAACCGGCTGCTGACTTTCGCTCGCAAGCCGGCTCCTGTCCAGGCAAGCTGGATCGGCTATCCCGGCACGACCGGCCTGCAGGCGATGGACTACTATCTCGCCGATCGTTTTCTCGTGCCGCCCGGCCAAGCGGAGAACCAATTCACCGAAAAGCTTGCCTACCTTCCGGCTTGCTCGGCGTTCTCGCCCTACCCAGCCTCGCCGCCGGTCAACGGCTTGCCCGCGTTTCGCAACGGCTATTTCACCTTTGGCAGTTTCAACCGCGTAAGCAAGATTCGCCCGGCCACCGTCGCGCTGTGGGCCAAGCTGTTGCGCGCGATGCCCGACTCGCGCATGTTGCTTGGCGCCATGCCGCCCGGCGGGGATCATTCAAAGCTGATCGAATGGTTCGAAAGCGAGGGCATCGCGAAGGATCGGCTCGACTTCCGCGCTCGCTCCGAAGAGCCGGTTTATTTGCAGCAGCACCATCATGTCGACCTGTGCCTCGACACGTTTCCGTACGCCGGCGGCACGACCACCATGCACGCGACCTGGATGGGCGTGCCCACGCTCACGCAGTCTGGCGACACCATACCGAGTCGCGCTGGCGCGACGGTCATGTCCCATGCCGGCCTGTTTGGTTTCATCGCTTCTGATGAAGACGACTTCGTTGCCAAGGGTCTCGCGATTGCCTCCGACCTGAAGGCGCTCGCCGGGATTCGAGCAGGCCTGCGCGAGCAATTCCGGACATCCCCGTTGTTGAATTCGCGATTGATCGCCGACAGCTTCTCGCTCGTGCTGCGCGACATGTGGCGACGCTGGTGCGCCGGCCAGCCGGCGGCGCCGCTCGAAGTGCGCGCCACGGGCGCGCTGGACAGCCATTGATGCCGTTGCTGCAACCCTATGTGCTCCCGGAGGAAACCTTGAGCCATCCCATTCGCATCGTTGAGCCGATAGTCGACGAACGCATGTACGTCACGCAACCGCATCTTGCGCCGCTCAGCGAATTCATTCCCTATCTGGAAAAGATCTGGCAAAGCAAGGTCCTGACCAACGGTGGACCGTTCCATCAGCAGTTCGAGAAGGCGCTCTGCGATTACCTTGGCGTCAAGCACCTGGCGCTGTTCACCAACGGCACGCTCGCGCTCGTCACCGCACTCCAGGCCCTGCGAATCACGGGCGAAGTGATCACGACGCCGTACTCGTTTGTCGCGACCGCTCATTCGTTGCTGTGGAACGGCATCAAGCCGGTGTTCGTGGATGTCGATCCCAAAACGCTCAATCTCGATCCCGCAAAGATCGAGGCGGCCATCACGCCGCAGACGACCGCGATCATGCCGGTGCATTGCTATGGGCATCCGTGTGATGTTGAAGCAATCCAGAAGATCGCCGACAACTACAACCTGAAGGTGATCTACGACGCCGCCCACGCGTTCGGCGTGCAGACCGAGAACGGCAGCGTGCTGCAATATGGCGATCTCGCCGTGCTCAGCTTCCATGCTACAAAAGTCTTCAACACCTTCGAGGGTGGCGCCATTATTTGCCCGGATGCCAAGACCAAGCAGCGCATCGATCATTTGAAGAACTTCGGGTACGTCGACGAAGTGACCGTGGTCGCGCCCGGTATCAACGGCAAGATGAGCGAAATCAACGCGGCGTTCGGTCTGCTGCAGTTGAAACACATCGACGTGGCGCTCGCGCGCCGCAAGGAAATCGACGCGCGGTACAGAACGTTGCTGCGCGATGTGCCGGGCGTTCGTTGCGTGAATGACGCAGGGGAAAAAACCGCGAACTACTCCTATTTTCCTATCCTTGTCGAGAACGACTACCCGCTCTCTCGCGATGCCTTGTATCAGAAATTCCGTGACCACGAGATCATCGTGCGACGCTATTTCTATCCGCTGATTTCCGAATTTCCCATGTATCGGGGAACGCCCTCGGCGCATCGCGACAACCTGCCCGTAGCGTCTGAAGCGCTATCTCGTCACGAACGAGGCAATCAGTACACCGGCGGCGGTCGATCGCGGATCGCTGGATCGATGTGTGCACCTGCTCAAGCGCATTGCCGACGAGGCGGAGTCCGGCTACGCCGACTATGCGGCGGCCGAGGAAAGCCTGAAGCTACAGGAACCCAAGCGCATGTCCGCGCTCACGCAGCGCCTTCTCGCCGGCATCGATTACGACGATGTGCGGGCGCGACGAGTTGAGAACTTCGCGTTTCTCCACGAGAAGCTGCAACGCTGCAACCACTTCAGCTTCAAAGCTAACCCCGTTGCGGTGCCGCTCTGTTATCCGTATCTGGGTGCGCCTGCCGGTATGCGCGAGGAACTGCGAGCGCAACGCATCTACACACCGAGTTACTGGCCCGAAGTGGCCACGACTGAATCGATGCCGGACTTCGAGAGGACTGTGCCGGGATCGACGGTGTTCCTGCCCTGCGATCAGCGGCTTTCGCGTGCTCAACTCGACATGATGGTGCGATCTTTGTTGGACCGACGGACATGATCAACGACGAAATATTCCTCCGCGAACTCGAACGTCGCGACCTTTCCACCGTCACCGCATGGCGTGCCGACCGCGAGCTGGTTGGACTGCTGGGCGGCAGCTTTCGTTACGTGGGCAGCGAGATCGATGAGAAATGGTTCGATTCCTATCTGGCTTCGCGCGCGCAAAACGTTCGCCTCGCGATCTGTCTCAAGTCCACGGGCGAAGCGGTGGGTGTCGCCTATCTGCTGGGTATCGACTGGGTCAGCCGCTCTGCCGAATTCTCGATCCAGATCGGCGTGGAATCGGCGCGAGGCCGCGGGATCGGTGAAGCAGCGACACGCTTGACGCTCCAGCATGCATTCGACGACCTGAATCTACACCGCATTTTCCTGACGGTCCTGGCGTCCAATGCGCGCGCGAAAGCGCTCTACGAGAAAGTGGGCTTTCGTGCCGAGGGCCTGTTCCGACAGGCAGCCTATAAAGGCGGCCGCTATCTCGACGTTATTCCGATGGCCTCGCTCGCTACCGGCCGGCCAATTCCATCGTCCACTGTGCTCCCCCCCGTCAATGAATCCGATTGATCCACACCACGAAGCCGCGCTGACAACCACCGGCTGGACCGTGCTTGCGCGCCTGATTCGTACCGATCTGATCGACGCGCTCGTCGACGCACTTGCGCCGTCGCTCAGCTTGCGCGACGACATCCGGCGTCGCAACGGCGTCCTGGAAAACAGTGCCGGTACCTTGCACCATTTGCTGATGGATAGCGCATGCTACGTCGATTTGCTTGCTGAATTCAACGTGATGGAGCCGCTGTTCAAGGCATTTTTCGGCGGCAACTTTATCCTGAATTCGTATGGCGGCGTGATCAATGAACGCGGCGCGCACGCGTATGTGCAGAAGGTGCATCGCGATATCCGCTTCGGCTCCGATTCACGGCGGTTCATGCTAAACGCGCTCGTGATGCTCGACGACTTCACGCTGGAAAACGGTGCGACGCACATCCTGTCGCATTCGCAAAACCAGCCAGAAGCGCCCGACGACGACCGTTTCTACACGCAGGCGTCGCGTGCGACCGGTGAACGCGGCTCCGTGCTGCTATTCGATTCGCGCATGTGGCATGCAGCCGGCTGCAACACGACAAGCCAGCCGCGAAGAGCGCTGACACTGACGTTCACCAGCCCGTTTTTCAAACCGCAACTCGACTACGCGCGGCTGGTCGGATATAGCGATCTCGCGCGCCGGGACGCATGGTTGCGGCAGGTAATCGGCTTCAATGCGCGGGTGCCTGAATCTCTTGAAGAGTTTTATGTACCGGTCGAGCAGCGCAGTTATCAACGTGGACAGGACTGACATGACGAGCAGAGACTATAACGCGGAAGCTCGCGATCATCCCGAACACCAGTACGCGTACGAATTCGACTACCTGATGCATGCCTATATGCTGAAGACGTTCGCACCGTTTTTTGTGGGCAACGACGTGCTCGAACTCGGCTGCTTCGAGGGTCACTTCACGAAGCTGTTGCAAAAGCAGTTCGCGACTGTCGAAGTGGTCGAGGCATCATCGGACTGCATAGCGATCGCCTCCGCCAATGTGGGTAACGAGGTCAGGTTCCATCATTCGACCTTCGAGACCTTCGAGCCCGAACGGCGTTACGACAACATCTTCCTGATTCATACGCTTGAACACCTTGACCACCCCGTCGAAGTGCTTAACCGTATTGGGGGATGGCTCTCGGAGCGTGGTCGTTTGTTTGTCGCCGCACCGAATGCACGAGCCGCGTCGCGTCAGATCGCCGTCAACATGGGCTTGATCGATCATGCCGCCGCCGTGACCCACGCCGAGGCCGAACACGGCCACCGTGTGACGTACTCATTGGATACGCTCAAGGCCGACGTGCGGGCGGCGAAGCTGCGGCCGGTTACGCAAGGCGGCATCGTGTTCAAAGGCCTGGCGAACTTCCAATTCGACGCCGCGCTCAAGGCCGGCATCATCTCGAAAGAGTACCTCGACGGCTGCTTTGAACTGGGACGAGTCTACCCCGACCTCTGCTCGAGCATCTACGTGATCTCCGAACGTGGCGCCGATATCTGAATCGATACGATGAAAGTAGCCATCATGCAGCCGTACTTCTTCCCGTACATCGGCTACTTTCAGCTGTTGAAGGCGGCAGACGTCTTCGTGGTGTACGACAACATCAAATACACGAAGAAAGGCTGGTTCAATCGCAATCGCTTTCTTCAAAATGGAACGGACGCGTTTTTCAGTATTCCCTTGCAAAACGCCTCGGATTCGCTGGATGTAGTCGATCGGACAATCGCGCCGGCATTCGAAAAAAAGAAACTGCTCAATCAATTGCGTGCTGCTTACGCGAAGGCGCCACGGTTTGAGCTCGCGTTTGCACTTTTCGAGCGGTGCGTCATGCATGGCGAGTCCAATCTTTTTCGCTTCATCTTGTACGCGCTTGAACGGACTGTCGCCGAACTCGGTATCGGAACCCGGATTGTAGTGTCGTCTTCCGTGCCGATCGATCACGCGCTTCGGGGGCAGGACAAGGTCCTGGCGCTTTGCGAGGCGCTCGGTGCCACGACTTACATCAATGCCATCGGGGGAACAAGTTTGTATGGTGCTGAGGCCTTCGAAGCGCGAGGGATCGATTTGCGTTTTCTCCGATCGCGGCCCGTCACCTATCCGCAATTCGGCAACACGTTCGTCCCTTGGCTGAGTATCCTCGATGTCCTCATGTTCAATGAGATCGACACAGTCCGGGCCTTGCTCGACGAGTACGACCTGATAGCCGGACCGGTCGAGACAACGCCTGTTGCCGCTTGAATCGTTCCGGCGCGGCTACTGCTGCCCAGTGACCGAGTTATGGGGTGCCAAGATGGCGCCGCAGCGTGGAGTAGTTGCGTATTTGCGCTCCCGCAGGTTGAGATTCTCCAGCAGCGAACCGTTGCGCGGCGTGGGCGAGGATCCAGGAAGTCACGCCGTCGCAACTCATCGACCACGAAATCGTACAGCTCCTGCCGCGTGGCCAGCACCGGCCCTGCCAGCGCCAGGATGTCATGGCTGAGCCGCTGGGCGAGCCAGCCCACGTCACGGGCCAGCGCATGCGCCTGGGCTCCGGCCTGACGGACGCGCGTGAGCCCGGCGGTGCGGCGGCGGTCGCGCTTAGGTGAGCACGCCTTGTCCTATTGCGCGTAGATGGACTTGCGGCTCACACCGAGCTGCGCGGACACTTCACAGATCGGTTCCGATTCCACCAACGCCTGAATGGCCAGTTTTTTGCGTTTCCTCCTAGGCAGCTTCAATGCCGCGCCAGTGGATCGACGCATGCACGCACCACGACTGAAAAAATGGGCTGCCATTATCGACCGTCGCGACTTCATCCGGCGCCGCGCGTGTAACCCTCAACTGAATTCCCCTGTACCTCATAAGTAAAAAGTAAATCGACGTTTAAAACCCTGGCGAGCCTTAAGCCCATTCCATTACACACAAGTCTGATGCTCAAGCTCGCGTACGTATCTGATGCCAGCAGCGAAGTCCACCACTCGCTGCATGCCTTGCCAGATGGTTTTGACGCCAGGCTCGCCGTCGCCTTTGCGCGCGAGGAAGCCGCCGAGCATGGCGACGAGCCGTACTACTTCGTTCAGCCGCGGCGGTTTGTCGGGCGGGGTCTTCTTGTTGAGGATGAAGGCGGCCTTCCATTCATCGGGCTCGAACAGCAGTCCGGCATCGAGGTCCGGGCAGGTTCGGCCTAACCGCATGAGACGAGCGATGCGCCACGCCACCACCATGAACACCGCCAGCGCCCGCTCGATGCGCTCGATCGTGCTCAGCTGTAGCGCCTCGACTCGGCAACCGTTCTTCAGCACATGAAAGAAGGTTTCCACCTCCCAGCGGGCGCGATACCAATCGATCAACTGCGCGGCCTCGGCCAGATCCGGCACGTCGCGATTGGTCAGCAATCGCCATTCAATCGGCGTCACGCCGGCGGG